>QKGS01000099.1 GCA_003250355.1 Bacteroidota bacterium
GGCGGCTTTGTGTTCGGCCGTCAGGCCGTTGGTGCCGTAGGCTGATAGCACCGCAGTATGCCTTATTTCTAATTGCTCATTACTCATTGCCAATTGTAACGTGGCGGCATCGATGATGGCTTCGGTGATAATGAGTATTTCGGTTTCCGGTGGCGGATAGTTCGGATATAAGCCGCGGCGGTGCTCGCTGTAGTAATGCTTGCCAAATTCCGCATTGTATCCACCACTTTCCGTTATCCGGCGGCCGTAGAGGCTGGTGATGTTGCCGCTTTGATCTTTGAGCGGGAAGGTAAGGCACTGTTTGAGTTTGGGCCATTGTTTGCCGGTATTGTAACCCACTTCTTTCAGATTTTCGAGGCCTCGATCTTTGAGGTATTCCAAGGCCTTGGGGCTGCGCGGGAGGCTTTCTTGTTGCCGGGCAAAAAGTTCGGCAAAGTTCTCAGTCTCCCGGCAGTCCGTGGCTGCAATCCCCATTGCAATGCTGCTTGTGGTGGCGGGGGTTTCACCAATGAGTTCAATGGCTTTCTTTATCGCTTCGTGTTTGCTGCACTTCTCATAATCCTGTATAAACTGAATAACATCGCCGGTTTTGCCGCAGCCAAAGCAGTGGTAGGTGCCCGTTTCGGGGTAGATGCGGCAGCTGGGTTTGTCGTCCTCGTGGAAGGAGCATTTTATGTGGTGGTGCTTGTCTATTGTAAGGCCGTAGTGGGCTAAAAGTTGGAGTATGGGCAGGCGGCGTTTTATTTCGGGGATTTGCATTGTTAATAAAATTTAGTAATTCATTTATGCAGTAAAGTAATTCATATAAGAATTAATATACATCAAAGCACTCCAATGAGATATTAACAATAAGCACCATAAATGCCCTTAAAATGCTTTATATACGCTATATTTGCAGTGTTAATTAATTCTTTTATGAACCATAAAATAGAGGCGTTAGGAAACAGATTGAAGGAACTCCGGAAAGCATCTGGTTTATCCCAAACAGCCATTGCTCAAAAAATAAATGTTTCTTATTCCCAATACGGACGTTACGAACTCAAAGGCGTACAACCTCCGGCGCATACCCTGAACAAGCTTGCCGAAGTGTTAAATACAACCGTTGATTACCTGTTAAACGGGAATGCCGACGAAAAAGCCCAAACGGCTCTGCAGGATGCCGAACTTTTAGCTCAGTTTAAGGAAGCCGAAAAACTTCCGGAAAGCGAAAAAACGGTCGTGCTTAAAATGGTACGTAGTTATATTCGGGATTATAAAACCCAACAAGCTTACGCTTCGAAATAAAAAGCTGATATATCCCTATAGTTAGGGCACAAGCGCGACGCTTGCGCCATGTGGGGGCTTCGAGGCCACGCGTTACAAACGCGCGGGAGCGGGGGGGCTTAAAATGGTTCGTAGTTATTCGGGATTATAAAACCCAACAGGCTTACGCTTCGAAATAAAAAGCTTATATAGCTTCCTATAGTTAGGGCACAAGAGCGACGCTTGCGCCATGTGGGGGCAGCGTGGGATTAAAAAATTGATAAATCCTTAAGCTCTTCTTCAGTAAGTTTACGATTTTCGATTATCTCCCATTCCTTATTAGGGAAGCTGTAGGTAAACAATATTATCTTCTTATTTTCCGTATAACATGCGGTTAGAAGTTTGCTGCCGACAATAGAAAGTTTCACATCCTTTAGTTTCAAATAATCGCTTAATCTAATAATTTGCTCCTCAACTTTTAGTGTATTTTGCCTGATATATTCCACATTCTCTTCATAGCCGGCTTTTATAGCAGCTTTATACTCAGTATTCGTTGAGCCATCAGGTTTTATCTTCCAAAAAGTAAAGGCTTCTTGATGAAAAATTACCATATATATTAGGCTATCTGGTTCTGAATACGAATAATCTGTTACTAAAGGACTATAATTACGAACAGAGGGGGTATTGCCTTTTAGGTCAGCCCACAATAAAAGATCACAATTAGCTCCTTCTTGTTTCTTTATTAATTCAATTTTTATGCATTGAAAGCTCCCTTGTTTTATTTCAACAATGGTATCATATTTATTTATAAATATGTAGTTGTCATTTATAGTTTGAGAAAGTGAATTTTTTTGAAGTAAAAATCCCCAAAATACAATCATACATAATTTGATATAATTGATCATAATTTTCCTTACTTAAATAATTTTATACTTACTTCTCTACTACTTGAATTAACCTTGGCGACATTTTCGTCAAGGATTTGGTTTATCTTACCTCTTACAACAAATCCCCCCACTGAATTAGCTTCCCATTCCGATTCTTGTTCAAGACTTTCGTCAGAATGAATGAAAGGTCCTGTTCCATATGAAGGATCGTAAAGTTGAGCGTTATTATATACAACAACAAAATGGTTGCTAAATTCACATGGCGGAGTTTGGTTTCCCTGACCAGAGGCTTTTATTGAGTTTGCTTCACAGCCGTTCATTGATGTCCCCCAAATATAGTTGAATTCTTCTGGTTGGATTCCTTCTGCAGTTTCTTGTAAGAGAACACTTTTTGTGAATATGCTACCTCCATATCCATCATCGATATTTGTATATCTGCTTCGTATTTCATAAATATTTATATTATTTATACCCTGTGCTTTAAGTACATAATAATAAAGCTCAGCCCAGGTGCGACAAACGCCATTATTATTCTTTAATAATCCTGACAAATATTGCCCTTCTCCATTATTGTCGCCGCCATTTTTCCAATACGTTAATATATCTCCAGAAGCATTTTTTACTTGCGGAACAGAATAATTGCCTGTTTTTTTGAAATCATTCCAAATTTCACTTACTATTTCCGCTTCTCCGCTTAAACCTGAAGCATTTCGACAACCAATGTCCGCAATAGTCTCGAATAATAAGACATCACCCAATTGTGGATTAATGTTTAATATCATTATTTTCACTTCCGTAGTTGAAAGCTTTTTCCATTTTCCATCAACGTAGATTTCCCAGACTATCTTGAGTGGATCATAATATTCTATTGTATTTGGGAAATTTACTCCACTTTTAAGATTAGATACAGTATATGTGTTACTTTCGGACGAAGAGGATCTTAAAGGCGTAGTTTCGGGAATTTCATATTCAATGTCATCATCTTTACTGCTCAAAGCAGGAATACTGCCTCTAATTTTAATATCATCATCACTCTCAATATTTTCAAGTATTTCGAAAGACAAACTTACCTCCAATTGAGAGCCTTTAACATAAGCTACAGGCTTTGTAATAATTTCCTTATCCTTTGATTCATAGTGTGGAGAAATGATTTCTGCTTGCGTTATATCGTCATATAATACAATACATTCGTCAGAGGCGCCTGAAAAAGTCATAGATAAGATTTTTCCGTTTATTCGAGCCTCCCCCTCACTCTCCTCTTCGAGTACCGCAAACAACATTGTTTCCGGGTTATGGATAAGGTCCCATTGGTACTTATCCTTGTACCCAACTTTTTCGCTTAAACGCCTCTTATATACGACTTTCAGATTCGGAAAACATTTTTCCCTACGCAGGTATTTTTAGTAATATGGCAGCTTTTTACATCCCATTATTGGCAAGATAGTCGATTTACTTTTTCCTTCAATTGAAAGTATTCAACAGCCCGCCTGAACGCCAAAGCTACCTTAACATAACGCGACATTATACGAGCCGCCACGGGCTGATTGAGGAGCCCTAACACCGGTCGTATAATAGCGTTATGCTAAGTAGCCCCGC
>QKGS01000073.1 GCA_003250355.1 Bacteroidota bacterium
GATATAATTGACCCGGAATTTGATGTTAAATATTCTTTACATTTTGGAAAATACGATACTGTATTTTCATTGAATGTTGTAGAGCATATAAAGGACGACTCATTGGCCATCAGTAATTGCAAAAAATTCCTTAAAGATGGAGGTGCCCTTATAATTTTGGTGCCGGCATACAAATGGCTATATAATAAATTTGATTCCGAACTTGGTCATTACAGACGTTATACAAAAAAGCAATTAAGCTCTGTATTTGAAAATGCTGACTTAAATATTATTCATAAGCAATACTTCAATTTTGCCGGAATAGTTGGTTGGTTTTTATCAGGGACAATACTCAAAAAGAAAACAATCCCTGAAGGGCAAATGAGGCTTTTTGATATATTTATACCATTGGTTAAATTTATCGACAAAATTATTTGCTATAGGATTGGATTATCTGTATTAATGATTGGAAATAAATATGATTAAGATTTATTTTTCAAAGGTATCTAATTCATTACCATTCTTATTAGGCCTTACAACAGGATTACTTTTTTTTACTCTACAAATTAACGGTATAAGATTTGAATATTTCCCGGGCGATTGTGGCGATGGTCATTTTAATCTTTATCTGTTAGAACATACTTATAGGTTTTTTACCGGAAAAATACATGGTTTTTGGAATGCTCCGTTTATGTATCCCGAACCAAATATTATTGCTTATTCTGATAATCTTTTAGGTTCGGCTCCAATATATTCTTTTTTTAGATTACTGGGACTTGATCAGTTTAATGCTTACCAAGGCTGGGTTGTAGTATTGAGTATTTTGAATTATTCTTTTGCCTACTTATTTATTTCTAAAATTTCCAACAATAAATATGCAGCAGTTATAGGAGCAATGGTTTTTGCTTTTTCAATAGCCTTACAGTCTCAGATAACACACGTGCAAACATTCCCTCGTTTCCCTATACCTTTAGCTTTTTTAATGGCTGTTTACTTTTTTGAAACACTCAAACCTAAATATTTATTCATCACCATACTATTCCTTGTTTACCAAATATACTGTGGCATTTATTTGGGATTTTTACTTGCAATACCCTTGAGCATTTTTTTAATTATCACATTTATCGCTAAATGGAAAAGTATTAAGAAAGTATTTAGTTTGAACTGGCTTGCAAAGATAATTGGGGGCACAATAATAAATGCAGGGATTCTTTTGCCACTAATGATTCCATATTCTAAAAGGGCCAGTTACACTTCGTGGGAAGCATATAACTCAATATTACATTCTGTCCCAACTATACGTTCGTTTTTTTTTAGTAAGCATGGTTCTTTTTTTTGGGATTTCATGGACACGCTAGCTATTGATATACCTGCGTCATGGGATCATCAGATTTTTATGGGAGGAATTACTACTCTAGCGGTTTTAGTATGCATTATAATATTCATAAACCGAATTATTACACGAAAGAAAAAACTATTTGCCAATAAGTATATCTTCCCATTAATACTATCAGGTCTTATTACACTTATTCTTTATTTGAGGATAAAAAATGATTCACTATATTTTTTAATTTACTTTTTACCGGGATATAGTGCAATAAAAGCCACAACAAGAATTATTAATATTGAACTTATTTATGCAGCTATGGCAACAGCTTTTTTGGTATTGACTGTAATAAAAAAGTTTCAAAGATATAGTATGCCAATATTTATCGCTTTTCTTCTACTTTTTGTACTTGATAATTACATTAAGCCAGAAACAGTATACAGGTCACTTGTTTCAAAAAGTCAGGCAGAAATAATCCCTTTATCAAATACTTTTGACTTGATTCCTGATGGAGCTGTAATATCATATGAACCAATAAATAAAGAAAAAGGAGGAGCTGACTATAATATTGATGCAATGTTGGCTAGTCAATATTCTAATAATATAGTCTTGAATGGTTATACTTCAACATGTCCGGGGGCATATATCGACTATTGGAATAATCCTAATGAAGAATCAAGGAACAAATGGTTAAGCAGTATGCTTATTGAAGATGTTGATTCAATATATGTAGTTACAGGTAAAAACGAATTTTACAAAACAGCAATTCTAAAAAATAGACCTAATTAGCCAATATGATTAAACTCTTACAGTTTATGAAAAGTATATTGCCGGAGTCAATTATTATTTTAATTGTAATCCTTTGTATTAGATATTTTATTGGATTTGGGGATGTGGTTATTGGAGCGGATGGATGCGGGTACTACGATTATTTACCATCGTGCTTTATTCACCATGATTTAATTAGGAAAGACTTAAAAAGTGATATAGATTCATTGAAATTTGAAAGAATTAATAATGTTGGAGGTGGGGCTTATTCAAACTATGGGTCACATATAGTTAATAAATACCCTGTTGGAACAGCATTACTTCAAATGCCTTTCTTTTTTATCGCAAGAGTATTTGCAACGGCAGATAACAGTTATAGTGATGGATTCCAAAAACAATATCAAAAAGCTATTCAAATAGCAACTTTTTTTTATTTGTTTTGTGGATTATTATTTCTTAGAAAATTATTGCATTTATATGACATAAAAGCTTATATTATCATTTTTTGCCAGTCTATGATTGCTTTAGCTACATCGGTTATGGCATACTCTTCATATGATGCTAGTTTTAGTCATATCTACTCTTTTTTTTCAATAACTGCATTTTTGTATTTATCCAGGCTCTATTTTAAAACAAATAGGAACTCATCTTTTATTTTAATGTGTGCATTATTAGGTTTGGCTATTATTATAAGGAATATTAATATTTTGATAGTTCTTTTCTTACCTTTTATTGCCCGCGACTATATGAATTTTATTTATGGGATTCGAAGCCTTATGAAGTCTTATAATAAAACAATCTTGGGTTTATTTGTTTTTGGGGTAATTATTTTCATTCAGATTCTTGTCTGGTACTTGCAAACCGGAGACTTTTTTATCTATTCATATCAAGGAGAATCTTTTGACTTTAGTAATCCACACTTCTTAAAAATATTGTTTAGTT
Organism: Bacteroidota bacterium; assembly: GCA_003250355.1. GTDB lineage: Bacteria > Bacteroidota > Bacteroidia > Bacteroidales > SZUA-534 > SZUA-534. The sequence continues at coordinate 3,017 of QKGS01000073.1, forward strand.
ATAGAAAAGGTTTATATGTATATACTCCTATTATCTTTCTAGCGTCATTAAGTGTCTTCTTTTTATTAAAGAATAAAAGATATTTTGAGTTTTTTTCTTGGGTCGGCTTTTTTTCAATACTTACTTACATACTTTCGTCATGGTGGTCATGGTATTATGGTTGTAGTTATGGACAAAGAGTATATATAGATTATTATGCAATATTCTTTATTCCATTTGCAATTTTTTTGAATGAGGTGAAGTTTTCAAAATTTGTAATGATTATATCATTACCTTTTATACCTATTAGTATTATTCAGACATATCAGTATAAGAATTATATACTTCATATGATTGATATGGATAAAGATAAGTTTTGGACTGTTTTCCTCAGAACCCATGACCAGTATAGAGGGTTAGTATGGAAAAACAATGTTGATACAAACAATTATATGCTTGCCGATGATATATATATTCCGCACATTCAGCTTAATGAAGAAAAAAGCGATTGTGTTTATATTTTTAAGAATGAAGATATCCCTGATTTAAGTAAAATAACACTAATACAGGTTGAAGCAGAGAATGATTACAATCCTTCATCTGAATTAGAAATAATTATTATGATTAATCGTATTTCTGATGGTCACGTTTTTACTTATATACATAAGTACTTTATTCATCTGAATCAAAATGGGTTAAAAAACTATCATAAGGGAAAATGTGATTTTATAGTTGATCCGGTAATTAGCAGTGATGACTTGGAAATTAAAGTAGTATTAAAAAATAATGGGACACAATCTCAAATAAATAATTTGAAGATTAATTTTTTTGCAAAATAGCACTTTGATCCGAAAGTTTTACATTTTAATTAAAAAAGTCCTGTAATCCTTTATTTATAGCTGGTGAATTGTTTATTTTCGGATAAAGCTGTCTGTAAGCTAAATCTACAAATTAATCGTAAGTCTTATACTTACTGCACCCTTTATCTGTTTTATAGGTATTGGTACAGCTTTCAAATATCCAACGAGGTACTAATTAAATATTTTTTCGAATTACTGGTTTATTGGTATTTTTGTTTCACCTGAAGAATCCCATATTTTTTTATTTTCATGGTAAAAACAAAAAAATAGATTCTCCGGGCTTTAAAAAATATAAACTTTAGGTTGAAAGTACTTTGTATAAAAAGGAGCAATCAGTATACTCCGGAAAATTATATGGCTAGAGAGTGTGATATAAGTTTATCCGCACTTAATAGCACAGTGCTTGGAACTTGGAAATTGAAATAGCAATGCCCAAAACACAATGGAAACCCGGAACCATGGTTTACCCGGTGCCGGCAGTAATGGTAACTTGTGGTAATAAGCCTGAAAACTATAATATTATAACAATAGCATGGACAGGAACTATAAACTCCGATCCACCTATGTGCTATATTTCGGTTCGTAAAAGCAGACACTCTCACAAATTGATTAAAGACACCGGCGAATTTGTCATAAACCTTACAACAAAAGAACTGGCAAAAGCCACCGATTGGTGTGGTGTAAAATCGGGTAAAAATGTAGATAAGTTCAAAGAAATGAATCTTACTCCGGTTAAAGCATCAATAGTATCGGCTCCTATGATAAAGGAATCGCCAATAAACATCGAGTGTAAAGTTACAGAAGTAAAAGAACTCGGAACTCATGATATGTTTTTGGCAGAAGTAGTTGCTGTTCATGCCGACAATAAATACATAGACCCAAAAACCGATTCATTCAATCTTTCAAAAGCAATGCCCATTGCATATTCTCATGGCCACTATTATGAATTGGGAACGAGAATAGGAAAGTTTGGCTGGAGCGTGATGAAAAATAAAACCAAGCGCAAGAATAAAAAACATTAGAAGTATTTATTCGTATTTTTTTAGAACTGAGGATGCTATAAAAGTATTATCTAACTTGGAAATTCTTCCCTAAAATCGTCCCAATACTTTTTTATAGTACTCTTAACCTCTTTATGCAAACACAATAATCCTAAAAGGTTAGGAATAGTCATTAGCACAATTGTAATAAGCGATATTGACCATATAATAGTAGTATCGGTAAATGCAGCAAGAAAGAAACCTACTACATAAACTACCTGGTAATAAACAACCGATTTAATGCCAAATAAAAAAGTCATAGCTCTGCTCCCATAATACGACCACGATATTGCGGTAGAAAATGCAAACAACAACAAACCTATTGAAACTATATATTGTCCAAAATTACCAAACAAGCTACTCTTAAAAGCTTCGGCTGTTAATGGTGCGCTATGAAGCAATGATTTGCCCGAAAAAGTAAGATACTCACTGCCTATATATTTACCTTCTTTAATATCAATTATTCCCGAATACACAGCCTCATTTAAGTACACCTTAATCCCTTCTGCAACCGATCGTGAATGCATAATTGTAACTCCTTCACTATCTATTACTCCATTTACACAATTCAGGTTACCTGTAAAAAGCTCTACTTTTTTCTCTCCACTCAGGTGTTGAAACAATATATTTTTGTCATTATCATTATCTTGAGAATAATTACCATTCAAAACTTCCATATCAACAAAATGAAACTCATTTTCAAACTTCTTTGTCCATACCCCCGATGATAATAACACTAAACCGGTAAGAGTACATATAATAATAGTATCAATAAATGGCTCAAGTATTGCCACCATTCCTTCTGAAACAGGCTCATGAGCTCTGGCTGCAGCGTGAGCTATTGGAGCCGACCCTTGCCCTGCCTCATTTGAAAATAATCCGCGCCCAACCCCTTTCTGTACCGCAAAAGAAAATGATGCTCCTAAAAAACCTCCAATTGCAGATGTACCGTCAAACACATCAGTAAATATTGATGCAAATGCAGGTAATATATTATTGTAATTATATAAAATAACAGCAAGTGCACCTACAATATATATTATTGCCATAATAGGTACCAGCCTCGATGTTACTTTTGCTATTCGCTTAATACCTCCTACAACAACTAACCCAAGCAATAGTGCTAAAACAGCACCTGTTAATATTTTATTAATCCCAAATGTTGAAAATAAAGCATTCGATATACTGTTAATTTGAGGCAAACATCCGGTACCAAATGTTGATAACAATGTTCCTAATGCAAATAATATACCAAGAATATGACCTGTTTTTATAGTTTTGCCACTCTTTGTAGTAATATTTAGCCGCTTTTTCATATAATACATTGGACCGCCGGCAACTGTACCATCAGATGTGATAATGCGGTACTTATGCGAAAGTGTTACCTCAACAAACTTAGTAGTCATACCCAAAAGTGCTGTTACAAGCATCCAAAACAGAGCTGCCGGCCCACCCAAATGAATTGCCAAAGCAACACCGGCAATATTTCCGGTACCAACAGTTCCCGAAAGTGCCGTAGCCAATGCCTGAAAATGTGAAGTATCGCCCTCATCTCCTTGCTTATCATACTTGCCTTTTACAATCCTGATAGCATGATTAAAATACCTGAATTGTGGAAATCCTAAGTAAATAGTAAAAAAAATTCCTACACCAAGCAATAAAACTATAAACCATGTATGGCTACCTAAATAACTATCGAGGAATAATAAAAAATTGTTAAGCTTTTGCATAAATTGTTTAGTTGGTAATGTGGTTGCAAAATAGGGAGATTTATTTAAATACAAAAAAAGCCTTCCACTATGGGAAGGCTTTCTAACATTCATAATATTGAGTTTTTTAACTCATACTCTGCCTTATACTTGCCTGAGCAGCTGCCAAACGAGCTATTGGGATTCTAAAAGGAGAACAGCTAACATAGTTCATACCGGCTCTTACACAAAATTCAACAGAACTTGGCTCTCCTCCATGTTCACCACAAATACCAACTTTCAAAATTGGGTTTGTAGAGCGTCCTTTTTGTATGCCGGTGGTTATCAACTGACCTACCCCTTCCTGATCAAGAACCTGGAATGGGTCATTTTTCAATATCCCTTTTTGTAAATATACAGGTAAAAACTTTCCGGCATCGTCGCGCGAATAACCAAATGTCATTTGGGTTAAGTCGTTAGTACCAAATGAGAAGAACTCAGCCACTTCGGCTATTTCGTCGGCAGTTAATGCTGCTCTGGGTATCTCTATCATAGTACCAACCATATAGTCTATTCTTTTACCCTTTTCGGCAAATACAATATCGGCAACACTTCGAACAATTTTCTCCTGCATTTTAAGTTCTTTTACTGTTCCAATAAGAGGGATCATTATTTCAGGGAAGGTAGGTTTGCCTTCGGCTTTTAACTCAAGAGCTGCTTCAAGAATTGCCCGTGTTTGCATCTCGGTTATTTCCGGATATGTATTTCCTAATCGGCAACCGCGGTGACCAAGCATAGGGTTAAACTCGTGTAAATCTTCCACTTTAGCCTTTATTTCCTCAACAGTAATACCCATTTCCTTAGCCATTGCTTTTTGGTTATCTTCCTCGTGAGGAACAAATTCATGCAAAGGAGGGTCTAACAAACGTACAGTAACCGGGAAACCAATCATTGTGTTAAATACATCTTTAAAATCCTGACGCTGAATTGGCAACAGTTTATCAAGAGCAGCGCGTCGTCCGGCTTCATCATTTGCAAGAATCATTTCACGCATACGCACCAAACGCTCTCCTTCAAAAAACATATGCTCAGTACGGCATAAACCTATACCCTGCGCTCCAAACTCACGAGCCACTTTTGCATCTCGCTCTGTTTCAGCATTTGTACGAACATCTATTTTTCTATACTTATCGGCTAAATCCATAATAGCTCCAAAGTCGCCACTAAGTTCGGGGTCAATGGTTTTTATTTTCCCTTCGTACACATCGCCGGTAGAACCATTGAGCGACACCCAATCGCCTTCTTTGAGTAACACTCCGCGAGCTTTCATGGTTCGTGCTTTTGCATCAATTACAATTTCACCTGCACCCGACACACAACACTTACCCATACCGCGGGCAACTACTGCAGCATGCGATGTCATACCACCTCGGGCTGTCAATATACCTTTGGCTATATCCATACCTTCAAGGTCTTCGGGCGATGTTTCAATACGTGCAAGTATAGTAGCAGGGAATTTCGATGCTTCATCGGCATGAAAAACCAACTGCCCCGTTGCTGCTCCGGGTGAAGCCGGCAAACCGGTAGCAAGCACCTTTGCCTTTACTATTGCATCAATATCGAATACAGGGTGCAGAAGCTCGTCTAACTTATTGGGTTCCATACGAAGTATTGCTTCTTTTTCGGTAATTAACCCTTCTTTTATCATATCGTTGGCAATTTTTACCATTGCAGCAGCGGTACGTTTACCTGTTCTTGTCTGAAGCATCCAAAGCTTACCATCTTGTATTGTAAACTCCAAATCCTGCATAGCTCTGAAGTATTTTTCAAGCTTATCTTGCGTTTCATATAATTCTTTGTAAACAATAGGCATAGCCTCCTCTAATGAAGGATATTTTGAGGCTCTCTCCTGTTCTGAAACCTGTGCAAGCTGAGCCCAGCGCAACGAACCTTCTTTAGTAATTTGCTGTGGTGTACGAACTCCCGCTACTACATCTTCGCCCTGTGCATTTATTAAATACTCACCGTTAAATACATTTTCACCGGTTGCTGCGTCGCGTGTAAAAGCTACACCCGTACCTGAATTGTCGCCCATATTACCAAAAACCATAGCCTGAACATTTACTGCTGTTCCCCATTCGGCCGGTATCTGGTTAATTTGACGATAATATATAGCTCGAGGGTTCATCCAACTGTCAAATACTGCACAAACAGCACCCCAAAGCTGCTCCCATGGGTCAACAGGAAAATCTTTACCTGTCGCTTTTTTAACAGCTGCCTTAAATTTTAAAACTAGTTCCTTTAAATCATCAACTCCAAGGTCAGTATCTTCCTTTACCCCTTTTTTCTCTTTTATCTCCTCCATTATTTCCTCAAAAGGGTCACTATCTTCTTTCGATTCGGGCTTCATTCCCAATACTACATCGCCATACATTTGCACAAATCGACGGTATGAATCCCATGCAAACCGAGGATTCCCCGATTTTTTTGCAATAGCTTCTACTGCAAAATCGTTCATACCAAGATTTAATACAGTATCCATCATACCGGGCATTGAAACACGGGCTCCTGAACGTACCGACATAAGTAAAGGATTATCAGACGAACCAAATCCCATTCCCATTACCCCTTCCACTTTTTTCATGGCCGACTCAACCTCTCCTTTTATAAGCCCTATTACTCTCTCTTTGCCTACTTCATTGTACTCAGTACATACTTCTGTAGTAATAGTAAAACCGGCAGGTACAGGAACTCCTATAAGATTCATTTCCGCAAGGTTTGCCCCTTTGCCTCCCAAAAGGTTTTTCATGTCAGACTTACCTTCAGCTTTACCGTCACCGAATGTATAAACACGTTTTTTCTGCATCATAATGAATAGTTTTTATAATTTGTTAATAATTTGAATGTCGCTACATGGTTGAGTTTTTTAATACTTCCTTTAAATATACAATTATTTCATTGATATAAAAACCATAATTTGGCAATATTTATTTAACAGTAATTAGCTTTATTGGTCATAAAATAAAATTTACTGACAATTAAAATGTATATACTGCGTTTAATTATTTGTATTAATTTTGATGCTACTATAACTTAATTTTAAAACATTTAAAAAGTATAAAAATGAGACTCATAGCAATTATCTGTACAGCAGCAGTGCTTTTATCATCGTGTCAACAAAACAAGAAGTCGCTTGAACAAGAGAGACTAAAAAGCGACAGTTTACAAAACCTTTTAATACAGAAAGATTCATCACTATTTGTGTTAGTAAATACAATGACTTCAATTGAAGAGAACCTTGAAGCTATTAAAGTAAAGGAGAACATAATATCGGCTATTGCAATTGACAACTTTGAAACTGCGGTAAACAAAGAAGAAAAAATTACAAATGACATAAATGCCATTTATGACCTTCTTGAGGATAATAAAAGAAAAGTAATGGAACTTGAAAAGCAGCTTAAAAAATCGCGTGTTAATGAGAAACAATTAAAAAATACTATTGCTTCACTAAACCAAAGAATTTTGGAAAAAGATGCCGAAATACTTGAACTGCAACAAAAGCTTTCGGAAATGAATATTGAAATAGTTGGATTAAATGACCGTATTGAAACTCTTCAACAAATAGATGCTGAAAACAAAGGAATAATTGAAGTAAAAGACCAAAGTTTACAAACTGCCTACTTTGTAATTGGTACTGCAAAAGAGCTTAAAGAAGCCGGGGTTTTGGAAGATAAACTTATTAAAAAAGATATAAACAAAGACTTTAATAAAGAGTATTTTACTCAAATAAATATACTTACCGACACTATAATTAATTTCAGCAACAGAAAAGTAGAGATACTTAGCGTTCACCCTTCCGGCTCTTATGAATTAGTAGGCGAAGAGATAATTGAGTCTATAAAAATTAAAGACCCTTGGAATTTTTGGAGTGCATCGAAATACCTGGTTGTAGTAGTTAAATAGCAGGTTTACAATTATTTATTTGCCTTTAACAAAAAAGTAGCATAACTTTAAAGTGTTAGTTTTTAATAATAACAGGGTTTTACATGATACCTAACATAGAAAATATAAATGTAAATTCTTTTGAACGATACATTGAACCTCTTGTTGGAGCCGGTAAAACCCTGTTGTCGTTTAATCCAAGTATATCGTGTTTTTTGAATGAACCTGAAGCCGACTCATACAAATTTTTCAAAAATATTGACAACCCCGATTTAGTTAAAGAGCTTGAGCTAATATCGAATAACTGGCATTTGCTTAAAGCGTTTTGCAATATATCGGTTGGTGAGATATATATGGTTTACTCCGACTTCTGCAATGGTATAATATCGGCCGACGATATTAACTTTATGATACGTGCCATACTTATGGTTAATATGGAAGACGATTCATACCATTCGCTAATAGGAAAAAACTTTGCAGTAAGCTTCGATATGCTTTCCAATAGTTGGGTTCAATGTATTGAAAATACAATTATTAAACTGAAAAGTGACGGTGTATTAAGTGCTGAAAAACCCGACAATGAATTCAAAAATAAAATTGAAGTATCACTAAAAAAAGGGTTGTTTAAACATTTGGTGAACCTTATAAACCTGCAAAACACAGGGCTTATTGAATGCCTTGAAGATAACAAAAGGCTGGCTACACTATATTTTCTGAAATGTTGCAGTAAAGAAAAACAATTGATTTTCGATAAGGAGAGTAATTTGAAAATACAATTCGACAGTAACAATAACTGTTCAAATAATTTCACCAATTGCTACAAAATGTTTTTCAATGGAAATATCAGCAAACTAAATATACGCAGTATTGAAAATATGAGTATTGCTGAATTTATTAAAAGCATTAACCCTACCCGTAACGATGTTGTAGTGATAAATACACTGAACAGACAACTATCGGATAAAAGAAATAGTATCAGCAAATTAATACTGATGGAGCTATTTCAAAACTATATCTCAAATTATGTAATAGTTACCGGCGACAGCAGTTTTGCAAATGAAATAACTAAAACAGAAGGCTTCTCTTCCCAAGAATCAGAAAGTTATTACATTATCAAAAATTTTTGACCCATATTCCACCTTTACCGATTATTTATTCAAATAATTACTTATACCTGTTTAATATCAACATTTTGGGGGTTCATTAGTTTTATATTACATATATCTTTGTAAAAGCGGCTTAAGCTGCATTTGTTAATGCTTTTGTTTTTATAAAACAGTTTGTATGAATCTATTATTGAATGAATATTTTGTATTGTTTTTAATAATATGCATAGGCTTTATTATTGGAAACATTAAAATAAAAGGGATATCGCTCGACATATCTGCAATAATATTTGTGGCTTTATTATTTGGACATTTTGGCATTTCTATTTCCAATGTAACCGGAAAAATTGGTTTGGTTCTATTTATTTATACTATTGGTATTCAGGCCGGACCCGGTTTTTTCGATTCATTTAAAGACCAAGGCAAAAAACTGGCAATACTTGCATTTATTGTTATACTTTCCGCATCACTATTAACTCTGCTATCATCGTTAATATTTGGGATAGAAACACCTGTAGCTATTGGCTTATTATCGGGTGCACTTACCAGTACTCCCGGGTTGGCCGCAGCTATTGAAACTACAAAATCACCATTGGTATCAATAGGTTACGGTATTGCGTATCCATTTGGAGTAATAGGGGTTATACTGTTTGTGAAATTGTACCCCAAAATTTTCAAAATAAATATAAAAGCAAGCGAAGATGACTATATAACTAAAACACAATCGTGCTATGAAGAAATAACTACACAAAACTATATAGTAGAGAATGAAAAGGTAATAGATAAAACCATTGGTGAACTACGTATAAGAGGAATTACAAATGCCGTAATATCAAGAGTTCTACACGAAGGTACCCCTATAACTCCGGAACCCGATACTGTACTGAGAAAGGGTGATTTAATTAAAGCTGTAGGAACTATTGAAGCTTTAAGGCGAATAAAACTGCTAATAGGCAATGAAACCGAAGCCGACATTCCTCTTGACAGAAATCATGAAGTTCAATCGGTATTAGTTACCAACAAAGAAGTAGTGGGCAAGCATTTAGGTGAGTACAATCTAAGAGGCAACTACCATGCTACTATTACCAGGATACGCCGTAGCGGCATTGACCTTACCCCCAACCCGGAATTAAAAATACAAATGGGAGACAAGGTTATGGTAGCATGCTCAAAAGAAAATATGAAACAGGTTATTACTCTATTTGGCAATAACGACACAAAACTATCAGATACTGACTTTTTCCCTGTTGCTGCAGGAATTGTTCTTGGTGTTCTTTTAGGACGATTATCTATTTCATTTGGTAATGCATTCTCATTCAATTTAGGGATAACAGGTGGTATTCTTATAGTAGCTATATTATTGGGACGTGTTGGTAAAACAGGTAAAATACTATGGACTATGTCAGGTTCTGCAAACCAGCTAATGAGGCAATTGGGGCTTATGTTATTCCTTGCCAATGTTGGTACGAGTGCCGGCGCTACCCTTGTTGAAACATTCAGGGAATATGGTATTCAGTTATTTCTAATAGGAGCAATAATTACTATTGTACCAATGCTTGCAGCAACGCTTATATCACAACTTGTATTTAAAATAAACTTTTTATCGATACTTGGTGCCGTAACAGGTTCTATGACAAGTTCTCCGGGATTGGCAGCTGCCGATTCCATGACCGATACCAATGCACCCTCGGTTGCGTATGCTACGGTTTATCCTATTGCCATGGTTCTACTTATAGTATGTATTCAGGTGTTGGGATTATTATAATTTAACTCCTGTATTTTTTCACTAGCCCTTTAAAGCCTGACACAAATTCGCTATTAATATTATCCCAATCAAATGGTTCACGAACAAGTAAATCGGAATATGGGTTTGAAAAACAAACGGGTATCTTATTATAGGAGCAATTTTCAGTTCCATTGTATATCACAACAGGGTTATCCATAGCCAATAAAACTTCAAACGCCTCTAACAGCAAATGAACCTTTCCCCTGCAATGACGCAAAAATCTATCCATATCGTGATTGTCGAGAAAAGTTACCATTTTGTAATCATCAGGAATATTAGCCATATGCAATTTTATTTTTCTCTTAACTTCATTCCCGGTTAATAGCTTTCTACGCTTATGCACCGCTTCTGTCAATATCCAATTCATTACAAAATCAAGTGCACCATCCATTTTGCCATAATATTCAAGCTGTATATCTTCTTGCAATACTCCGATTCTTCTTCTTTCTGCTTTGTTTTTTATCCCTAATGTTTTAAAATGCTTTGTGTTGATGCCACAAGCCCATGCTTCACCAAACAATACTGCATTAGGATATGCTTTTGAGATTTGTTTATGAAATTCATTCCAAAATGTATGTGGCGGCCCTATTACATGGTCTATTCTGAACCCCGATATTCCTAACGATAACCAATGCTTTGCAACATCAATCATATATTCACGGGTTTCTTTGTTTCTCAAATTTAACTTTGGCAACTCTTTAAAGTCAAGAAAACTCAGATAATCTTCCTTTTTATCCCAAATAAACCATTTGTAATATTTACTGCTTGGGTTATTGTAAGCATCGGTAAAAAAAGGATGATATTTTGAACAATGATTAGGTACAAAATCGGCAATTATTTCTATCTTCAGTTTATTGGCTTCTGCAATAAGTATTTTTAAGTCATGTAAAGTTCCAAACCGAGGTTCTACTTTCTTAAAATCGGTAATATGATAACCATGATAAGCCGATGTTTCATAAAATGGTGAAAGCCAAATTGCATTTACTCCTAAGTGCTTTATATAATCAAGTCTTTCAATTACTCCACTAATATTACCACCAATAAATCCATTATGATTATTTGTGCTTTTAAAACCATTGAACCGGTCTATAAACACATGATAAATTACAGCTTTATTGAACCATTGCTTACTACTCATACTATAAAGATACGGTAAAAACATAAATGGAATACTTAACTATGAAATACATTTTTCTTATAATTTTGCAAACCATGAGCATATCAAGAACAAACAGGTATTTTATATTAATACTTACCATAATGCTTGCCGGAATGGTAGCATTATCACCATTTGCAATCGACACCTATTTGGTTGCAATGCCTTCTATGGCAAAATATTTCGGAGTAGAAATAAACCTTATAGAACTAACTATAACCTTGTATTTTTTAGGATTGGCATTTGGCAACTTTTTCGGAGGTCCGTTGTCCGATTCATTCGGTCGCAAAACAATTGCCCTTACAGGTATTGCTTTATATGCTGGGTCGGCTATACTTATTGCCTTCTCATCAAAAATTGAGCATATAATTATACTTAGAGTATTTCAGGCTTTTGGAGGGGGATTTGCTACTGTTACTTCAAATGTGTTTGTGCGCGACTGGTTTGAAGGTAAGCAAGTAGCACGCTTTATTACTATTATTGGAATGATAATGATGCTTGCGCCGCTTGTAGCTCCGGTAGTTGGAGCATTCCTGCTACACTGGTCGGGTTGGCAAAGCATATTTATTTTTCTTTCCATTTTTGCAGCAATATGGTTTATTGCGTTCTATTTTCTTATTCCCGAATCAAGAGATAGTTCTCTTATTACACGCCACATAACAATTAACCAAATATTGGCAAAATACAAGGAGTTTTTTGCTCACAAGCAGTCGGTTATTCTACTTTTTTCCATAAGCTTCTCTATGGCCGGACTTTATATTTTCTTGTCCGACGCATCATTTATATATATCGAATACTTTAAAATTGACTCTGAAGTATTCCCTCTTTTCTTTTGTGCAAATGTTGTTGCAAATGTTATATTATCGCTTGCAAACACTTATCTGTTAAGAATATATAGGCCTGAACAAATATTAAAAACCGGACTTTATATGCAACTATGCGCAGGTATTATGCTTTTAGCAAATGTTTGGTTCTTTACTCCAAACCTATGGGTAATTTTTACCGGTATCGCTTTATATATTGGGTCACTGGGTTTTATTTTTGGAAATGGAACTGCGGTAATACTAAACTATAATCCCAGGGTAAGTGGTTCTGCAAATGCAACTATAGGGGTAACACGTTTTGTTCTCAGCTCTATAATTGGAAGCTTAATAGCAATATTTCATTCCGGTAATCTAATACCTTCTTGTACTATAATATTTTTATGCACTTTATTGGCTAATGGTCTATACTTTTGTGTTAGTAAAAAAGCTGCAAGATAATTTTTAGCAATCTGTCTTTTTACCTGCATACAATATCTTTCAAATTATATACTTAGATATTGTTCCCCAAATAAAACACATTACTTTCTCCGTTTTTGCGCTTCAGGCTTTTTCCATGTGAAATTATCTTTAGCGGGAACAGGGTCGTACCCATATCCACCCCATTGATGGCACGATAATATTCTACGTAACCCTAAGAACAATCCTTTTGCCGGGCCATGTTTTTTTAATGCATCAACTGCATAATGAGAGCATGTTGGGGTATATCGGCAGGCATTGGGTAACCATGGCGATATTGCCAACTGATAAAATTTAACAGGTATAATTAGAATCCAGCTAAGTATTTTTATCAACAATACCATTAATACTCTTCAATATAATCGTTAAACCCATTGTTTTCAGTAGGTTCCACATCGGTAATTTCCGGAACTTCGTTTAGTTCATATGCATTTGACAAATAGCTGTCTGATGCATAATAGCCATAGTCAGACTCCATATCGGGGCCGGTTAAATAAGTATTCATAACGTCAAAAAATTTAGAATGTATAAATGAACGGTTTTATAATTTAACGTTATAAGGAGGCAAAAGGTTGCATTACTTTCTTACTTTTTTTGAAAAATGAACCATATATATGCCGGAAATAACCACTCCACCTCCTACTATTTGACGTATTGATAAAACTTCATTGAGCAAATAATATGCAACTGTCGAAGCTATTAAAGGCTGAAGTAATAGTGTGGGCGATACTATTGATGCCGGTATTTTGCCCTGAGAATAATTTAACAAAAACCATGCTCCTGCATGAAAAACAGTACCCATAAGTATAAATAAACTCCATGTATAGTTACTGTATCCGGTAAATGGCAATTTTAGTATAAAAACAAATAAAGCCAGAAATATAGTTGTGGTAAATGTAAATACAAACAAATATGGAATAGTATCAAGATATGTTCTCCCTTTTTGTGTTAAAAGCATAAATGTGGCATAAAACATACCTGCCAACATTCCAAAAACTAACCCCATAAACATACCATTGGCTGAATAGTAATCATTGATTACCAATAATGATATACCTGTTAATGATACTATTAATCCTATCCAGAAGAGTATACCCTGTCGCTCTTTGAAAAAAACAACAGCTCCTAACCCAACCCAAAGTGAAGCCATATTTCCCGTAAGGGTAGGCATTGCTACATTCGACATCATAATTCCGGTAGTCCAAAATGACATATCAAAAGACATACATAACCCTGCTACTATTGCTATTAACAATCCTTTTTTTGAAAGAGTTCTGTAATTACCTTTTATTGATATTATAAATGGCACCACAAGTATTAAAGTTCCGAATACAAACCTATAAAATGATGTAACTACACCCGGCGCACCGGCGGCCTTAATCAAAACCGGATTGAACCCTATTGCTATGGCTCCGGCAAATAGAGCCGCATAATGCTTTTGAATTTTACCCATAAAGGATTATATATCTTTTAATGAAAAACCTTTCTGCAAAAATAACGCAGGCTTCATTATCTCCTTTATTCTTTCCTCAGAAAGCAATGCAAGTTTGCTGTTTGCTTCAAATACCGACAATTTCTCATTTTTCATAAAAAAAACCATCTCTTCAACCTTATTGTAACCAATATATGGTACAAGTACCGTACATATAGCCGGCGACATATAAAATTCTTTCTCGGAACGCTCTATATCAACCGAAAGGCCGGTAATCATATTATTGTCAAGTGTTCTATTCATGCTTATAAGCAACTCAAGCGTTTCAAGTATTGCATTACCTATTACCGGCAAATAAGCATTTAGCTCAAACTGCCCCTGACCACACATATTACTCACTAGCATATCGTTAGAATATATTTTATGCGATGCTGAAATAATATACTCCGCTATCACCGGGTTCACTTTTCCCGGCATTATTGAACTACCCTTTTGTTTTGCGGGTATTTTTAAGCTTTCACATGAAATATCAGCTGCCAATAAACGAAGGTCGTTTGCTATTTTTTCGAGATTTACAGCATGTGCTTTAAGTATTGCATGAACCTCAACATAAGAATCGAGATTTGATGTATTATCAGTCAAATTTTCATTTTGAGTAACAGGCAATCCGGTTAATCGTTTTAATTCCGGTACTACTTCCATAATAAAATATCGGGGAATAGTTACACCGGTACCTATTGCTCCGCCTCCTAAATTAACTGTTTTTATACGTTCAAAGCACTTTGATATTCGCCACCAGTCGCGCGATAATGCATCGTTATAATTGCTAAAAAGCATTCCATAAGTTGATGGTACAGCCTGTTGCAATTGTGTATAACCCATTCGCGGCACATTGCGATACATTTTTTCCTTTGCTTCTATCTTTTCTCTAAGATTGTTTACCGACTCTTCAAGCTCATTTAAAAGCTTCATTATTGCAACCTTCAAAGCTGTAGGAATAACATCATTTGTCGACTGAAAACAGTTTGCATCTTCAACAGGGTCAATATCGCTATAACAACCTGCTTCTAAACCTTTTTTTAATAATGCTGCATTAGCTATTATTTCATTAATGTTCATATTAATACTTGTACCTGCACCACCCTGAACAGCAGGTATTATAAAATTATCGAAATATTTACCATCTACTACATCTACTGCAGCTTGCTTCAATAATTCCAAATTACTAAATGAAGGAACATTTAAATGAATAATTTTTTGAGGATACTTTTGTTCTGCAGCTTTCTTAAACTTTTCAATTATATTATAACATGCCAACTTTACTATTCCAACCGCCATATACCAATTGCGATTAAATACCGATGAATTGAAAAAATTTTCTTTTGCTCTTGCCGATTGTATCCCATATAAGGCTTCTGACGGTAGTTGTATTTCGCCTATATTATCGTGTTCTATTCTCATAATTGCATTTCTGTTGTTGCAAACAAAAGTAACTCTAATTTAGGGTAAAAAAAAAGAGGTTGCCGTAGGGGGGGGGAGTTAGGCAACCTCGTATTAACTATTTATTAATATGAGAACAAATTAAGCTGTGTTTTCACTTTTCAAATGTATATTCTAATAGTTACACATTCAAACCTCTTTTGATTAACAATTTTGAAAGCAATATTGTTATACTCAATTGATACTGTTTTAAAACACTATCATGTATATATAATTTACATTGCAAACTATTGGGATAAACTCTTATAACCTAATAATGAGTTGAATAATTGAATTTTCTGTCACTAATCAACGTCTATTAAATATGGTTGCATTAGTTTTTGAAATTTAATATTGAGTTTTGACCAATTTGGCAAAAATAATGACAAACGTTAATATACGCTGGTTGCTATATTGCTAAAAAATGGTAACAAAAAATTGTAATGCAATTAGTAAATTAAGAACCTTTAAACAATGAAACTACTTATTTCAATAGTTAATAAAACAAGTGTTTATGTTTTTAATACGAGGCAAATTTACGCTCACTTTTTCAACTTAAAATACTTTTAATTTTTTTTTGCGTAAAAAATTTTTCTTGGCTCAAAATACAAAAACACAAAGCCTTTAATATCAATTAATTATCTTTATGCAAACGATTTGCATAAACTTATAAAAAAATACCCCTTAAATTATCTTATTGGCAGTTATGCTACCGTTTGCATTGAATTGCAACCGTTTGCATGAATGTTTTGGAATATTATTCCAAAACAAAACAAAGGGGTGAAATTTTGTGGTTTTTTATTCTATTATCCGACTAAAAAAGATAATATAAGTGGTTTTTATATTTTTTAATGCAAACGCTTGCATAGATATTACTTTATTTACTCTCACTAGTTGAAAGAAGCCCGCAGGCTGCAAATATATCTTGCCCTCTTGAAGCTCTTACCGTGGTAAGAATCCCTTTAGCATTCAAAGAATCCTTAAATAGTTGTATTTTATTAATATCCGAACCTTTTAGTCGTGAATTTGGAATAGGATGAAAAGCAATAAGGTTTATACGACATTTTATCCCTTTTAGAATTTTGGCAAGCTCATTAATATGCTCCTGAGAATCATTTACACCTTCAAACATTATATATTCAAATGATACTCTACGCTGTAATCCAAAATCGAAAGAGCGTATTTCATTAAGAACATCAATGAGAGGGTATGCTTTCTGAACCGGCATTAACTCTTGTCGCTCATTATGGAACGGGGTATGCATACTAATGGCTAAATGGCAGTTGCTTTTTGTGAGAAACTCTTTCATGCCCGGAATTATACCAATACTTGATACTGTTATACGCTTTGGGCTCATGGAGTATCCCCAATCCGATGTTAATATTTCAAGGCTTTTTAGAACTTGTTCAATATTATCGAACGGTTCACCCATACCCATATATACAATATTCGACACTTCGGTAAACTCATCAATACTTCGTATTTGGTTTATTATTTCGCCGGCTGTAAGGTTTTCATGAAACCCCTGGCGTGCTGTCATGCAAAACTCACACCCCATTTTACAACCAACCTGCGACGAAACACATACTGTTACACGCTCTTTGTCGGGTATCATGGCGGTTTCTATTGAGTAACCTAAATGTACAGGAAATAAATATTTTTTAGTCCCATCAATGCTTTCCTGAACTTTTACCGGTTTCGATAATCCAAAGTCATACTTGCTTTTAAGTATTTCCCTGTTCTTTGCAGAAATATTTGTCATATCATCAATTGATGATATTTCATGTTTATAAAGCCATTGTGTTATTTGTTTTGCAGTAAACTTTGGCATTCCAATGTCCTGAACTATTGCTATAATCTCGTTTAGAGTTTTTCCAAATAACACTTCTCTTACCATTACTACTTATTTACAATTATAAACTGCAAATTTACTTACTAATTCTTAATTACTTCAACAATATTTTTGCTATTAAGAAATAAAACACCGGAAGTGTACGGCTTCCGGTGTTTATTTTATGGGCTTTACGGCTTAAGGGCCTATTCGGGAATTTCACCCGAAAATGTTTGTTTAGCTTAGCTTATTTGGTTTTAAGCTGTTATTAAGTTACTTAAAAAGGTGATGCAAAACAACCGTAAAACGACGGATATGATTATAAAGTTGATTAATGTAATATTTTTGTTTATTAAACATAAAAGTATAAAATACCCTTATAAATTATACAAAAAGAAAACCGCCACCCAAAGGGGAGCGGTTCTAATATTGTTAGCGTAATAAGATACTGATATTTCACTACTCATATCTCTCTACTCATAGTTTCTGTACTATTATATAATAGCTTCCATAGCAGTCATAGCTTCACGTAAATCGGCACCTACGTACTCAATAGGGTGATTACGGATAACATAGTTAACAGCAATTAAAGTTTTGTTATCAACTCCATTGCCCATTCCTGCGTCGTATTTTTTTCCAATTACATTTGTGTCAATTTTCTTCATAAAGTCAGCTAACAATGGCTTACATGCATGATCGAACAAATAACAACCGTACTCAGCAGTATCGGAAATTACACGATTCATTTCAAATAGTTTTTTACGTGCAATAGTATTTGCAATAAGCGGAGTTTCGTGTAATGACTCATAGTAAGCCGACTCGCCAATAATACCTGCTTCAGTCATAGTTTCAAAAGCTAGCTCAACACCGGCTTTAACCATTGCCACCATTAATACGCCATTGTCGAAGTACTCTTGCTCAGAAATTTCAACATTACCTGCAGGAGTTTTTTCAAAGTTAGTTTCACCGGTAGCTGCACGCCATGTTAATAGGTTTTTATCATCGTTAGCCCAATCTTCCATCATAACGCGAGAGAACTCGCCACTCATAATATCATCTTGATGTTTTTGGAATAATGGACGCATAATTCCTTTTAGCTCTTCAGCGAGTTCAAAAGCCTTAATTTTAGCAGGGTTGCTTAAACGATCCATCATGTTAGTAATACCGCCATGTTTAAGAGCCTCGGTGATAGTTTCCCATCCATACTGAATTAATTTTGAAGCATAACCGGCATCAATACCTTTCTCAACCATTTTGTCGAAACAAAGGATAGAACCTGTTTGCAAAAGACCACAAAGGATAGTTTGTTCACCCATGAGGTCAGACTTAACCTCTGCAACGAAAGATGAATGAAGTACACCTGCACGGTCGCCACCTGTAGCAGCAGCATAAGCTTTTGCTTGCTCGAATCCTTTACCTTCAGGATCGTTCTCGGGGTGAACTGCAATAAGTGTAGGTACGCCGAAACCACGCTTGTACTCTTCACGTACTTCTGAACCGGGTGATTTTGGAGCAACCATTATTACTGTTAAGTCTTTACGTATTTGCATTCCCTCTTCAACAATGTTGAAACCATGAGAGTATGATAATGTAGCACCTTTTTTCATTAAAGGCATTACAGCGCTTACTACAGCGGTGTGCTGCTTATCGGGAGTAAGGTTTATTACTAAGTCGGCAGAAGGGATTAACTCCTCGTATGTACCAACTTTGAAATTGTTTTCTTTTGCATTTTTATACGACTGACGCTGCTCTTTTATAGCCTCGGCACGCAATGCGTAAGAAATATCAAGGCCTGAGTCGCGCATATTTAAACCCTGGTTCAAACCTTGTGCACCACAACCTACAATCACAATTTTTTTACCTTCTAAAGCTTTTACTCCATCTGCAAATTCTGTATTGTCCATGAATTCACAAACGCCTAATTGATTTAATTGCTCACGAAGTGGCAATGTGTTAAAATAATTACCCATTTTGTATTTTATTTAGATTATTAGACTTTTAGATATGAGTATTGAGCAAAAACTCAACTATTCATTGCTAAACATTTTAACGGGTGCAAATAAACAACAAATAGACGTAATAATAGAATGAAAAATATATGTTTTTTAGGTATTTTTCATGGATTAATTGATTTGCAAGTTTTTATTGATCATTTATTATTGCTAGAAAATATTTTATAACAAGCTGATTTTACACTTAATAAAACATACGTAACAAAGATTTGCATTTAGGGAAATATCATACACTCTAAAGTGTCACTATACTTTTTTACGATACTCTGCAGGGGTAATTCCTACAACTTTTTTGAAGAATTTGGTAAAATAGCTTTGATCGGCAAATGACATATAATCTGCTATTTCGGTTACTGTCATATCGGAATGAATAAGTAAACGCTTTGTTTCCAAAATAACTTTATCGTGAATTATCTGATTTGAGGTTTTTCCGGTAACTTTTCTAACAACTTGTGTCAAATGATTTGGGGTAATATTCATTATATCGGCATACTGTTTTATTGAAAAATTATTCCTATAATTATCTTCAATTAATAACAGCAAGCTCTTCACTATAAGATTGCTGCGGCTATTTCCGCTATTTGTATTTCCAAGAGGGTATAAATTATTACAGGTTTGCAAAATAAGATCGAGCAATGAACGTATAATATCATCTTGATTAGAATGGGAATTTATTAATTCTTTTACCCCCCTTTCGAATAGTGTTTTGAGGAAGGATACATCATCTGTATTATTTAGCAGCAGCGGAGGGGTACTTTGCTCTACAGAAAAGAAGAATGGCAACTCAAGCAGTTTGTTTTTATTTGCCTGCCCCAGTAAATAAAATTCTGCGGTAAAAAGCAGAATATAACCGTCGATGTCGTGTGAAAGCTTTAACTTATGAGCTTGCCCCGGCGACATAAAGAAAACACACGGTGGCCTTATTTCATATTCATTGCTGTCGATAATGTGTATACCCGAACCCTGATTTAAAAATAAAACTTCATAAAAATCGTGTCGGTGCGGATATGCTACTTCAAAGTGCCTGCGTGCATCGAACACTTCAACACGATACATTTTACTGCGTGTTTCCGGTGTTGAAAATTCACCAAGACTGTAGGTTGGTATGTTTTTATTTGGCTTTTGCTGCATTATGTTTTTGTTTAAAAACGCAAAATAATAGGCATGATTGCAATATATATCTTGCTTTATGCGAGACGCAATATCTTGCTTTATGCGAGACGCAATATCTTGCTTTATGCGAGACGCAATATCTTGCGTCTCTACGTATTATTAAATTTGTCGGTTTTCCATTTTTTGGGATTGCAATTTATATAATTTCTTATTGTATCAAACGATATTTCGTTTCTAATAATGTGATCATGATATCGTGACTGCCATTGAAATTCATGGTTATTATTGCGTGCACATTTTGTAACACCAATTTTATAACCTCGTATTATTGATGCCAAATTACGTGATTGCGGACCAAAACGGTTTTTGGATTTGGTTAAATGTAGATACGCAATATTTTGCGTATCTATATTGGCATTAACATTGGCGGTGGTGGGAGACGCAATATCTTGCGTATCTACATTCGCATTAACTTTGACATTGGCGGTGATGGGAGACGCAATATCTTGCGTATCTACATTCGCATTAACTTTGACATTGGCGGTGGTGGGAGACGCAATATCTTGCGTCTCTACGGGTTTGTCTATAATTATTATTCCGTGGATATGGTTTGGCATAACCACAAATGCATCTAATAATACAAACGGGAAATGTTTGGGTATTTCAAACCAACATGCCCATGCATATTTTCCAATTTCTGACAATATCATTTTTCTATCGGCAATTTCTCCAAAATAATGATTTCTTCCATGTGTGCATATTGTAATAAAATATGGTGCATTATGTCCATAATCCCAACTTTGGAGTCTGCATGATTGTATACGATATTTGTGATTATATTTTTCAGGCATATTTGTTTGTTTGCGGGTTAAAATACTAATCTACAATAATCTGTTGAATTATGATTTACTATCTTTGCTGATATGGAGCATAATAATTACAAACATACAGCCCTTAACGGCTCGCAACTTGCGTTAACTACAACTTTTTTCAAGAATATATTAAGTGGCAATTCGCCTGAATATTTTCCTGAACTGGTTGGCAAAAAAGGTGCACTATTTTCAAATATCACTCTTACCAAGTTTATTGAGGAAGAAGTAAGCCACGATGCTTTTGACTTATCAATTGAAGAACACCGCAGTATAAGAACATTTTCAAGCGGAGAACAAAAGAAAGCTCTCCTTAAGCATTTGCTAAAAAGCAACCCCGATTTTCTAATTGTTGATAACCCATTCGACGCCCTTGATGTGGAAAGTGTGGCAAATTTAAAAGAACAACTTACAAAGCTATCGGATGAAATGCCAATAATTCAAGTTTTTAAACGTAGAGATGACTTGTTGCCGTTTATTTCGTATGCAATGTATATTGAAAATAACAAAGTAATATTTAACGATACTATTGAGGCATTTATCACAATGTTTGAAACCGGAGACCCATTTAAGTTAAATGGCAATATCCCCGCTCCTATTGAAGAATACCAAATTGATTCTAATGAATTAGTAAAATTTGAAAATGTAAATGTTTCTTATGATAACCGAAAAATAATAACTGATATAAACTGGATTATCAAACGTGGCGAGTTTTGGCAATTAAAAGGGCCTAATGGCTCAGGAAAAACCACTATGCTTACCATGATAAATGGCGATAATCCAAAGGCATTTGGCGAAAGCATTTATTTGTTTGGACGCAAAAAGGGGACGGGTGAAAATGTATGGCAGATAAAAAAGCAAATTGGTTATTTTACCCCCTCAATGATGGAGCTTTTTAAAGGTCGGCATTCGGCATTGAGCATGATTGTATCAGGATTGGTTGACAGTATTGGGCTATACAAGAAAGCCTCAGAACTACAATTACACAAGGCAGAAGAGTGGTTGAAATTAATAGGGTTGGATGAAAAGAAAAACAGAGTATTTATTGACTTGTCGCAAGTAGAACGGAGGCTTATACTTATAGCTCGTGCTATGATAAAACACCCTCCATTACTTATTCTCGATGAGCCATCGACCGGTTTAGATGATTACAGCACTTCAATGCTCTCGGTATTGATTAACAAAATGGCCAAGGAAAGCTCTACTGCAATTTTATATGTGTCGCACAGAACTGAACCCGATTTGAAGCCTGAAAAAATATTTCAATTAACACCGGGTGAGGATGGTTCAGTAGGGAGTGTTTTATAAGTTGAAAGTGACTCGGTCACCAGTAGGCAGTAGCAAAATGATTTAACTTGGCGACACAACTAAATATCTAATTAAAAGCTTTTTTGTTTTTTGTTAGGTAAAGTATATACCTAAACCTCTAAGGTTGTTTATTACTTGATTATAATGATAAAACCCGCCTCTGAAGGAGTGCGGGTTTTACAACTTAACCAAACTAAACCTATGAAAAAATTTTTTGCGTTATAATATATAACTTACAATATCTGTGCCAAATATGTTTTTTTACCCAAAAATAATTAGTTAAAGTATTTTTACTTTTGCAAACCTCAACAATAATTTTTTCTCTCCAAATTGCTGAAAGAATATAATTGCCTTTTTGTTATCTCCGTCGCCTTCAATTTTTAATACTCTCCCTTGCCCGAATTGTGCGTGTTCAATATTCATGCCCGACTGTAATTTACGTGCATCGTCGGCTTCAAAATCGGTATTTGCAGCTGAGCTCATTTGGTGAAGCTTCCTGCTTGCCGAAAGCTTTGTCCCTAGTTGAACCGGTTTTTTAAAGCCTCCCTGTTTGATTATTCTCGACTCATTATCTGGAGCGGTATCCCAGTTTGAGCTATTCATAGAAGAGCGCTCAAACATTGATTTTTGACCCAAATACTGAGAATCTATTTCCCTGATAAACCTACTGGGAACCGTATTGGTTGGGGTTCCGAATTTGTATCGTGAACGGCAGAACGATAATGTTGCTTTCTTCTCGGCTCTTGTAATAGCAACATAAAACAAACGGCGCTCCTCCTCTAGTTCACTTTGTGTATTCGACGACATAGCCGATGGAAATAACTCTTCTTCCAATCCTACAATATATACATGAGGAAATTCAAGCCCCTTTGCAGAGTGAATTGTCATCATTGTTATCCTGTTTTTCTCGTCAGGATTATCGCTATCCTGATCGGTAAGTAAAGCTACATTTTCAAGAAAGCTACTTAGTTTTGCAGGGTTACCTTCCACATAATTTGTAGTAGCAAAATCGCGTATACCATTAAGAAGCTCTTCAACGTTTTCGAACCGTGTACGCTCTTCAATAGTGTTTCCGTTCTGAAGGTCTTTTAGTAAACCTGACTCCACTGCAACAAGACGAGCCATATCGTAAGCATCGTTTTTATCTTTTAGTGCCTGAAATCCCGATATTAGCTCAACAAACCCCATAATTTTATTAATTGTCCCTTTGTTAAAACCGGTGTTATACTTGTCTAAATGTTTAGCAATACTCCACATACTGGTATTAAAATGGTTAGCAGCAGCTTCAATTTTATTTAGTGTTGTTGCTCCAATTCCCCTTACCGGATAATTAATAACCCTTTTAAAGGCTTCTCCGTCGTTAGGGTTTATTACCATTCGAAAATATGCTATCATATCTTTCACCTCCTTGCGCTGATAAAACGATAAGCCTCCATATATTTTATAAGGAAAATTACGCTTTCGCAATGCTTCTTCAAAAATACGGCTTTGCATATTGGTGCGATACAGAATAGCAAAGTCTTTAAATTCAAGCCTGTTAGCTGCAATTTGGTCAAATATGTCGTTTACAATAAGATAGCCTTCTTCTTTATCGGTATAAGCATCTATTACGTTAATTTTTTCGCCCTGTTCGTTTTCACTAAATACAACTTTCGGAATCTGCTTTTCGTTTTTCTTTATAAGGCTATTTGCTGCATCGACTATTGTTTGTGTTGAGCGATAATTTTGCTCAAGCTTAAAGAGTTTATGCTGAGGATAATCGTTTTTAAAATTGAGAATATTTTCAATTTTAGCACCGCGAAACGAATAAATACTTTGCGCATCGTCGCCAACTACACATATATTCTGATGTAACATTCCCAGTTTTTTTACTATCAAATACTGGGCAAAGTTTGTATCCTGATACTCATCGACAAGAATGTATTTAAACTTGTCTTGGTATTTACTAAGTATATCGGGGTGGTCGCGGAACAGAATATTTGTATAAAGGAGTAAGTCGTCGAAATCCATTGCACCCGACTGAATACAACGGTGAGTGTAAAGTTCAAATATTCTGAATATTTCGGGACGTTTCGATGCTCTGTCGGTCTCCTGAGCAGCAGCATTGTTTTTATAGCTTTGCGAAGTTATCAGGTTGTTTTTAGCCATTGATATTCTTGCCTGAACACCGGCCGGTTTATAAACAGAGTCGTCGAGGTTGAGTTCCTTAATTATTGACTTTATAAGGTTTCGAGAATCCTGCGAATCGTAAATGGTAAAGTCGGCAGGAAAACCTATTTTTTCGGCTTCAAAACGGAGTATTTTGCTGAAAATAGAGTGAAAAGTTCCCATCCATAAGCTTGCTGAAAGGTCGGATCCAACTACTGAAGCTATACGCTCTTTCATTTCGCGTGCAGCCTTATTGGTAAATGTAAGAGCAAGTATTTTGTAAGGAGGCACCCCCGATGCCAGCAAATAAGCTATTCTATATGTTAATACCCTTGTTTTTCCGGAACCTGCTCCTGCTACAACTAATGTTGGCCCATCTTTCGATATTACAGCGTTTTTCTGTACCTCGTTTAATTGATTTAAGTAATTCATTGCCTCATTTTTACGAAAATGGCAAAAGTACTAAAAAAGAAGTATAATAAGAATTGGTAACTTTTTCCATATTTTATAATATTGCAAGCTTTTATAAGTTATATTACTTATCAGGTAAATTTTAATAATGAGAAACCACTGTTTTAAACTATATTTTTTAATAATATTTTCTTTCTATACTATTTTTACAAATAGTCAGATAATGGTTGACACAACCGGAATTACGGCTCGTTACGACACTACCGAATATACCGGAACAGGAGTAACAAACGACCCTGTTTATTTTTTATATACTCCCAACCCTAAGGGGCACGATGTAGGGGGTAATATTACAGCTACATATAATGGTATTGATAAAATGAATTATAGGTGGTATAAGTTCAATAAGGTAACAAACAAATTTGATAATCTGATATATACCGAGGATAGTGTAATACAGAGCATATATAGCCTAGCAGTATTTGATACCGGAGGATATAAGGTGATGGTTCAAAATTCGACAGTAACTGACAGTATGTTTGCATGGGTGTTTTTCAACAAGTTGAGTATAAGTATTCCGTATGTTATTGAATCGGATTGTGAATTTATGAAGCTTAAAACAAAATTAGATATGGGAACTATATTTCCTTATCATAACAGATTCGATAATATGAGTATTTTGTATAAAAAGAACGAATCGGATTCTGTAACCATTAAATGGAGTGCTTCGGAAAGTTATAAACATAAAATACCTGAAGCAGTAGAGCCAACGCTAATACCCCCTCCTACCGAACCTGTAAAATACACTATTACAGTAACCGATAAATTTGGAAAATCGTCCAAAAGCTATATTGAGATTGATGAAGATGAACCTGTTGATAAACTTGGGTATCCTTATTTACGCGCAGTAAAAGCTGACTTTGAAGCTTCAAGAGCTTTAACCGATTCACTTAATAACGAAACCGATACTACCGGGCAAGCTCCGTTGAACGTACAGTTTATAAACAAAAGTAAAAATGCGGAATTGTACCGATGGGTATTTTACAATCAGGTAGACAGAAAAAATGACCGGTATAATGCAGATACTGTTTTATACACATATAATACCGTAACACCAACCGATTCAATTACGTACACATTCCCTGCCTCATACGATGTTCTGTTAGGGGCTTATGGCCCTATTTATACTAATGCCTTAGGAGACGAATATCGTTGCTACAATGAAATGCTAAAACAAAAACATATTGAGGTAGACAGTGTATTTTTACCACAATTTATGAATGTATTTACCCCCGGTAATGGAGATGAGATAAATGACCGATTCTATTTTGTAGATTATCCTTCGCCGGGTAAAGATAACCCCGATTTTAAACGACCTCGTTCAATAAGCAGTTTTTCAATAAAAATATACAGCCGCTGGGGTACCAAGGTTTATTTTTATGAAGGCTCAGCCGATGATTGGCAAGGTTGGGACGGCACATCGGGTATTACAAACAGTACTGTAAAAACAGGTGTTTATTATTATCAGGCAATATTTGAAGGTTACGACGGTTCATATCATCAAGAACGCCGCGGATTTATTCATGTATTCAGATAAAATTTGTGCAGCTCGCTAAATAAGCCATATCATCATATCCTAAATTCTCAAATTAGCATTAATCAACTATTAAGCCATCTTGCATAGTAACCACACGGTCGGCCATTTTTGCCAAAGTCATATCGTGAGTAACTACTATGAATGTTTTTCCGAATTTATCTCTAAGGTCAAAGAAAAGTTTGTGCAGTTCTTCTTTATTATGAGTATCGAGATTACCCGATGGTTCATCGGCAAGAATAATATCGGGGTTGTTAACCAATGAGCGAGCTACTGCTATTCTCTGCTGTTCTCCGCCCGACATTTCCTTTGGTTTATGATCAATACGATGGCTCATATTCAAATACTCTATCAACTCTTTGGCTCTTTCTTCGCACTGCTTACGATTTTTATTGGCAATAAGAGCCGGTATAATAACATTTTCCAAAGCTGTAAACTCAGGCAAAAGCTGGTGACTTTGGAATACAAAACCAAGATTTTGGTTACGAAATTTAGCCAAAGCCTTTTCTTTTAGTTTTGTTATATCAACACCATTAATATTGACAGAACCCCTGTCGGTTTTTAATAGCGAACCTAATATTTGCAAAAGCGTAGTTTTTCCTGCTCCACTTTTACCAACTATTGAAACTATTTCGCCCTTACCTATTGTCAGGTTTATCCCTTTGAGTACTTCAACTGTTCCGTACGATTTATGTATGTTGTTTATTTCAATCATTAGTTATTTCAATCATTAGTTATTTCAATAAAAACATTAAATATATAATATATGCCGACATTGCATAAAGCCATTGAGTCGTTATATTTTCTTTTACCCCACACCGTAGTTGCCAACAGCAAAAGAGATATTCCAAGCATCCACAGCATAACGTTCTCTATTTTTAAGGCTGCAATAATACTTGTAGCCAATTCGGGCACACTGGTTTCAAAAGCTATTATTACTAAAAAATGGCCACTTACAAACAGTAACCCAAAGCCAATTATGAACAAGAAATAATCCATGAGGCGAAAGTAAAAAATATTATTATTCTTTCAATCGGACTATAAATAAAAAAGCCCTCATGTTTCATGAGAGCTTTTTATAAATATTCTAATATAGAGTTAACTCACTTTTTTACTTTTTCTTTTCATCGTCTTTAATTGTATCGTATACAATAGGAGTTGCAATGAATAGTGAAGAATATGTACCTACAACTATACCAATAAGCATTGCAAATACAAATCCGCGAATAACTTCGCCACCAAAAATAAATATTGCCAGCAATACTATAATTGTACTAAATGAAGTACTAAAAGTACGACTTAATGTACTGTTTAAAGCATGGTTCATTATTTCACCTCTATTGCGCTTTTGATACTGAGCAAGATATTCACGAATACGGTCAAATACTATAACTGTATCGTTAATAGAATAACCTACAACAGTAAGTATCGCAGCAATGAACGACTGGTCAATTGATAGCGAGAAAGGCATAATACTATAGAAAACTGAATAGATACCTAAAATAATTAATACGTCGTGAACCAATGCAGCAACAGCACCAAGGCCAAACTGCCAGTTGCGGAAGCGTAATAATATATATAAAAATATTACAATAAGAGCAAACAATACTGAATAAACCGCAGCTGTTTTAATATCAGATGCAATAGTAGGTCCTACTTTCTCTGAACTCATTCTGTAATCGTTAATAAAATCTTTAAAAGTTGCACCTTCAGGCAGATATTTACCTTCTAACACTGTAAATATTTTTGCCTCCACTACATCGTCAACATCGGGTTCTTCAAGATATTTTGTTGCAAGAGCCATATCTGCTTCAGATGCTTCTGATTCATTTATTAAATACTTAGTAGTAATTTTAATCTGATTGTCGGCACCAAATGTTTTAACTTCAGGAGAACTGCCGAATACAGCAGCAAGGTCGTTCTGTATTTCGGTAGTGCTTACAGGCTCTTCAAAACGAATTACAAATGTTCTACCTCCGGTAAAATCAACACTTTGGTTTAATCCGCGTGTTACTAACGAACCTATACTGAATACTATTAATATACCTGAAATAACATAGGCAATTTTTCTTTTCTCAAGGAATTTAATATTTACATTTTTAAATGCACCTTCAGTAAATTTAGTTGCAAATGATGGATTCTTACCGTTAGTTAATGCTCTTTCAAATATTAATCGGGTAATAAATATAGCCGAGAATAACGATGAAAGGATACCAATACCTAAAGTAACGGCAAAACCGTGAATAGGTCCTTTACCGAAATATCCTAATATTAATGCTGTTAATAAAGTAGTTACGTTAGAGTCAATAATTGCTGAATAAGCATTTCGGTAACCATCTTTTATAGCAAGTTTAACACCTTTGCCGGCAGCCATCTCTTCACGTATGCGTTCGTAAATAAGTACGTTAGCATCTACCGACATACCAATAGTAAGAACTATACCTGCTATACCCGGTAATGTAAGAACTGCACCTAACGACGCCAATACTCCCATAATAAAGAATACGTTGGTAAGAAGTGCAAGGTTAGCAACTCTACCTGCATAAGAATAATAAAACATCATATATGCAAGTACTACTACAAATGCAATGATAAAAGACCAAAGACCTTTTTGAATAGCTTCCTGACCTAATGAAGGACCTACAATTACTTCCTGCTCAATACGTGCAGGAGCAGGCATTTTACCTGATTTTAGAATATTTGCAAGGTCTTTTGCCTCTTCTATTGAGAAACCTCCGGTAATAGATGAGCGACCTCCTTTAATTTCGGTATTTACAGTAGGGTATGAATAAACATAACCGTCGAGTACAATAGCAATACATTTTCCTATGTTCTCTCTTGTTAAGCGAGCCCATGTTTTAGCACCTTCGGCATTCATGCTCATTGATACCTCAGCATCGCCACGTCCTTGTGCATACTCTTCGCGAGCACCGGTTACCACATCGCCTTCAAGAGCAGCTCTGCCATCGCGACTTGTAACTTTTATTGCAACAAGTTCAAAGAAGTTACCACCATCATCAACTGATTTTACAGTCCACATTAGTCTCATTTGACGAGGGAATAAGCTTTTAACCTGAGCCATATTCAAATACTGGTTAACTTTAGCAGTATCTTTAAAGTGGCTGTAACCAATAGCAGCTCCGGGTAGTGGTTGATTATCTCTCGAAAAACGTGGTTGTAAAACAGAGAATAAAGGGAATTGCTTTGCAATATCCATATTTGCCGAGTCGGCAGCAGTAGAGGTTGTATCGCTTTCTAACTGGTCTATTAACGACAATTCTGATGAAGCAGTATCGGCATTTTCAAATAATTCAGGTTTTGCCTCTTCTATTATTTCTTCACCTGCCTCTGCTACAAGAACTTCTTTTGCTTCAAGTATCTCTTTTACTTTATCGTTAGCAGCATATAAGTATTGAACAACTTCAGCATTGTCGTATGTTTCCCAAAATTCAAGATTAGCAGTTCCCTGAAGTAATTTACGAACCCTCTCCGGGTCTTTAATACCTGGCAACTCTACTAAAATTCTTCCGGTAGTTCCTAAGCGTTGAATATTTGGTTGAGTTACTCCAAAACGGTCGATACGAGTACGCAAAATGTTGAATGAGTTCGAAATTGCACTTTCGGCCTCAGCCTTTAATATTTCAAGAACTTCTTCGTTTGTTGAATTGAAGTTTACCTTATCTTTTAATTCAATAGTATTGAATATTGCGGCTAAACGTGCATTAGGGTCTAACTCTTCAAAAGCCTGACCAAAAAGAGTAACAAAATTAGACTGGCCGTCATTTACCTGCTTTTGCTTTGCTAAAGCTATTGCTTTGTTAAATGTTTCGTCAGTATTGTAATTCGAGAGCGAACGTATTACATCAATAACTGATATTTCTAACGTTACGTTCATACCACCCTTTAGGTCAAGACCCAGGTTTAGCTCACGTTCTTTTACTTCACGGTACGAGAATTTTTTTACCAAAAGGTTATATACCGGTTCCGATGCTAGTGAATCTAAATAAACATTTTTCTTCACTAAATCGCCTTGTGCATATTCATCTGCCTTTTTTTCTTCTCTCGATGATATCCATGTAAACGATAGTTGATATAAACAAACTACTGCGAACAGGATAGCAATAAATCTGATAGCTCCTTTGTTTTGCATTGTTAATGATTTGTAATGATTTACAATTATTTAATTTCTTAATTTCTTTCAATCGCGCAAATATATCGTTTTTCTTTAAAAAGGCAAGATGTTTTTTCTTAGTATAAATACGTTACAAACTTAAAACAAAAGAAATTTGCATAAAAATGGGGCAGGTCTGTAACTTTTTACTGCTTATTTACTCAAAGTGTTATAATAGTTTTATCTCAAACTACGTATATTAGGCAACTTTAAAATATTTGATATTCCAGATATGAATATATTCAGTATAGAAAATGTAACAAAAACATATTCAGGCCATACCGCACTGAATAATGTAAGTATTGATATTCCCGAATCGAAAGTATTTGGTTTATTGGGACCAAATGGTGCAGGAAAAACAACGCTTATACGAATTATAAATCAAATAACTGCACCCGACAGCGGCACTGTTTTATTTAAAGGGCAACCACTAAAAGCTACCGATGTTGAGCGAATAGGCTATTTGCCCGAAGAGCGCGGTTTGTATAAAAAAATGAAAGTGGGTGAACAAGCTATTTACCTTGCCCAACTTAAAGGCCTTACTAAAAGTGATGCAACTAAAAGGCTAAAATACTGGTTCAATAAGTTTGAAATAATGCCATGGTGGCACAGAAAAGTTGAGGAGCTTTCAAAAGGGATGCAGCAAAAAGTTCAGTTTATTGTAACAATATTGCACGAACCCGAATTACTTATATTCGATGAACCATTTAGCGGATTTGACCCTATAAATGCCAATATGCTTAAAAATGAGATTTTGGAGCTTAAAAATAAAGGGGCAACTGTTATTTTCTCAACTCACAATATGACATCGGTTGAAGAGGTTTGCGACAATATTGCATTAATTAACAATTCTGAAAAAATACTTGAAGGTTCAGTTACCGATGTGCGAAATCGTTACAAAGGACACATTTATGAATGTAAATACACCGGGAGCTTTCAATATGTTTTAGAATCGCTTTCGGGCTTTGAAATAGTAGAACATTCAGAGCACGAAGCAAATAATTATATAAAGGTATCGCTGCCCGAAAGCATAAACTCAAATAGTCTGATTGAAAAAATTATAAAAAATGGAGAGTTAATCTCATTCAATGAGTTTGTTCCTAACATGAATGAAATATTTATAAAAGCAGTAACCGGGGAAAATAAATAATATGAATAAAACTTTTACTATAATAAGCAGAGAATACACAACCAGAGTGAGAAAGAAGTCGTTCCTGATTATGTGTATAATAGGGCCGCTACTATTTGCCGGTATGATGATAGTACCAACATATATGGCTCAAATGGAAGATACCGAAATGAAGATTATTGCAGTTGCCGATTCGTCGCATTTGTTTTATGGAGCGTTTCCTGAAACTGAGTATTTAAAATTTGAGTATTTACCCAATGCCGACCTTAATAAATACAAAAATGAGTTTCACAACAGTCGCTATTATGCACTTTTATTTATAAGCCATGTAGTGGTTAGCTCACCCAATGCTGTGCATATGTACAGCAACAAATCGCCGGGGCTTGGTGTACGAATGCATATAGCCAACACTATTGAAAAAAAGCTTGAAAGTGATAAGCTTAAAACATTTGGCATAACACAGGAAACTCTGAATGCTGTTAAAACTAACATTACAGTACGTTCGGTAAAGCTATCGGAAAGTGGCGATGAAAAAGAGAGTAACTTTACCCTTGCAATGATAGTGGGCTATGTGGTTGGTTTTCTTATATATTTTACTCTGTTCTTTTCGGGAACTCAGGTTATGCGGGGTGTGATAGAGGAAAAATCGAACAGGATTATTGAAGTTATAATTTCATCGGTAAAGCCTTTTCAGTTACTTATGGGTAAAATACTTGGAGTAGGTATGGTTGCATTAACACAATTTGCTATTTGGATAGTTCTTACAATTGGAATAAGTGCAATAGTATCGCCAATGTTTATGCCCGATGTTGAAAACCTTAATGAAACTGTGAGGATTCAGGATTTTATGGATACAGGTAGCTCAATAGCAACCCAACAGGTTGATACCGACTTAATAAACCGGGAACTTACCGGAATGCTATTATCGCTACACAATATTGACTTTGCTGTAATTATACTATCATTTATATTCTTCTTTTTAGGCGGATACTTCCTTTATGGTTCACTATTTGCTGCGGTAGGTTCAGCAGTTGATGGCGATACTGATACTCAACAATTTATGTTACCTGTAACTTTACCGTTAATATTTGCCATATTTGTAATGATAAATACTGTACAAAACCCTGAAAGCGCCCTTACCTACTGGTGCTCAATTATTCCATTTACATCGCCTATTGTAATGATGGCACGAATACCGTTTGGTGTTCCATATTCCCAGATTTTTTTATCGGCAATGTTGCTTATCATTACTTTTATTATATTTACGTGGTTAGCTTCGAAAGTATATCGTACAGGAATACTTATGTACGGCAAAAAACCAAGTTGGAAAGAAATGTACAAATGGATTAAGTATAAAAACTAAGACATTTCAAAATATTATAAAAATAAACTGCATGAAAATTGGTATAATAGATTTAGGTACAAATACATTTAACCTGTTAATAGCAGAAATAAAAGAAGACCAGACATTTGAAACATTGCTGAACACCAAATCGGCAGTAATGCTTGGTGAAGAAGGGATAAACGAAGGTTATATATCGGAAAAAGCATTAAACAGAGCATATACCGTTTTACGCGGATTCCGACAACTTATTAATGAGTTTAAATGTGAAAAAACTGTTGCATTCGGAACATCGGCAATTCGTTCGGCTACTAATTCGGGACCCTTTATTAACAAGGTTTCGGAAGAACTAAATATCCAGATAGAGACTATTTCGGGGCAGCAGGAAGCTGAGTATATATACCAGGGGGTTTCGCAGGCTATTCAGTTTACCGACGACAGTTTTCTGATAATGGATATTGGCGGAGGAAGTATCGAATTTATTATTGCCAACAAAGATATAGTTCTGTGGAAACAAAGTCTTCAGCTTGGCGGTGCCCGACTACTCGATATGTTTAAACCATCGGACCCTATTAAGCAGGAAGAGATTGATAAACTCATGCACTACTTAAAACTGGAACTTACCCCATTACGCGAAGCTATAATGCAGTTTCCGGTAACTCGCTTAGTTGGTTCATCGGGAGCATTCGACAGCTATGCTGAAATGATATATTTTGAAAAAACAGGGCTAATGCTCCCAAAATCAACTTTAAGATATTTTATAACCCTTCAGGAATTTAAACAATTGTTGGAAATATTGCTTAAATCGAACCGTACACAGCGCGACAATATGCCGGGGCTCGACCCTGTTCGTGTTAACACTATTGTAGTGGCTGCCATTTTAACAAAAGCTGTTCTCGATATTACAAAGGTATCAACCATTATTCAGGCTTCATTTGCATTAAAAGAAGGTGTAGCTGTTAAACTGGCAAAGCATATTTAGTATGGCTAGAGTGTTAGTTGTTGACGATGAGCGCAGTATCAGAAATTCATTAAAAGAGATTCTTGAATACGAAAAGCACGAAGTTATTCTTGCCGAAAATGGCACAGAAGCTATTGATACATTGCGGTCGAACGAATTTGATGTAATGCTTCTTGATATTAAAATGCCGGGCATAGATGGAAACGAAGTACTCGATGAGGTAGTACAATCGTATCCGGGGTTACCTGTTATTATGATATCGGGGCATGGCAATGTTGATACTGCTGTTGCAGCTATAAAAAAAGGAGCTTACGACTTTATAGAGAAGCCTCTTGACCTGAACCGATTGCTTGTTACACTACGCAATGCTATGGACAGAAAAGAACTGGTTCATGAAACCAAAGTATTACGTAAAAAAATAAGTAAAAACTATGAAATGGTTGGCGACTCACCTGCTATATCGCAAATAAAAGATATGATAGAGCGAGTAGCACCAACCGATGCCCGTGTACTTATAACAGGCGAAAATGGTACCGGCAAAGAAGTTGTTGCCAGGTGGTTACACGATAAAAGCCCAAGAGCCGACAAACCTTTTGTTGAGGTTAACTGTGCAGCAATCCCTTCTGAGCTAATTGAAAGCGAATTGTTTGGACATGAAAAAGGGGCATTTACCTCAGCCAATAAACAACGCAAAGGAAAGTTTGAACAAGCCGACGGAGGTACAATATTCCTCGACGAAATAGGTGATATGAGCCTATCGGCACAGGCTAAAGTATTAAGAGCCTTACAAGAAAATAAAATAACAAGGGTAGGTAGCGACAAAGATATAAATGTAGATGTGCGTGTACTGGCAGCTACCAATAAGAACCTTAAAGAAGAGATAGAGACAAAACAATTTCGCGAAGACCTTTACCATAGATTAAGTGTAATACTGATTCATGTACCTACTCTTAATGAACGCAAAGACGATATTCCCTTACTTGCCGATTATTTTATAACTCAGATATGTAATGAATACGGCGTACCAAAAGTTGAGATTGAAAAAAACGCATTGGAAGAACTGCAAAAAATAAACTGGACAGGAAATATACGCGAATTCAGAAATGTAATTGAACGCTTACTAATACTCTGTAATAAAAAAATAGAGAAAAAAGATGTGGAACTATACGCTCGCCCTTTAGGTGGAGTAGAATAGAAGATATTTCGCATAAAAAGCAAGCCACTTTTGGTACAAATGAACACTAATTAAAATCGCCCTAAGGAAATCAATTAGTGTTCATTTTTGTCTTTGTTATTTTATGCTAACAACATATAAACTTACTGCTATTCCCCTGCCCACCAGTCTGCTATTTGTTTGTTTGAATATTTTATATCAGAAAATATAGCAGATGCTCCATTCCCTACCGGCGATTGAACACAAAAACCAACTTTCAGAGTATCAATTTTTTGCAAAGCAAATGATCGAATCAGAAACCACTCTACTCCATTGGCTGAATAATAGAGAGTAAACGAATGGTACTTTAAATTACCGGCTATTTTATAGTACACATAGTTAGTATCTACAAGCATTGAGTTACAGTCGTCGGCAATAGTGTTGCAAACTACCGAAACAACACGAGAGTGATTCTGATAATCTTTTTCAAAGCAAAATTTTGCCCAATGTAATGAGTCGTTGTAAATAATAAGGTCGCCTGCATCCCATTTTGCATCAAAGCTGCATGATATTTTAGCCGACAATACAAAATTTGAATCGGGAGTGAATAGTAAGCGTGGCGATTTGTTGGTTATATAATTGCCATCGGCAGAACGGAATAGATCGCTTTGAGGAGGAGATGAAAATTGCAACTCATTGGGTGAATTAATTTTAAAGCTGTCATATTGGTTACTAAACGACATTTGGTAAGGTATGGCATCAATTTTATATGTTTGGCTATAAGAAATAAATGAAATAGAAAGAAGTATTATTAAAAAGAACCACTTGTTTATTGACAATTTCCTAGGCTTCTCTTCTTTTTGAATATGAATAAATGCAGGTTTAAGGCTTTTGTTTAATGACGGAATATTTAACCAGGTTAAAGTATGCCATAATTTCTCAAGCGGTCCTTG
The DNA here is from genome assembly GCA_003250355.1 of Bacteroidota bacterium. Taxonomy (GTDB): domain Bacteria; phylum Bacteroidota; class Bacteroidia; order Bacteroidales; family SZUA-534; genus SZUA-534. The sequence goes on from QKGS01000073.1 coordinate 39,760, forward strand.
TTTGAATATTTTGAACCAAATATTGCATAGAACTATAAATAACATTACCAGTACAAGGCCTAACAACAAACTGTAAAATATATTTAACTTGTATGCCAATCCTAAACCGTAAGGATAAAACAATAAACCACCGGCAAGAGACTGCATTATATAATTTGAAAGACTCATACGCCCATATGAATTAAGAGGTTTGGTTATAATTTTGAATATTTTAGTATATGAAAGTATAACAAATAATGAAACCATAGATAGTATTTGAAACAGATTCTTCCATACCTCGGTTAATACTCTTGCTCTGTATATAAATGGCCCTTGCTCCGATTCTAAAGAATAGTGTACAACCAGTACTAATGAAAACATAATAAGAGAGGGAATTAATATGAGCATAAACTTCTGTAAATTCTGTTTAGTGTGTTCAAAAATATTAATTCGCCCCAAATATAGTCCGAGTGCAAATAAACCAATGGTTTGTAGGATTCTGCCTGTTTGCAACGACCATACAAATGTGCTAATAGCTCCGCTATATGAGTATTTTACCATATTAATTACTGAACCGTCGTGAATATAGCCTACAACATTATTCCACAAATTAGCAGTATTTATTACAGGTACTATATATGTACTGTCAATATATGTTCGTACGGCATAGTAAACTTCGAGCGGTTGTAACAGAAATATAATTGAGAATATAAGCACTGCTTTATTGCTGAGTTTTCTTATAAAAAACAACGATGGTGACAAAATAGCGTATATTAATAATATTTCGCCCGGAAACAAAATTGAGTTTATCCAACCAAACCCAAACAATAAAACCATTCGCCATAAAAAGCGAGAGCCAAAATCGATCCCCTTACTTGCCTGTTTGGAATATTGCAGGTGAAAAGTAAAACCAAAAAGTAAAGCAAAAATTCCATAAGCTTTACTGCCAAATATAAAGAACATGGTATTCCATATATTATTATTCATACTTGCCATTTCAACCGATTGTTGAGCCGCATCGGGATATACATAAAAGTTAAAATGCTCTATACTATGTAATAATAGTATACCTATAATTGCAAAACCTCGTAATGCATCTACTGTTTGAATTCTTTTCATATCGCAATTTTTTTCAGTTTTTAATAATTGATTTTCACACCATGCAAGTTATTCATATATTTAGTTCAAATTATGATTTTGCATATTTCAAAAAGTAAACATATATATATTCATATACGATAAATTACTAAACAAATACAAAACATTATTTACTTATTATATTCTATATCAACACTATATTAAAATATTTTAAATTCTATTAAATATGTATATTAGTAAACAAAAAAGTATATTGTTCTTTATGTTTTGTTCAGTTCTTTTTATTCATAATACAGTTGGATATTCTCAGAATGAACAAAGCAATAATTATAACGATACTATATACAGGCTTGAAAATTTATTTAATGAAAGCATTGAACATTGCGACACAAACAGTTCGTTACAATATCTGTTGCAATTGGGAAATATTTATTCGCACCGAGCACTATATGCCAATGCTTATGAGAACTATTGGAATGCACTACTTATGGCAGAACAATATCACGATTCTATATTGCTATCGCAGGTATATGACGGAATAGGATGGTTATATAGTTTTTATTTGCGTAACGACGAAGCTTTAGAATACTATAATAAATCGTTAAGGCTGAGAAGGGAACTTGTAAACAGTAACAGAGCTACTCCAAATTTTCTTATATCGGCATATTTGAGTTTAACAACGTTTTACAGGGAGTCGGGTAATTTCGATATGAGCAAAATATATATCGACAGTTGTTATTCAATATATTATAGTCATAATGCTACACTACAAAACGATGTATATATTAAAGCCGAACTTGCATATTACAACTTAAATATTGGAAAGAACTGGATAGCCATATCGCTGATGAACGAAACCCAAAAGTGGTTTAGTGAAAACAATCCATCGTATCTTATTATATTATATAAGTTTATGGCCGATGCATATATGGCCGACAATCAATATAACCGAAGTGAGTTCTACTATAAACAGGCACTAAACTATGCCAGAAACAGTTCAAATCATACAAATTATATACCTATGATATATGAAAATATGGCGGAACTGTATAAAACTCAGAACAGATATAAAGAAGCTTATGAAAGTATATCAAAAGCAAAAAAGCACGAATTATTTTTATTTGACAGTCGAAGCCTTAATAACAGACCTTTGCTTGAAATATCGGATAACTATAAAAAAGAGCTTGAATTACGTAAAGAGCTTATACAGCAACAAAAAATTGAAAAATTGGAACACGATAAGAAAGTTGGTTTTTATGAAAATTTATTTCTTTTATCGGTTATGGTTTCTCTTATTGTATTTGGTTTGCTATGGCGACGAGCAATACGGTTAAAACATAAAGCCGACAAGGCAATTGCAATAAAACAAAAAGAACTGGAAGCTCAGAAAAGCAAGGAGTTGCTTGAGATGAAGAATAAAGAACTTGCATTATCGGCATTGCAGTTGGTTGAGAAAGATAAACATTTAGATGAGTTGAAGACAAAACTACTAGAACCTAAGCATTTGCCCGAAAAGGCGGAAATAAGAAAATTGTTTAAAACCGTTTCGGTTAATTATAGTCATAACTGGAAGGAATTTGAAGCCCGTTTTGTTGAGGTTAATACAGGGTTTTATACTACTTTAACCAATAAGTTCCCAGAACTTACAAAGGGTGAATTAAAGTTGTGTGCACTTATTAAATTAAACTTTTCGAGTAAGGAGATGGCTTCATTGCTAGGCTCAGGAGTAGAAAGTATTCATACCTTACGCCACAGGTTGAGAAAAAAACTTGGTCTTGACCGTTCCGATAATTTAACTCAATTTCTCAATTCTATAGGATAATTTACGAATCTGTTATGCAACAAGCCGAATTTATAAGGTTTAAGGGTGATATCAGCAATATTGCTGTACCTGAAAAGTTTACTAACCCATTCGATTACGAGCCTTGTGAACTAAGTAGAATAGCCGTAGCTGAGTTGCAGCAATGCCTTAGCAATAAAAATACAAAAGGTAAAATGTTTGGTGTTTTGGTTGTAAAATCATTAGATGGCGAACTTGGTTATTTGGCTGCTATTTCGGGTAAAAATGATATTGTATTGCCTGTTGTATTGGTTCCCCCTGTTTTCGATTTATATAACGAGGAAAGCTTTTACACTAAAGGGGAAGCTGAATTAACAGCATTGAATAATAATATTGCTGAGTTAGAGAATAGCAATAGATATACAGAGGGTTTGCAAAGGGTAATAAGAATACAGTTTGAGGCGAATACTAAAATAAACAATTTCAAGAAACATATTAGAGAGGCAAAACTCAAAAGAAAAGAGTTGCGGACTGAAGCAATAAAAACTATGAGCAATGAGTCATTTTTGCAATTCGACAATGAACTTACTAAAGAGAGTATGTGGCAAAAAGCTGAACTTACGAGGTTAAAAAGTTATTGGAAGCAAAAGGTTTTGGAAGTTCAGAGCAATTATTATGAGCAAATAAAATACATTAATGAGTTAAAAAGCGAGCGGGCAAGAAAATCAGCATTTTTACAAAAAAAGCTGTTTGAGAGTTATTCATTCTTTAATGCCTTAGGTGAACAAAGAAATTTGATTGATATTTTTTCAAAAACCGACCAAAAAGTACCACCTTCGGCAGCAGGCGATTGCGCTGCTCCAAAGTTACTGCAATTTGCGTATAAGTATAATTATATACCTGTGGCAATGGCAGAGTTTTGGTGGGGATTGCCTCCTGTATCAGAAATACGCCGACATGGACATTATTACCCGGCATGCCGCTTAAAATGCCAACCTATATTAGGACATATGCTTAAAGGTATAACCATTTACAATAATGAAAAACCTGCGATTGATAATAAGAAAATAACAATAGAAATAGTATATGACGATGAGTACATAGCGGTAATAAATAAGCCTGTAGGTTTGTTATCGGTACCCGGTAAAATCGACAATGAGAGCGTTTATAGCTTAATGAAGAATATATACCCTAAAGCTACCGAGCCACTTATTGTTCACAGGCTAGATATGGCTACTTCGGGATTAATGATAATTGCTAAAACTAAAGATGTTCATGAGCATTTGCAAAAGCAGTTTTTAAATAACACTATACAAAAACGATATGTAGCGATTGTAAACGGATACATTGCCAATAACGAAGGAGTTATTGAACTACCGCTGCGTGTTGATTTAAACGACCGCCCCCGACAAGTTGTATGTTACGAATATGGCAAGCCGGCAAAAACTATCTGGAGGGTTGTAGAGCGATATGAAGATAAAACAAAGGTACACTTTTTCCCTGTTACAGGACGTACTCACCAGCTTAGAGTACATTCGGCACACCATTTGGGGCTAAATACTCCAATTGTGGGCGATGAACTATACGGAACAAAGGCTACCCGCTTATGTCTTCACGCCGAAACAATAAAATTTACCCATCCGGTATGGAATAAGAATATAAGTTTTAAGGTTGAAGCTGAGTTTTAAACTTTCTAATTTCATATAATAAACAGATTACATAAATAATTATTGCTGTTAAATAAAAGTATTGTAAGTATATTATCTGCGTGTAAGTGTTTATTAAAAAAGCAGTTCTCTTTTAGAAAACTGCTTTGTAATTATGTCGAAGCATAGGGGCTGCAATTCAAATTGCAGCCCTAATATAATTTTATTATTTCTTAACTATTTTCTCAGTAGTAACACTTGCCCCATCATTTACCTGAAGTATATATATACCGGCAGATAACTGACCGA
>QKGS01000013.1 GCA_003250355.1 Bacteroidota bacterium
TCCGGTAGTACCCAAAGGGCAAGCAAGAATAAGGGTTCAGCTGTCGGCAGAGCATACAATGGCTCATTTACAGAAAGCAGTACAGGCCTTTTGCGAGGTTAGGGAGAATTTGTGAATAATGAATAAATAATTACCTGAAATAATTAGTATTAAGCTTTGCAACAAAAGATATTTGCGAAACAAAATATATAATTTACACCTGATATATAAACAATTAACAGCCTATTTTCGTATAAATAATAAAGTGTTTTTTCATTAATATACCGCTATTATTTTTATGAAAAACGTATTGTTAACAATATTATTTATAAGTCTTTCATTAAATATTAATGCCGCATTAATACGTTCTATTGGCAGCGGTTGGTGGAATTTACCTACAACATGGGATTTGGGAAGGACTCCACAGGATGGAGACCAAATTGTAATAGAATCGGGACACGATGTTAATATAATATCAAATGTAGAAATTGAAGTAAATGGCAATATGCTAATGGGTGATGGTATTTTATCGGGTAGATTATTGTTAGATACTCAATCATCAATAGTTGTAATGCCCGGAGGGAGTATAGCAAGCGATTCGTGGAGAGGAAATTTAAGGATTGTAATATCGGATAATCCATTTGCAAATCCGCCAAATACCGATTGGGATACTAATCAGGAGTGGGCAGCCGGTGATGCTCCAATTACCGGACCTGCAACAGTTACCGACGATAATATTTCAGGAAGCTTGCCACCGGGGTATTGGCCATTGCCGGTTGAGTTTATTAGCTTTTCGGCAGTTCAGGTTAATGAACAAATAAAACTGGAATGGCAAACTGCAACTGAAGAAAATAATGATTTTTTTACTGTCGAATATTCGCTAAATGGAATTGATTTCAATGAAGTTGCAAATGAAAAAGGTGCAGGTAATTCTCAAGTTGTAAATACATACCATTATTATTACATACCAAAACTATCGGGAATTTATTATTACAGGATAAAACAAACCGATTATAATGGAGACTTTTCATACAGTGAAATAATATCAGTTAATTACAATGCAGATTATAGCAAAGATTGTGATATAAAGCTTGAAGGCAATGAAATCATAATTGATTACGGCTATTTTAATGCAATTGTGTATTTAAAAATATACAATAATTCAGGAAATATTTTAGTGGATAAAATATTTAACAAAACCTCGCGTATAAGACACAATATTAGCAGCTTGCCAAATGGCGTTATGATTATTGTAACAGGAAATAGTTTAGGCTATAAAAAAACTTCAAAATTTTTTATTGAATAGAATTTGTGATTTTAAACACAAAACTAATATTTTGACTTAACTATAATCAATTATACTTTTAAAAGTCTTTAATACGTTATATAATTATTTCACGTATAAAAATGATATATTTGTCAAATGATTATAACAAATTGTATCTTCACTCGTATTAAGACATAGAATTTAATATCAATTAAAATGAAAAAGAATATACTTATATTAGTGTTACTGGTTCCATTTTTTGCATATAATGCAAATATTTCAACCAGTGGTTTGTCGACCAATTGGTTCGATCCTGCAGCCTGGGCCGGAGGTGTAGTTCCCGGAGTTGGTGATAATGCTCGCATATACCATAACATAAACCTAAATATGACTGGCAATGTAACTGTTGGCGGCATTTTGTTTAGTTGGCCTTCATCGCCGGCCACATTAACTGTTACAACAACAAATCCGGCATACGTATTTACAGTATTAGGAACTACTACAATAAAAGGGACTAACGGAACTTTTGTGATAGATGATAATGTGAATTTAGTTACCAATGCAATAAATAATAATCAGGGGAATTTTGTTATTAATGATAATGCTTCGGTAACAGTTACAAATGATGTTAGTTTAGCAACCCCTCAAACATTTACAGTTGGCGATAATTCAACGGTAACAATAGGAACCGACATAACTTCGTCGGGAGGAACAATTGACATAGGCACTGGTAGTACTATAACTGTTGGCGACGATTTTAATTTTGCAGGTTCGGGCACCACAGTAAATATTGGAGCAGGCAGCTTGTTCGATGTAGCCGATGCAATGTCAGTAACCGGAGGTGTAAACATATTGAATATATCTGGAGCTTTTGAAGCGCAGAGCTTATCGGCAAGTGGAGGAAGTCAGGAGATTAATATTTTGAGTGGAGGCTCGTTTACCATCTATGATAATGTTACTTTTTCCGGTAGTGCCGGGTTTGATATTTCAAATGCTGGATTGTTTGATATAGGAGGAGATATGTCTATGGTAGGAGGAACATCGGGTACTGTTGATGGAGTGTTAGATGTTACCGGAAACTTAAACTTAAACAATGGAGTAACTATTACAGGTACAGGTAGTGTAACAGCAGGAAGCTATACCGGTGGTGGAACTATTTTTGGCCAAACTGCAAGTTCAATATCTGGAGGATCTACATTATTGCCCATAGAGCTAACTTTTTTTAATGTAAATATCAAAGACGGAAAAGTTAATATTGTATGGCAAACAGCTTCGGAAGAGAGCAACGACTATTTTACAATAGAACGATCAGTAAATGGAATTAATTTCGAGCCAATAGCAAAAGTTGTAGGTTCAGGTAATTCATCGCAGGCGCTTAATTATAAATACATTGATAATAATCCTCTATCGGGTGTTGCATACTACCGTTTACGTCAGACTGATTACAGCGGTGTTTCAGAGGTGTTTAATATTGTATCGGTAAATAATAATAATGCTAGCACTGAAGCTAAGATGGAAATACAGACTGAAGGTGTTTTAGTTGAACTGGGAGCAGAGTACGATAATATTTCAGTAGTAGCATATAATATTATTGGGAATGTAGTTTTTTCAAACTTAATTACAGAAAAAGCAACTAGTGTGTTTGTGAATAAAGGTAGTTTACCATCGGGAATGGTTATTCTGAAAATTCAGAATGGCTCAGGGCTCAAATACACCGGAAAGGTGAGCTTGTAATCACTTTTACACAACAACAATATTCTTTACGGCATAATTGATAATCGGATAAAGAGGGGGGTAGATTGTAGCAAAGTAGCAATCTATCCCCTTTCTATTTTAAATACATTAACACATTGGCCATACATAACTTCACAAGGAGTCCAGTATTCACAAACCTAGTCGTTAATAAAAAACAGAAAATGACAATATTAAACAACAATTTATCAAAATTATTACATTAAAACTCTATTTTAATTATTTTAGTGCTGTTAAAATTTTATTATTATGCATATTGCTGTTGCCGGAAATATTGGATCGGGAAAAACAACGTTAACTAAGTTGTTGTCAAAAAATTACAATTGGGAGCCTAACTACGAAGACATTGACGATAATCCGTATTTGAACGATTTTTACAACGATATGCAACGTTGGTCGTTTAACTTGCAGATGTTTTTCTTAAACAGCCGATACAGTCAGATACTGAAAATACGAAAATCGGGCAAAACAGTTATTCAAGACAGAACCATATATGAAGATGCTCACATATTTGCCCCTAACTTGCACTCAATGGGTTTAATGAGCAAAAGAGATTTTGACAATTACTTCTCTTTATATGAATTAATGAATTCTTTAATTCAACCACCCGACTTATTAATATATCTTCGCGCATCAGTACCTACACTTGTAAGCCAAATACAAAAACGAGGTCGCGATTATGAAAATTCTATCAGGCTCGACTATTTAAAGAGGCTAAACGAACGATACGAAGCATGGATATCGGGGTACAAACTTGGCAAATTGCTGATTATTGAAACCGATGACCTTAACTTTCAAGAAAATCCGGAAGATTTAAGAAATATAATTAACAAAATTGACGCTAATATTAACGGACTTTTTTAATAACTACCGCAATAAATACATTTTTCCAAATCCATTTTTAAAATATTGCTCTGTTCCTGTATTTCTTATTTTTAGTTGCTTACCGTTGAGTTTTGCATAAAAACGGTAAAAATAGACTCCGTTTGCTATTAAATCACCAAAATTATCACGCCCATCCCAGGCGTATTGAGTTACATTTTTACCAATATTAATCGGACCCAAATCTTCAAGATAAATTGATTTTATAACCTTTCCTGTTACAGTTATTATGTCTATCCGCATTTCGTCGGGTATTTCAGAACCGGTAAGTTCAAAAACAAAACGGGTTGATGTACTGAAAGGATTAGGATAGTTAAATACATTTGTAATAGTGCTTTCATTTATTACCTCAAAAGAGATGTGATAATCATTTAATCCCGATTCATTTCCATTATTGTCAACAGCCTGAACTCTAAGCTCATATATGCCATCTTCAGGAAACTTCGCCGACAATATAAGTTGCGCCCTGTTCTTAGGCAATTGCGCAGGTATAAATGTTACGCTAGGATTACCATTTAGCTCAACTTTCTGTTCTATTCCCGTATTATGCGATTTTAAATAAACTGAGAACAAGCTGGTATCATTAAGCGGAATATATTGATTTTCATCTTTTAGTTGAATCAATATATCGGGTTCGGCCGATACAATATCGCCGTCCATTATATGTAAGCCGTCAAAAGTTACATCGAGCAAGGGGTTTGTGTTGTCAAGCTCAACAAGAAAACGGCGATGAATTTGATTATTGTAAGTATTTTGCTCAAGAAATGCACTTTTGGTAATTTCATTTTGTCCCAATGAATTTAGTTGAACCACTATTGTATTATTATTGCGCAAAGTACCGGTTTCCCAGTATACCGAATCAAATGAAAATTCTCCGATATTCAATGGTGGCAACATTTTTGTTTTAAGTGACGATGTGTTATTTTGATTGTCGATAAGCCAGTAATTAATGGAAATAGAGTCTGATGCTTTATAACTTATATTTTCATAAGCAACATAAAAATGCCCTTGGTCGCCTTGTGTTAAAGTATCGGAATAAAATTCACCCCCTCGCATTGGGTTTATTGCAATATCTGAAGTAGGTGTAAATGTTACCCTCCATTTTTTCAGCTGATTTGGTATGGTTGTAACCGGATTATACGTTTCATAGCGAAGCTTTAAATAAGGATACTTGGCAGCTGATAACGAGCTTATATCAACAGGAGCATTGCGTAAGGTGTCGGCCAATAAGGTTTCATTGCCGCTATTGTCAATTGCATAAATAAGAGCGTGTGAATATTCGCCCGGAACAGTACTTTTATTATCCGATAATGATACTTGATTCCATTCGGTTGCCGGTCCTATTTTTGCTGTTGTAATAAACCCGCTTGTAAAATTCGCTTGCAGATATATTTCAAAGCTTAATGGCTCTGTTGCTATTGCTGTCCGTTCATATATAAAGTTAGAATCACCCTTTTTGAACAGCATAATATATGCATCGCCATTATTTTGCAATCGAACTCTTGAATTAGGATACCAATCTTCAAATCCTCTCCAGTTATCTTCGCCCCAACTCTCATAATTACCATTTCCTGCGTTATATATCAACACATAGTTGCCTTCATCTACCTGGTTATTTACAAAATTTATTAATGCACTAATACCGGTAGCTGAGTTTGCAAAACAGTAATACAGGTCGGTTCTGCTGCGACTACTGCATTTCGGGTAATTTACATGCCCATAATTACCCCTATCCGACTCCCACGGAACTAAGGTTGTAGAATCTATTATAGCCACTATCATTCGGTTAGTATTACATGAACCAAAGTCGCCGGCTTTGTCTATGTCGTAAGCTACATCGTAATACGATGCCAACGCCCCTGTTCCAAATGTATGTACGGTAAGTTTTTTAGGGCTGGTTTCAAATTCGGTTTTTCCTGTTGTGTTATTGTACTTAATGTTTTGTAATACATTATCTTTTATTTGTCCTATGCCTGTTTGTTGCCACCCCTCATCTACATTATCTATCGAAAATGAGCTTTGCGACCATACTGTTTCTGCAGAAACTTTTGATGTACGCCAATAATATGTTTTGTCTGCTTCAAAATTAATTGCCGGATTCCAACTAACAATACCTCCGCTATGTGTAAACTCATTACTTATTTTTGCCGAACTGCTAAACAAATATGAAGTATCTATCTCAAATACACTTATCTGCTCCTGAGCAAATGGGTCGCCTGTTGCTATTTTCAATGTTGGGTTCTGAATATTAATAAGACTGTATTTATAAGGAACTACCGGAAATATATTGGTCGAGGTAATATATGTTACTACCGAGACCGAATTGTTCGACTCGTTAAGCTCATTTACTTCATTGTACGAATCGAGCTGAATGCTAAATGTATTTATTCCTAACCCCTTAAACTTATCAATAGGTAATTTTATATTTATAGTTGTGGTATAATATAATTCGGGAACGGTAATAATAGTATCGTAAACAGTGCCATCGCCAAATATTCGGTTAATAGTAATAGTAAATGGCAATAATTGGGCTTTTGCTATATTTACCGGCTTAATTATCAGAGAAAAAGTATCGAGTTCGGTTGTTAATACCGATGGAGAAAAACTTATATTTTTAGGGTTTATTACAAAATCGGGCTTGGCAAAACTATTGAGTACTACACATGGGTCGCCATGAAGTGTAAACTGCTGTATGGTCGATTTATAATAACCCTCTGTTGATATAGAAGCAAGTTCTTGCCTGCTTTTGCTTATTATTTTTCCAATTGGTTCTCCGTAACTGCTATTGCATAAATTTTCAAACAAATCACTAGAGAAGGTGTTCAAAAAATGAGCTATCCCTTCATAAACCATTGCCAAAAAACCAATAGAACCTCTTTCTGGTATTAACACCCATTTTTCACTCTGACTGCTTTGGTATGGTAAAAATATATCGCCGGAGTAACACGAATTGGCTAGCAACAATGGATATCTCCCAAAATTTTTGTACGCATCGGGCTCGTCTATATTTTGGTCAAAACCGTTTGCATTACCATGTCCGAAAAAGGTAATCATCGACACACCGTTATTTATTAAATTATCTATACTATCGGTTTTTGAAATAGTGATAGGATCGGAGCTTTTCTTTAAAAATGTAGAAACATATCCACCGAAATATGAATTTTCAAAAGTGTTTTCATACCCTTTTAAATACTTTTCAAACAAATATTGCTCCTGTGCAGTTATTCCTCCTCCAAAATGTATTGCATGCTTCATCCACTCCTGAGCCGGGTTTAGCTCAAAAGCCTGCACTTTTGCCAAATAATCGGCCACCTGCTTATTGGAGTTTGCCGAAAGTCGTCCGGTTGGTATCGATGGTGTTATCCCACTACTCTGAATATTCGACGACAATAACACATCGGTAGCCGGATGCCCCATTGGTGGTACAAGATTATTATTATACGCTGTGCTGTTAAATCTGCATTGGTGAGCTGCAACACCCTTACCTATTATAAAAAGGTACTCAGGCTTGATAATCCATTTGTCCTGAATGTAATTCAAAAAATTACGTATTGCAAGCGGATGCTTTGGTATACCATAGCCAAACTGGGTATATAACTCTTCAACATTTACCAACACGGCATTTCTGTAAAGGGCATAGTTTTGAGCCTGCTCCCAAAGATTTGGATGACTTATAATTACAACCTTACCTGACAAAGCCGCATAATTTGTAATAGTAGCTTTCTTTATTTCGGGTACTTTCAAAACAGATGTACTGTTTACTGCATACAATTCCGAATTAATCGACGATGCTTTAATAAGAGCTCTGTATGTTCCTCCGGAATTTTGCATTAGTATCCTTTGCATTCCGGTATTATCGAAAATATAAGCCTCAGAACTTCCGTTAAATGCCGTTATTTCTACAAGACTGGTTGTGGTATTAGCCGGTATAGCAAATTTTTGCTCCTCCTTATTGGAAAATGCAAGATACGATGGGTATTTAATACTTATGTACGAAAGTTCTGCATATGATGTTTTTGTATCTTTAATAGGGTAACTACTTAACGTAAACTGGTTATTTGCCGACAATGCATTTGCGCTAATTATTTTCTTAAATTTTATACCCCGCTTATCGTTGAATATTGTATCGGCATTTATCTGTGGGCCGCTAATATTTATAAAATAATCGCCACTTGAAATAGATGCAAAAGCAAGCGCCACCTCTGCGCTACCTCCTGCGGCATAGTAATTTGGTGTTCCTATTGTTTTTATAACTGAACCGTTTATTTCCAAACGCTTTGAATCGAAAAAGCCCTCTCCGGTATTGTATTCGCATTCAACAGGTTCCGGGCCTGCACGATATTGTCCCGCATTAGCATTTATATATTGCTGAACAGTATCGATATAACAAAATAAAATAGGGCTATAACCCGAAAAATTCTGATTATTTATGTTTTGATATCGTAAATTATCGAACCTATTATTCCATGTTAAAAATACAGCAGCTGTATCATTTATCATACTAAAATGGGGGTTCAGCTGGTTTTCGGGGTTGTCATACATTCCTACATCGAACCAACCATTGTTTTTTTCAGCATAAAATTCAATGTATTCCAGGTTTTCAGCATTTACATAATGTATGTAACAGGGTATCTCTTTTCCGTTTCTGAATAATTGTATGTTTTGCGGACTGGTAATATTGGCAAATGATACTCCTGCCTGCTCAAGTTCGCTTTTACTCACACGGTATATACCGGTTTTAGGTGTACTTAACCTATAATATGTTTGAGCCTGATTTATCCATTCGTTATGGTATGTTTGGGCTTGCACTGTTGTAAATAACAGTGAAGCTAACATACATATAGCAGTAGTGTATTTTAGAAATGTTTTTGTCATTTTTTAATGTTTTGAACTGCAAAACTTAAACTGAATACGTGCGAATATCCGGCTACAGAGACATTACCAATATCGGTAAGGGCATAGTCAATAGTTATTTGCTTTATTTTAAGTCCTAAACCGATATTTGGTTGTACAGTAGTATATTGCTCGCCTCTTTTTACCCCCGGTTCTTTCTGTATATTACCAATGCCGGCACGTAAAAAAACAATTTTCTTGTAATATGCTTCTATTCCCACGTGAGGGTCAATACTGAACGGATCGCCCTTTAGTAATACATTGCGCTTACCATCGGTAGTTATGTCAAAGTTCAATTCGCCGAGTACGCCAAATTTTTTGCCAATAGAATAATCATACGATGCCCCAAGTAACAGCCTTGGCAACATTACTTCACTGCCGTTATGCGGTATTGCATTTCCCGTAAGGATGTATATATCTTTTAACTCAGCAAGATTGTAATTCCATGAATTAAAAGTAGTTGTAGCATCGCGCAATACTGCTGCAAAATTCCACTGTTTGTAGGTGTATAACGCAGAAGCATCAATACCAAACCCCCACGACGATGCAAATTTACCCACTATGCGACGTATTATTTTTACATTACCCCCTATACTTAGCCCTTCAACAGGCATTGTGCGGGCATAACTGAGGTAAAATGCATAGTCTGCCGCCGAAAATGAGCGTATCTTATCAAATTGAATATTGCCGTTTTCGTCAATTAATTTGCGGGTATCGGGTATGTCATCAACAGCAAACCGTATAAGTGAAGCTCCAAAACTTGCCTTTTTATCTATCTTAAATGCTGTACCTATAAAATCGAATTTCGATAAGCCTGCAAAATATTCGGCGTGCATTAATCCAATATTCATGGGATTTATTTGTTGTGTCAGAGCCGCCGGATTCCAATATGTTGCCGATTCACCTTTTACTGAAGTTATGGTACTGTTTGCCATAGCAAACGATCTGGCACCAACACCTATTGACATAAATTCATTGGTATATTTATATGTTTGAGCACATATACTTATGGAAAATAGTAATATTGTTATTATAATTAAAAAACGATTCATCGGTGCTAAATATCAAGCCTTAAAGATAGTTAAACCGCAAATAATAAATATATTTTTTTGACATATATATGCATATGCTTTTTGATTAAAAATGTAATAAAGATTGTGTAGTTCAGATTATTATTTGCAATTTTATAGCAAATGAAAAAGGTAATCCAATATTTTAATGTTTCACAAAATAGTTCGTATTTCGATACACTACGAACAGCCTTTTTTGTAAATATATGTCTTGTAGGCACAGTACTAACATTGTTGACAATAGCAACCGATTTTATGAACAGAACCGAAAATTTTGAAATGTCGGTTTATTCAAAAATCATTTTAGTTATAGTACTTCTAATGTCGCTGCTTTTACAAAAACACAAAGGGATATCTGTTGCCGGAAATTTTTTTTCACTTGCGTCTGTAATTATACTATTAACTTCTATTAATATATTATCCCATAAGGTCGATATTACATATAAATATATACAAGGATTCTATTCTATATTTGCATTTTTAATATTTGGGGTGCTTTACTCTTCAAGAAGAATAATAATACTCAACCTGTTACTTGTTGTAGCAACAACCACTCATGTGTTTTTCAGGAGTTTAGAGTATTTTCCCGAAAGGGCTGATATGTATACAGCAGCATATATTAATCATACATTTATAGTAATTGCTGTTACGCTAGTTGTGTTTTATTCAAAAAAGTTTATTGGTATTTCCATAGCAAAAGCTGAGCAAGAGCTTAAAGAGAAGGAACTAAAGAATCAAGAACTTTTAACAAGCGAAGAAGAGATACGCGCCTCCAATGAAGAACTGAAAGCTACTACCGACGCCCTTACCGAGTCGTACGAAGAGTTGGAAAAGGCGAAAGAGAGAGCCGAAGAAAGCGACCACTTAAAAACCGAATTCTTAAATAATATGTCGCACGAAATACGTACACCAATGAATGCTATTATTGGTTTCTCGCAATTACTAAGCGACCCCGACATAAGTAATGATTCAAAATGTTTATATATCAATACTATACAAAATAGTTCACACCAGTTACTATCTATTATTGAAAATATAATTGAAATGTCGCAATTGAGCACAAAGCAAATTAAAATGTTTGAAGCTCCGGTAGTGCTTAATAAAAGTTTGAAAGAAGTTTATCAGGTGGTAAGCGAAAAACTAAAGGGCAAACCGGTGTCGCTGACCCTTTCAACCGAAATGAACGACAATGAAAGTACATTTATTTACGACGACAATAAACTACGCAAAATATTGAATAACCTGCTCGACAATGCGGTAAAATACACCGAAAAAGGTTCTATAACTTTTGGCTATAAAGTAAAAGCCAAATCGGACAATAAAGCATTACTTAGGTTCTTTGTTATTGACACCGGAGTAGGTATTACCGACGATAAAAAGAAAAAGGTATTTACCCGTTTTTCACAGGCCGAATTTACATTAACGAGGCAGTATGGAGGATTAGGTCTGGGTTTGTCAATTGCAAAAGAAAATACAGACTTACTAAAGGGTGAAATCAGCTTTGAGTCGAAGATCGATAAGGGCACCGCTTTTTATGTTGACATTCCTGTTTCGAGGGTATATAATTATTAACAACACTTTAATTTGACTACAATTCAGCATTTATTAAAATATTGTTTCTATTTTAACTCTACTCTATACTCTTAAAAACATAACCTTCTTTGGAATACTTTGCCAAAATTTCAGGAAGTATTGCATACAAATTTTTTGACGCCTTAATAGAGTCGTGAAATACAATAATTGACCCGGGAGTAGTGTATTTGGTAACATATCTCAGACATTGCTCCGGCCTCTTATTAGTATTATAGTCTTCCGACAAAACATCCCACATATAAAACCGATACCCCATTTCGTTAACCGCTTTTATTTGCTTTCCGCTAATACGACCATATGGTGGACGAAATATATTCGATTTTACAAGCTGTGAAGCCAGTTCAATATCGGCAATATATTCGTCACAACTAACACTCCACCCTTTCAAATGGCTGTATGTATGATTGCCTACTGAATGACCTTCAGATAATATTTTATTATAAATATCGATATGACGGTCAACATTGCGGCCTATGCAGAAAAATGTGGCTTTTGCATTATAGTTGGCAAGAAGCGAAAGAACCCTTTCTGTAACTTCAGGAGTAGGGCCATCGTCGAAAGTGAGATATAATGCTTTTTCTTCCGATTCTATTTTCCAGTTCATTGCACCATATAGCTTTCTGAACCAACTTGGAGGATTATGTATCATTTAATATTTATAGTTTACTTATTCAATATTTTCTCTTCTAAAAATGTATCGTAAGAATGTAAAAATGCCTCAAAAAACAACTGCGCTTGAAGCAAGTAACCTTTCTCCGTAAAATGAAGATAATCGGTATGGCCAAGTCCTTCTTTATACCAAGCCACCGTTGAACTGTCACCTCCCATTACTGAATATAAATCCCAGTAACTTTGCCCATATTCCATTGCTTTTTGTTTTATTATCTCATTAATTTCGGGGAGTGCATCGTTCCTATATTTTCGCTTCATTAGATGGTCGCCCGGAGTGGTAAACAAAATTGCAGCAGTTGGCGAGGCTAGCTGAATATTAATTATTAGTTTATTCAAATTCTCTTCAAACCGTGTAGCATTAAAATTATTTGTATACACATCGTTTGTCCCCAGCGAAACTATAACCCAATCGGGCTGCAATGAACTCAAATGTGGGACAAAATATTTACATTTCAAATAAGAATCTACTCTGGCACCATTTACCCCTACTGTATGATAAAATATTCCGTTATCATCAGAATCGAAATTGAAACCGTACAGGCTAAAATTATTTTGCAAAGTATCGGTCTGTTTTAGTTGCAAGGTTAACCTTTTTCTGTTTTCATTGAATTTAAAAAGAGTATATCCCTGTTGGGGGAATGCGATTATACTATCGGCACCCGAAACATATGGAGCATACTCTTTATTCCCGAATTTATGAAATACCATTAGTCGGTTAAAATCATACCCTTTCATAGTTTTGTCTTCAATATTTAC
Source organism: Bacteroidota bacterium (assembly GCA_003250355.1). GTDB lineage: Bacteria > Bacteroidota > Bacteroidia > Bacteroidales > SZUA-534 > SZUA-534. Next base: position 12,865 of record QKGS01000013.1, read on the forward strand.
CGATATCTCAGCATTTTGGTCTTTTGTTATTACTGCCATTCCCGCCAGCCCAAGTTCACATTTAAAATTATGTTCTATATTTTTGCAATGTTCCCATATCCCCTTCGATGTTACAGAGTAAGAAAGGGGGTTGTTTGTTTTTGCCACTTTGTATGGAAAAACAAATCCGCGCCCCGATTGAGAGCCAAGAAAAAATGTTTGCAAATATTTTCTGAAATTTCCGGAAAAGTAATCGGCCTGTATGTGCGAATCCCCTATATGAACAATACTAGCTCGCCCTTCGCCCCTTAGCCCTATTGATGTAAGTAACTCAAATAAAGAATCATACAGTGTTATATTGTTGCATACAAAATAATTGTCGCTCTTATTAATAAAAAAGTAGTCAGAATCGTTAAATAAGTTATGCTGAGAGAATGTATTATCCGAAAATAAACACAAAAAAAAGAGTGCTATTATATATGTTTTGTTGATCAATCTAAACTCTGTATTATTTTTTTAGTTTCCATTTTTCCAACAAAATTATAATTATTAACCAACATAATTTGTTTGCTTTCTATTAAAATTTTTAACTTTCTGAATTAAATGACAATTATTATGAGCAAAGCAAAAGTTTCTAAAATAGTATGGATTATTGCACTTATTACAGGTGCAGTTGCAGTATTAGGTGAGTATGGCTGGATTACAGTTAAGTGGTTTACCCACATACATTTTGAAATATTACTTGTAGGTTTTTGTGTACTAATTTTAGGACGCTTATTCAAAATTTAGTATTTATTATGAGTTTTCGCTTAACTTTAATTCTTGTTTTTATATCAATAGTTTCATTTAGCCAAACGCCTGCAGAGCAAACAAAAAAAGCACTGTTTATGCTTAATATTACCAAATATGTTCGATGGGAAGACCGTTCGCAATTTGGCAAGGGGTTTACCATTGGAGTTGTACGCGATTCTGAAATGGCCGGTGAGCTTAGGCAAATGTCTGAAAACAAAACTATTCTGGGGAAGAAAATTGATATTGTTGAATTTTATAGAATTGACGATATTGAGCAATGTGACATCCTCTATTTGTCCGATAAAGTATTCGTTACCGATAAAATAATAAACTATCTAAATGGAAAAATCGATGGTCACCCAACATTAATTATTACCGATAGAGCCGAACGTGTTGCTATGATTAATTTTTTTGTTCGTAATTACGACAATGGTATTATTTACGAGGTTAATAAGCGTAATATGGAAAATGCAGGAATATTACCTTTAGGGGGGTTATTGAAAAAGAAAAATAGCAGGATAAAAGAAGATTATCCATAATATATTAGGTTATTAATTGATCTCTGTTAGCGTCGAGCTTTAGGAATATAAAAAGCAAAAGTGTAAATGCCCATAGCGATGAACCTCCATAACTAAAAAAAGGGAGCGGTATACCAATTACCGGAGCAAGCCCAATAGTCATGCCTACGTTTATAGCAACATGAAAAAAGAATATGCAGGCTACCCCATAGCCATATATCCTGCTAAACTTCGATTTTTGCCTTTCTGCCAAAAAAACCAGCCTTATCAACAGTGCTAAAAATAAAAGCAGAACAACAGTTGTGCCTAAAAAGCCCCATTCCTCGCCAACGGTGCAAAAAATAAAATCGGTACTTTGCTCAGGAACGAATTTGAACTTTGTTTGTGTCCCCTGCAAATAACCTTTACCTGCCGGCCCACCTGAACCTATCGCTATCATCGACTGATTTACATTATATCCTGCCCCATACGGATCTGACTCTAATCCAAGAAGCACTTTAATACGTAATTGTTGATGAGCTCCCAAAACATTGTCAAAAACATAATCGACAGAGTAAGTAAAAGATATAGAAGCAAAAAGTACTGCAAGTATAAAATAACCATGTTTAATTTTGTGCTTATATATTTTTACAATGTACCAAAATGATAATATTACAGGAGCCAATACAACCGAAATAGTTTTCGATGTATCGGGTAATAAGTAGCTAAAACCAATCCAAAGAATAACTGTCAGAACCACTAGCGGAATAAAAGCAACCAATAGCTCTCTTCTATTACGTCGGAGTATATACAATGAAATTAGAGCAAACGCTTCTATTAACATTATTATAGTATATGTAGGCAGTATTAACGATAATAAAAATAGCACCCCTGCAAGCAACCCTACTATTAAATATATTGAAGGCATTCCTTCTCTGAAATACACTAACAAGAAAATAAAAAACACTAAAGCAGATCCTGTATCGTTTTGTGCAAGAATTAATACAACCGGGAAAAAAGCAATGAGCGAAAAACCTATAAAAGTTTTAAATTCCGTGGGCTTAAAGTTATGTCGCCCTAGAAATTTAGCCAAAGCTAAAGCTGTTGCAACTTTAGAAAACTCTGCCGGCTGCAGCCTTATCGGACCTATTACAATCCACGATGTAGCTCCGTTTATTTCTGTCCCAACCAATAATACTGCTAAAAGCAGAAATATGATGGAAGCGTAAATAATAGCAGCAAATGAGGAATAAAACTTACTGTCAATAATCAGAGCTATAATTAATATTACAACCGATGCACCAACCCATATCAGCTGCTTGCCATAGCGTGTAGCCATTGAGAATGTCTCATGCTGATCTTCAATAAGTACTGCCGAATATATGTTGAACCAGCCCATAATTACAAGTATAAAATATATACCTACTGTTAGCCAGTCAAGGTTATTCAATATGCTATTTGTTCTCCTTTGCATTGAGTAAATTTGCGTTTACAATTCGGTCTTCTATCCATTTATACTGAATAGAGTCGTTAAAGTATTTCTCCATCATTAACCGGGCTATTGGAACAGCCCACGTAGCACCGTAACCACCATTTTCAACATATACTGAGAGTGCTATTTTCGGATTGTTCTTTGGTGCAAATGCTACAAATATTGAGTGATCTTTTCCATGCGGATTTTCGGCTGTACCTGTTTTTCCACACACATCAAGTCCCGGTATAAGTGTTCCTGTCGATGTACTGCCCGGGCCACCATGTACTGCCAAGTACATCCCCTCAACTACATGATTAAAGTATACCGAATCAATATCGGTATATCGCTTTACTAAATAAGGCAATTGCCTTTCATTATATCTTTCAGGCAGCTCCTTTATTACATGAGGAGTATAGTAGTAGCCGCGGTTTGCAATAGCAGCCGCCATATTTGCCATTTGAACAGGGGTAATTAAAAGCTCACCCTGACCTATGGCCAATGAAACAATATTCAACGAGCGCAAACGACCTTCCCCGTATACTCTGTCATAATAATTTAACGTAGGTATATAACCGTTTACTTCATGAGGCAAATCAACATCAAGCTTTTTGCCAAAACCAAACGAAGTAACTTTGTCGCGCCATATGTTGTATGAATTATATATACCTCCATATTTCGGATGGTCAAGAAAACTTCTGAAAGCATTAGCATACCATGCATTACAAGAGTGCTGAATTGATTGTTCCAGATTTAGTTCATCCATATGATAATGACAACCCATATGGAAATTACCAACTGTATACCCATAAAAACAATGAAAACGAGTATTCGGCCATATAATATTCTCGCTTTGCCCAACCAAAGCTTGCACTAATTTAAATGTTGATCCGGGCGGGTAACGTGCCATTAGTGGCCTGTTAAACATTGGCTTAAGAGTGTCGGCTTCAAGTATTTTGTAATTGTCGCCCCTCTCGCGACCAACTAATAATTCAGGATTATAACTCGGACTTGATACTAATGCAAGAATCTCACCGGTACTAGGCTCTAATGCAACAATACTACCTATTTTGTTTTGCATTAAAAACTCACCGTATTTTTGTAGTTCTGCATCAATAGTAAGTTTTATGTCATCGCCATGAACAGCTGCAGTATCATATCTCCCCTCCTTATATCGCCCTTTTATTCTGTTATGAACATCAACCATAAATATTTCAACACCCTTTTTACCTCTCAGAACCTCCTCATACGAATTTTCGACACCGCTAACACCAATGTAGTCGCCCGATTTGTAGTAATCATCTTTATTGGTTTTTTGTTCACTTACTTCGCCAACATAGCCAAGCAAATGGGCAGCAATAGGATAATTATATTTACGCAGAGTTCTTGTTTCCACAAAGAACCCTTTAAATGTATAAAGCCATTCCTGAAAAGGGGCAAATGACTCTATCGATATTTGTTTCTCAAATACAGAAGCCTTAAAACGGGAATATTTTTTTGCTTTTATTAATCGTTTCTCAACTTGCTCCTTTGATAGTCCTAAAAATTCACAGAATTTTACAGTATCAAAAGCCTCCAACTGGTTAGGTATTACAAGCAAGTCGTAAGCTATTTCGTTATAAACCAACAACTCCCCATTCCGGTCATATATATGCCCGCGTGAAGGATATTCGGTTACATAGCGTAATACATTATTCGACGCCGACATTTTATACGATTGATCTACAACCTGAAGAAAGAAAAGACGGGCAATATATATCAGAACCACCAGAATGAATATACCGGCTATAATATATTTTCTATTCTGAAAAGGGTTCATTTTACTTTCTGAAAATTATAAATTGGCTTATCATTACTGCAATTGAAGTAAACACTGTGCTTAGAATTGTTCTCCATATTACCAGATAGTAGTTTATGAAGCTAAATGTTTCAACAGTAAATAAAAACAAGTGGTGTAACAAAATAAGTATTAGTGAATACTTGAAAAACCATATAAAACCATAGTAATATGCTCGCGGAAATGTTCCAGGTTCATATCCGTCGCGAGGCGATATGGTGAGCAATATATACGGACGTATAAAAGCCATAAATACCGATGCCGAAGCATGCATTCCTAGTGTATCGGTAAACATATCGACCGATAAACCTAAAAGCATTGCCAAAAACAACAATACCACTTTGGGTGTTTCAAAAGGTAACAGAAGTATGAATAAAATATAAATATACGGATTTACAAATCCACTGAATTCAATGTTATTAAATACCCAAACCTGCAAAGCTATAAGTACAAAAAAACGCAATATATTTCTGCCTAATATTTTAATCATTTTCAGCTTTCAATTCAAGTTGTAATTGCTCATCTTTCAATAGGTTCTTTACAACCATTATATTCGATATATTTTTAAAGTTAGTTGTTAGCTTAACTCTGATTTTAAAAAAGTCGCCTCCCTTATAATTATCAATTTCAGAAACAGTTCCTATTAAAATGCCCTTTGGGAATATTGCCGAATACCCACTGGTTATTATAGTATCGCCTATATTTATATTTATGTGCCCCGGCAAGTCATATAAACTTGCATATTCATAACTGCGACCTTCCCATTTTAAGGTTCCGTAATATCCATTCTTTTTTACCAAAGCACTAATTCGTAAATTTTGGTTTAGTAAACTTATAACCGACGAAAAGTTATTCGAAACATCTTTAATTACTCCAACAATACCGGCAGGCGATATTACCGCCATTCCTTTATCTACCCCTTGGTTTTTCCCAATATTTAGAGTCATGTAGTTATTCTGCTTGTTTGCCGAATTGTTTATTACTAAGCCCGGTATCAAAGTATACTGCTGTAACATAACCGAATCAAGTATCATTGAGGTCGACACTTTATGGTTCTTATAAAGAATTGTATTTTCAGAATATAGTTCTTTTAGAGCTTTGTTAAGTAAAATATTCTCATTTCGAAGTGCAAAATACTGTCCTACTGAATTGGAGGTTCTGTAAGCTTTACTACCAATAGTATTTGATGAATTAATAAAAGTCGATTTTTGGTAGTTATTAAATTGTATAAGGAAAAAGAATGAAATAATTTCAAATACGATAAAAAGAAGTACAAAGTGATGTTTAAGAATAAAGTTTAATAAGTTTCTCACCGTTTATCGCAATTAAAAATAATTCTAAATATAATCTACAAAAAAGAAACCCCCAAATCAAATTCGGGAGTTTCAATATCATTTATTCTTTATTTTATAAGGAATGAGAACTTGTCTGAGTTTTTTAAAGCTATTCCGGTTCCTCTTGCAACTGCATGCAATGGATCTTCTGCCACGTGGAACGGTATCTTTGTTTTTTCTTCAAGCCTTCTGTCTAAACCGCGAAGTAAAGCACCCCCACCTGCTAAAAATATACCTTTACTGTAAATGTCGGCATACAATTCCGGAGGAGTATGTTCAAGTGTTGCCAAAATAGCAGCCTCAATTTTACTGATCGACCTGTCAAGACAATGTGCGATTTCCTGGTATGAAACAGGTATTTCCATTGGCAAAGCAGTCATTTGGTGAGGCCCGCGAACAACATAATCAGCCGGAGGCTCATCAAGGTCGGGAAGTGCCGACCCAACATTTATTTTTATCTCTTCAGCAGTACGTTCACCTATTTTAATATTGTGCTGATGACGCATATACTCTCTAATATCGGCTGTAAAATCGTCGCCGGCAATACGAATCGACTGATTAGAAACAATACCGCCAAGTGATATAACTGCAATCTCTGTTGTTCCTCCACCTATATCTACCACCATGTGACCTTCCGGTGCTTCTACATCAACGCCCATACCTATTGCTGCTGCCATTGGCTCATAAATCATTAGCACTTCACGGCCACCTGCGTGTTCCGACGAATCGCGAACCGCACGTATCTCAACCTCAGTACTACCCGACGGTATGCATATTACAATTTTAAGAGCCGGATTAAATATCTGCGTCTTGTTTTTATTCATCATCTTAATCATGCCGCGAATCATCTTCTCGGCAGCATCAAAATCGGCAATTACACCATCACGTAGCGGACGAACAGTCTTAATATTTTCGTGAGTTTTACCATGCATTTGGCGGGCTTTCTCACCTATCGCTATTAGCTTTTTTGTAGTGTTGTCAATAGCAACAATTGAAGGTTCATCTACTACAATTTTATCGTTGTGAATAATAATTGTATTGGCTGTACCCAAATCAATAGCAATTTCTTGTGTTAAAAAGGAAAATAGTCCCATAGTTTCTATTGATATATTAATGTTTAAAATGTCGTTTTCCTGTAAATACCATTGCAATTCCAAAATCGTCGCAAGCACCTATAACCTCTTCATCGCGAATGCTTCCGCCCGGTTCTACAATATACTTAATGCCATACTCATTGGCTACTTCTATACTATCTTTGAATGGAAAGAAAGCATCAGATATAAGAACAGCCTCTTCTATATTTACACTCTCTTTTAGCTCAAAACGAGGTATAGTTAACCAGCGTAAGCTATCGAGCCTGTTTGGCTGCCCCATTCCTGCTCCTGTAAGCCAATAAGAGCCATCAGAGTTTTGAGTAACAAGTGCTATTGCATTACTTTTTAAATGCTTACATGCCTGTGTTCCGAATTTTGCAAGATCAAGCTGCTTGTCATTAAACTTTTTCTTAGTTACAGGCTTATATTCAGCGTCCATACCTTCGTCTTCGTCCTGAATAAGTATTGCTCCGCTAACCGAACGGATAAGTTTTTCACCTGTTATTTCAGGTTTTACAGGTGTTTCAAGTAAGCGTAAATTTTTTTTCTTTGCAAATATCTCTTTGGCTTCGGTGCTAAATTTAGGTGCTATTATTATTTCAACAAATTTATCAGCAAACCATTGCGCAATATCTCCTGTTACTTCCGATGTAAAACCGATAATACCGCCAAATGCTGAAATAGGATCACCGGCCCAAGCCAGCTCAAGAGCCTTTTGTGTATTGTCGGCTACGGCTAAGCCACATGGGTTTAAATGCTTTATTACCGCAACAGCACTTTTGTTTTGAATGCCCGAAACAGCATGATATGCATCGCTTACTGCTTTCCATGCAGCATCAGCATCGAGCATATTGTTATATGAAAGTGCTTTCCCTTGTAGTACTGAGGCATTTGCTAAAGTACTATCGGAATTTGAATTGTTGTATTTGTAAATAGTAGCACTCTGATGTGGATTTTCGCCATAGCGGAGTACTTCGCCATCGTTTAAGCTAATTCGTTCTGCAACTTTGTTATTGCTTGGCGCAAAATAAGTTGAAATTGCACTATCGTAGTGCGATGATGTTTGAAAAGCTTCGCCGGCAAAAGCTTTACGTTGCTCTAAAGTTGTTTCGCCATTTTGAGAATTTAGTATCTCCAAAAGTGCTCCGTATTGCTTCATTGAGCTTACTATTAAAACATCTTTGAAGTTTTTTGCTCCGGCACGTATCAATGATATACCGCCTATATCTATTTTCTCAATAATATCTTGTTCACTTGCACCGCTCGCTACTGTCGCTTCAAATGGATAAAGGTCAACTATAACCAAATCTATTTCGGCAATTTCATATTTTTTAAGTTGTTCAAGGTCGCTCTCATTTTCACGACGGGCTAATATTCCACCAAAAACTTTAGGGTGTAATGTTTTAACTCTTCCCCCTAAAATTGACGGGTAACTTGTTAAGTCTTCAACTTGCGATACCGGGCATCCAAGTTTCTCTATAAAATCGTATGTTCCCCCTGTTGATACTAAATTTACTCCTAATTCGTTAAGTTTTTTAATAATTGGCTCAAGGTTATCTTTGTGATATACAGATACCAAAGCACTTTTGATCTTTTTTGTCATTGAAATTATCCGATTTCTGTTTTTATAACGAAGGCATCCCTTCTGTAAAATTGACACAAATATAACAACTTAATACCTAAAAAAGCACATTATTTTCACACTAAAACACTTAGCTATCAACAAATAATTGTTAATTATAACAAAATGCTTCTTAGTATTAAGTTGCTGTGTTATGTATTTTTTTTAAAAATGAATCGGATATTATTTGAATATTATGAAAAATAAGTACTAGGGGGGTTAACCCATAGTGCTTATTTTATTAAGCTTTTCAGCGTTCTCAATTCTTATTTTTTTGCCGGAAAGTGATATTACACCCTCTTCGGCAAATGCCGACAATGTTCTTATTGCATTTGAGGTTGTCATATTTGAAAGGTTTGCAATATCTTCTCTCGACAAGTACACATTAAGAGTGCAATTATCCTTTTCGTATCCATAAGTGTCTTTAAGAAAAATAATGGATTCGGCCAATCGGCCTCTTATGTGTTTTTGAGTTAGGGTAACAGTTCGTAACTCAGAAAAACCTAGATTAGCTGCCAGCGAATTAATTATTCCCAAAGCAAACTTACTGTTTTCATGTATTAATTTTAGTAGATCGCCTTTTTTAATAACAATTACTGTCGACTCTTCAATAGCTACGGCACTGGTTATGTGAGTTTCATTAGCGAACAAAGCTCTGTAGCCCATAAGGCCATAGGGCTTTATCATACGAACTATCTGGTCGCGATGACCAACTCCTTCTCTGAATATTTTCACTTTTCCTTCAGCTAAAATAAACAGACCGGTAGGAACATCACCATCTTTGTAAAGCACGTCGTTTTTTTTATAATGCAAACTCGTATGATTATGTCTTACATAATCATTTTGCTCATTAGTGAGCAATGATAACAGAGAATCTTCCGACGTGAAACACTTTTCATAAATTGCTTCAATCACTGACATTGGGCTTTTGTTTTTTAGTTTATTGCGTCTGTTATACAGACAATTTGGTTTCTAGTATAAAAATACTTAAAAATCACAATATTAGTTAATTATACTGCCGTTTTTTTCTCTTTTTTTAATTCAAGTATGCTCAAGTCTTGAAAATATTAGCCTTACAAAAGTTTATTCTAAGTGATGTATTTTTTACTATTTATCAATACTAAAAAGCAATAAATTAGAAGTAACTTATAAATGAATCATTTACGATTATTTTACGTATATAATACTAAAATGTGTTTTTTAACACTATTTTTAAATTGATTTTACAGTAAAATATGTATTTGAATAATATGTATTTGCAAAAGCATAAAAAATGGTTTTATGGAAGAATTTAGAATAAAATTCAAAGAGAGTATTGGTATTGATAATCAGGCTTATAGATTGTTTGAAGCTGTTTTTCACAGCTCGTCGAATATTATGATGATACTTGATAAAGACAGCACTATTGTGCATATAAATAAAAGTGGTGTAAAAGCAATTAGAAAGCCACTTGATCAGATATTGGGTTCACGTGTAGGTGAAGTTTTTAATTGCGTTGAAGTAGAAACAGGTTGTAATAAATCGGATAATTGCAAAAACTGTAGTGTTAGAAATGCTTTTAACTTTACTCTTTCAACCGGTGATGAGAAAAGAGATTTATATTCGGAGTTGAATATCTGGGATCTTGATACAACTATTAAGAGTTTGCCTGTTTTAATTACTACAACCGACCTGACATTAAACAACGATAAGTATGTACTACTCATATTAAATGATATTACCGAGCTAAAGGAGATAGAAAAGCAATTGCTAAAAAGTAAAAGCAAATTGCGTGATGTAAGAAATAAATACAAGGTGGCATTTGAAACCAGTCCCGATGCTATAAATATAACTAAATACACCGGCGAATATATTGATGTAAATGAAGGGTTTGAATTAATGACCGGATATTCTAAAGATGATGTGTTGGGAAAAACCTCTTTTGATATTAAAATATGGGACAACATAAGCCAAAGAGAACAAATGCTTGAAGCTTTTAAAAAAGATGGCAGCGTAACAGATATGCCTGCCGTATTTAAATGTAAAGATGGCTCTAAGAAAAATGTTTTACTTTCTGCAAAATACGTTGAAATAAAACGCATTCCTCATATATTATCTATAATAAGAGAAGTGTAAATACAAGCCACAGTGTAATTCCTATTGGCTTGTATTTTGTTTTTATAAATTATTTCTTTACAAGCAACACTACATTTTCAACATGGTGAGTATGAGGAAACATATCGACCGGTTGAACTTTTGCCACCTTGTATTTAATATCGAGTAATTCCAAATCGCGAGCCTGAGTGGCCGGATTACAACTTACGTAAACTATTTTTTCAGGTTCACAGAATAGTATTGTTTCCACAACGTCGTTATGCATACCTGCTCTTGGCGGATCGGTTATAATTACATCAGGCTTGCCGTGTTTTTCAATAAATTCACGATTTAAAACATCTTTCATATCGCCGGCATAGAATTTCGAATTACTTATATTGTTGTTTTTTGCATTAATCTTAGCATCACTTATTGCATCTTCTACATATTCTATCCCTATTACTTGCTTTGCATATTTGGCAACAAACAGAGCGATAGTTCCTGTTCCTGTATATAAATCGTACACAAGTTCATTGCCGCTAAGTGATGCAAAATCGCGAGTTATTTTATATAGCTCATATGCCTGTTCGGAGTTTGTTTGATAAAATGATTTTGGCCCTATTTTAAATTTCAAACCCTCCATTTCTTCATAAACTTCAGTGGCACCTGAATAACAAAGTATTTCTTGATCTGCTATTGTATCGTTAAGTTTTTTATTTATAACATATAGCAATGAGGTTATTTTATTGCCAAATTCATTTTTAATATGATTCAGAAGTTTTTCAATTTTTTCTTTGTCGTTGTATCCGAATATTACTATTAACATAACCTGCCCTGTTGATGTGGTTCTAATAATAATGTTTCGTAAAAATCCTTCATGTATTCGTTGGTTATAGAATGTATATCCATTTTCTTTTGCAAATTTACGAATGCTTAAGCGAATTTCATTTGAAGGTTCGGGCTGCAAATAGCAATGCTTTATATCTAATATTTTATCAAATAATTTTGGTATATGGAATCCCAAAGCATCGGTATCAATGTGTTCTGCATCTATCTCATCTTTAGAGAGCCAGCGATTACATGAGAATGTATATTCAAGTTTATTGCGGTAATATTGAGTTTTTTTACTTCCTACTATTGGATCAAACGGAGGAAGTTCAACTTTACCAATTCTCTTAAGAGCATCTTCAACCTGTCTGTGTTTAAAGGCTATTTGTTTTTCGTAAGGTAACATTTGCCATTTGCATCCGCCGCATACGCCAAAATGTTCACAAAATGGCTCCAGCCTATCGGCTGAGTATTCGTGTATTTTTTCAACACGTGCTTCCATATAGCGTTTGCGCTTTTTTGTAACCTGAAGGTCAACTACATCGCCCGGTATAACATACGGCGCAAATACTACACAATCGTTGTAATATGCTATTGCTTTCCCCTCTGCTGCAATATCTTCAATTACTACCCTTTCAATTAATGGCTTATTTCTTCTTCCCACAATTCTTGCATTAAAATTTTTTGCAAAGATTGTAAAAAAGAGAAACTGATTAAATTTTTTGCAAAAAAATATTTGTTTTAGAATTCCAAATTAAGAATTTCAATAGCTGAGGCTTTGTCTCGTTTAAGCTGCTGACGTAAAGCATCAATGTCATCGAACTTATATTCATCTCTTATTTTGCGCAGTATACTTACTCTGATATGTTTATTGTAAATATCGTCGCAAAAATCGAACAGATGAACTTCTATTATTAACTTTTCCGATGTTTCATCAATAGTTGGCCTTGTGCCAATATTCATCATGCCATTGTATATTTTATCGTCAAATGTAACTTTTGCAACATATACTCCTTTTGCAGGAATAAATTTATCGTCTTGGGGTTCAATATTTGCAGTAGGAAAGCCTAATTTATTGCCTATATGCTGACCTTTAATTACTGCTCCTGAAACAAAGTATGGATGCCCGAGTAATTTTGCCGATTCAAACAGTTTTCCTTCGGTAAGTAGCTTTCTGATGAAACTTGAACTAAGCTTTCCTTCTTTAACTTTCAATTCGGAGTGTATATATAGTAAAAAGTCGTATTTTTTGCTTATCCCTTTAAGTTGTTCAAAGCTCCCTTCTTTGTTTTTGCCTATTGTATTATCGTGTCCAACAAGCATCCCTTTCATATTAATTTTGTCAATAAGCATTTGTTTTACAAAATCTTCGTATGAAAGTTGCGAAAATTCTTTTGTAAAAGGGATAATAACTAAATGATTAATTCCGGCACTTTCTATTAGTGCAATTTTTTCATCGAGAGTTGTAAGTAGTTCAAGCCGTTTCTCAGGTTTTAGTACTTTTATAGGGTGTGGACTAAAAGTAATTACTACAGTTTCACCTTTCGATAGCCGTGCAATATTATCGAGTTGGCGCATTACCTCAAGGTGTCCGCGATGCACACCGTCAAATGAGCCAATTGTAACTATTGGGTTTTTTGCATCAAAATTATCTAAGTTGTCCCAAATTTTCATATTGCTGTAACGATAAATTATTTTAAAACTATGCCGATTGGTTATGAAATGTAAATTTACTCATTACTTTTTTAACTCTTTAGAGTAATGTGTAAAAAATTATAAATTTGAGAAAAAAACACCAATGCAAAAGAATTATGAAATACTAACCGGGCATACCATAATATGTGGATATGGAAGGAATGGAAAGCAGACAGTTAAAGAGTTAATGAGTCATAATCATAAGGTATTGGTTATTGAAAAAAATGAAGCTGCAATTAATGAGATACGTACATTTCCGGAAGTTTATTATTTAATTGGCGATGCTACTGCCGACGACGTTATGAAAGCTGCATATGTTTCGCAGGCAAGTGCTATGATTACCACCTTACCTAACGATGCCGACAACTTATTTGTGGTACTAACGGCTCGCATACATAACGAACGTATGCCAATAGTTTCAAGAGCATCGGAGCGAAAAATATGCAAGAAGTTATCGGCTGCCGGTGCAAATGAAGTAATAATGCCCGATATGCTTGGAGGTCAGCGTATGGCTCAACTTGTGTTGGAGCCCGATATTGTTGAATTTGTTGATTATATTTTACTGCAAGATGCCGACCAGGTTAACCTTGAAGAGTTGTCGGTAAAATACCTTGACCGAAGCTTTATAAACAAAAGTATAAGGGAATTGAATATTCGAAATGTGTCGGGAGCCAATATTATTGGATTAAAAACTTACAACGACAAGTATGTACTTAATCCTCCATCTGATTTTCAGTTAGAACAAGCAAGTCACATTTTTGCATTGGGCAAGCCTGAACAAATATCGAAGCTTAAAGAGCTAATTACAAAAGGGGAGTAAAAACATATTGTCATTTTTTTACTGCGCTATACAAATCATTCAAATAAGACTCAAAATTAATATCTTATCGATTAGCTTAGTTATTACATTTTTTGATCGGATTCGATATTAAAAAAAAGGAAGCCATTAAGACTTCCTTTTTATATATATCATGTCTGATAATTATGCTTTATCAACTGAAGCCATATGCAGAATTAACTCAACTACTTTTGTAGAGTAACCCATTTCGTTATCGTACCACGAAACAACTTTTACGAAGTTGTCGTTAAGTCCGATACCTGCACCAGCATCAAATACAGAAGTACAAGCCTCACCTACGAAGTCGTTAGAAACAACTTGATCTTCAGTGTAACCTAGTACACCAGCCATTTCACCTTCTGAGGCTTTTTTCATAGCTGCGCAAATAGCCTCATAAGAAGCACCTTTTTCTAAACGAACAGTTAAGTCAACAACAGATACGTCAGGAGTAGGAACACGGAAAGCCATACCGGTTAATTTACCGTTAAGCTCAGGTATAACTTTACCTACGGCTTTAGCAGCACCTGTAGATGAAGGGATAATGTTTTGTCCTGCACCACGACCACCTCTCCAGTCTTTTGCAGAAGGACCGTCAACAGTTTTTTGAGTTGCTGTAGTTGCGTGAACTGTAGTCATTAAACCTTCTACAATACCAAAGTTATCGTGAAGAACTTTTGCTATAGGAGCTAAACAGTTTGTAGTACAAGAAGCATTTGATACAAAATTCATATCTTTAGTATATTTCTTGTGGTTAACACCCATTACAAACATAGGGGTATCGTCTTTTGATGGAGCTGACATAATTACTTTTTTTGCACCAGCATCGATGTGTCCTTGAGCTTTTGATTTTTCAAGGAATAAACCTGTTGATTCAACAACATATTCTGCACCAATTGCTCCCCATTTTAAATCAGCAGGATTTTTCTCAGCAGTAACACGAATTGTTTGACCATTAACTACTAATGAACCATTTTTAACTTCAACAGTACCATTGAATTTACCATGAGTAGAGTCATACTTAAGCATATAAGCCATATAATCTACATCAATAAGGTCATTAATACCTACTACTTCAACATTTTCGTTAGCCATAGCTACACGAAATACGAAACGGCCAATACGTCCGAAACCGTTAATACCAATTTTAATCTTTGACATAATGTATTATTTTAATGTAATTGTTTGCAAATCGGTTGCAAAACTAAAAAATAAATAATAATCTGCTATAAAATATATAACTCAAATTACCAAATGGTGCTTAAAATCATATTTTGGGTTTTTAACGACGACTAATTATTATATACTGTATAGCCATATGCATTTGAATATTTATTACTGTATAATATTACAAAGCAAGACATTATAACTTAGTATTAAGTTTACTCAGAATATTGAAACTTACTTAAAAAGAGACAATATTTGCAAAGAACATATAACCTGCCTCGGTTACTTTGTATATTAGCACCACAATTAATGTGTTATTATTTAATTAAATGGAACAACTATTACTGTCTTTTTTAGAATGGTTCAAGTATAGTGCGCAGAAGCCTTTGCTTTTCACTCGACCCGATTTTTGGTATTTCTTTGTTGTGATATATGCTGTTTTTTGTGCGATATATAAAAAACACTTTCGCAGAAATACGTGGCTATTTGTAGTTAGTTTGTTCTTTTATTTCAAATCGAGCGGATTCTTTTTTTCGCTTATTATACTATCTGTAGTTATTAATCATTTTATTGGGAAAGGCATTTACAAAAGTGAAACAAAAAGGGGCAAAAACCTTTATGTTACTTTGGCTGTTTTATATAATTTAAGCTGGTTGGTATATTTCAAATACACGTACTTTTTCTGTGGTCTTATTAATGACTGGTTTGGGTTAGAGATTGCTGTATCGGACTGGATTCTTGAAGGGATGAATTTTACATTTGGTTCGCAATTCGATACTTCAAAAATTATACTTCCTGTTGGAATTTCGTTTTATACTTTTCAAATAATCAGCTATATAGTAGACCTTTACAGAAAAGAAGTTGAGCCTGTCAAAAATATTCTCGACTTTGGCTTTTATGTTACATTTTTCCCGCAGTTGGTAGCAGGGCCAATAGTGCGGGCGGCTAGTTTTATACCGCAAATGTATCAGCCATTCAGGCTTACGCGAGAAGAAGCAGGGCAGGCACTCTTTTACATTCTAAACGGGCTGATAAAAAAAATGATAATAGCCGATTATATATCGGTAAATTTTGTTGACAGAGTGTACGATAATCCCCTCAACTACACCGGGCTTGAGAATTTAATGGCTGTTTATGGTTATTCGCTGCAAATATATTGCGACTTTTCGGGTTACACCGATATAGCTATTGGGCTGGCTATGTGGATGGGCTTCCGACTTCCGTTAAATTTTCACTCCCCATACAAAGCCCCAAATATTACCGATTTTTGGCGTCGCTGGCATATTTCACTCTCAAGCTGGCTGAAAGACTATTTATATATACCTCTTGGAGGAAACCGAAAAGGTAAGAACCGCACATATATAAATCTAATGCTTACTATGTTACTGGGCGGCTTATGGCACGGTGCAGCTTTGCGTTTTATTGTATGGGGTGCTTTACACGGTATTTATTTAGCTGTTCATAAATTTTTCCTGACGCTATTTCCAAAACAGAAAACTACCCCATATAAATGGAAATGGGTATGGATATTTATAACCTTTCATATAGTAAGTTTCACCTGGATGTCGTTCCGCGGAAATAGTATGACAACAGTTACCTATATGTTCAACCAAATATTTAATCATTTCGAGGCTGAACATTTTTTTACCATGGCGAAAGCTTATAATGCAGTATGGTCACTCATACTTATTGGCTTTATATTGCACTGGCTGCCAACAAAAACAAAAAACTGGTACAAAGGTCGATTTGTTTTACTGCCGATATGGGCAAAGATTGTGGCAACAGTATTAATTGTATTTATTCTTGCTCAATTTGTGTCGGCCGATATTCAGCCGTTTATATATTTTCAGTTTTAGAACTACAGACTAAACAAAAGCAATAACTATTATGTTACTTTTGTTAAAAATAAATAGGATGGGAAAATACAATTTCGATGAAATAATAGAACGAAAAAATACCAATTCGGTAAAGTACGACGCTATGGCTAAATATCTGGGTGTAACCGATGCTATACCTATGTGGGTTGCCGATATGGACTTTAAGTCGCCGCCATGCGTTATTGAAGCTATTGAAGAGCGAGTGAAGCATGGCGTATACGGATATTCAATACGCCCCCAAGAGTATTATAGTGCAATAGTAAACTGGGAAAAGCGACGCCATGGCTGGGACATTAACCCCGATTGGATTTCATTCAGCCCCGGAGTAGTTGCAGGGCTTTCTATTCTGATAGAAGAATTTACCCAACCGGGTGATAAAATAGTTATTCAATCGCCTGTATATTTTCCATTCTTCCAAACTATCGACAGTTTAAAAAGGAAAACTGTTTACAATAAATTAAAATTAGAAAATGGGCGATACTGTATTGATTTCGACGATTTAGTTTCGCAAATAGACCCCTCAGTAAAAATGCTAGTACTTAGCAATCCACACAATCCGGGAGGAAGCGTATGGACAAAAGCAGAACTGACAAAACTGAGTGAAATATGCATTAAAAATAATATTCTTGTTGTATCAGACGAAATACACGGCGATATGGTTTATAAGCCTCATAAATTTGTCCCATATGCAAGTATTTCACCCGAAGCATCAATAAATAGCATTACTCTAACTGCGGCAAGCAAAACCTTTAATCTTGCAGGTTTTTCAACATCAATAGTAATATCAGAGAATAAGAAGTATTTAAGAGGATTTGAGCGCAGGTTGCATATTCCGCATTTGCATATGGGTAATATCTTTGGAACTGTTGCTTTAACTACGGCATTCAACAAAGGCGAGGAATGGCTTAGCGAACTTATGGAATATTTGCAATGCAATGTTGATATGGTTAATACATTCTTTAAAACACACCTACCCAAAATAGAGGTAATATATCCCGAATCGACATTTTTGATATGGCTCAATTGCAAAGCCACAGGCTATTCCGACAAAGAACTGAACGACATATTTAATAATAATGCGAAAGTAGCAATGAGTCCGGGAACAATATTTGGCCCCGGTGGAGAAGGTTATATGCGAATGAATATAGGTTGTTCGCACTTAGTACTTGAGAAAGCCCTGATTCAAATTAAAAATGCTTTTATCGCATAGCATTTCTATAAAATCATAACCTATGAGAAGTAAGTATCCTTTATTAATATATTTGGCTTTATTAATAATCTCAATTGTAATTCTTGCAAATATGTGCATGAATGCTAAGGAATCGATTGTAAATTCCGAAGTTCTCAACTACAATTTTATCAGTGCTTTACAGAAAAAAATTACTATTGCAAATATTGTCTGTTTTACTACACTAATTGCATTGGGATTATGGATTTTCAGCATCACAAAAAGAGTTAATTACCTTATACTCTCCATTATATTATTTGTATGTATAACGTTATACAATCATGTAACCCTTACAAAGCTTATATTAACCAGCCAGGGGAAAGTGCCTGCCAATGAAGGAGCATATTGGTTAGTTGTATTTGTAGGTATATTTTATATATTAGGTGCTATTCTTGTTGCAGCTATTGGTTATATAGCTGTTAAGAATTATACAAAACGATATATTAACAACGAAAAGATAAACCGAATTGCTAAACGGAGGCAAAATTAGTTGTACAACATACATTTTTATAAATAAGTAGCATAAATCGTTACTCTTGATTAATTTAACAGTTTCAATATTTACAAAATTTATATAAATTTGTTTTTGTTGACTAAACTAAATAGTTACGGACTATGGATAAAATAATGCCCTTGATAATAGATAAAACATCGAAAACCCCCGGTGTGCTTTTTGACCCTTCAAACAAACGATTTGAAATTACCGGTCGCTCACTGCCTGAGAATGTTGTAAAAACATATGAGCCGGTTCTTTTATGGCTCGACCAAAACATTGGGAGAATAGATGGGGAAATTATTTTTAAGTTTCAGGTTGATTATCTTAACTCAGCTTCGGCCAAAATGATATCGCTTATACTTACAAAGCTTGAAGAATTTTATAAGTTGGGTTCTAGTATTGAAGCACACTGGTACTATTACCCCGACGATGACGATATACTTGCCGAAGGCGAGATATATGCCAAACTTAAAAATGTTCCTATTAAGCTTATAGAACTTGAATAAAAAAAGGCTCTTAATTTAAAATAAAGTTAGGAGCCTTTTTATTTCTTTGCAGGTGGTTTCGGATTCACTCCCCATATTTCAATAGCTTTCTTTTTGCCGCGCAACTGCATTTCGCCCATATTTTTGAATCGGAACATACCATCATTTTCCATCATATTGTATAACGTTCCCGATATTAGAAAGCCTTGTTTTAATTCATTGCATTTCGATTCTATACGGGCAGCTGTGTTAAGTATATCGCCGTTGTACGAAATATCGCGTTTCAATTGCCCTACCTGTAATACCATAACCTTACCCACGTGGGCGCCGGCTTTAAATTTTGGCTCTATACCATATTTTCGGTTATAATACCGTTTGCGTTTCTCCAACATTTTAGCGCAAGCGTGATATGCACGGGCAAAGTTATTGTTTTTTAACCCCCGCTTTAGTGTCCATGAAACTATGGCACCGTCGCCAAGGTATTGGTATATGTCGCCACCGTAGTTGTCAACTATGGCAAGGTCGTTAAATACATCCTGCACCAAATGACTGAACCGCTTATGTCCCAATTGCTCTGCGTATGTAGTTGAGCTGCGAAGGTCTACAAACATAAATATGCGCTCCTCTTCGGTAGGTTTATTTAATAAGCCAAAAAACCAATGACGAAAATTACCCTTTCCTATAGCTTTAACCGATTCAATAAAAAAATTATTAATAAAGCATATAAAATAATAATATATAAGAAAACGTACTTCAACGCTGGTTAATTGGGGCAATTGCTTTATAAACGCATCAACACTGTTAATGGCTGCAAAGCTGAATGGACGCCTACCTACAATTATTACCAAAGCCATTCCGGTAATAGCGTATATAAGTATTTTAAACGAAAGGGTGAACCGTATCGGAAAAAGACGCATAAGCCTGTAGCTAAACACAAAGTCGATGGTTGTATATATGAGTGATAAGCAAACCGATATAATGGCAGTAAATATTTCAGGCGATATTGACCATGCATCGGGGTTGTTGTCGAAAAACAGATTACGCTCGGGGGTTAATAGCAGATACATAATGAATATAACCTCCCAAAACAATAAATGGAAAGCCATATAAAATATAAACTTTCTGAATTTTATTGCTATTCGCTCTTTTGAAAACATACCCTTTATTTTTTTAAAACCTGCATGAATTTAATCTATTATTTTAAAATATTGCCATATAAATATTAACCATTAATTGCAACATAGAACTTGCTTTAAATAAAAAACAGTGCAACCCCTGCAACTGTTATAGTTGCACCTATTACTTCTTTAACGGTTACTTTTTCCTTGCTTAGCAATATTGCCGGCGGGATAATAATAACCGGAATAGTTGCCATAATAGTACTGGCAATACCAACCGAGGTGTATTTTAACGAAAGTAATGAAAAATATACCCCTACAAACGGCCCAAACACAGCTCCCAGGGTCATAAATTTCATTGCCGATCCATTTCGCACAGCATAGTTTACTCTACCCCATCGTTTTACAATAGTGATAAGTACCACAAAGCCAATACTGCCGGCTATTACTCTAATATGGGTAGATGCAAATGCATTATACTCCCCCATTCCGTATTTACTAAGAACCAAACCTGCAGCCTGACCTATCATACCTAAAAATGCATATATTAAACCCTTTGTGGAAAATGAAAAGCTGAACTTTTTACTTATTCGGGCTTTTGAGTCGTCCATTTTCTTTTTCTCTGTTATCACCACCATTATTCCAAATATGGTAACAGCCATAGCCAGTATAGCTTTAGCACTAAGTGTTTCACCAAGGGCGAACCAGCTGATAATAGCAGCAAATGGAGGGCTTAACGACATAATGAGCATAGAAATACGGACACTCATAAATTCGTATGATTTGAAAAGAAAAAAGTCGCCAAAAACAAAACCCACGAGTCCGGAAATTATTAGCCATGTCCAATTAAAAGCCGACGCATCGGAAGGAAAAAAGCGACCACGAAAGAAGTATGAAAAAACTGAGTACAAAATCATAGCCATAAACAGCCTGATAATGTTAACAGAAAGCGAGCCTGCTTTCTTTGTTGCTTCCTGAAATGCGAGTGCAGTAACTGTCCAACATATTGCCGTGGCTAATGCTATAAATTCGCCTAAGTGTGTTTGAAACATTACATTTATTTTTAAATGCAAATATATATTTATAGCATTTGTCTGCCAACAGGAAAGTATATGTCTATATCAAATAGATATTCAAGATATTAACAGAAGCTAATTAGTACCCCACCAGTAGTCGAACCCCTCAATTTTACCACTTTTGCAAAACACTGCAAATACTAGCCTAAAGTCAATAAATACAACAATCACAAGGGTTTCGGTATGAAAAACACTATTTAATATAATTGAATGAAATAGTATATAATTGTAAAACGGTTGACAAATGGTTGACAAACTTTTAATACCTTTGTTATAATTCAAATGTGTAATTATGGCAACTTTTACTTTTTTACCTATCGGCAAAACCGATAAAGCAAATATCTATTTGCGACTTTCAATTGACCGCAATAATGTTTTTAAGAAAAACACAGGTTTTACAGTTAATCCAAATCACTGGAGCAAGAAAACACACCTACCTAAAACATCGTCAGAAGATTTAAAACGATTAAAAACCGATTTAGAGAGTTTACGCAACAAAGTTGAAAAGCAGTATAATGCTGCAATTGCCGATAAGGTTTCTATCAGTGGCGAATGGTTGCAAAATGAAATTGATTCAGCACTAGGAAAGAAAAAGAAAACCGATATAGACCGTTTTGTTAATTACCTTGACATATACACCGCCAACTTAAATAATACCATAAGGAGCAACAATAAAAAAGGGGTAAGTAAAAATACTATTCAAAAGTTCGGCACTCTTAAAAGTAAGATATTAGATTTTGAAAAGCACACAAAGAAAAAACTATACATAAAAGATATTAACCTCGCATTTCGCAATAAGTTAATAAAGTATCTTGAAGAAGTAGAGCAATATTCAGGAAACTACATTGGCACAATACTAAAGAATATTAAAACAGTATGTAACGATGCTAAATTAAACGGCATAGAAACACATACTCAACTAAGTTATATTAAAGGTTATACAGTTGACACCGAAATAGTATTTTTATCGTTTCAGGAACTTGAATTAATAGAGAATACAGAATATAGCAGAGATGCTTTAGCAAATGCGAAAGATTGGTTAATTATTGGCTGTTACATAGGGCAACGTGTTTCTGATTTACTTACCCTAACAAGTTCTAACGTAACCGTAAAAAATGGGTGTAAACTTATTGAACTAGCACAAGATAAAACAGACAAACGTGTTGCAATACCTTTACACCCTAAAGTTAAAACTATATTAGATAAGCGAAATGGAGAGTTTCCACGAAAAATATCAGACCAAAGGTTTAATACATACCTAAAAGAAGTTGCAAAACTGGCAGGATTAACCCAACCAACTAAAGGAGGGGTTGAAAAAACAATTTCGCTAAATGGTAAAAAAGTAAAAAGAAAGAAGTTTGGCACTTATCCAAAATGGGAACTAGTATCTAGCCACATATGCAGACGTTCTTTTGCTTCAAACTTTTACGGAGATATACCAACCGCATTACTTATCCAAATAACAAGGCATTCTACCGAAAAAGAGTTTTTAAAATATATCGGCAAATCAGAAACAGACCACGCCCAACAACTAGCGGAATACTGGACTAAACAAGCAGTTGAGGCAAAGCAAAAACCACACCTCAACGTTGTTAAAAAAGCAAATTAATATTTAATACCGTTGAATAATACAGAATAAAGTTGAAATATATTACAACATTTAATACCTTTGTAAAGTGATAAGATTTGAAGTTGAGTATTTAGAACAGGTTAGAGAGTTTTTTCGGGAGATACCAATTGAAGCAACTCAAAAACTAATTTACAATATCAATAAAGCACAACAAGTAAATGACGTTTCAGTATTCAAAAAATTAAAGAATACCGATATATGGGAGTTTAGAGCAAAAGTAAAAGGCAACCAATATCGAGTATTTGCATTTTGGGATATAAACAAAAATAAGGTAGTAGTGTGTACTCATGGACTAATTAAGAAAACACAAAAGACACCTAAAAAGGATATTGATAAAGCAGAGCAACTAAGAAAGAAATATTTAGGACTATGAAAACTATATCGAACAACGAAATATTAAACGAATTTATAGGCAAACCCAATTCAATAGAACGCATTAGTTTTGAAAATGAACTAAAAGCAGATGTGTTGGCATTCAAATTAAAGGAGTTGCGCAAAAAGCAGAAACTAACTCAAAGCCAACTGGCAGAACGTTTAGGAATGGAAAAGGGGCAAATATCAAAGATTGAAAACGGAAAGTTTAATCTTACCCTTTCAACTATTAACCGTATTGCATCGGCATTAGGGGCAAAGATTAACTTTGATATTCAAATAGCGTAGCCCTACACTTAAAAAAAACACTGGCAACTAATGAGTGATATTACAAACTGGCTAAATAACTACTCAAAACTATGGGTAAATGATATTTATACAAATGAAGATGGTTTTTTAGATGAAATACTTTCTACATTTAAAGAGTTCCCTCGCAAAGAATCTATTAAAGGAATTAAAGAAAAATTTAATATTGGTTTTAACCTTGATACCTTACTTATTCCATTTCATGAAAATATAAACTTGCAGCCTGTTTGGTATTTTGAAGCAATTGAAAAATACCCTGACGATACGGAAAAACAATATCATGATATAAATAGTCGTATAAAGTCTACAATTAATATTATTAAAAGAACTGACAGAGCAAGTAATATTCTCTTTACTCTTCAACACCAACTAAACACGAATAAAGAAGCAATACTAACAGCAAAAAATCTCATAAATTACTTAGATAACAATATACTCCTACAACAGCAATTATTGCCAATGAACTTTAAAGAATCGCCATTGTATATTGAGTTTGTTTCGTTTTTCACTCCTATAATTGACAAATATTTATTTGAATATCCTGAAATAAAACTACCTCAACAACTTAGAGAGTACATAGAAAACATAGATAATTATAAAAGTTATTTTGAGTTGCAGCAGAGTAATGAAAACAACAATTCAATTGAAGTATCTGCCGAAAATATATTGAGTTTATTAAATGCGAATACTAATGCGGTTGATTATATGAATTTACCTGTTTTTGATTTTTTAGATATAATAACTGGTGTAGGTAGTTGTAATTTGCAAATTGGAGAGATTGAAGTTTATAACTATTTCGAAAAGTCAACAAGCAACTTTAATAAAAGTAAGGTAGAAATTGTTTTAGATAATGTTGAGAATTATTACACAACTGAATTTAAAGAAAGATTAATTGAAGAAAGCAAAGAAGAACACAAAAAAAACAATTGGGAAATACCAACGTTACCAATGGATAAAGCATTCTCAGAATTTTTTGAAGAACATTTAGGAGTTAATAAAACTCACGTTCCCGATTATAACAAGATGCTTGAAAAGACACATAAATACGATTGTTCAGGATTCTTCATAGGCTACGCCTTAAAGTTATTGCGTAGCAAAATAGATATTGAGAAAGAAACAGGACAAAAGAAGATTAATAATAAAAAAGTTGAAGTTGCAGAACAGAGAAACAACTCTAAATCTGACAATAAAACTAACCAAGATGAACATCTTGATATTTTTACACAAAATAAAGGCGGTTATAAATTATACCTAAAACTAAAAGGAGAACTAGGTAACGTAATAAACGATTTTGCCTACATATTCCGAAAACTACAAGAAACAGGATATATCATAGGTCACATAGAATATTATTACTTTCAAGAATGGTTAAAAAAAGAATTTGGCATTGACCATATAGGTAAAAAATACCACACATTAAGTGGATTACACACAATAGCAAAAGATAAAATCTGCAATCCTATAATTGAAGAACACACCAAAATAAACTCTATACAATAAAGCGTACCGCTAAAGTACTGTTGCCGTACCGCTCAGGTACATAAAACACTGCAATGCAATGGAATAGAATTTGAAAATTTGCCATATAGAAATTATTTAAAATTAGATATATGGCAGAAATTAAATTTCAATTCCCAACAGATGAGTTAGAAGAAAGAATCACTAACCGACTTGAAAAAAAGTTTGACGAACTTAAAAAAGAGTTCCAACCTCGCACACCTACCGAGTACCTAACCCGAAACGAAACAGCCGAACTGCTAAAGGTGGATTTGTCGACCCTGCATAATTGGGTTAAGAAACAAAAAATCCGTGCTTATGGTATTTCACACAGAGTTTATTTTAAACGTTCTGAAATAGAACAAGTATTAACTCCTATAAACTAACCTACAATGACTGGCAGCGCAAACATAGTTCGCCATGTTTACAAGGTAAGCAAGGAGAAAAAACAATATTTCGTTTACGAATTAGTTGAGGTTAAGAACCTAACAAAACCTCATATTCAGGAACAACCAAAGTTAACGGAACTAATACGGATAGAAAAGTTTCGTCATTGCTCAAAGGGTTACGGTTTTGACCATTATTTACGATTGAGAGATACAAGCAACTGGAAAACGTGCGAACAGGTTACAGGACTATTTAAAACAGATAAAAGCAATGTGTTTTATGGCGACCGCAGACACATAGGGCGCAACCTGCTTATATTTCAATATAGTTCAAATAATACGTTAACAATAGACTACTACAACGGCTATTGCCCTTACTCTAAAGGTGGAATTATCACACCCGATTTATTACAGATACTTTCTAAGTACTAACTGTTATTACACCACTAAAAAAGGGAGCGTAAAAACTCCCTTTTATTTATTCAAATGTGCTGATACTGGCAACGCATCAACAATACAAATATAATTGATTGACTTCATTAAAATACACGTTTTAGGAATTAATATTTCAGAGTTACAGAATAACTCTGAACTTAATTTTTGTGGCGAAGTCAACCCCAATACTGGCGAAATGAGAGCAAAGAAAAAAAACGGTAAAAACGCAATTCCGTTCTTAAACGCATTTTACAGAGATTTAGAATTTACCATTTACGAAAGTGGTTCGGCGTATATTTCAGGCAGTTTACACAAGTACTGGAACAATGGCAGGAACAATGGCAGGCACAATTACAATAACTTTGATTTAAACGCCTTATATGATGTTTTAAACGATATTCAGCAACGTTTTAATATATCGCCCGAGCAAATGAAAATAAATCAATTAGAAATAGGCGTTAACTTCATACCACCATACCCAACACAAGAAATTCTAAAATACTGTTATCTACATAGTACAACCCCTTTTGTATGGAAACACAACAGCGATGAGGGTAAATACATTCAGGCTGAACACTCACAATACATAGTTAAGATATACGACAAAGCACGACATTACAGAGGCAAAGGATTTAAAGTGCCCGAACCCGAAATAATGCGGTTTGAGATAAAGTACAAAAAACTTGAAAAGATAGGCAGAGGCATAAAAACAATATACGACCTATTGCAACATGGTATTGAAAACTTTATTCCTGAATTAGTATCGGAGTGGCGCAAAGTTCTGCTTTATGACTTTACCATAAATCGCAACAGTAAATCACTACTTAACTATTCCAATCCTGTTTACTGGCAAAACTTAATTGACAATAGAAGTAACATAAGAGTACCACGAAGCAAACTACAACAATTTATAAATGAATATTCCGAGAATATACCGCTACAAATTGAAAACTGCATAAAAGAAAAAGGTATTGAACTAACTAAAAACAGTTACGGTTTTGACCAAAGTAACACCAATGAATGTGAAGAGTATTTCTGCACTATAAAAGATAACAAAATAGATGTTGACAATGTAAATAATGGAATAGAACAAAACACACCCAATAGTTACGGTATTGACCATTTATCTATACGGTCAAAACCGTTACTAAACGATACTACAAAAGAACGTTATTGCATAGTAACAGGATTAAATATTTCAATGCAGAAAAAAGGCAGTAATATGTTATCAATTACAGGACTAAGATATTACCGAAGTACAGATAAAAACATTTACAACGGATTAAAAAGAAAGTTCCTATCTGATTATTGGAAAAATACCGATACAGAAAAAGAGATATCCGAGATATACCACAATATCAGAAACAAGGTAAATAATAACAAGTATAAGCAGCAAAAGAAATATCCTAAAGAGCATTTAAGATTAGAGTTGTAACTCTATTTAGTATAACTAAAACCCACGAAAACCCCATATCCAACAAATTACTTAACTTGTATGTAAAGAAGATTTATTAAAAGATACTGTAATAGACATTATAGATTGCACACGCACTATAAAAATAATTTACCTCGTTTTTCAAACAATAAAAACCTTACAAATCGAACACCATAAAAAAGAGTTTTTTTAGTCCATAAAAAGAATAGGTATAAAATAAAGGAATAAGAAAAATAAAGATGGTTGACAAATAGTTGGCAAACATTAAAATAAAAACACTATAATATACTGATAATAAGGAAAGAAGAAAAATCAAAAGTACCCCCACCAGGACTCGAACCTGGATCAACAGTTTAGGAAACTGCTATTCTATCCCTTGAACTATGAGGGCATATTGCGCAAAAGTAACTATTTCAACACAAGATGCAAGTTATTTCTTAAATAGTTAAACTATTTCAAATCCAGTAGCAATATCCACACACATATTTATTATTCATAATTATAGCAAAAAATCTAATTTGGTATATCAATACAAAAATTCATAACTTGCTTTTTTACCATTTAATTAAAAATATTTATGAAAATACTGAAAAAAATTATTATTGCCCTACTTGCAATAGTTGGGTTGGTTGTAGTAATAGGCTTCATTCTGCCTAAAGAAGTAAATGTTGAAAAAAGCCTAACCATTGATGCTCCGGTTGAAATGGCATTTAGCCAGATAGTAAATTTACGAAACTGGAAAAACTGGTCGCCATGGTATAAAATGGATACAACTGTTGTTATGTCCTATAAAAACTACGGAATGGGTAAGGGAGCATCGTATGCTTGGGAGAGTTGCTCTGCCAATGTTGGCAAAGGCAGTATGACAATAACCGATTGCAAACCTTTGGAATATGTATACACAGAGCTTGAATTTAAAGGACAAGGTAATGCTACTGCAAACTTTATATTTGAACCCGATGGCAACAAAACCAAAGTAACATGGACTATGCATTCCAATATGGGCAAGGGACCGATAATAGGCTGGCTTGCATTGGCCATGAAACAAATGATTGGCGCATCGTATGTACAGGGTTTAACCGACCTGAATACTTTCTGTCAAGAGCTAAAACAGAGCGACTGGCATTTTGTAGCACTACAAAATCAGAATGAGATTGAGTTTTTTGGCATTCCTGCAAAAGGAGTAACTATGGAAACAATGCCTCAAATAATGGGTGAAAATTTCGGAAAACTAATGGAGACAATAGGCAAAGAACAACTTGAACCTGCAGGATACCCATTTGCTGTTTACTATTCATGGGGCGAAACATTCGACATGGATTGCGGAATACAACTTAATAATGCACCCGATGAAATTAAAGGACTTGTTAAAAAAAATATTCAGGGAGCAGTATTTGCATCTTACAAACATACAGGCAGCTACGATGGTTTACATGGCGCACATATATATTTGATGAAATGGCTTGAACAAAATGAACTTGAAATAGCCGGCCCCGTATTTGAAATATATGAAACCGACCCTATGAAAGAACCTGATCCGTCAAAATGGATAACAGAAATAAAATATCCTATTAAGGAGATTGAATAACTAAAAAGGAGGGTGTCCGATACTTTTCAGACAGCCTCCCTCATTTTATACTCATTGGAAAATAAAAAATCCACTGATTCGCAAATGTAAGAATGACGAATTAGATATAATGCCGCTAATTCGCAAATTATAACAAATTAAGGAAAACGGATACCGGAGACCGGAAATAGTACAAAGTATCAAGTGTCAAGTATCAAGACTTGTGTAGTTGATTTACTTGATACCTGTGCTTATTTAACTATAATTCACTCTGTAGCTATTATGAAACCTTACGTAGCAGTCTACAGTCCACAGTCTCCAGTCTCCAGTCTCCCTTCCACCTTGCAACCCTTCCACCTTGCAACCCTATAACCTATAACCTGCAACCTGCAACCTATCTAATCCTCAAACCTCTCACACACCATACTCACCACATTCTTTTCGTCGCTGCTAAAGTGCATACCTACAAAATATATTTGCTTGCCTGCGTTAAGGTATTTTTCGTAGTACCGTTTGGTTTTAATCTGGTGTAGTGCCTCTTCGGCGGGCATATCTACTTTAAATTCGAGTATTACAATTTCGTTCGGGCCTGTTAAAGTCATATCGGCTCGCCCCTTGTTGGTGGTATCTTCGGCATAGACCAAAAAGCCGAGGCTTGCCATAAAAGTGTACATAACGCTGGCGTAGTACCCTTCGTAAGTACCCATGTTGTTGTTTACATAGTTTTGGTACGGAATGGCAGCGAATAGTGATTTTATTTCGGTTTCCAATAATTTAAAATCATTAGCCACAATAGCGTCGTATACATTATTTTGCTTTGTAACTGTTTCGGTTCTTAGGGCTGTCAAATAATCTAAGAATAAGTAGTTTAGCGAGGTTTGAATTTCGATATTGGGTATTTTCATTTTATACGAAATACGTCCACCGCGGTCAACACTTTTATCAAAAGTCAGATACCCTGTTTGCCAAAGCAGTGCAACTATGTCAATTTGCTCTACATCGAAAGCACTTAGTGTTTCCTTTGTTACTACAATATTTTCAAGGTCGGGGAGGTAATATTTATTCTTCTTCAATATGTCGATAAGGAATTTCGGATTGCCTGTTTCCCACCAGTAATTGCTGAATTGTGCCCCTTTTGACAAGAAAAGCA
>QKGS01000012.1 GCA_003250355.1 Bacteroidota bacterium
CTTACATCTATTCCACCAAACGCAGTTTTTCTAAAACCTAAGCTTTTAAAAGACTAACCACTTTTTCAGACGGTCAACCATTTTAATACTACAATTTTAGGGTTGCAGTTTCTTTTGCACGATTTTTGCATACCCTTTATTTGCTATACTCATTTTTAGCGATTCCAGCAGTCTTACTACTACATTATATCACTTTTCTACCCATTTTTACATGTTTTGATGCTTTTTACTATCAGTTTTTTCATTAAGTTGCGTTTGCTTTTGCATTTAACCATAATTGCATTTCAGGTTCAATATTGTTAGTCCTGCGAAGTGAAAATGAATTTAAGCTCAGTTTTGCGTACGGAATAATAATAACACTTTGAGTTATTGTATGGGTATAACTACGGGAATCAGTTATGGTAAGCGATATATCTCTTGTGCCGCTTGCACTTATAACTCCAAGGTTTAGTGGCGCGCCAGTTGCATTTGTGACTGTTACACCGCTGCAAGTAGCAGAAAAATTCACAATGATAGCACCATTTCTTGCAGTTGCTGTACCCGGCGTGACTAACAATTCTGAATACCCTTGCACCAACACCTGGTTATTCTCGGTAATTACTGTGGTTGTAGCATTATTGTCAGCAAAGGTAAAACCGCTCAAAATTGGCGCAGAATTTGCCGCGTTTCAATAGTACCAGTAGCTGTGGAGGTATTGCCGATTTGCGTTCCCCCATTAAAGGTCTGTAATGAAAACGTACCCGTAAATGATTTTATGGAGCTCATTGCATTTAGTAGTGTTGTGCGCTCTCCTTCATTAAGAGTAATAATTCGGTTTGCAGTTGAGGCGCTCCAACTTATTCCCGATAAGGTTAAATATGTGGTGCTACCATTTTTTATGGAAAGCGTGTGGGTATAGCCTGCGTTAAATACTGTCACATTGACTGTAAACGATACAGTTATATCATCAGCGGTAAGAGTGGAAATGCTGTTTAAAATAGAACCACCCAGCGTTTTTACTGAGGTTGTTGAGGAATATCCGTACACTTGATTTGATTGCTTTCTTGCTGAAACCTTTACAGCATAACTGGTATCAGGAGTAAGTGAATTAAGGGTTATACTGGCCGTTGTGCCGACAGCGGTTGAAAATGTTGTCCAGGTTGAACCATTATTCAAGCTGTATTGCCAGATGTTTGAAACTGCCGATGATACCGCTGATATCTTAAAACCATAAGGTGTAATGGCACTTACAGTAAAGGATACAGAAGGAGCACTGCGGTCGATAGTATCTAAATTTACAGATGCTGATGCTGTAATCGTACCAACATATACCCCTGAATAGGTCCCGCCAAATCGCCAGGAAGCTGATAAAAATACACCGGGTTTTGTGCCGTCGGTATTGTGATATATCCGAGCCGTATAGGTTTTTAGTAAGGTCGTATGTGCTGAGGTGGAGCTTTCTGAAATGGCAGGGGTAGTATACATTTCGCCATAACCCTCAATTGAAACGGTGGAATCAGAACGTTCACCAACAGAAATGCTATAATATTTTAGATAAACATTTAAGGTTACATCTGAATAATTTCCAATAAAGCTTTGAGTTGCGGACCAAGTGCAGTACAAGCCAAAGCCGGAAACAGGATAATTTGAAAACGAGCCACTTAAAGCCATATTAATTCCCCCATTAGTCAAGAATTACAATATTAAGCCCATCAGTATTTACAGGCAAAGGTATGAATTTTGTCTTGCCAACGGTCAGCTCACCATCAACAACTGTCTTTTTTGTTAAGGTTTCATCTTTATTTAAAGCAAATATTTTCTCCTCGTTGTAATACCCCGCAAATTCCGTGTTGTTTATTACTGTTCGTTGAGAGGACTCGCTGTTTGAAACCTCAATACCTTTGCGGTCGATTTTAACTTCAGTGGTGTATATTTCATTCGGTGCCGGAGTCCATCTGCGAATGGTTGTTCCCTCAGAAAGTATAATATCTGATACCCTTAAATACTCTCCACGAGAATAGATTTCAATTATTATCGTGCTGTCCTGAACATCGGGTAAAACAGCTGTGAAATCCGACCAATCAAAATTAGTGGACTGATTAAATAAATCTATTGCTACATCCCCGTTATAAATAACCCGAAAATACGCGTTATAGCTGGATTCCTTTTTTGCTCTTATTGATATTCTGTAAGAAAAACCCACAAGAACATTATCTATAACTTGCGTTAAGGTTGAATACTCAGAAAGCTCAAAACAAGAATTTGAAACAGTATGATTTTTGGTTTCAGCCTCCTGTAAAGCTACCACTGCGCCTGTATAGGCCCATTCGTCAGATACTCTGTTAAGCCCGGCTGAATTTTTTACATAGTTAATGCCACCAATAAATTGAGTAGAAAATGCTATTGAAATATTATCAACGCTCTGCTGCAACCCCGATATTTCTATCTCTGTTTGTTGCTGTTCATCTGAAAGTGCGGTTATTGCATTTTTATTGGTATCCACAGTTTCAGTAATGGAAGTCACAAAGGATTGAAGCCCCCCTGCATTGCTTCGGATTTCTGAAATGGAAGTATTTGTTTCACCCATAAAAGCATCATACTGGTCGGTAATTTCGGTAAGCTGAGTGTTTGTGACATAAGCGCGGAAGGAAACTTCACCGCTTTCTAAATCCCAATAGCTTGAGCTGTCCTGGGATTGTAAAACTCCAGCCTTTATAATATTTGCTATTAAGGTGCCTGATGTAATAAAATCAGCAACAATTTGTCCGTCTGCTGTGATTGCAGTTTCATAAGGACCGTTGTAGCCGTTATCACTAAAGCCAAGGCCGCCCACATTCCAGCGCCATACATTAATATCATCATTAATATTAGATGCATCAAGAATAAGAATTGACGGCAAATTAACTGTTTTAGAAACTAAGTTAGTCGAGATTGACGGAATATGGTGCGCACAGTTTACTGCAAACCACTTCTCACCTTATGCAATGGTTGCTGATACTGCAAATGCACTAAGCAATTTAGGAAAAACCACTCCGGCTGTAACAACTCCAACAGTAATGGTTGCTGCAACTACTAAGAACCCAAAAACGGGAGATAATTCATTATTTCCGATTTCTGTAATTGCAATTTTATCTGTTACAACACTTACGGTTGTAACTAGAAAACGCAAATTTAAGTTAGTTAAAAAAGGCTAAATAAAACTACACACTTGCTATGATTTTGTTAAGTTGTAGCAAGTGTTTTTGCATTGTATAAAGGTATATTTTAATATAAAATTTAATGTCAGAAGCTTCGCAATATTGGAGAATTTTTTAAAAACGTCCCTTCCATGAGCTTACCGTTATTTTACAAAACAACATATATAGAAAAACTGAAATCCCGGTAAAGATAACACAAATAACTTTAAAATCACATCTGCAAAATAATTATAAAGTGTTAAATAGTCAATGATGGGTGACACTCACTCCAAAAAAATATAAAATTGATTATTAACCTGATGAAAGCGTAATATTTTCATTAGAAAATGTTATGATTTCAGCAGGATTGTCACGTCGCAACGTGACAGAACTCCTTTACATTATGCCTAAATATTTACTCAAAACTTCGTTCGGAGAAAGAAAATTCAAGCATATTTTAGGTATGTTGTTGGACTTCTTGTTGTAGACCAAAAGCTGCTTTCTTCCATCCTCAAGGCTATACATCTTCATTTTCTTATAAAAACGCTTTTCATCAGTTCTATGCTGGCGCTCAACCTTGCCGTTGTGGCGTGGTGTCGCTACTCTGATACGGTGATAAATTATGTCGAGGCTTGTCAACGCTGCTTCAAACAAGCTTAATGTAGGCGTTTTCTGTGGCAAATAAGCATTTGTGAACTCTCTGCCATTATCAGTTTGTATTTCCCTTATTGGAAAAGGGAATGCTTTTATCAGCTTTACAAGAAAGTCCTTTGAACTGTATGTGCTGTGTTCGTCGTACATCTCCCTGAAAACAACTCTCGTGCATTCA
>QKGS01000054.1 GCA_003250355.1 Bacteroidota bacterium
TTACCTGTATCGCCTCTTGGACCATACTTTTCCTAAACGCTCAATACCATAGCTCTTTACTACAGCACCTTTAGGTGGTTTGAAGCCCTCTCCTGTAAGACGACTCCGGTGGGTCGGTTCCACCATCTTGATTAAAGCTTGCAGTACTTTGTGTATTGCCGAGGTACTGCTTCTTGGCACACGTATAAAACTTGCCGGATTGCGGAGCTGCGAATGTATCCCCTTTGACAAACCACGATGAGGGACAAAACGCTTGCTAACCCACTAAAACCGGCATGTTTTATGACCCGTTGTTGGCGCTAGGTTTGTATCCTATAGTTATTCAAATAGAATCTTTTTACTGAGTTTATATTTGTCAATAGTGAGGTTCAAAATATAAATCCCTTTCGTGTTTCCAGTTAAATCAATTGTTGCGTTTATAAGATTTTGGTAAGTATCAGATAGTATTAACTTCCCAGACAAATCGGTCAACTCAACAATCGCCTTTTTGTATTGTAAAGAGCCAAAAGTAATATTTATCTTATCCTTTGTCGGATTAGGAAAAACCTGAATATTTTCTTTAAAAACTTGTTGTGCCAAATTTATTGGGTTCTCAACCACTTTTAAAGTAAATATTGCAGAAGCAGAAGCCTGTGCAGTATCGGTGGCGGTTACACTTATTGTAAATGTTCCTATAGAATCTAATGTTCCTGAGAAGGTTTTTGTTGTAGGATTAAACGACAACCACATTGGTAAAGGGTTCCCGTTGTTCAAGGTAGCTGAATAAGTTAAGGTGTTATTACCATCATCATCAACAAATGTAGTATCAGAGATTGCAAAACTAAATGAATGACCACTAGAATCAGTTTGATTTAGTATTTGACTTTTCAAATAAGGAATAAAATTCGTATGCCTTAAACTGTCAATAAAGTTAGCCTTAACCCAATAAATATCGCCATTTCTGGAAAATGTCATATATTTTCCATCAAGTGTAATATCTCCGTCCCAATCTGCATTCGGTGTATTTATTTTATTCCCAAGATTTTTTGGATTTGTCCATGAGCCATCTTCCTTTCTATATGAAATATATAGGTCATTATCCCCAAACCCTCCACTTCTGTTTGAATGAAAAATTAAATAACTTTCATTTGGTGCTGCGTAAGCATCTGCGAATGAAACTCCTGTATTAATTATTGCAGGGAGTCTGACAGGTTTCGTATATACACCATTTTGATATTGACTTCTATAAATTTCGCCATTATTACCTGAATCGAAATAAAGCGAACTGTCGTTTACCACGCAAGGATGAAACTCATACCCGCCAGTATTTATAGAACTTCCTATGCTTAAGAGACTGCTCCACCCAGTATCAAGTTTTTGACTAAAATATATGTCGTCATTTAAATAACAGTAAACTTTTTTGCCATTGGGTGAGAATGAAGGTTCGCCAGGGTATTTATTTATTGAGAATGATGCTTTTGTAGGATTTGTCCATTGTCCGTTTTTATAAGTTGTTTGCAGTATAAAACGATTTGGATAAACACCCCTGTCAAAGAATATCTGAGTACCATCGGGTGAAAAGCTAATAACGTTTTCTTTTGTACTTGAAACAGAAACAATACCCGGTGCAAAAACTTTTGGCGTATTTCCAGGAGGGGTTTGGCCAAAATATAAACTATCCACAGGTATTGGCTGACTATTGCCAATATTAAAAAACGCAATCAATGCCAATGATAGAAGTGCTAATTTTTTCATACGCTAAAAATTTAAATTGTTAATGAAATATTTTAGCACGAAAAAATGAAAAAGGAAGAAAGTTCTATTTCTAAATCGTGATTTAGGAACGATTTTTTGTTAGAATATTGGCTATTGGGGCTTTTTCACAAAATTAATTACAAGAGCTTGTTCTGTATTCTTGTGGCGTTAAACCAGTACGCTTTTTAAATTCGGTGTAAAAAACCGATACTGTATTGAAGCCAGATTCAAATATAATTTCTTGAATTGTTTTTTTATTACGTATATCAGATAATTGTTTTATTGCTTCATTTATTCTAAACTCATTTAGATAGCCATTAAAATTTTTTTTGAAGGATTGGTTGATAATCTGTGAAAGTAAACGGGTATTAATAGAAAGATCCTTCGCAACATCTTCCAACGAAACTTCAGGTTCCAAATATGGTTTTTTGATATCCATATATTCAATTAGCGACTGTTTGTATTTGTTTTTAAAGTCTTCATTAATTGGCGAATTCTTATATTTCTCAATAATAAAGACAATTTCCGGTTTCAACAATAATATAAACATAATCGTAGTTAAAAACAGAAAAAGTATTAAAGCATAAATACTGCCTGTTTGGGCACACCAGACAGGTTTTTTCAGAACCATATATGATGCAAACGAATACAGGTTGATAGTCCATAATATTACAAACCCAATAATAACAAATTGAAGCCAGCCTGTGCCAGATATTAATTTTAGCTTTTTCAATATTTCAACTCGTGAGAAATTAAATATCCTGAAGTTAATCAATGCCAACACCACATATGAAAAGCTATGAATCATTATAAGTATTGTATCATACACATTTATACTTGTTTTCCACATAATGAAATTATCCGTTTTTAAATAATAAAATACCAGGAAAACAAATACCCCGGCAAATGGAATGGTGTGAAACAAATCAGTTATTCTTAATGGTCGGTTTGTCAGATATGTTTTCATGTAAAGAAAAATTAGCGGGCCGATTAACAAACCAGTTTGTCTGATTAAGAAAAGTGATTTGTGCCAGTTCATGAAATACATAAACGCATAATTACTAACAGTGAATGAAAATATTATTTGCAAGGCAAAAAGTATCAAAATGCCAGCTAATATATAGTTTGCTGTTTTTTTGCCTTTTTTTGTAATAGAAAAAAATGCGGTTAACAGAAGAGTAATAAATAAACTTATCAATGTAATGCTGTTAAAAAAATGCACTTTCATAAAGTAACAATTAAAAATCATAATCAAGACAACTATAACTCTATCTGCCCCTATCCGATGCACGAGTCAACTTTGTGCCCAACTTTAAGTGTATGGTGCCGTGCGGGATTACGAAGCGATTTCCTAACCATATACACCTGCTTTTTTACGAGCTACAAACCCTCGAAAACCTCTGAAACCCTTATGAATTATACACATTGTTACATGCTGTTATTTACTCTGCTATTAAACTCCATATTCCTTCTATATTTTTACTATGAATATCTGATACTTCCCAAACAGTTCCTTCAAATACCATATTTGTTAATTCCCCAAATTCACTAAAATGGTCATTAAAATTTAGCTTTTCTTTTGTCTCATCCAATGAATTCTCATTCTTTTTCATTATGATAATCTGGTTCCAAAGCTTTTCAAAATAATTGTAACTGGTGATAAGTAATT
>QKGS01000029.1 GCA_003250355.1 Bacteroidota bacterium
TTATCAGACAAAGAACATATTGAACGAAATATTGAATATTCGCTTAAAGTAAATGCTAAAAATCTTGATATCCCTTTTAATGAAATAGACAATAATGATTCGGGCATAACATTAAAAGCACTTATAAATGCTGCTTATGAAAAATACAATCAAAAAGTAGTACTGCTTATTGACGAGTACGACAAACCAATAATTGATAACATAACAGATAAGGAGACAGCCCTTGAAGCACGCAATATTCTTCGAGGATTTTATGCCTCGATAAAAGCTTGTGACCAATACCTTCGCTTTGTATTTATGACCGGGGTTAGCAAGTTCAGCAAGCTAAACCTTTTCAGCGGGCTAAACAACATTCAAGACATTACTCTTAACGAAAAATACGCTACCATAACCGGTTACACTCATAATGATTTAAAAGAATCGTTTACCGATTATCTCGATGGCATTGACTTAGATAAAGTTAAGCAATGGTACAATGGTTACAACTATTTCGGCGAACCGATTTACAACCCATTCGATATACTGCTTTTCCTTTCCGAAAACGGTAAATTCAGCAATTACTGGTGGAAAACCGGTAATCCGAAATTCCTGATTGATATTCTACAAAAGAATAAATACTATCTCCCCGACCTTGAAAACATAACTGTAAACGAAGAAACACTTGAATCGTTCGACGTTGAACATATCAATATAGTTGCACTGCTGTGGCAAACAGGGTATCTGACTTTCGATAAGGAAGTACCACAACTCGATAGTGTTATTTATAAAATGAAAGTACCAAATCTTGAAATTCAAAAATCGCTCAATGCCCTGTTTTTCGATTATTTGGTAAATATCAGACCAATAGCTCTAACCCAATCGAATGTTATTAACTATATACTTAACAAAGATTTTAACGGTTTTATGACCGAAATTAAATCGCTATTCGCTGCCATTCCTTACCAGAACTATGTAAACAACAACATGGGTACTTACGAGGGTTATTACGCCAGTGTTATGTACACTTTTATGGCTAGCCTTGGCTTTTTAGCCTATGCCGAAGATACCACCAATAAAGGGCGTGCTGATATGACCCTGACCGGTCCGAACGAAATTGTAATACTCGAATTTAAAGTAGATATGCCAGCCGAAGATGCTCTGCACCAAATTAAAACCAAACGGTACTACGAAAAATACCTAAACCACGGCAAACAAATATATTTTGCAGGTATGCACTTTAGCAGCGACGAAAAGAATGTGGTGAGTATGGTTTGGGAGAGGTTTGAGAATGAATGATTTGATGATGTAGAAATTTGATGATATGGAAATTTGAGAATGTAATAACAATGCAAAACAGAATAACAGAATTACTAAAAATAAAATACCCCATAATACAAGGGGGAATGGTTTGGTGCAGTGGTTGGGAATTGGCTTCGGCGGTAAGCAACAATGGCGGACTTGGACTACTTGGTGCCGGCTCAATGCACCCCGATGTTCTAAAAGAGCACATTATCAAAACCAAAGCAGCAACCAATAATCCATTTGGTGTAAACGTACCATTACTATATCCCGATATAGAACAAATAATGGATATAATTATAAGCGAAAAAGTACCCATTGTATTTACCAGTGCCGGAAACCCTAAAACATGGACTCAAACACTGCACAACAACGGAATAACAGTTGTTCATGTAATAGCCAACACCAAATTTGCACTAAAATGTGTTGAAGCCGGGGTTGACGCAATAGTAGCCGAAGGCTTTGAAGCCGGAGGCCATAATGGTCGTGAAGAAACAACCACTATGTGCCTTATTCCACAAATACGAAATAGTGTAACTATTCCTCTTATTGCCGCCGGCGGAATAGCATCGGGCAGTGCTATGGCTGCAGCATTTGCACTTGGTGCCGATGGTGTTCAAATAGGAAGCCTTTTTGCATCATCGCTTGAATCATCGGCTCATATTAATTTTAAAAACCTTATATTGGCAGCCGCAGAAGGCGATACTAAACTTTCACTCAAAAAGCTGTCTCCTACACGCTTACTCAACAACGAGTTTTACCAAAAGGTACTGGAACTGGAATTAAACGGTGCAACACCCGACAAATTCAGAGAATTGCTTGGTAAAGGAAGAGCAAAAAAAGGGATGTTCCTTGGCGACACCGACGAAGGCGAACTGGAAATAGGTCAGGTTTCTGCTATGATAAACAAAATAAAACCTGTTACCGAAATATTTAACGATCTAATAAGCGGGTATAACAAAGCTATACGTACAATGCCTGCATCATTATAACTGAACACATGATAATATTTGAAAAATTTGAATTATCGAACGGTTTAAAAGTAATTGTAAATACCGATAAAACCACCCCGTTGGTTGCTTTTAACTTATTGTACAATGTTGGTTCCAGAGATGAGAACCACGAAAAAACCGGATTCGCTCACCTGTTTGAACACCTTATGTTTGAAGGCTCAACAAATATACCCGATTACGACACTCCACTACAAAATGCAGGTGGCGAAAACAATGCATTTACAAATACTAATATTACCAATTACTATATAACTATACCAAAAGAAAACCTCGAAACTGCATTTTGGCTCGAAAGCGACAGAATGAACGAGTTGGCATTTTCGCAAGAAAAACTCGATATTCAAAAAAATGTAGTTATAGAAGAATTCAAACAACGATACCTAAACCAACCATATGGCGATTGGTATTTAAAAATAAGACCCCTTGCGTACAAAAAACACCCCTACCAATGGGCTACAATTGGAAAAGATATAAGCCATATTGAAAATGCTACTTTGCAAGATGTTAAAGATTTTTTCTATGCTCACTATGCTCCTAACAATGCAGTATTAAGTGTATCGGGAAATATTACTATTGAAGAAATTAAAACATTAGCTGAAAAATGGTTTGGCGATATTCCTAAGCGAAATGTTCCTGTAAGAAACCTTGAAACAGAACCACGGCAGGAAGAAGAAAGAACACTAACTACCGAAGGAAATGTACCCTTAAATGCTATATTCAAAGCTTACCATATGTGTAACCGCTTACACCCTCATTATTACGCCACCGATCTAATTTCTGACATTCTCTCAAATGGAAAATCGTCGCGACTGGTTCAACGACTTGTAAAAGAAAAAAAGCTATTCTCCGACATAAACGCATATATAACCGGCGACACCGACGAAGGATTATTCATAATTAGCGGCAACCTGATTAATGGTGTAAGCTACACCGATGCAGAACAAGCAATAGTTGAAGAACTGGAAGAA
Organism: Bacteroidota bacterium; assembly: GCA_003250355.1. GTDB lineage: Bacteria > Bacteroidota > Bacteroidia > Bacteroidales > SZUA-534 > SZUA-534. Next base: position 3,260 of record QKGS01000029.1, read on the forward strand.
CTTATGCACAATGAAGTTAGCACCGATGAACTTGATAAAGTAATAAACAAAGTTGAAGCCACATTGGTATATTCCGAAATAAACAGCCTTAACAGAGCTATGAGCCTTGCTTTTTTTGAACTATTAGGCAATGCTTCACTAATAAACGAAGAGGCTGGAAAATACAGAAATGTTACTGCATCGGAAATAAAAACAGTAGCTCAGGAATTGTTCCGAAAAACCAACTGCTCTACCCTTTACTACAAATCGAAAAACTAACATCGCAATGATAAACAGAACAATACAGCCTGAAATAAGAAACATAGAGTCGGTTAATATTCCAAAAACCCAAAACATAAACCTGCCTAACGGAATACCACTACATATAATTAATGGTGGCATTCACAACGTTGCAAAAATTGACCTTATAATAAAAGCAGGCTCTATTCACAGCAGTCATAAACTTGAAGCTCCGCTTACCTCACTCATGCTTAATGAAGGGACAGCCAAGCTTACCGCTAAACAGATAGCTGAAACATTCGATTTTTACGGAGCCCATTTTACACCTAAGGCCGAAAAAGATTACTCATTTGCCGGTATGGTAAGTTTAAATAAACATTTGGAGAGAACACTGCCTGTATTTACTGAAATAATTAGCGAAAGCACATTTCCCGAAAAGGAGTTTGAAACACTAAAACAACGTAGAAAACAAAATTTTTTAGTAGATAGCAAAAAAACATCGTTTCTTGCCCGACAGGAATTTTTCAAACAACTGTTCGGCGAAAAACACCCTTACGGCAAAGCCACAACTGAAGAACTTTACAACACTATAACACGTGATAACGTTGCTGCTTTCTTCGACCGCAAGTACCACTCAGGCAACTTTGAACTGGTTGTATCGGGCAATGTTTCAGACAAAGAAATAAAACTAATAAGCGACTCTTTCGGAAACCTTCCAATAATGTTGTCGGGCAAAACATTTACCGATAATTTGGAAACCAATGTTGGTATATTCGACATAAAAAAAGACGATGCTGTTCAAACCAGCATCCGTTTGGGCTTTAAAACCATTAACAAATACCACTACGATTACACCGGACTTAAAGTACTAGTAACTCTGCTTGGCGGGTTCTTTGGTTCGCGACTAATGAAAAATATACGCGAAGAAAAAGGCTATACTTACGGAGTTCATTCTATGTTGGTTTCATTACAAGAAACAGGATACATAGCCGTTGCTACCGACGTAAAATCGGAATTTACTGACGAAACAGTGAATGAGATACTAAATGAAATGTATCGACTTAAGACAGAACCCGTTAGCAACAAAGAACTAGACTTGGTTAAAAATTACATGATGGGCGAATTACTTCAAATGTTCGACGGCCCATTTGCTTGTTCCGATTCTTTTATTGCTTCACAACATTTCGGATTCGGCTTTTCATACTACGAACGCCTTATTGATGAGATACTAACCATTGACACTGCCAAACTTCAACGTTTGGCTAACAATTATTTCGAATCCGATTCGTTGGTTATAGTTAAGGCAGGTAATTTCAAATAAATATTTTAACAAATACAATTCATTTAACAGTATGTCAAAAGAAATAATATTTCTAACAGCTTTTATTATCTTCATAATTGGTGTTTTATTGCTCGACCTATTATTTGTAGGCAAAAAATCACATATAGTTTCAATAAAAGAAGCTACAATATGGAGTTCAATATGGATTGCCATAGCTTTGGCATTTGCCGTATTTTTATTCTTCCATGCCGAAATAGTTCATGGTATCAGTAATTTTGAAGACTTGAAAAATGTAGTACAACACTACTCTCCATTTTTAAAGCTTGATGACAGCAGTTTTGAAAACAGCTTAACTATATACAGAAAAGAGAGTGCTATAAATTTCCTTTCGGGCTACTTAATTGAAAAATCATTATCAGTCGACAATTTGTTTGTAATTATGGCTGTACTAAATGCTTTTTCTGTTAAGAAAAAAGACTATAAGCCTGTACTCTTTTGGGGCATAATTGGTGCTATTGTTATGCGTTGTATTTTTATTTTTGCCGGGGCTGCGTTAATATACCGTTTCGAATGGCTACTATACATATTTGGTGCCTATTTAATTTATATGGGCATAAAAATGTATTTACAACGAAATAACGAAACACAAATAGAACCACAAAACCATCCTATTGTAAAATACCTGTCGAAAAAAGTTAAAGTGTTTCCTCGTTATGTTTCAAACCGATTTTTTGTTCGCAAAAATGGATTATTATACTTAACTCCTTTATTTATAGTACTTGTAATAATTGAATTTACCGACTTAGTATTTGCTTTAGACTCAATACCTGCAATATTTGCAGTAACACGCGACCCTTATATTGTATTCTTTTCTAATATTTTTGCAATACTTGGTTTGCGTTCTTTATTCTTCCTGCTAATAAAAGTTGTAGAAAAATTCCACCTTTTAAAAATCGGAATAGCTGTACTTCTAGTATATGTAGGAATAAAACTATTAATACACGAATTGCTGGTACACATAGGGTTCAAACCGGCATATTCACTATATATTATCCTAATAGTTCTTTTCCTAAGTACTGTTTTATCAGTAATTTTTCCAAAAAAACAACCGGCAACAATACCTGTAAAAAACAATTAAACAAGTTATTTGCTTTGAAATATATATTGCTAATATTAATATCATTTACAACCATTCAAAGCACATGGGCACAAAAAGTGAGACTTTCTACTCCCAAGGTCGACTCTGTAATTGTAATTGAAACACCGGAATGTCCCCACTGTTTAAAAATAGTGTGGGACTCTATACCCAATGCCGATTACTACGAAATACTAAAATACGATCCGAACAATAACAACAACCTCCCAGAGCCTTACCCTGAGGGAGATCCATATATTTACGAACCGTTTTTTATTGACCGCACAAGCAATGCTTCACTTTACGCTGAAAAATATCATGTTGTTGCCCGCAGTAAATCAAGCCAAAACTTCATAGATTCTCCATGGTCCGACACTGTTATAACACTATACCTGAACCCAATAGAATATGATTCGTGCAACACCTCTATTAACCTTAGCTGGACAGGTAAAAACAATAACAGCCGGTTTAAAATATATCGCAATACCAACAACTCTGATTTTATACTAATTGACAGCACCAACGCAACCAAATACACTGACAATAAACTGGAAGCAAATTCAACTTACTCGTACAAAATTACTCTCACCGACAATAATACATTTTCCAATTCAAACACAAGAGAAAAACAAATAACATCGCTGCTGATTCCCAACCCCAACAAACAATTTATATATAAAATTCACCCTTCTGCCAATGGCTTTGCCATATATGCCAATACCGACAGCAGCATACAAGTAAGCTCATACACCCTTTATGCTTCTTCTAATATTAACGGCAACTACACTCAAGTGTCTACCTTACCATACACCGGTTCTGAGAATATTATTTTCAACAACGCAACCACATCGTGGTACAAATTTTTAACAAAAAATATTTGCGGTGTTTATGTCGACACATCAAATACTATTCGCCCTGTTACACTAACAGCTATTCAGAATGGCAACAACGTTGCACTAGAATGGAATTCAGCTTTCCACAACCCTGAATATGAAGAATTTTACTTAATTATAATTTCCGACAATCAAATAATACTGGAAGAAAAAATTGAAAATTCTGAAAACAAAACCAATATTGACATAAGCACATTAGGTGGTTCAACAAACGAATCGTACGTATTCCAAATAAAAAACATAAACGAAAAAAGTTATCAGGTATTATCGAATTATGCTCAGGTATATAAAACAGTATTCCTAAATATCCCTAATGCCTTTACCCCCAACAGCGACCACTTAAACGACCGCATAGGCCCTTTTCAAAAATACATCACAAATACCGATGTTACTAAATTCTCATCGTTTCACTTTAGAGTTATTGACAAATACGGAGGAGTAGTTTACAAAACCAACAACCCCGACAACTCATGGGACGGAACAAAACAAGGCATTCAACTACATGAAGGCCCCTACTTTTACAACCTCGATTTTACAACCGGCGAAGGACAAAAAATTGAACAAACCGGTTTTATTGAATTAATATACCCATAACTCTCATATCTCATTACATAAACATTTAAAATATACTATTGTTATTTTCTTAAAGTAACATATTACAATACATAAAAATATTAACTTTGAAACACTTTTTTCAACTTCTCATAAGCAATAGTTAATGTCAGAATTTACAGAAGAAGACAAACAATTAATAGAAGAGAGATACCGGGAGCTATTATCGGTATCAAAATTATCGCAACGCCCCGAGCAACTCGAAATGATAGAGCGTGCTTTTCATTTGGCAAAAAATGCCCATGGCAATATGCGTCGCAAATCGGGCGAACCATATATATTGCACCCAATAGAGGTTGCACGTATATGTACACACGAAATAGGACTTGGCACCAAAGCAATAGTTGCTTCATTACTACACGATGTTGTAGAAGATACCGATTATACAATTGAAGATATTGAACATCAGTTTGGAACTATTATATCAAATATTGTTGACGGATTAACAAAAATAAGCGGTGTATTTGAAAACCGTTCCGATATGCAGGTTGAGAATTTCAGAAAAATTCTAATGACCATGACCGACGACCTACGGGTAATACTAATAAAGCTTGCCGACAGGCTTCACAATATGCGTACCCTTGAGTCGATGCCTGCCAACAAACAGCTGAAAATAAGCAGCGAAACCCTATTTATATATTCGCCACTTGCTCACCGCTTAGGCTTATACGCCATAAAAAGTGAACTGGAAGACCTATCGCTAAAATACCAACACCCGGTTGAATACCAAATGATAACCGAAAAGATAACTGAAAGCGAAAAAAAGCGAATTACATATATTAATCGTTTTGCTCTTCCTATCACACAGCGACTCACACAATTAGGCTACGAATTTGAAATATCGGGTCGTCCCAAATCGGTTTATTCCATTTGGAATAAAATGAAAAACAAAAATATTTCATACGAAGAAATATACGACCTGTTTGCCATACGAATAGTATTTACCCCAAAGCCCGGAATACCTGAAAAAAGTCAATGCTGGGACATATACTCAACCGTAACCGACTTATACATACCGCGTTCCGACAGAATCAGAGACTGGATTAGTAAGCCCAAAGCAAATGGATACGAAGCCTTACACGCTACCGTAATGGGCCCCAACGGTAAATGGGTTGAGGTACAAGTGCGCTCTGAGCGGATGAATGAAATAGCTGAAAAAGGGTATGCGGCTCACTGGAAATACAAAAACAACCAAAACGCAGAAACAGAGCTCGACCTTTGGATAAAACAGGTGCGCCAAATGCTTGAAGACCCTAAAGCCGATGCTTACGAGTTCCTCGACGACTTTAAAGTAAACCTGTTTACCCGCGAAATAATGGTATTTTCACCTAAAGGTGAAATAGTAACCATGCCAGCCGACTCTACCGCACTCGACTTTGCATTCTTTATACATAGTGAAATTGGCTTTCATGCTATTGGTGCAAAAGTGAACAACCGTCTTGTTCCGCTAAGCTATACACTTAAAGGGGGCGACCAAGTTGAAATACTAACATCAGACAAGCAGGAACCCAACAGCGAATGGATGCAGATAGTAACTACTGCAAAAGCTAAAACTAAGCTGAAAGGAATATTCAAAGAACAACGCAAAGTAGTATCGAAAGAAGGTAAAGAACACCTCGATGAACTACTCATAAAACTAGACCTGAAACCCAACTCGTATACTTTCCGAAAACTATACAGCCACTATTTAACACGTAACAAAGCAGAACTATACTACCAAATAGGGCTTTATAAACCTACTGCCAAAGACCTGAAAAAAATTATCGACAAACGTTCTAAACGCAAGTGGATAAAATTTTGGAGTTTAGCATCGGGGCCTGTTATTCAACCATCGGGCAATGGTACGTTTGACAAAAACAAAACTCTTCAACTCGACGATACTACCGAAAACTTTTTAATAGCAACCTGCTGCCACCCATTGCCGGGTGACTACGTAATTGGTCACCGCGAAAGCGACGACGATATAACTATACATAAAGCTACCTGCTCTGAAGCCATCCGGTTAAACTCAAGCGAAAGCCAAAATGTAGTTAAAGTAGAATGGCGAAGCCAACGGGTGCTTGCGTTCTTAGGACGCATTTCTATAAAAGGGATAGATCAGGTTGGTATGTTGAGTAAACTCACAAAAGTTATTTCCGACGAGTTGAGCGTTAATATCAGATCTATTAATTTTGAAAGCCGCGACGGTATGTTTAGCGGTACATTAGATATATATATTCACGACTCCAACGACTTAAACAACCTGTTGCTAAACCTAGGTAAAATTAAAGGGATTAACTCTGTTGTTAGGGTTGAAATATCGGACGAAGCGGCCAAAGAATAATTATGTCATAATTTTAAGTTCATATTTCATGTGCTTAAATCATAAAATTATTGAGCTAAACCGTATTCAAATACAAAAAATAATATATATTTTTGCTTATCTTTAATTAGTCTAAATTTACCACAAGGTATTTTTACAAAAATTATTAAACATATGGGTAAGAATAATCAAGCTGCAAAACCAACCGAAACCGAAGCTGTACGTGAGATATTTACATCCTACCTTGAACGAAACGGCCACCGCAAAACACCGGAGCGCTTTGCTATATTGGAAGAAATATACCGTGTTGACGGACATTTCGATATAGAGACTCTGTATATATACATGAAAACCAATAACTACAGGGTAAGCCGCGCAACACTTTACAATACTATTGACATACTATTGGAGTGCAATCTTGTGGTAAAACACCAGTTTGGCAATAACATAGCTCAATTTGAGAAAGCACACAACTGCGCCCGCCACGACCATCTAATATGTACAAAATGTGGTGCAGTAAAAGAGTTTTTCGATTCCCGTATTAATGATATTAAAAACGACGCTTCTACTAAACACAAATTTGAAATATCGAACCACGCCATGTATTGTTACGGAGTATGTAAGGAGTGTAAGGGTAAATAAATTTATACTATTCTTTGCTACAATTTTTTCAGCATACTCTTTTATTGCACGTATAGCGAAACTACTAAACGACTTATCGCCACTAAGCTGCTGTGCTTTTTGAAAAACTCCCTTATCGTACGATGAAACCCTTATTTCAATTCTTTCATCTTTATTTAATCTTGCTTCTATAAAACTAAATTACACACAAATGTACTGCATTATATCATACAATTAAATGTTTGCATTTTGTTATTTTTGCGCATTCGATATATGAGCGAAAATTTAAAAAATAAAACTATTTCAGGTGTTATTTGGTCGGCAATAAACCAAATAGGCTCACTTATTATTAAATCGGTATTCGGAATATTTATGGCTCGCTTACTAATGCCATCCGATTTTGGACTTATTGGTATGGTAATGGTATTTATAAATATTGCCAATGAACTAATGCTGGGAGGAAATATCAAATCATACATTCAAAAAAAAGATACTACCCTTATACATAAGGCATCGGTATTTTACTCAAATATTACTTTCAGCATTTTTTTATACGCACTATTTTGGATTTTGGCACCATATATTGCAAGCTTTTATAACGAACCTCTACTAGCTCCCATTTGCAGAGTATTATCGCTAACTATAATTATTGATGCATTATGTGCAATTCATTTGGCTGCTTTAGAAAAGGAAATTGACTTTCGTCCTAAAACAATATTAACAATAGCAACTAATATAATAGCAGGCTGTATTGCCGTAACACTAGCAATAAAAGGAATTGGAGTATGGGCATTAGTTATTTACAGCTTAACACAGAAAATTTTACTTTCAATAGGACTATGGTGGAATTCAAAATTTATACCCCCAAAATATTTTTCAATTTATGCCTTACGCGAAATGTTTACCTTCGGTTCATGGATGATGCTGGGCACACTGTTTTTAAAGCTATTTGAAAATATTAATTCGCTAATAATTGGTAAAGTATACAATGCTTCAGAACTAGGATACTATACCAAAGCCCGTGATTATCAAAACAGCTCATCGAAACAAATAACCCGGGCATTTACGACTGTTGCATTTCCTGTTTTTTCCAAGTTAAACGGGAATAACGAAAAACTCAGAAATGGTATTCGCAATTTTAATCAACACTCTCAACTTGCAGTGCTACTTGTAACCACTAATCTGTTTGTGATTTCTACCCCTTTTGTAATGCAAATTCTAACTCCCAAATGGGAATCAACAATTATTTACATAAAACTACTATGCGTTATTGGAGCTTTCTTTCCTATTAATGCTGTAAATGTGCAATACATAATTGGCACAGGAAAAAGCCGCCATAATTTTTTTCTGATTATTATAAAAAACTCACTGAAATTATTAAATATCGGCATTACATACCGTTACGGTGTTCTTTACATAGTTATTGGTGAGGTAATTATTTCATTTTTCAATCTCATATTCAACACTATATATACCAACAAGAGTATCGATTATGGAATAGTTAAACAACTGTTCGACATAAAATATTTGCTTATTGGCTCTGTTTTAGCCTCGGCGGTTGGGTACTTTTCACTTATGCTTATCGAAAATTATGTATTACAACTATTTGCAGGGCTTTTAATTACAAATGCAGTATTCTTGGGTTTTCAATATTTGTGTAACCGTGATAGTATTAAGCGAATGAAACAACTGTTTTCGATGGCTTAACTTTGGAAACACATTTAACCCGCTTTATTCATTAAGTTTTCAAAACCAACATTAATCAACTATTAGCAAGCATCTTTCTAATGCAACGTATTTACTCACCCTTCGTGATTCGTGAGAACGCTTCGCTAAGTTGAGCGGGTTAAACCCAGATGGTTAATCTATGTTTATCATTAACCTGCTGTACTGCTTCTATTTACCCTCATTATTCCAATTCTATTGCATAGTTCGGGTTTAACTAAACCGACATTATAAGCAGCCCTGCCATAACACTACCTAATAATATACTTTCACTATAAGATTGATGCTGCGACAGGTAATTGTTTGTTAGATAGGCGAAATTCGAGAATATATCATTTGCAGAAAAAACAGTTATATTCTATATTCGCCAAACAAAACTAAACAAACTAATGCTTTTCAATTCTCTTGAATATCTTATATTCTTCCCTTTGGTGTATATACTATACCGTTTTGTTTTTAATAAAAACTTACAGATACAGAACTTCTTCTTACTTGGAGCCAGTTACTTATTTTATGGTTGGTGGGATTGGCGTTTTCTTATCCTTATACTAGCCAGCTCAATTATTGACTTCAGTATAAGTATACAGCTCGATAAAACAGAGAACAGCAAAAAACGCAAATTATTGCGAAACCTTAGTATAATA
>QKGS01000068.1 GCA_003250355.1 Bacteroidota bacterium
AAAAAGTTGAACACATTAATATTGGCAACAAACCTGGGTTCATGAGAAATATAATTATTACTATCAACCAAAAATAAGCTAAACCTATATCCTAAATTGAATGAAATATATTTTAAAGGAGAAATAGTTGTTTCGATAAATAATGCATTTTCTAGCGTTGTTTTATCCGGATTATATATTGAGGAATCTGATATTGCAGTATTACTAAGCGAATTTGTCTGATAATAATGATTGGGTTTATAATCATGTAAAATCTGGTTTGAACCAAATTCGAATTTCAGCTTTGAAGCTGGATAATATTCATAGTTTAGGCTCAATCCATAATCTGATATCAAAGATTGAAATTCTGAAGTTGTACTACTATTTTCTTCTTTATAGGTGTATTCAAAGTTCGTGTTATATTTATATTGCATACCATATAAAGTGATGTTTGAAAAAAGTTTTGAACCATAGAGATGATTCCACCTGAAAGAAACTGCTGTATTACCCCATTTTTGTTTGTTTTTCATTGAAGAATTATCTTCTTTATCTTTTTTACTGCTCAAAATATTATCATACCCGCTGTACAAGCTAAAAAATAGGCGGTTTTTTGCATTTGGCATATAATTGATTTTTGTATTCAAATCGTAAAACGTATAGCCTGATTGCTTTTTATCATCGAACAAATATGTAACAGGACGACTTATAAGGTCATACATAAATCTGCGTGCGGAAATGAAATATGAAAGCGTGTCTTTTTTTATTGGCCCTTCCAGAAGTAGATTTGTTGTAATTAATCCAAGTGTTAAAGAAGAATGCCTTTCTGAAAGGTTTCCGTTTTTTGTGTCAATATTGACAACTGATGATAAACGTCCTCCATATTTCGGAGGGAATATTCCTTTATACATTTTTACATTGCTTAATGCATGGGTATTAAATACTGATACAAACCCTCCAAGGTGATTTACATAATACAGGGGAATATTATCAAGTACAATGAGATTTTGATCAGGAGATCCGCCTCTTACCATAAACGAACTGTGGCCTTCGCCCATAGGTTTCACTCCGGGTAATAATTGTAAAGTCTTCATAACATCCGATTCACCTGCAAGTGAAGGGAGGTTTTTTATCTGCTGAATAGGTAAATTGATTACCCCCATTTCGGAATTATCTTGAATTGAGACTTTACCTGAAACGCTTACTTCTTCGATATGTGTAGAAGGGGAAAGTGTTACTTTTAATATATCCTTTTGTGCTGTTGTTTTGAATAAATAAAGTGGTAAGTATCCAACATATGAGATTTTTATAGTATCGGACTTGTTTTGGTTTATACTAAAATAACCATAGTTATTTGTTATTGTAGTATTATTGCCACAAATTACATGCGCACCAATGAGTGGTTCACCTGTTATACTATCAATAACATATCCGGACAGATGTTGACTTTTTGCTATTAGGCAAAGCACAGCTAACATAAGTATCAATAGAAAACGTTGCATTTAACTAAAAATCAATATGAATGCTATCAGAGAGATTAACGGCTGCACATATACCTAATGCATTGTCAATATTGGTATAAATTATGGGTGGAGAGTTCATTTGCCAAATATCATCTATTGCTTCATTATATGAGAGATACGACTTAAAATAATCGTAATACGATTTATTAATGGTAAACAAATAGCAGTTTAGGGTAAATGGGAGGTTTGTAGCACCATAGATGATCGAATACCAATAATCTAAATCCCACATATGAAAATACATAGGTATAACTGCCGTATCTCCTGCAAATAATTTGTCGGAAAAAGTTTTTTCATACTCATCTCCTTCAGCTATTATTATTGGGCTGTAGCTATACCAAGCAGAAGTGTAATCGACAGTAGGACCAATTAGTGTATCCAGCAAACAATGTATAAAAAGCATATAAAAATTCTCCTCGCCAGGGGAGTCCGGAATATTAACGCTTAATAAGTTAGTTTTGAAACCATCCGGACTGGTTCCTGCGTTTTTCATAAAAGAATGGCCTGAAAATTTTGTGGTGGAAGGTACCTTGGTGGAAGATGTTGCGTTCCCATAGCTACTTGTATAAACGCTTATCTTATAGGTTTTTCCAGCTTCGCAATTCATATTTGATGATATATATATACCATTTGATGAGTAATTCAATGTATCTGAATTATTGGTAATGCTATCTGTTGCCACTACAATTGCTTTTGTTATGTACATTGAAGTTGTATCAAGCGAATAAATGCTATGAGCTACATATACTTTAATTACTTTATTTGCCTGTAAAATTGTGTTGACAACTAAGTTTGTTTCAGGCTCTGGAATTGATAATTCTGTTTCTTTTTCGCAAGAAAGCAGAACTATTATAAATAAAAAGAAAATGGATTTAATTTTTATCATTTGAAAAACGTTTAAAATGATATTTTAAAGAGACACCATAGGTGCTTGCGTTACTATTAAAACTACCTGAACTAAAAAGATCTTCGTTATCAGGCATGTATTCGTAATTAACTCTTATTGAGTTTACAAAGTATTGGTTAATAACGATTCCAAGAGTAAAATAATTGTTGTTTTTTAAAACAAAAGTTTCTCCTAATTCAAATAGAATTCCTATTTGAGGAGTTTTTTTAAATGTGGCATAGGTGTCATATAAGCGCATATTATTAATCGAGTAACTACCAAATCCGGCTAGGGAAGAGAATGTTTTACTTATGGAAAATCCGGTTTTTACATATAAACCAGTTTTACTATTGAAGGGATATACCTTATATACATAAACAGGGATACTTAAACTATATGTTCTGGAAGTAGAATAATCTAATGCGTATTCCTTATTTGTAGGCACAACTTTGTAACGTCTGTAGTCTATGGCAATGCCAGAACCTATACTAAAAAAGTTTTTAATAGCCAGCTGATATTCAAGCATACAATTAAAATTTAGTGTAGGTGGTGATTTTAAAAGTTTTTTTTCACTATCTGCAATCAGCTTTGAAACAAATATTTCTGATCCTAAAGAATATTGATTGTGATTGTAAGCAGTATTTGGAGACTGACCGAGCAGGTTTATTGGATAAAGTACTAGGAACAGTACTTTCATAATGCTTTTTTTCATAAACTATACTAAAAAAGCTATCCCAGAATTCTGGGATAGCCAAATAAATTAATTGTAAATAAAAACTCAACACCTTTTGAAGTCCCTGTACCACTCTTTTCAACAGCGTAAGCCCAATTGTCGGTAGAACTCATGATGTTATAACCTGATTTAAAATCGATAAGATTTGAAAGTTCTTTATAGTATCCTTCAATACTCATTTC
>QKGS01000051.1 GCA_003250355.1 Bacteroidota bacterium
AAACCCTACATTTAGCGAGGTAATAACACTAAGCTCCACAAACAATACCAACACACCTGTGGTATATCATAACGGTGTTTTTTATTATTCAACAGATAGTGGCAATTCATTACGTAAAATTAATGCCGATGGTACGGGCGATACTGAAATATTAACAGAGAGTAATAGAATAAACTCACTTGAGTATATTGAAGGAATAGGACTAATGTATGGTGTGACTCTATATGGATTGCATATATACAACACTGATAGTAATTCTCATACTGAACTATTTAGTAATACTAATGATGATTTGGGAATTAGAACAATTAGATCAGTAATACAAGATTTTAATAAAGATTTACTTGTGGCAGGTTCTGGTGATAATCAGGGAGTTGTAAAAGTAATAGTTGAGTAACTTATTCCAGAGTTAGTAATAAGGGAAAGTTCCGTTGATGCTGGAAGCTAGATGATGGACACTTAACCTGTAACTTGCTACCTATAACCTACAACTTTCTACACCCCCGTTATTAAATTAACCAAATTCTCATCTCTCTCAAGTCCCATTTTCTTTCTTATTCTGTGGCGGGAAACATGAACGCTGGAGACTGATATATTAAGCAACTGAGCCATGTCTTTAGAGTTGAAGTTTAGTTTCATGAGTGCGCAGTGTTTTAATTCGGTCGGTGTAAGGTCGGGGTATGCCTTACTTAGTTTTTTGTAGAAATCCTTATTTACAGATAGGAAACGTGTGTTAAAATCTTCCCATTGTTTTGCACGGCTCTTCTTAGCCCTCTCCATTATCTCAATCTGTCGTTTGTTTTCAGGAAGGTTTTTCTTCATATAGTCAGTTAGCTCACTCAGGAACTTCTCATTTTCAATAAACTGAAGAGTATATGAGGTCAGTTCCTTATTCTTATTCCGTATTGTTTGTTCGTCTTGTTTCGATTTTTGGATATGTTTCATTCTTTGTTTTCTTAATATCCATAGTAAAGCACCGGCAATTATTATAAGAACAAGAGAAAACATAAACACTTTTATTCTAAACATTCCTCTCTCTTTCTCATATAATTCTGCTTTTGTTTGCGCTATTTCAAGCTCCTTCTGATGTATTAATTCCCGATGCTTGTTTTTAATCTCTATCAAGTGGCTGTTTTTTATACTTTTTGTCCCATAAACACTGTCGTTAAATTTTTTCGAATCCAACAGAGTTTGGTGGGCAAGCTTATAGTTGTTTGTGAGTGCGTAAGTGTCGGAAAGTTTATATAACAAATCGCCGCGTAACCCTAAATGAGAATTATACATATCGATACTTTCCAGGCTCATTTTGAAATATTTAATAGCTTTGTCATATATACGTTGCCACATATAAATATCGCCAAGTGTTGAGTATATTATTATTAAATAGCTCTTGTCGTTAGTATATATAAGCTTTTTGGTGTTTATAGCTTCAAATATTTCTTTTACTTCAAGCATAAGTTTTTCAGCCTCAGTGTATTTTTGCTGCATAAAATATATATACCCTTTTTCAGCTTGCAGGTATGCTCTTTTAACCTTATCCTGACCTATTTCATCAGATATTGAAAAGCAAGAGTCGAGATAAGTTAATGATTGTTCATGTTTGCCGTATTGATTCGACAGCATAGCAAGATTAAAATATTTTGAAACCAGCAATTGTCCTGTATTTTTATCGTGTTTATAGTTCTGTTTTGCTATTTCTAATGCTTTACTCATAAACTCATACGACTCATTCTCTTTGCGGTAAAATGAATACAGATACCCCAAATTCTCATATATCCTTATCAGCAGCGTGTCGTTTTTGTAATCTTCTGCTATTGGCAGCACATCCCATAATACATCAAAGGCCTTATTGGTATTCAAACTCAGTCGGTTTATTTCACCTATGGTTATCATAGTCTCTACCATCATCAGGGTATCATTGTTGTAGTTGTAAACAGAATTACATTGCTCAAGTATGCTTAATGCAAGTTCAGGGTCGGAATTCGATACCGATATGGCATTTTTATATAAATCATCGACTTTGTTAACCATAACAGAATAATCGGGTTCGGAATATGTAACAAATGGCAATAGAATTGCAACTGCCAACATAAAAATACTTCGTGCGATCATAAAAAATGTGTATTGATACCTCAAATACAAAAATAGCAATAAAATAAGAATGAAATATAGTTAGAAATATATAATCACTAATATAGAACTTACTTTTCATAGTGCAATTCACTATGTAAGTGCCTAAATATAAATCAATAAAACTATTGTGCCGCAATCAAAATACTATAGCAAAATATGCCATTGTTAAGAAAAAGAAAGGCAATAACAATATAATTGTATAGTAATGGAAAGGTATTTTTTAATGTGTAATAATACTCATACAATAATTTTGCATTGTTACTTTTTGTGTTTTCATCGAATTGCAGGAAAGCACCATTATCTATTTATTAATTTAAATTTATTAAAAATGAGAAAGACACTTTTACTACTTACATTGGTTGCATTAGGCTTAATGCAATTAAATGCTCAGGTAAGTGTTTCGGTAAACTTCGCCATTGAACATTCAGTTAACGGAGTTTCCGATTTTGGACGAGAGCGTCATATTACTGTCCATTCTTCGTTGGGAGAGAATGACTGGAACGGTGAAACTGACAAAATGAACTACCTTATGAATGACCTTGACGTATATTTCGGAAGAGATAATGGTTCAAGTGCATGGTTTTTTAAAAATACGCCGGCAGAAACCGATGCCGGTAAAATGCCTGCATACTTTACTCCCGATATGCAAGGGATTGCAACATTCGGTGTTCATGATGTTGATGCTATGACAACTTTAGGAGAGGCTCAGAAAAATGCTTACAGTGCTAAGAGTTCAACATTATTGAAGTATGAGAGCCGTTCGGGAGAGATGATTTGTGGTACTCAACCACACCCGTTATATCCTACTCTTGGATGGCACGATGGATGCTATGCTGCTTATGTTTCTCCAAAATGGAGGCCTTTAGTAATTGAAACATCGGCAGGGTGGGTAACAGAATATCTTGATAAATACTTTGCTCACAATGCACTAGAAAATGGTCAGCCACTACCAAAATATTGGGAAGTTATAAATGAACCCGATATGCAATATATGACCGGCTCATATATGGAAACCAGTCTTGAAGAGCTATTCCGTTATCATAACCTTGTTGCCGACAGCGTAAGAGCGCGATTAGGCGATAAAGCTCCACTTATTGGAGGTATGACATGGGGCTTACATGATTTAAACAGAGCCGATGAAGTAAGCAGATATTATCCGGTTAGTGAAGCTCCGGCCAATTATCATCCAACATTAAAAGCAATGCGAACAAAAGCAACTACTACTGCATTTGAAGCTGGGCGAAACCTAGATTGGTATCAGTGGGACGCTATGTGGAAAGGTTTTATTGATGCTTCGGGCGATAAAATGGATTTTTACTCAATTCATATCTACGACTGGATAAATTGGGATACTTATAACTATTCAACTCAGAGAACAGGAGGTCAGGTTGAGGGAATATTAGATATGGTTGACTGGTATCAGAATTTCAAATACGGAAAATCAAAGGATATAATTATTTCAGAATATGGAGCAATTGTTGACCAAAATAAGTATCCTAGCTTAGATTCAAAATTTGTTGACTGGGCTAATCTCAGAACTTTTAATCATCAAATGATGCAGTTCTTGGAACGCCCCGATATTATTAAAAAGAGTATGCCATTTGTCCCTATTAAAGCAACCTGGGGCGATTGGGTCGATGCCAACGGAAATGTTACTAACCGCTACCCCATAACTATGATGGATAAAGATGCTCAGGGTAATTGGCAGTGGAAAGAAATAATTAAGTTCTATGAATTATGGTCTGAAGTAGAGGGGAAACGTATTGATACTAAGGCTACTGACCGCGATATACAAGTAGACGCTTATGTTAATGGAAAAACAGTTTATGTAATACTTAACAGCCTTGAGTTAACAACATCTACAATAGGATTGTCATATTTTGGAAATGAAGGCAATAAACTGGTTACTGCCGAAATGAAACGTTTATACCTTGATAAAACTCTTGGAACAAACGGACAACCTGTTTTAACAAATACTATTTTCAATGACGCTCCGGCAGAGGTTCGTATGTATCCTGAGGAAACTCTGATAATTAAATATGTATTTGAAAATGATGTTGTAGTTGACGAAACATCGGTAGAAAAGAAATACTATTCAAATGCCCTTAACAGCGGAGTTGCACCATACAGAGTTAAGAGCGATGCTATTACAACAGCTATTAACGGAATAACTATACCAACAACAGGTGAAGCAACTCTACGTATATGCGGAGCATGGCATGTAAACTATGCAATGACACAATTTGCTCAGAATGTCATAAAAATTAACAATCATGAGATAAAACCTGATATGGACTGGAGAGGCAATGCTATTAGTGGCAAAGGATTTTGGTTTGGGGTTATGGAAATTAATGTACCTATGGAGTATCTTCAAGCTAACAATGATATTTATATAAATATTGCAGGTGAAGGAACATATTCATGTGTAAGTCTTCAGGTTTGGGATTTCTCAGTAAAACCGGGTCGTGAAGTAGTTGTACCTGTTGCTGCTATTGGTATACCCGATACACAAATCTCGGCCGATGAATTTGCTCGCAATTCAGGTGGAATTGTTAAGAATGGCAAAATTGAACAATACAAAACAGGCAACTGGTTGGAGTATGATGTAAATGCACTAATATCAGGTGATTATGACCTGAAATTTTACTACACATCGGGAGTAGCTAATAACCAAATTAAGGTGTATGTCGATAATAATACAATACCGGTACTTACAGCAGCTATTCCAACTACAAGCGGATGGAACAATTTTGCATGGTCGCCAATTAATAAAGTTAATTTTACAAAAGGGTTGCATACCCTTAGGTTTGAGTGTGTTGGTGATATTTTATTAGATGATTTTTATTTATATATAAATGGTTCTATAGCTGTTGATTCAGTTAAACTAAATGCTCATGCAATTACAATTGAGCCTGGTGAGGTAACTAATATGCTGGCGACTGTTTATCCTAATGAAGCAACCGACAATACTATAAGTTGGTTGTCGGGTAATACAAATATATTTACTGTTGTAAATGGCAAAGTAACCGGAGTAAATGAAGGAACAGCTACACTAACAGTAACATCAAACAGTGGAGCTAAAACGGCAACTTGCGAAATTACGGTTGCAAAAACTCCGGTAACAGAAGTTGTAGTTACCCCTGCAACATTATCTTTAGCAGTTGGAAACACATCGCAAATTAGTGCAGTAGTTCTTCCTTCCGATGCATCAACCAAAACAGTAAGTTGGTCGTCGGCAAATTCGGGTATAGCTTCAGTTAGTACCAATGGTGTTGTAACAGGAGTTGCTGAAGGAATTACCAAAATATACGCAATATCTGACGATAGCGGATTAAAAGACAGCTGCGAGGTTACTGTAAGCTATATTAATGTTACAGGCGTTAGTGTAACACCGAAAACTGGCGGATTAAAAGTAAACGAAACTCTAACCCTTAAAGCTGAAATTAGCCCTGCAAATGCGAGCAATAAAAATGTAACATGGAGTTCTGATAACACCGGAGTTGCAACAGTAAGTGCTACCGGTGTAGTAACTGCAATATCAATAGGTACAGCAAATATAACTGCCACCTCTGTAAATGGTAATAAAACAGATATAGCCTCAATTTCGGTAGTAAGTGCAAATGGAGCAATTATTGTTCAGGCAGAAAACTTTACCTCAACCGGAGGTACTTACGACGATGCATCTGCCGGTGGTTCGGGTTTGGGATTCAATTTGGCAGGAACTACTATAAATTATGGTAACAATGGCGACTGGGCCGAATATACACTTGTTATTCCCGAAGATGGAACATACCAGATAACTTATACAATAGCTTGCCCGAGTAATAATGCTACTATTACAGGCAGCATTACCGAAACAGGTTTTACAGTTACTGACAATGTTCCTAATAACGGACTTGGCTTACCTGGTTGGGATTCATATAATTCGCAGATAGCATCGAAAACTGCATCGCTTACTGCCGGCACATACACTTTCCGCATTACTGCAGGTGGCTCTGAATGGGCATGGAATATGGACAAAATCGAATTTATAAAAGTAGGAACTGTAAATGCCGATGAACACACCACAAACACCATTAAGGTATATCCTGTTCCGGTTATAAATACATTATATATAACAGGTATAAATTCAGATAATTGCAATGTTCAAATTTATAATGTTCAGGGTACGCTTGTGCTAAATGAACAGCTTAATGCAAATTCTATTGATGTAAGTAATTTGCCGGAAGGTTACTATTTCATTAAAATAACAGAAGAAAACAAACTCCCTGTAACATTGAAGTTTACAAAATAGTAATTTGATATATTCAATAGTTAGTAGTTAGTTAGTGACTGCCGGTCTCGGCCGGCAGCTTACTTTGAAATATGAAAATGATAATATGGAATATTAATAAACCAGCGTATGAAACTGGATTAACTTTAGCCCCTTCAGGGCATATTTGAAAGGCGTATTAAATTACATATGGCGATGCCCTATGCTTTAGCTTAAAGCCCTTTGGGCTTATGGATATTAATTAGGGAAGTTGAAAACTAAAATCACGATATTTATTCTGATTAGTAATATTTGCACCAACGGTGCTATAGCACTAGCATAGGGCAACGCCCTATGAATTTAGAACGAAAATTAGGATTTGCCCTGAAGGGGCAATAATTGAAATACCAATTAGTCACAAAAAATAAAATGATATGAATAAGAGAATTAAATATGGACTTATTGCTTTGCTCACATTGAGTTATGGAAATATCCATGCAGATAACCCTTTGGTTACACACATTTACACTGCCGACCCTACGGCAAGGGTATTTAATGATACATTATACATTTATCCTTCACACGACATAAAAGAGCATAGTGGATTACATGGAAGTAACGGATACATGATGGAAGATTATCATGTATTTTCAACTACCGACCTTATGAATTTTACCGACCATGGTGTAATTTTAAGCCAAACCGATGTACCGTATGTCGATAACAATTCCTATGCAATGTGGGCACCAGACTGTATTGAAAGAGACGGTAAATATTATTTTTACTTCCCTGGCAATTTTCATATAGGGGTAGCAATATCCGATTCCCCAACCGGCCCATTTATACCCGACCCAAACCCAATTGATAAAATAGGCACTAAAGAAACTATTGACCCTAATTGCTTTATTGATGATGATGGTCAGGCATATTTGTATTACGGAGCTATGGATAATATGCGTGTGCTAAAGCTAAATGACGATATGAGAACTCCGGCAGGAGAGGTGCATAAAATTGAGGGTTTGCCATCAGATTATAAAGAAGGACCATTTATGTTTAAGCGAAATGGGGTGTATTACTATACATTTCCCCTTGATGAAACAAAAATTGGAGAAGCAATTTGTTATGCAACAGGGACATCGCCAATGGGACCATTCGAGTATCAGGGAATAATTATGGATCACTGGACAGATAACTGCTGGACAAATCACCACTCAATTGTAGAGTATAGAGGACAATGGTATATGTTTTATCATCATCACGACCTTACGGGAGACCAGACACTCAGGTCAATGCGGGCAGAAAAGCTTTACTTCAATGAAGATGGAACTATTCAAAAGGTAATTCCTTCCAGAAGAGGAATAGGTATACGAGCAGCTAATGAGCAAATTCAGATAGATAGATTTAACGAAAGTTCAGAAGGAATTAGAACTCCTGTATTTCACGACAAAGAGCATCCGGGGTTTTATGTTTCAAATATTACAAATAATAGTTGGGTAACTTATAACGATGTTGACTTCGGCAACAAAGAATTTATTTCGGTATCGGCAAGAGTAGCTTCTGCAATTGCCGGAGGCGTTATTGAAATCAGATTAAATAACCAAGAAGGTAAAATTATTGGAACTATCCCTGTTGCAAATACCGGAAGTCTTGATAAATGGCAAACAGTTAACGGAACAGTTACTAATATTCCGGAAGGACTACAGAACCTGGCATTTGTATTTAAAGGAAAAGAGGCAAGTAATGATATATTCAAAGTAAATTGGGTGAGATTTAATGAAGCCGGTACATTTCATTTAGCATTTGAAGGAGCCGGTAATGCTTCTGTGAAACTAACCGATGATTATGCTGTAAAAGCAAAAGGTACAGAAGAGGTACTAGCTATTGCAAATGCCGGAAGATATACTTTTACTCCGGAAATGGAGGAAGGTACAGTTTTTAAGGGGTGGAAATTTAATAATGCAGAGGTGGAAAGTCTTCCTTCAAAAATATCAGATAATGATGTTGTTACAGCGATTTTTGAAACAGTAATTGTTCCTGTTAACGGAAAAGAAAAACTTGAAGCCGAATACTTCTCATACAAAATGGGAACTCAGACAGAGGCTTGTCCTGAAGGAGGGTTAAATGCCGGATACGTGAAAAACGGTTATTACTTAATGTTTAAAAATGTTGATTTTGGTAAAGAATCAATGAAAAATGTTGAAGTAAGAGCATCGTCGTTATTTGAAGGGGGTAAAATAGAGGTTCGTATTGACAGTGTTCAGGCAGAACCGGTAGCTGTTATCGATATTAATTCAACATCAGACTGGGCAAAATATGAAACATTTACTGCTCCTGTAAGTGAGTTAAAAGGTATGCACGATATTTATTTCTATTTCATTGGAGATGCTGAATACTTATTTAATATTAATTGGTTTTGGTTTAAGTAAAATGCAATATGAAAATTAGGAAATGCGAGAATTTGAAAATCAAACAATACGATATTTAACTATAATTTCTCCTTTCAGGAATGACATTGTAATTAATATATTTAATAAAAGTTAAAAACTATTCTCTGTTTTCAGTATCAGGTAAGCCCTGAGCCCTATTGAATTCAGCAGTGTTTTGAAGTTCTTCATTATTCTTATTCTTAAAATTCCATAACCGCTACGCGGTAAAATTATATGTTATACCTTTTCTACAATGCTGTAATCGCTATGCGATTTATCGTTGTTACATAGTATATTTCAAGGAGATGCCTTCCATATATTATATTTAATTCTAACAATAATAGACCGTAGGTATTAATTCATTGTATAAACTTTTCATTTAGGTCAGGGCAACCGCATTTAAAACATATCACCACGAAAGGCCCGAAAAACATCAAAAAAATTGCAAAGCAATTTTTTTGATATAATTAATTTGAATTTTTTAGTGGTTTTTGTTCTTTTCGTGGTTGAAAAATTATTCTTTGGCTTGCCAAAGAAACTAAAAAAGTTAAATGCGGTTGCCGTGTCATTTAGGTATTATAATACAAGATGATTATTATTTACACCGTAGGTGTTTAGGCATTGTAGAAACTTGTGCAATAGCGCCGTTACACATTAATGCATCAATGCGGAGAACGGTTTTCAGAATATCTTCGGCAGCTTTTTTAACAGATGAATCAATAAGCAATTATTTCTTTCAAATCAATTACAATAAAGTTGTTCCCTTGCACATTGTACAAAGTATTGTTTAGCAGGTATGCAT
Organism: Bacteroidota bacterium; assembly: GCA_003250355.1. Classification (GTDB taxonomy): domain Bacteria; phylum Bacteroidota; class Bacteroidia; order Bacteroidales; family SZUA-534; genus SZUA-534. The sequence goes on from QKGS01000051.1 coordinate 9,614, forward strand.
TTGAAGTTACTTCAAGCTCTGCAATTTGGTTGCCCGTTTCATTTACAATTATAGTTTTATTGTCTTTGTTAATAAAACTATAATTATTTGCTTTTGAATATTGTAGATACAGGTTATCTATATTAATAGAGTCTGAAATATTCAATTCATTATCGTAAGCCAATACGATTCTGTTTTCATGAAAAACATAAGTTGTTGCAGAGTCTGTTGTGTTTAGGCTTACAAGTTTATTGTCAGAGGTTGTTACAAATACATTATTCCCGACAAAATAATTTAAACTTTTGTTTTTATCCTTCTCTGTTTCAAACTCTTTTGTTTTTAAATGATTGCCTGTTGCTATTGAATATTTTGATAATTTATTTTGGAACATTAGGTTAAATTCATTGTTTACAATTTTATAATCAATTATAAAATCATCTTTAGAGTCTAAAATTATTATATACTCCTGCTCTCCACTGTCTTTATTAAATGCTGCAATAAAAGGTTTGCCAAACTCAATTTGTCGGCTACCCATATATGCATACCCGTAATTAATCATATATAAAATGCTGTCCGATATGAATATTGACGATTTTGAGGCAAGCTTGTCTGCAAAAGGTTGCTGCCATATTATTTCACCGGTATTCTTATTAAGCTTTGCTAATCTGTCTTTCGACGCTATATAAATACTAGTACTATCAACCAGCGTATTTGAAACAATATCGGTTACAACATTGTGTGCTGAAGATAATACATATGTTCCGGTAAGTGCTCCCAAAGCAATACCGGCAGCATTCATCGCAATATTTGTAGTATAGTCTTCAACTCCTGTTGTAGTATAGTAATTCCAACCACGTCCGGTTTTTATATTTAGGGCATGTATACCTGAGGAAATAATCAATACTGTTGAGTCATTACTAAAAAAGAAATCATTCCAACCATATTCTCTTGTAATAGACCTCTCCCAAAGTGAATTACCACTATTTATGTCATTGCATTCAAGATAATTAGTAGGACCTTCAATATTATTGTATTTGTAGCTTAATACAATCCCTTTCCCTGAATCATGTACGTAAATTCTATTTTTTGTTTTCCACTTCTTTTCACCAGTTTCAATATCAAGACATGAAACATGATAAGGTCCGGTGAAAAACATACTACCGTAATCTTGTAAAATATGATTCATATTATAGTTTAAGTCCTTTTTCCATAAAACTCCTTTATTAATCATGTCATATTGCAAAGTATATCCTTCCGAATTTAGTTTTTTTTGATTTTTGGTAAGTCCTCTAAACTGTATTGTTAAGAAGTTTGACATTGTATCCAAATAATATTTATATATATTATCAGGAAACTCGTAAACCAATCCTCGTATTTCTATACTATCCTGTGGTTTAGTCCCAAAAACTTTCTCGTTAATTGTAATATCAGCATTTTGACCTATACACATTAAAGGGAACAAAACAGTTATTGCAAGGAGTATTCTTTTCATATTAACAGTTAGTTATTTGTATTTGCTTGCAAAAGTATATAAATAAAGATAACAAAATGGTTGTGTATAGTTTTTGAAATAAAAAATTGTCACATTTTTACATTTGTTTAGTATTATTGCGACACTTTCAGATAGATATAATAATTTTAAAAAACTTATACTAAATAATATAACTATGAATAAATTCATCCTTTGTCTAATAGCAGCAATATTAATTTCTGCATGTAATGAAAGCACAAAAAAGAGAGTTGTCGAAACTGATGATCTGATAGAAGCAATTCTGAGTAAATTGACATTAGAAGAGAAGGCCGGTCAGCTTAATCTTATTCCCATTGAAGGAGAGCCTACTGAAGAACATCTTCAAATGATCCGTGAAGGAAAAGTAGGAAGTGTACTTAAAGTAAATGGTATTGACAGAGTTACAAAACTTCAGAAAATTGCGGTAGAGGAGTCGAATGCTGGAATACCAATTCTTTTTCAGGAAGATGTAATTCATGGATATAAAACCATAGCGCCAATCCCGATTGCAGAGGCTGCAAGTTGGGATTTGGAAGCCATACGCAAATCGGCGGCAGTTGCAGCACGTGAAGCAGCAGCATCGGGTATTAACCTTACTTATGCTCCTATGGTCGATGTTTGTCGTGACCCACGCTGGGGGCGTTTAATTGAAGCAGCCGGAGAAGACCCATATTTGGGAAGCCTTGTTTCAGCTGCCAGAGTGAAAGGTTTTCAGGAGTCGAACGAAGAGGGGAAGAACGTACTTAGTTGTGTAAAACACTTTGTGGGCTACGGAGCTTCGCTTGCAGGGCGCGATTACAATATTCAGGATTTTTCGGAACGGGAACTTCGTGAAGTTTATTTGCCGCCGTTTCAGGCAGCTGTAGATGCAGGTGTTGCAAGTTTAATGTGTGCATACACAGCTTACGACGGTGAGCCGTTAACTGTGAGCAACTACCTTATGCAAGAT
>QKGS01000076.1 GCA_003250355.1 Bacteroidota bacterium
GCATTCGATGTAGAGCAAATTGATATAGTTGCACTGCTTTGGCAAACAGGTTACCTAACTTTTGATAAGGAAGTACCGCAACTCGATAGTGTTATTTATAAAATGAAAGTACCAAACCTTGAAATTCAAAAATCACTCAATGCCCTGTTTTTCGATTATTTGGTAAATATCAGACCAATAGCTCTAACCCAGTCGAATGTTATTAACTATATACTTAACAAAGATTTCAACGGTTTTATGACCGAAATAAAATCACTCTTTGCTGCCATTCCGTACCAAAACTATGTAAATAACAACATGGGTACTTACGAGGGGTATTATGCCAGCGTTATGTACACTTTTATGGCTAGCCTCGGCTTTTTGGCTTATGCCGAAGATACTACCAACAAAGGGCGAACCGATATGACCCTGACCGGCCCGAACGAAATTGTAATACTCGAATTTAAAGTTGATATGCCCGCCGAAAATGCTCTGCACCAAATTAAAACCAAACGGTACTACGAAAAATACCTCAGCCACGGTAAGCAAATATATTTTGTAGGTATGCACTTTAGCAGTGAGGATAAAAATGTGGTAAGTATGGTGTGGGAGAGGTTTGAGGATTAGGTTGCAGGTTGCGGGTTGCAGGGAGACTGGAGACTGGAGACTGGAGACTGTGGACTGTTACAAGTTGCGGTTTTTTTCATAATTCATATTTACTATTTCAAATATCCGGTTTCCGTTTTTCGGTCTTCGGTTTCCGGTTTCCGTAGTTCGTTACTATTTGCTAGCTATCGGTATAGGGAAATCGTTTTCCTATTTTTTAATATTTAAAGTATATTTACATTCTAATTTAAAAATAAAACAATGAGTTTAGCAGAACAAATAAATACAGATATTAAGTCGGCTATGCTGGCAAAGGAAAAAGAGAAACTGGAAGCTTTACGTGCCATAAAAGCACAAATAATGTTGGCAAAAACCGAAAAAGGGGGCAACTCCGACGTATCGGACGACGATGTGTTAAAAATAGTACAGAAACTAGTTAAACAGCGCAAAGAGTCGGCCGAAGTGTATAATGCCAACGGTCGTGAAGAACTTGCACAAAAAGAGTCGTTTGAGGGCGAGGTTATTTCTCAGTATTTACCTGCACAGTTATCGGAAGCGGAAGTTGAAGCTGCCGTAAAACAAATTGCAACCGAAGTTGGAGCTACCGGACCGCAAGATATGGGAAAAGTAATGGGTATTGCAACAAAAAAACTGGGAGGACAAGCCGAAGGCAAATTAATTGCCGGTATTGTTAAGTATGTTTTGGCAAGTTTATAGCCATTAGATACTCTGCTATTAGGTATATTTACCCGAGTGTAACTCAACATAGGCCCCGGGTAAACATACCACCACCCATAACTAAGCTCTAGTTTTATGTTTGTAAATCTTTCACTCACTACCCCTGCCCTACTGTTTTCGGCAGTATCGCTAATATTGCTTGCATATACCAACAGGTTTATGGGATATGCCCAACTTGTTCGTGGACTTTATGCTGAATATAAAAAGAATTGCGATCACGTATTAAAAGATCAAATTAAAAATTTGCGCAAGCGCTTATATTTAACCAGAGCAATGCAAATACTGGGAGTATTTAGTCTCTTGTTCAGTATGGCAAGTATGCTTATACTTTATGTAAATATGCAGATGCTTGGAGCAATAATGTTTGCAATTAGCCTTGCATTTATGTTGGTATCGCTAATGCTGTCTATTTGGGAAATAAATATATCGGTTAAAGCTCTTGATATGCACTTGAAGGATATGGAATAATGATATTTAGTTATTCGACATTACTATAATGAATATACAAATAGAAAAAAGCTGGAGTGAAGTTCTAAAAGAAGAATTTGAGAAAACATATTTTAAAGAATTAATCACTTTTGTAAAAGGGGAATACGCTTCGGCAATTATATATCCGCCTGAAAGATTTTTATTCAATGCATTCAATTTATGCCCATTTGATAATGTAAAAGTTGTAATAATAGGGCAAGACCCATATCATGGTCCGGGACAGGCTCACGGTTTATGTTTCTCTGTTCAGGAAGGGGTTAAGTTTCCTCCATCGCTCCGAAATATTTTTAAGGAAATAATTAGTGATATAGGTATAGAATTACCATTGAGTGGCGACCTTTCGCCATGGGCAAAACAAGGTGTTTTATTGTTGAATGCTACATTAACCGTACGTGCCGGTGAGGCAGGTAGCCATCAAAAAAAAGGGTGGGAAATATTTACCAACGAGGTAATACGAAAAATAGCTGTCCAAAAAGAAAATGTAGTTTTTCTCCTTTGGGGTGCTTACGCACAAAAAAAGGCAGAAATGATAGATTGCTCAAAGCATTTAATATTAGAATCGGTACATCCCAGTCCGCTTTCTGCTTCACGCGGGTTTTTCGGCAACAATCATTTCAGTAGGGCTAATGAATATTTAAAAAATAAAGGATTAAAACCTGTTGAGTGGTAGTGTTATTGAGTATTGAGTATTGAGTATTGAGTATCAAGTATCAAGCAACCAGTAATCTGCAACCTTGCTACCCTGCTACCCTGTCACCCTGCTATCCCTGCTACCCCTGCTACCCCTGCCTCCTTGTCACCTCCATCAAAAGCTTATTCAAATACTCACCCACTTCAGAAGAGCCTTCTTCGGGCGCCCAACTTGCAAAATTTTTATCAACAAGCTGTACATAAGGGCCATCTTTCACTTCGTAAGCAACTGAGCCCGACTCAATACAAACCAAAGAGTGCCATACCCCGGGTGGAATATCAACCCCGTAGCTACCTTGCTCCGGATCAAGAGGAACTACCTCGGTTACTTCACCTGTTTCATTAAAAAACAATACTGCCATTTTACCTTTCAGCACTATAAAAACTTCTCGCTTATCGGGGTCTTCATGCTTATGTGGGCGACAGTATGTTCCCGGTTCCAAAGCATTAAGCATTCTGTTAATCGGGTCAGAATAATCGGTGTGAAAATTATAATTCATCCTTCTGCGAACACTTTGCCTTGCCTGTTCCGATACTTCATTAAGAAGTGCATCGTTAATTAGTTTTATTTTACCCATATCTTAAAAATTAAGAATAAAAGTATAAATGCTCTATCAATATTTTTGTTCCCAAACCAATAAGAACTCCACCACCAATAAACTCAATCCCTTTATTTATACGAGTGCCTATTTTCATTCCAAAATATAACCCTGTAAATGCAAAAACAAATGTAGTGGACGAAATTATTGCAATTGCAGTCAATATGTTTATTTGTATTACTCCAAATCCAATTCCAATTACCAAAGCATCAATACTTGTTGCAACAGCAATACCCAAAAGCATTAAATTATTGTTAAAATCAGTAGCTTCGCATTTATCATCATTATTTACACCATCGTATATAAACTTAACCCCTATAACAATCAGTAACGTAAATGCTATCCAGTGGTCATAATCTTCAACCACACTTCTGAATCCGCTACCAATAAACCAACCCGCCAAAGGCATAATTGCATGAAAAACAGCCATTAGCATTGCTACTTTCATAATATAGCGCAACTTAATATGGCAATTACAAGCACCCATAGTTATATTGGCAGCCAAACAATCGAGCGACAACCCTACTCCTATAAATAAAAGCGATAGAAAATTCATACTTATTTAACTTTTTGTTGCAAAACTAAATCTTTAAAGTATTTATACAAAATATGCTCATCTTTCTTAAACCCTAACTATGCATTTAAATTAAAATACTATAGTTAAATGAAGGATTCTCAAAGCTTTATAGGTTCATGTTGTTAACCCTTCGGGTTCAACCCGCTCTAAAGCGGTGCATTATAAAGGTGCCGGTTACTAATTGATTAAAGTCAATTTGAAAAACCTAATGCTCAATGCGGGTTAAATCGCAATGTTACTATTATTCAAGTCATAACAAAGCTCTTTTAATAAGTCCATAAACTAAATCATTATATTTACACACAAAATAGTTACAACTGTAAAACATAATACACATAAAAAATGGCAGGAAAAATAACATTTACAATAATTAAACCTGGAGCGGTAAGTCACGAATATATCGGACCTATTTTAAAAATAATAAACGAAAACGGCTTTCATATTGCCGGTTTGAAAATGGTAGGTCTCCGTCGTCGTCAGGCTGAGAAATTTTATGCAATACATAAAGATAAACCTTTTTATAACTCGCTGATAGAGTTTATGATATCGGGGCCAATTGTAGTAGCAGCACTTGAAAAAGAAAATGCAGTAGAAGAATACCGTAAACTAATAGGAAGCACCAATCCTGAAAAAGCGGCAGAAGGAACTATTCGAAAATTATTTGCAGAATCAATGGAACGCAATGCTGTTCACGGCTCCGACAGCGATGAAAACGCACAAAACGAAGTTAAATTCTTCTTCTCTGAAATAGAAATATTCAGCATCTCTGAAAACAGTATCTTTTAACACTATGAGCAAAAATTTCTTAACCATTGCATTATTGGTACTTTCCAACACCTTTATGACATTTGCCTGGTATGGCCATTTAAAATTTAAAGGAAACAGTATAGGGTTAATTTCAATAATACTCATAAGCTGGGGTATTGCTTTTTTTGAGTATATATTTCAAGTTCCGGCCAACAGAATTGGTTTTACTGAAAATGGCGGACCTTTTAATCTTTGGCAATTAAAAGTAATTCAGGAAGCTATAACCTTAACAGTGTTTACACTGTTTACCATTTTGGTATTTAAAACCGAAGCCCTGCGTATGAATCATATCATAGGTTTTGGTTTTCTTATACTAGCTGTTTATTTCATTTTCAAAAAATGAACCACTGTGAGTAAAATATAATCTTATTAACATGAAAATTGCATTCTTCAGCACTAAACAATACGACAAAGACTCTTTTAATGAATTTAACAAAAACTACAACTTCGATATTGAATATTTTGAAGCATCATTAAAACTACGTACAACTAATCTTACTCAGGGATTCGATACTGTATGTGTTTTTGTAAACGATAAGTTATCGGCCGATGTTATTGAACATTTAGCCGCCAACAAAATAAAACACATTGCCTTACGATGTGCCGGGTTCAATAATGTTGACCTGAGTGCTGCAAAAAAACACAATATTACTGTAACACGAGTTCCTGCATACTCGCCCGAAGCTGTTGCTGAACATGCTTTGGCTCTAATAATGACTCTAAACCGAAAAACACACAAAGCTTACAACAGGGTTCGTGAATCAAATTTCTCGCTTAATAATCTTACCGGCTTTAACTTATATAAAAAAAATGTGGGTGTAATTGGTACCGGAAAAATAGGAGCGGCATTTTGTCGAATAATGTTAGGTATGGGGTGCAATGTAAGTGCTTACGACCTTTTCCCTAATAAAGAAATTGAAAAACCGGGAGTAAAATATAAATCACTAAATGAATTATATAATGAATCGGATATTATTTCACTTCATTGTCCGCTTACTCCCGAAACTCATCACTTAATTAATAGTGAAGCTATAGACAAAATGAAAACCGGTGTTATGATAATTAACTCAAGCCGAGGGTCGCTCATTAACACCAAAGACATTATTGATGCGCTGAAAAATAAAAAAATAGGATACCTTGGTATTGATGTATATGAACAAGAGGAAAAATTATTCTTCAAAGACCTTTCTGAAAGCATTTTAGATGACGATGATATTCTCCGTTTAATAAGTTTCCCCAATGTGCTTGTTACATCACATCAGGCATTTTTAACAAAAGAAGCTTTAAGTGAAATTGCATATACCGTTTTTGAAAATATTAAAGCCTTCGAAACTGCTGGAGTACTAAAAAATATTGTAGAATAATTCATAATACTCTTTATGTAAAAACATGATACAAATCAATAAAGTAATACTTAATTAATTTAGCTGATATTAATTTTTTCTATATATTTGCATTTATATCATAAACCACCACATATAAATGAAACGCTTAGGGGAAAGAATAAAGCGCAAAAGAGAAGGATTAAATTTACAACTTAACGAACTGGCAAAAAAGGTCGGTATCAGCTCAAGTGCATTATCACAAATAGAAAAGGCAAAGGCTCTTCCATCTATTACCAATTTAAAACTCATAGCCGATAACCTTAACACCACCGTAGGTGAACTAATTGGCGAAAATGAGGCTTTAACCAACAATCCGCTTATCCGTTTCTCAGAAATAACCATTATCGAAAACAACACATCGGGTTGTTCATCATACCTTTTATCGAACCATGGCCAGAACAAGCATATGGATACCATATTACTAAAGTTAAAACCTGCATCAAACTCAGAAGGGATAGTAAAAAAGCATCCCGGGCAAACATTTATTTTTGTGCTATCGGGTGAAATTCTTATTGAACTCGATGAAAATATATACAAACTAAACCCCAACGACAGCTTTTATTTTAATGCTAACAGACCTCATATAATTGAAAATAAAACAAATAAAGAAGCGCAAGTAATTTTAGTTACCACACCGCACAACGATTAATTATTGCTTAATATGTAAAGTATAATTTAATACATTATTAACCAGTACTTAACTTATTAACACTTACTTAATAACGAAAAATTACATTTTAAAACAAAAAAAGAAATTACAAATAGAAACAAATAAACGCACAATGGAAGAATTATTTAATGTACTGAAAAGTAAAAACATAAGCCTACCTGCAAACATTAACAGTTTGTTGAAAGAAGCCAAAAGCGTTACTTTTTTCAACACTACTGAGGAATTGGCCAATGCATCGACAAATGGAAAACACAATGCCGAATTTGAGGTTAAATACGATGTGCCCGGAAAAGGGGAGTACACAGAGGTTATTGTTAAGCGTGTTAAAAATGGTATAGCGGCCAATTATACCGAGGCTTATATGCGTCGCCGCGACCCGGGAACAATGGTTATAGCCGACAACAAACCTACCGACAAAACTACTTTCATTAATAAATACGGTTACGAATTCTCAAAGCTTCAAAATGAAACATTCGAATGGCTGAAAGCCCAGGATTTGGCTGTTTTCTTTTATTTTGCCGGAAGAGCCGGAATTGGTTCTTTAGGAATGGCCATAGCACCTGCCAATGCCGGATTCTTTGCTATGGGATTATCTATGTTACAGGAAATGGTTTCGCTTGATGAACTTAAAGATAATCAGCAAATAAAATCGACAATTTTTGTAGCTCCTGTATTTCGACATACCCATTTCGATGGTAAACAAGTTGTAGTACACAACCGTACCGATGAAGTTCACGAGCTTTACTCATATAACCTATACCCTGGCCCATCGGCAAAAAAAGGTGTTTACGGAGTTCTTTTAACACAAGGCGAAAAAGAGGGATGGATAACTGCACACTGTTCGGCAGTAGAATCAATAAGCCCTTATGACCATGTTACCACTTTTATGCACGAAGGAGCATCGGGCGGAGGAAAATCAGAACTCCATCAGCATATTTTGCGCGAACCCGAAGGTGGTGTTTTATTAGGTCAAAATACTATTACCGGCGAAAAGCATCATATAAGTATTCCAAAATCATGTGCATTCCGTCCGGTAGCCGACGATATGGCATTTTGCCACCCTTCGGTTCAAAAAGCCGATGGTAAATTACGCATTATAGATGCCGAGAACTCATGGTTTGTTCGCGTTGACAGCGTTAACGAATACGGCGACGACCCTACTCTTGAGAAAACAACCATTACACCAAAGGAACCGTTGCTATTTTTAAATATTGATGCTAATGCCGGTTCTACTGCCCTTATTTGGGATCATATAGAAGATGAACCGGGCAAAAAATGTCCTAATCCGCGAGTGGTAATACCCCGCAAAATTGTACCTAACGTAATTGATCGTCCTGTTGCGGTTGATATTCGCAGCTTTGGACTACGTGCTCCTATGTGCACCAAAGGCGAACCTACTTACGGTATTGCCGGAATGTTCCACATATTGCCGCCTGCTTTGGCTTGGTTATGGCGTTTGGTTGCACCACGCGGACATAAAAACCCAAGCATTGTAAGCGACGGCTCGATGCAAAGCGAAGGAGTAGGTTCATACTGGCCTTTTGCTACCGGCAAAAAAGTAGATCATGCCAATATGCTTTTAAAACAAATAATTGACACACCGCGTACAACATTTACATTAGTACCAAATCAAAATATTGGTGCATGGAAGGTAGGCTTTAAGCCCCAGCTTTTAATGCGTGAATATATGACTCGTCGTGGTGCTGCCCAATTAAGAAAAGACCAATATCAGGATTCCAGATGCCCGCTATTAGGTTATGAACTTAATTACCTTACAATAGAGGGTTCGCAAATACCTCAAGACCTTCTTAAAGTGTACAAACAACCCGAAGTAGGTGTTGAAGGTTACGATGCCGGAGCTGCTGAATTAACAGAGTTCTTCAAATCAGAATTAAAACAATACTTACAACCCGGCTTAATGGAAACCGGTCGTAAAATAATAGAAGCTTGTCTTAACAATGCTACTCTCGACGAGTACAACGCAATAGTACCAATGAGTTTTGAATACGAATATCAATTTAAAAAAATAGAGGAATAATGGCTAAAGTAGTAATTATTATGGGTTCAAAGGCCGATTTAGAATGGTCTGAGAAAATAAAATCGGCATCGATTGAGTTAGGTATGGAAGCAGAATGCTATGTAGCATCGGCACACAAAGTACCCTTGGTTTGTTACGATTTAATTAAAAAAGAAGAGAAGAACAATGTAGTATTTGTAACCGTAGCCGGTATGAGTAATGCTCTTAGCGGTTTTAGCGATGCTCAAACATACTGCCCTGTTATAGCTTGCCCACCGATAGGTAACTCATTTGGCGGTGCCGACGTGTACTCAAGCCTGCGTATGCCTTCGGGTGTTGCTGCTATGACAGTACTTAGCCCTGCAAATGCAGCTCTGGCTGCTGCCAAAATGTTTGCCCTAACCAACAACACAATTAGAACTAAAGTTGCAGAGTATCAGGAAAAACAACGTCAAAAACTAATTGACGACAACGCTTCTATTCAGTAATATTGGTACTACTCCATTTTTAATAGAAGATTTTTTTTACTTAAAATATGCTTCGGTTTTTAGTCGGCAGTCTTCAGTAGGCAGTTCGCAGACCCTTTTTTACTGTGGGCTGCCGACTTTTATAGTTGCGTAAAGGGTTTCCTTTACTCACGGCACACAGTGCGGCAGCGGGGTAGTATCCAGGTAGTTACAAACCCAATTCTTTTGGATTCATTTTATTCCCTCTAAAACTTGCTAACTCAACAAATTCACCTGCAAAACGATAATATAGTGTTGTTTGGGGACTAATTACACAGCGTCTTAGATTTTTCCTTGTGTCGGAAAATGGATATAAATATGGATTTAATGATATCTGGTCGATTGTTTCTTCAAAAAGCTTATCAACTTTTGCAGCAACTTCTAATCCGAAGTTCTCAACTACATAATCAAGGATTTTTTCATATTCGCTGTAAGCTCTATTAGAGTATCTGATTTGGTATGGCATTCCTTAAAAATTGTATTTCTCTTTAATTTTATTTCGTGCCTGAGAACGAGTTATAAATTCACCTTTATCAAGTTGCTCCAACCCTTCATTTATTGCTTCCCTATCATCACTACTTACAACATTCCACCAATCAACTTTCTCTTTCTGTATTTCCTCCATTTTAGCCAGTATATCTTCTTCTTGCAAAGATGATATCCAGTTAATAATGTTTAGTTTTCTAGTTTCGATATTCATGATTTCCATTGTTTTAATCTTCTACAAAGTTAACGATTAATATGCAATTTTAGTTTCATTTTGTAATTGCATTAAATGTAGCATTCGATTAGCTGTAAAACTTTTTGTTAACTCACAATAATTTAGCGCACTATTGCATAGTATGGTTTAAAAAGTAAATATCAAATTCTTATGCATAGCTGAGCATAATTAGTTTCTGACTACTCTTTACAACACTAAAGAATTAGTGCGGCAGCGGAGTGCCCACTATCATTTGTTAAATAAAAACTCATCAAAACAGCATTCATTAAATTCTTCTAATGGCAAAACCTTTATTCCTCCTTCATTTAAACACCTTATTACTGAAACCTTATTATTTGTAATAGAACAAAATAAAAGAAGATGTCCCTTCATTTTAAACAAGTAGTCTACATCATTTGCCAATGCATAATGTATTATATCTTGAAAACAATCTTCACCACATGTATAATCACAATAAAAATGCTTCATGTCATAAGAACCTGCAATAAGATTTAAAGATTCATCATATACTATTGTTATTCGATCCGAACAATCCCTTCTTTTTAATTTATAACTAAAGGCATTCTTAAATATGTAATTTTCATTAAACGAACTGTCGGGTTCTTCTTTTAATCCCAAATAATATATGTATAATAAGAAAAGACTATCTTTTCTATTGATACAATCTAAACGAGAAGCCCTCCTCAAAAGAGTTTTTTCTATTCTTTTATCTTCATCCAATTTATAAAATACACTCTCAGTCGCATTATTTATATCAGGGCTACCGAAAACTATTTGAAAAAAAGAACATATAAAGAGGTATAAAATCATACTAAAGGATTCGTGCGGTAACTTCAGTTTTCTAATTAATCACTCGTGCGGTATGCGAGGGTGTAAAGCCCATGCCTGTACATCGACTTTGGTGGACCTACCTCCATCTTATTTATAGTTGCGTAAAGGGTTTCCTTTAATCACGGCACACCGTGAGGCAGCGGGGTTTTAATTATGGATATCTAATTGTATAATTCATTTATATTAAATCACCATGGCTCAAATAACGCCGCTTTTCATGTTCTTATCAGTTTAGTAGTGTAGTTTCTACGGGGCAATTATGTTCGTCCTTTCCATATTTTAGGGTGTCTGTAGGTACTAACCACAGCTAAAATAACAATATTATTACCTTTTATCACATAAACAACAATATAGGGGAAACGTTCTGTTTGAATCCAACGAACATTCTTCCTGTATTTAATTTCAAAGATATCAGGGTTTGCCGATAAAATTTCCTTAACCTTTTCAACTTCTGCATAAAACTCGGCACCTAATCCTTCTCTTTTACTTTCATACCAAAGCATTGTTTCAAAAATATCTTGATGTGCTTCAAGTTTTAAGTCTACTTGATAGCTCATAAATATTTCTTTAATAATCGGTTTGACTCTTCCCAACTAATTACATTTTCGGGATTTTTTTCATAATCGTCTAACCTTTCATCAATCAAGTCCTTATGTGCTTGTGTCAATGCAAAATCCTTGCTTCCCACAAAATAATCCTGAAACATTGCATATACAGCCTCCAATGTCTTTTCATCAAAGTGATCTATCTGGTTATGTAAGTCTTTCCTTAATTCTGGTGCATTCATAATTTCCATTGCTTTTATCTCCTACAAAAATACATAAAAATTATCCTTGATACACAGACTGAATAAAAATAGGCAGCTTCTATCGTAACTTTGTTAATGAGTAGCTCTTAATTGATTTTATTTAAAATGTATTGTTATGAAAATAGAATTATAAGTCTTAAATTTTTCATTTTCTTTATATAGTACATTTTCCCTAGTCTTATCCTAGCCTTTCCCTTAAGTAATAATAACGAGGCAAAATATGGCAGGTATATATACTAAATAATTAAAAACCGGTTCCACTGATGATTTCAATGCCACACTAAAGGATTCGTGCGGCAGCAGCTCTAATGTTTCATTCGTGAAGCATCTTGGGTAATATCTTTTTTAACAATTTTAAATTCTTCCCCTATCTTTACCTGAAACACAAACTTTACACTTTCTCCAAAACTATCTGACAAACAAAAACCCATCTCTGCA
>QKGS01000045.1 GCA_003250355.1 Bacteroidota bacterium
ACTTCAAATACAAGCGATTCTGATTTAAGCTCATATCCTGAAAATATTTTAGTATTGATGAAAAATGAATTGGGAGGTTTGTTCAATACTACATCATGGAAGGAAAACAGAGCACAAAAAGAGAGGATTGAAAAGGTGTTGGGTGCAAATAAAGAATTAGAAGAGGTAAGTATCGATAATAAGACTGAACTTGATAATAATACAGAAACTAAGCAATCTATTTATACTGACCAACGGGACAATAATTTTTCTGAGGATAATAACTTTAATAAAAAGGTTAGTAAGATTGATGGAGATAGAATGTGTAATGTAACTACTTTAGCAATGCAATTGAAGCAATTGTATCCAAGTAATGAAAAATTGCGTTCCGATGCAATTAAAATATTAATTGAAAAGGGCTATTCAGGAACCGAAGAAAGCCTTTTTGATAGATATAATACTTAAAATATTTATTCAGTTAGGGGATAGTTATTTTCAGGAGATAAATAAAGATTATAAACCTAATTCAAATTTTGGACCACATCAATATGCTTTTGCATTAAATCATGTTGGGGAAATGTTTAATACTTTTGTGGGTAATTCAGAATCTGTGGATAAAGTATTAGCAAAAGAAGATTACTTAAAAAAGATTTCAAAGCCATTGTCAGAAGGTGCAGCTATTATGTTAAGTACTGAATTGACCGGAGGACATATTGTTTATCTTAAAGAAATAAAGAGTGATGGTTTAGTTATTCACGACCCTTATGGTATGCGTATGCCTGGGGGTTATGTTAAAAACAATTCTTATATTCAAAGTGCTAAGAATAAAATTACTGATGCTAAAGAAGCATTCAAAATTAGAACAAAAGAAAATTATTCACTAAAAAAAACAATTTTAGATCAAATTGATTCAAATAAAATAAAGTATTTTACAAGCAATTTGGGAGAATCTAATTTTTATAGTTGGACAGAGGTTGTAAAATACAATATTGGTAAATGGATAAATATTTTATATAAAAAATAGTAAAATGAGAGGTTTAAATTTAATTATTTATTGTTTACTTGTTGTTTTAAGTACGTCTTGTAATCCAACAACACATAAGAAGGAGATGGGGCCAGAGATTATAGTTGTATTTAATACAATAATGGCAGATGATAATAGAAAGCTTGAGATTGTTTATAAATGGAATAAATGGCTTTTTACTGATGCTACACCTACTGATGTATTTGAATCAAGTGAAGAGTATATAAATGAAATGGAAAAAGAGCTAATACTAGATACTACATGCCAGTATTTTGAGATTATTAATCATGAAATAGAAAATCAAATAACTGCATTATGTAAGTTACATGGAAATCAGGAAGAATCATTTTATTTTTATTTTTCGAAGTTTAGTGACATCGATGGTATAGTTTGGGATGGAAGGCTATATAAATATAAAATAGCAGAAAATACACTTACACCAATAAAGAATTATTCAAAACCAATAATTTCACATGAACTATTTATAGAAAATGAAAATGTAAGAAAATTATTAATAGATAGAAATGCAGTTATGTTGGATGTAACATTTGATAAAAGTGAAAAAAAACTTGTTGTTGAATTATTGAAAACTCCTTTAATAATGACAAGTTTTGATAATGATGATGAATTGAGTAGATTGGTTGATAGTTTACCTAATAAAAAAGTTACTATGGAATGGAATAAAGAAAAGGCAATATTTGAGTAATTTATTAAGTACAAAAAAATATTTAGATTTGTCTCATATTTAAACAACTCTTGAAAACAATATCATATCGAATTACGAAGCAGAATTAAAAGTAGTGATGGTCAAAGAGAGATTAAGTACTTCTGAAATCTCAAAAGCTCGAGGACTTATTGAAAAATTACCTGAAACTAAAAGAGCAGATTACTACTTGCTTTTGCAAGGAAAAGTAAATTATAAAAACCAAAGGAACAATGAGGCGGCAGCTACTGATTTAGATGGTAATCCTTGGATGAAGAAATACAATGTCACAACTGTCGGTGATATAATTGTAACCTTACTAGTATAGTCATGGCATTGGAAACTATTGGGAATATCGAAACTCAAGATAGATATTGCCAAAAGCAGACAAAACAACAAATACCGTTGGGAAACCGGTGGAGCACCATCATTTGCCCCCACAGGAGCAGC
Organism: Bacteroidota bacterium; assembly: GCA_003250355.1. GTDB lineage: Bacteria > Bacteroidota > Bacteroidia > Bacteroidales > SZUA-534 > SZUA-534. Next base: position 2,157 of record QKGS01000045.1, read on the forward strand.
ATTGCCATAGCGAATATTTTTTCTATTTTTGGAATCAACCATTAAAGCCCGTTAAGCTCTTTAATGAAATAATAATTTTACTATGTTCCACTCAACTTCAAAAAATAACGACTACGACTACAAAAAAAAGCAGGAAAACCTGAATGTAAATAAAAACAGGATTACTGCTTACGATCATATATTACCCGATAATAATCCGGCACAGCGTGTTGCAGAATTAAATGAGAAAGAAGAAGTTCAGAAGAAAGAGGCTAAAGAAAACCCTATAACAAAATACCGGGGGAAAGTAATAACATTTTATAGCACATATTATTCCGACAAAATATCGGCGTTGGATTTAACAACTAATGAGGGATTAGAAGAAATGATACGTTTAGCTGAAAAAGCAAATATTACGCCACTTACAAATGAACAAGCAGAGTTTTTAAACTCAAAACAGCAACATGAAACACCCCCGCAAAAAGCGGCTTCTATTTACTCAGTATCAGGCATGACCGGCACAATAGTAAAAGGGTATACTAATACAGGACAGGTAGTAGAGCTATACAATACTTCAAAACATAACCAAAAGCACATAACGCCCTACGACGAACCCAAATGGTACGAATATAACGGACTTGAAGGTTCATGGGACGGAGCCAATTATAGTAATATAACTCCGAAAGATGTTACTGTTGGGTTGGGAATTGTTGGTACACTAACAGGAATTGGTGCTTTAGTAGAGTTAGGAACAGTATCTGTTATTAGTGTTATTGCAATATTAAATAGTTTAGATGATGCATTAGGTGGCTTTATCAATGAAGAAGGGGGTATGAGTAATAAGTTAGTACCTGATGAACAGAAAAAACTGTTAAGTGCGGTTAAAACTGTAATTGCTTTTTTATCATCAAAACCAAATTTGAAACAGGTTAATGGATATGAAAATGTTATGAATACTTTGAGTAAGATAATTGATGGTTTGTCAGGATTGTTTTCTATGGACTCAATACTTGTAAAAGATGAAGTTGACGATAGTGAAAAATAATGTTAAGTATTCATCAGGATTAGTTTTCCGTTTAGAGTTTATAAGGTTAATTGGGATTATCTTTATCTCATTCTTTTTTATGAGTATTGATGTTAGAATGACGTATTTAATAAACTGTTTAGGATTAATCTTTACTTTATTTAGTTTAAGAATTATTAAGTTCTTTAATGATTGTGTGGTTATAAATTATCCATTCCGAATTATAAAGAGAATAGAAGTAATACATTATGAAACTATAAAGGATATATGTTATAGTTCTGCTGAAGGCAAAGCACAAGATGTTATTGCCTTTTCTGTTAGTTGTGAAACCTATATAAAAAATATTTATGCTTTCTTATTTTATCGGTTTGTACCTAAGAATAGTAGTTTTGCCGTTGAATTGGTAAAGTTTGTGAAAGGAAGATTGGAATTTTATGGAGCGTAGTTATATATAATGAGTTATTTAACATTATTCTGATGGTATTTATTAGAATTAGCATGATTATAGCAATTTGTTTTCGTGTTTTTCTAGCCTTTCGTGGTGATATGTTTTAAATGCGCAAGCCATGAATAGAATTAATATAATTTGTTAAAAAACAAAAACTTTTTAATTTTACCAACCGTTTTGTTAAGCACACTACGGTTATAACTAATAGTATACACAGAAGCAAAACATAATAAACCAAATTGTGACAATTAAATAATATAAATAAATATGCGGTGAATGTAGTGGCAGATTACCTGCGATGAGCTCCACTGTGTTACGGTTGTCATAGTAGACTAAGGCTATATCGCAACCGTAATGCAGTTGTGTAGGTTATTTGCAGTTAAAGTAACAGTTTGCAGAGAATCAACATAAAGTCGGTGCGCAGGGGTGCACAAAAGAGCGGGATTTTAATACGACTGAGCCGAACGATAAGTTTGAAATTTATTGAGAGGTTACATCTAACTTGAATTGAGGTGATTATAAATGAGTAGACTGTTGAGTATTGAAATTACTTACGTGAGCTCCACTTCGTTCCGGTTCGGTTTTGTGCTTGATTTTTTGTTTCGTTTTTCATCAAGGAAAAATGAAAGACTAAAGTATATAAATAAAAACAAATATTAATAACAGTGAGCACGTCTCACACAAAACAAAAAAATAAAAATTATGAACAGAAAACTTACCCTATCACTAGCCGCATTGGCTACAGTATTCGCAGCAAGCGCTGCAACTTACGAAGTAGGCTTCGAAAACACTAACCTCTCTTCAACACCCGACAGTGTGAAAGTAGAAAACCTTACACTAAGCAAAAGCGTAATGGTAGAAAAAGGACAAATGCTTAACCTTAAAGACCCTGTATCGGCAGGCGACCTTGCAGCGGATCAGGCACAGTTAAGCGTGTTTCCAAACCCTGTAACCGACGTAGCAACAGTAGAGTACTACAACGCAGCAGCAGGCGAAGTTTCGGTAATGGTAACAGCAGTAAGCGGAGCAACAGTAGCAAGCCTTGTACAAGATTTACCCGCAGGCAAGCTTACATTTACCCTTAGCGGTTTAGCGGCAGGAAGCTATGTGGTAACAGTATGTACAGCAGGAACAGAGTGTGAAAGCACACTTGTGGTTTCTGAAAGCTCAAACAGTGCAAGCCCTGCATTAGCTTATATAGCTGCAGAGGAAACAGAATTTGCTTCTTTCTCAACTCTTAAAAGTGCAACAGCACTGGCACCTGCAGAACTTGACCATAACTCCGGCGACAACCTCCGCTTTACAGCATATATGGGAGCAGGTAACATAGTAAAAGAGCAAACAGTAAGTGCC
>QKGS01000018.1 GCA_003250355.1 Bacteroidota bacterium
TGTAATGTGAAAATGGTATAGGGTCGCCGTATTTGCTATACTCAAACTGCTGAGAAAAGGATAAAACCGATATTAATAGCAGAAAATATATAATTAAATATTTCATAGTTGTATTTTTTATTTATCAAAAATAGATAATTTATTTGCGGAATAATTATTTTGCTTTATTCTCCAATTCACTAATTCTCTTCTCCTGCTCAATAATATAAAGCGTAAGCTCTTCGACTTTCTGCAGCAGTATGCGGTTCATTTCGCCAAGGCCTACGCCGTTAGCCTCTACTTCTGTGCCCTTTGGCACATCGGGCAGGTGTTTGTTTTGGTTTACAAAGTTTTCAACTTCGGTAAGGCTGCGTAGCTTATATGTGTCGGAGAAAACATAGTCGGCCCAGGAGTCTATCTCTACCACTACTTCTCTGGCACCTATAGTGCCATCAACCCCCAGCTTATATCCGTTGCTGGAAATTTTATCGCCTATGCTTACATTGCCGCTATTTTTAATTCTAATAACATCTCTAACTCCACTTGATTGCCAAACACCGATACTAAATCCGGCGTCCCATGAGTTTTTTATATAACAATTTTGGTCGCCTAAATTTAGAATTGCTGTTGAGTTTACTCCCCAACCCGGCGAACCATCTGAATGTCTACCCTGAATCAATAACCTTTCACCTCCTACTACAGTTCCACCTTCAAAGTCGCCTTCGTAATTTAAGTACAACTCATCATTATAATTATGAACCAATGCCCTATTGCTTGTTTTTGTTCCATTGCCTCTATCATCGTTTGTTCCCAATACAAAATCGGAGCCTCTAACTGTTAACCTACCATTTACATCTAATTCTGTCTGAGGGTCGGTGCAGCCTATACCCACATTACCATTCGCCAAAAATGCAACTTTTGTGTCGGTTCCCGACCTAAAGTAAAGGTTAGGAGCATAATCAATCATTGCACTTGAACCATTGTGGTGCATACGCAACCTGTTGCCGGTATCGGTGTTTGAACCTATCCAGTACGACTGCCCGTTTGGTATATAAACGCTACCGTTAGTATGTAGTCGTGTTGCCGGATTATTAACCCCAATTCCTACGTTACCATTTTCAAGAATGGTAAATTTTCGGTTATATATATAGCTGTCTTTACTTGCACCGGTTGCCCAAAATATCGAAATATTATTGCCCCAGTCTTCCTGAGTTCTGGGACCGCTTATATGCCAAAATCCTCTATTGTTTTTCAAATTCAGCGAACTCGGATAATCGTTTCTGCCGTCAACACCCCACAAGTCTGTTCCCTGAATTATACCTGCCACATGAAGCTTGTGTGCCGGATTACTTACGCCTACACCAATATTACCGGTAGTTGTAAAGGTCATTATTTCACGATAAGTGCTTTCGTCGCCTTGTGGAGGTTGATTCGGATTCCAGTAAAACGACATTTTATTAATCGGAAAGTCTTGTGTTCGGGGCGCACTCAAATGCCAAAATCCATTCGGGTTAGTTAGGTTTATTGATGATGATACATTTGTTATAGTTTTAACAAAAAAGTTATTATAGGAAGTTAATTCCTGACAATTTGCAACTATGCTCAAAGAGACAATAATAATTAAAATAAAAATTCTTTTCATAACTGTATCAGTTGGTTATAATGATTTAAAAATCGGATAACGCAAATGTACAATGTTATAAATCCAATTTACCCCCCCCATTTTCTGATTTTTGTCAGGTTTTAGAAATAATTACACATAAGCATAGTGCTATAATTGAAGTTGTATATATTGTATCAAATTTTCAAATTCATCCCCCTTTTATAAGGTAAAAATATAGGAGAGGAGCATAGTAAACAATCAAAATGAATTATTGTTGTTTTTACAATGCTCCTTAGTAGTTACAGAAACCAAAACCACAAATAAATATAATTTGGGTTAAAATATTCATTTCATGTTTATACCTTTGCACCTTGAAAATGAATATTATAAAACAAATGACAAAAACATTAGTATCTCCGTCAATACTATCGGCTAATCTGGGGAATTTGGCAACTGATATTGAAATGATAAATAACAGTACTGCCGACTGGATTCACGTTGATGTAATGGATGGAATGTTTGTTCCAAATATTTCGTTTGGGATGCCGGTAATAGCGGCAGTAAAGCAAGTTGCAAAAAAGCCGCTCGATGTTCACTTGATGGTAGAAAAGCCTGAACGATACATTGACGATTTTAAAAAAGCCGGAGCCGACATATTAACGGTTCACTACGAAGCAAGTATCCATTTGCACAGAACCCTGCAAGCAATAAAAGATACCGGCATGAGAGCCGGTATAGCACTTAATCCGTCTACTCCGGTTAATGTTCTTGACGATATTATTACCGATGCAGATATGATTCTTATAATGTCGGTAAACCCCGGATTTGGAGGACAGAAATTCATAAAGCAATCATTGGAGAAAATTAGAAAAACAAAAGAGCTTATAGTAAAAACCGGTTCAAAGGCATTAATACAGGTTGACGGAGGCGTTACGTTAGACAACAATAAGGAACTTGTTAACGCAGGTGTTGATATTCTTGTTGCAGGCAGCTTTGTATTTTCGTCGAATAATCCGGCACAAACCATTACTGCACTAAAAACATTTTAACAAATCAAAAATATGGAAAACAAATATGCCTTTGAATTGAAAATGAAAGTGCGCGACTATGAATGCGACTTGCAAGGAGTGGTTAATAATTCGGTTTATCAAAATTATTTGGAGCATACACGACATGAGTACTTGAATGCAATAGGGTTAAATTTTGCAGAACTCTTTAATCGCGGAATAGTGGCAATGGTTGCCAGAGTTGATATTCAGTATAAACAGGCATTGAAAAGCGGCGACGAATTTGTGTCAAAACTGTATATGATTCAGGAAGGTATTAAATATTTGTTTTACCAGGATATATACAGAGTTTCCGACAACAAACTATGTATTAAGGGTGTTATTACAACAGTAACTGTAATAAATGGACGTTTGGGTATTTCCGATGAGATAATTAATGCAGTAAAGCTAAGTCAGAATTGAGTTTTTTACGAAGAGAGTATTGATTTAAACCTTAATTATTCATTAATAATAAATGAAAGGTAAAGATGCAAAGCCACATATAGGTCTTTTTGGACGTAGAAATAATGGTAAAAGTTCACTAATAAATTTTCTTGCAAATCAGGAAGTTGCAATAGTTTCCGACTTTGCGGGTACAACAACCGATCCGGTGAAAAAGTCGATTGAAATACCCGGAATAGGTCCGGTTATTATGGTCGACACAGCGGGCATTGACGATGAAGGTGAGCTTGGTATGAAACGGATACAGAAGAGTATGGCCGCCATAAAAACCATCGACTTTGCATTACTTATAATTACCAACAACACTTTTGGCGAGCCTGAACAGAAAATAGTATCCGAATTACAAAAATTCGATGTTCCGTTTTTGGTAGTTCATAACAAAGCTGATATTGCGGCTGCTGAAAATAATTTTGCATCCGAAATAAAGAACAGGTTTGGTGTTGAAATAATAAATTTCAGTACTCATAAAGGGTTTGAAGCCGATATGCTTATTGAAAAAATTAAAAACAACATACCCGAAACAGCTTATTTTTCAAAATCATTGGTTGGCGATATTATAACCCATGGTGACTTGGTTCTGCTAATAACACCCATAGATGTTGAGGCTCCCGAGGGGCGTTTAATTTTACCACAGGTTCAGGCTATACGCGATGTTTTAGATAACGATGCCATTGCCGTAGTTTGCAAAGAACGTGAAGTTGATGCTTTAATTAAACGATTGCAACCCGAACCTGCGCTGGTTATTTGCGACAGCCAGGTATTTCAAAAAGCCGATGCCTCAGTACCTGACCATATTCCATTAACAAGCTTTAGCACAGTTCTTGCACGGTATAAAGGCGATTTTTCAAGCTATTTGAATGGAACACATGAAATTGATAATTTGAAAGACGGCGATAAAATACTGGTATTAGAATCGTGTTCGCATCATGTGTCGTGCGATGATATTGGTAGGGTAAAAATACCTCGCTGGTTATCGAATTTTACAGGCAAAAAGCTTGAGTATACTGTTGTGGCCGGGTTAAATGATATTCCCGGGCAAATGACCGATTATGCAATGGTTGTTCAGTGTGGAGGATGTATGATAACACGAAAGCAAATAGTAAGCAGGCTAAAACCTGCAATTGACGCAGGTATACCTGTTACAAATTATGGTATGACCATAGCTTATGTTCATGGTATTTATAACAGGGCTATTTCACCTTTTGTAAAGGTTGACAATAGCAGTATTGATTATTTATAGCAGCAGTTTTTCAAACTTTCCCCAATTTCCCTGAAGTGTTTCAGCCACCATGGCATTATCAAGCATATCTAAGAAATTGTCTCTTGGTATTTCCTCTGCACCAAGGCTTAATAAGTGTTCGTTGCTTACCTGACAATCGATAAATTCAAAACCTATTTTTTGTGCTAATACAGTTAAATGGTAAAATGCAACTTTTGAAGCATCGGTACGTTTATGAAACATTGATTCGCCGAAAAAAACACTGCCAAGCGAAACCCCGTAAAGCCCTCCAACCAGTTTATTCCCTTCCCATGTTTCAACCGAATGTGCTATTCCCATTTGGTGTAACCTAATATATGCATCAGCCATTTCATTGGTTATCCAGGTTCCGTTTGCATCTTTGCGTTTTACTGTTTTGCATTGTTCTATTACTTCTTCAAAAGCAAAGTCGATACGAATATTAAACTGTTTCTTGTTAATCCGTTGGCGTAAGCTTTTTGCAAGCTTGAATTTATCAGGGTAAATAATCATTCGCGGGTCAGGCGACCACCATAATATCGGGTCATCGTTGTTATACCATGGAAAAATTCCCGATGCATATGCAGCTACCAACCTGCGTGGCGAAAGGTCGCCACCTATCCCTAGCAACCCATCGGGGGTAGCTTCGTCGGGGTGGGGGAATATAGGTTCTCGCGGTAACTGATATACTGCCATACATAGTCTTTAAACAGGCAGCAAATATACTTTTTATTTTAGTAATCCATTAAGGTTGCCACAACATCCACTTCCATACAGGTAATACATTTATCTTTTTATCTTTAACGGTAAATTCTTCTTCATCGCTTTCAGTAAGTATCAGCCCTTCCTGTAAATTATAAGTTTCAATAGCATCCATAAGCCCGTCAACTTCACGCTTCCTCGTAGCTTCCTCGTACATACTCCAGCAAACTTGTATGGCAGCGGTTATCTTATTTTTATCTTTTATTACAAAATCGCACTCTTTCTTATTATTGTGATAATAAACCTCTGCTCCTCTTCTTTTTAATTCTATAAATGCTAAGTTTTCTAACATCCGTCCGTTATCTTCAGAATGTTGAAAACCAACTTCTTTTATTAATCCTAAATCTATGAAATATGCCTTTTTGTGATTCTGCAACTGCTTTTTCAGCGACACATCATATTTGTTTACCAAAAATACCAGATAAGAATCCTGCAAGTGAGTAAGATAATTCTTTACTGTTGTTGCATTTTTTACACCTATAGCTTTTGTTAAACTGTTGTACGAAACAAGTTTGGCAGGGTTGCTTGCTATAAAATATACTAGTTCCAGTATTTCCTTCTCGTTAGTAAGTCCATTCCTTACCATTACATCTCTGTAAAGTATACTTTGGTAAAGCGATTTTAAATATTGGCGGTTTCCCGATTTCAAATACGCAGGAAAGCCTCCCAACTTAAAATAATTGTTAAATTCCGACTTTAATAAAACCTTACCATCGGTTGAATAAAAATCGTTAGTAGTAAACTCTACATTCCGGAGCTTTAAATATTCTGAAAATGAAAATGGGAAAAGCTCTGTTTGGTAATGCCTCCCGGTCAAATGTGTTCCCAACTCCTTACTAAGCATCGATGCATTTGACCCGGTAACATATACCTTGTTGCCATAGTCATGCAGCCGACGAACAAAGCGTTCCCACCCTTTTATGTTTTGTATTTCATCAAAATAGAAAGTATTTTGTTTACCAAACATTTCTCCAAAAAGCTCGAGCAATGTCTGAAAATCATCAACTGTAAAACGGAGTAACCGATCATCATCAAAATTCAGATAATAATCCCTTTCTGTATTTGACTCCCTTATCTCCTGCATCAGAGTTGACTTACCGCAACGCCTTATGCCCGACAATACTACAACTTCGTTATCATCGGGTAAAGACCGGTTCATTCTTACAACATCTGTTTTCTGTAAACTCAGAACCAACTGATCACTTATTACTTCTTGTATTACTTTTTTATCCATTGTAATTCAATATCATACAATACAAAGTTATATAGTTTCTATTTGAAATGCAAATTGTAGTGCAAAAGTTTCTATTAGAAATAGAAGATTTTATTAAATGGTTTCTGTTTGAAATCGGTATTGTGTAACTACTCAGGTAGCATATTAAAGATTTTTCGCTACGCTCAAAATGACCGCTAACCATTATTGAATGGGTTTTTGGAATGTGGCTTAGCCACATTCCAAAAACCTCATTTATTTGAAAAATACAAAGTAGCTCTGAATCTTTGTAAGCGGTTCTTTTTTAACCTGACAATCATGATTCGCAATAATAAATATAGCATCAACTTCAATAACTTAGCCCAATCCCATCTTGTTGTCGTATTTTTACTATTTAAACTGTTAACCATCGCAATAGTTATATGTAATTACACTGATATCGATAAAACTATCAAACTAAAAATCATATCAGTAATGAAAATACTTAAACAATTTTTACTAAGCTTTGCTCTGATTGTAATCGCCATACAATCATTTGCAGCACAGAGCATTGACGTAGGGCTTACAATCACCAAAGTTGTAATTGCCGGCAATGCAGGAACCAATTATATTGTTGCCTCAAGTTACGAAGGAACAGTAATGGGAGTAAATTACAATGGTACTGTTCGATGGACTAACCAACTATCGGGCTTTATGAACCACGATGTTTGGTGTCGCGACATTACCGGTGACGGCAAAGATGAAATATTTGCGGCCAATGCCGATGGTTCTGTTTACTGTTTAAATCCTGACGGAACACCGAAATGGACATTTAAAGTAAATGATGCTCCTATGATTTCCGGCTGTGTAATTTATTCAGGCAATACTCCATACGTAGTTGTGGGTGGAATGGATAAGAAAATATACTACTTAAACGCCAACGGTAGTAAAGTAAAAACCATTGAGACTTCAACATTTGCTAATGAAAACCCTTGGGGCGACGGAGAATTACCTCCGCGAAATGTAAATACCACAAACTTTCTGCGTGTACTTAAAAAAAGTAACGGAACCGAAATACTTGCCTACAACGGAACTTGTAACCATATGCAGGTTCGCGGCGATTTGTATCTGTTTGATCCATTGGCAAGTATGCCTTATAAGGAACAAGCTATTTCGCTTTTAAGTAAAAATGTGGGCGATGTTCGTTCAGTAGACCCCGACGGCGATGGAAACGACGAATTATTATTCGGAGGTTCTGGTTTCAGAACCGATATGGGAGGATCAAAATACAATGTGGCATCGGCTATGTTTACACAATACAACCTGCCATCGCTTGAATTTGGATACCGAGTAGCTATAAACGGGTATATTCCTGGTGGAAACAGCTACAAGTATCTGTTAATGTATGGTAACCAAATGGATATACTCTCTGCGAACTATATAAAAGAGTCATCGATAACTGCAAAATACTCATTTTACGATATGGTTATGGATCACACTAACCAGAAAATAGTATTTGCAAGTGCTCAATCGGGAGGTAGCTGTATTAACATTATCAACTATACCGATTCCGACTGGCAAAATCAATATAAAAACCTTTCGCCCTCCGGCTCGCTCCAAAAACTATTGTCAAATACAAGTTCGTACCGAAGTAAGCTAAATAGCTTCAACCGTCCTTCACGTGAGCGCGAACCTCTTCCGGTATACTTTATGTCCGAATCTATCGACGGGTCGAATCAGGCTAGTCAGGTTGGAAAAAGTATAGTATCGAACTACAACAGTCCGCTGTTTTTAGGTAACGACTGGGGCTTTCACTGCGAAAACTGGGATCGTTCAAGTATTGCGGTAGCTGAATACAGAAACAGAAGAGACGGACGTATGACTTACGACTGGAGCAGTTCGCAAGTACTTGATTATTTCAAAAAAAACTACTCTGAATCAGGTATTGCAAATTGGGCAGGGCATGGCAACGACCCTTATTTTTATCAATTATCCACATTAAAAAGTATTCTCGACTACGGTAGTTCGCAAAACAAGCAAACAGTATTTATTTTCCCGGAATTGGAAGACCACACATCGAATTTTGAATATGTTTTAGACAACCATATATATCCGCTTGCTGATTATGCTAAAAACAAGCAAGGAAAAATATTCGTCCGTTCTAAAAATATTTTCTGGCTTTCGGTAGCACATTTAGATATGTGGAAGGAATTGCAATCGGGCAAATATGCCGATGTATTTATACCATCAATGGAAGAAACAACCGATAAAACTATGGAGCTGAGTCTTTCAGGGCGTATAGGTCTGTGGGCATCGGGTGCAGTTAATAGCTGGGGCGGACGTAGTGTTCCCGATAATGTAACCATGCTCCGCAACCGCCAGTTTGCACATCAGCGTGTTCCTAACCATGCTCTGCGCCAAATGGTTTACGCTATCTCAAGCGGATGTCAGTATTTAGACAACCTTACTGCCGATGCTGATTACATGAGCTTTTTGTGGGAACTAATTGCCAAAGGGGCACTATATGTTCCTCAGCGTAATGAAATTGTAAGCTTCTCGCCTGTTCACCTGAGCATGGTAAATCCTACCGAAGAATTTATTCTTGAAGGGACAAACGTAAAATGGACAACATTCTACGATGAAAACTACGAAAACTCACACCCAAGAGTTTTTAGTCGTATGAAAGGGCATTGGGCCGGAGCAAAACTTAATGAGTGGGATTTTTCGAGCTATGCAGCAGGAGTTAATGACCGCCATTACCATTTTGTGCCGCCATACAACAATGGTATGGTACTGATTACTCCGCCGCAGGAAGGTGCTTTTGCCGATGCAAATGCTCCGCGCGGTAAGCTGGCCGACAAGCTGCACCCTATTTATAAAAATATAATGAAAGAGTACTACACCGATGGTGAAAAATACTACTCTGCCGATGGTTCACAAACTTATGCTGCCGATGCTTATTACACTAATATTAAAAACGATATACAAAGCCTTTCGGCAAAATTACCAATTACCGTAACCGGTAATGCAGGTTGGGTAGTTGCGCAAACCGACGATACTCACCTGCGTTTAACCCTTGTCGACGGCGGATACCTAAACCCTTCCGACAAATCGGTAACTGTTAACTTCAACGGTATTACTCCTATAAGCATGAAAGATGTATTAGACGGTAAGAATTTCAGCGTAAGCGGATCTTCTACAACCGTTGATATCCCTTGCGGACTTTTCCGTTTTATTGATATTGAATTATCTAAGCCGCTTATTTCTCAAGGCGAAAACAACCTTGCATCAATTGAAGGACCAAAGGAAATATATCAAGGTTTTATAGGGGAAATATCTGTAGGTTATGAAGCTTCTGATGATATGGATATTAAATTCCAATTGATAAAAAAATCGCCGTGGACCACTATACTTACCGTAAATAAAACTGTAGCAGCAGGTAGTGGAACAACTAAAGCAGCATTAACAATTCCGGCCGATGCAGTAGCAGGTGAATACGTATGGATGGCTTGGATGACACCAAAAGGTTCAAACTGGAATAGCAAAGTTGCTCAAATTCAAACCGATGTAATAGTATCTGACGAAAAACGATTTGCCGACTTTTTAATGCCAATGGAACCTCAGACTCCATTGGTTAATGCCGGTACATGGGGTGTAAACGGAGGAATATGGGGAGGAGCCAACGTTTCACCACGTGATACTTCAAACGGACTTGAAGATGCTTCAACTAAAAACTACTGCTACTGGGATGGTAAAATACTGAAAGCCGATGGCAAATACCATATGTATGCAAGTAGATGGGGACAAGATTACCCTCACTCTACAGGCTGGAAAGAAGATTCAAAAGCAGTTCATGCTGTTTCTGATAACATTATGGGACCGTATGTCGATAAAGGACTTTGTTACCCCGACTGGAACAACAATAACCCTGCATGGCAACTTGGGCGAGGGTCAAATGTTGTTGCTCTGAAAATGCATGACGGACGTTACGCTGTGGTTTCAAGTGAAATTACTCCGGGGAACGTATTCGTTTCAGACTCTCCCGACGGACCATTTGAACACTTAGGCCAGATTGAATTCGACTGTAACGGATTTGGTTGCGGGCTGGCTCGTTACAACTTTGAGCCTAACCATATGTCGAATGTAAAACTAATGCTTCGCCCCGACGGACGATACATGATAATACCACGTACAACAGCGCCTATGGTTAGTGATAACGGTATTTTAGGACCTTACAAAATTATGGGCAATGCAGTTTATAACGGGCTTCCCGATATCCCTCAGGAAAAAAATGAAGACCCTGCATTCTGGTATAGCAATGGATTATATCACATAATGTTTAACCACTGGCCAACAGCTACCATGTACCACTTTACTTCTGAAGATGGTATTAACGACTGGACTTACCGCGGCATAGCTATTGACAAAAGCATTGACAAGTTCTTTGAATATACCGATGGTACTTATAATGATTGGAAAATGGTGGAACGCCCAACGGCATATGTCGATGAAGAAACAGGTTTTGTTACCCACTTTATGTTTTCGGTTCTCGATGTAGCTTCAAAAGGAGAAGATCAGGCAAATGATAATCATGCAAGTAAAATTGTAATAGTGCCATTCGACGGTGAAGGTTTCGATTGCTACATTAAAAATAAAATACGTGCAGAACAAGGGCTACCTATGGTAGAGTGCACTGTATCGGAGAAAATAGCCGTAGAAAGTGTTACTGTAAACTCAAGCTCTGAAACAGTTAAACAGGGAAGTACTGTAACTCTAAATGCTACAGTTTATCCTGCCAACGCAACAAACAAAACACTTATATGGTCATCAAACAATACTAGCGTGGCAACTGTAAGTAGCGGTGTTGTTACTGCTGTAAGTGTAGGAACTGCAACTATTACTGTAAAAACTGCCGATGGCAACTTTACTGCCACCAGTACAATTACTGTTCAGCAATCTGCAACAGAAAGAATAGTATCACATACATTACCAACATCAATGGTTATAAATGCTGATAACACTTTCACTATAACTTGTGAAGTAAATCAGCCTCGCGATATCCATTTCGACCTTCAGAATACAGTTGAATGGAAAACTCAGGCTTCAAAGGTAGTTACTATAAATAGCTCAGGAACAGTAAATATCACTTTCAATCCTCCTGCTACATTAAACCCTGATCATACTTATCAGTGGATAGTTTACCTCACTCCCGTAGGTGCTAATTGGTCGCAAACCATTGGAAGCAACACTTCGCAGAAAGTAAGTTTAACTACCGGTAATATTACTATCCCTGTAACCGGAGTTTCATTAAACTCTACATCGAAAACAATAAATGCAGGCGAAAACTTCACTTTAAGTGAAACTGTATTACCAGCCGAAGCTACAAACAAAGCAGTAAGCTGGAGCTCAAATAACACAGCCGTAGCCACTGTTGCCAATGGTGTGGTTACTACACTAAAAGCAGGTTCGGCTATCATTACAGTTACAACTGTCGACGGCAGCAAAACAGCCTCGTGCAACCTTACGGTAAATGCGGTT
>QKGS01000060.1 GCA_003250355.1 Bacteroidota bacterium
GGGCGAGCCGATATGACCCTGACCGGCCCGAATGAAATTGTAATACTCGAATTTAAAGTAGATATGCCCGCCGAAGATGCTTTGCAACAAATTAAAACCAAACGGTACTACGAAAAATACCTGAACCACGGTAAACAAATATATTTTGTAGGTATGCACTTTAGCAGCGACGAGAAGAATGTGGTGAGTATGGTGTGGGAGAGGTTTGAGAATGGATGATGTGATGATGTGTTGATTTGATGATTTGCTGATGTGAAAAATTGAAAATTTGAGAATGTGGAAATGAGATAGGTTGCAAGGTAACAGGGGTACAGGGTTGAAAGTTGGAATGGAGGAAGGGTTGAATGGAGGCTGAAGACTGGAGACTGTGTGCTTTTGACTGTTACTTCAAACGATTCATATTAAAAGGGCTAAAGACTACCAAACTAAATATTCATAAATATAATTAAGTGTTTTCGGTCAACTACTTTTTGAAACGAGAAAAATATGTCAGATTTTAAAAATTTGACAGAATTACAAAAAGAAACGAGCCGTAATTGACAATTATAATGCAATGAACTATTTTTGAATAAAACCATATAGCCATGAGTGAATACAGCATATTTCTTGAAAAAAATAAAAAGCCTTCTGAAACTGACTTAAAAGAGAACTTAGGTGGAAATTACGAAATATGGAAACTTATAATTGACATGGTTTCAGCAAAATACCCTGCCCGAATTGCAGAATGGAACTTTCCGGGCAAACGATATGGCTGGAATTTTAGAATTAAAGATAAAAGAAGAACAATAATTTACCTCTTACCTCTTAGCGGATATTTCAAAGTAGCATTTGTATATGGCGACAAAGCTTTAAGCGATATTTACGGAAGTGATATTTCCGACACAATAAAAGATGAACTTATGGAGTCGCCTAAATATGGTGAAGGTACTGGTATAAGATTAAGTGTGAAAAATAGAAATATAATACCCGACATCGAAAAGCTAATTGACTATAAACTAAAATATTAACAGTCTAAAATACCTTTTTTATTCATCAATAAAAGAATGAATTTTATCGAAAAAAATGAACGTTTTTTTTAGAATAACCGTAAGAGCAGGTTATAGCAGAAACCGTTTTTATTAACACTTGTATGAATAGTTTTAGCGAAATAAAAAAACTCACCGACATTATTCAGGGAACGAATCTTGGAACATGGGAGTGGAATGTTCAAACCGGTGAAACTATATTTAATGAGCGATGGGCAGAAATAATAGGCTACACACTTGATGAGCTAAAGCCGGCATCAATTGACACATGGATAAAATATGCTCACCCCGACGATCTGAAAGGAAGTAACAAGAAGCTGGAAAAGCATTTTGCAGGCGAAACTGAGTTCTATGAAATAGAGTGCCGCATGAAACATAAAAACGGCAATTGGGTGTGGGTATTTGACCGAGGTAAAGTTTCAATGTGGGATACCGAAGGTAAGCCATTGTGGATGTATGGAAGCCATCAGGATATTACAGTTCAAAAAAATACTGAACTCGAGTTAATTGAAGCTAAAATAAGAATTGAAGCGAATGAAAAAAGATTGAAAGAATCGCAACGTCTTGCAAAAATAGGCTATTGGGAGCATATTCCTGTTACCGGTAAGCTAATTTGGTCAGATGAAACATTCAGAATATTTAACCACCCAACTAATGATACCGAATTAACTCTCGACACTTTTCTGAGCTATATCCACCCCGGCGATTTAACTTATGTTCACGATGAGTATTTAAAACACTTATCGACACATGAGCCATTCAATATTACCCATAGAATACTACTTGCTGATGGTTCTATTAAATATGTAAACGAAAAATGTACCTCTGCTTTCGATAATAATGGTAAAATAATTATTTCAAGAGGTACTATTCAGGATATAACTACTGAGAAAATACTCCAGAAAGAATTGGAAAAAAGTGAACTATTAAAGAAAAATATACTTACCAACATTCCGACACTTGTTTGGGCTAAAAACATTAAAGGAGAATATATAGCTTGTAATCCGGAATTTGAGCGTTATTTCAATGCAAGTGAATCAGATATTTTAGGTAAAACCGATTTTGATTTTGTTAACTCTGAACTTGCCTACTCTTTCCGAGAACACGACTTAAAAGCCATTGCAAATGATTGCCCAAGCATAAATGAAGAATGGATTACATACCCTGATGGAGAACAAGCCTTATTGGAAACCACTAAAACACCACTAAAAGACCATACCGGTAAAGTTTTTGGAGTATTGGGTATAGCATACAATATTACCGAACGACAAGCGCGCGAAGCGGCACTTGAAGAAGCCATATTTACTGCAAATAATTTATCGAAAGAACAAGCCTCTTTACTTTCACTCTTCGATAAAGGTGAGGCTATACTCTTTAAATGGAGAAACGACAATGTATGGAGCGTCGATTATGTTTCGGAGAGTGTATCGGGTTTGTTTGGTTATAGCTCATATGAATTTATGTCAAATAAAATTGACTTTGCTTCGTGCGTACACGAAGATGATATTCTGATGGTTCGCAGCGAAGTAGAACTCATGAATAATCAAAAACTCGATTTTCATCGTCATTCACCATACCGTATAAAAACAAAAAATGGAGACACAAAATGGATAATGGATTACACTGTTACACAAAAAAACAGTAAAGATGAAATAGTCTATTTTATTGGGTATATTATAGATATAACAGAACAGGTGAAATACGAGACGGAGCTTAAAAAGAAAAATGAAGAGTTAACGCAACTTAATGCAACAAAAGACAAAATACTGTCAATAATAGCGCATGACCTGCGTTCGCCATTCAATACTATTATCGGGTTTTCTAATGTTGCTCAAAAGAAATTGCAGCAGCAGAAATATGAAAAGGTTGAAGAAATTTGCGGACTAATTAGTGAAGGTGCAAACCAAACTTATATTTTGCTTGAAAATTTATTGCAATGGGCTAAAGTTCAATCGGGTAGAATAAAGTGTCAACCTGTAAATATGAACCTGAAATCATGTGTATTATCTGTTATCGACCTGCTAAAGCCTAATATCCTGAATAAAAATATTAGCCTAATGGTGGAGATAAATGATGAAACAGAGATATTCGCCGATATTTTTATGATAGAGACAATATTCCGAAACCTGATTTCCAATGCATTAAAATACACCAACAATGGTGGTTCAATTAATATTTCATCGGTAACTTTTGATAGCACAACTGAAATATCGGTGTCAGATACCGGAATTGGTATAAGCAATGAGAATATTCAAAAATTATTTAAAATAGAAGATGGCTTTACTACCCCGGGTACTAATGAAGAGAAAGGTTCCGGTCTTGGTCTGATTCTTTGTAAAGATTTTGCAAAAATGCATAATGGTGACATTACTGTTAAGAGTACATTAGGCGAAGGAACTACCTTTACAATTTCTGTTAAAGGATAATAAATGTCATATTCTGAAAATTTAAAAATCTGAATTTGAATTGTATCTTTGTTCGGTAATTTACGAACAGTTATTAAAAGTATGATGCAGTTTCCTATTACTCCCTCCAATAATGATATTACAAATCGTGCAGGTAAAATAGATATTCGGAAAATATATATTGAACCTACAACAGAGTGTAACCTTTCATGTACAACTTGCCTCAGAAATGTTTGGGATGAAGAGAATGGTCATATGACCGAAGAAACATTCAATAAACTTATAGCAGATATAAAAGAAATAGACACCATAGAAGAGGTATCGATATGGGGAATGGGAGAACCACTATCGCACCCCAATATTGCAGGTATTATAAGTGCGTTTAGTAAAATGCGAATAAGAACAGAGCTTATTTCAAACGGAATGCTATTAAACGAAAATATGGCTCAGCAAATAATTGACTCCGGGCTTAAAAAACTGATAATATCGGTTGACAGCACATCGAACGGGCAGTTTGAGGCTATACGTGCCGGAGCCAAACTCAATACAGTTCTGAACAATATAAACAAACTTAACCAGTTAAAATACTATCAGAAAAAAGCTTATCCGGAAATAGGAATTGAATTTACAGCTATGAAAAGCAATGTGTCGGAGTTGAAACATCTTAGGGAACTTGCCCGAACAATGCAGGCAAGTTTTATTATAGTAACCAATGTATTACCTTATACTGAGGAATATAAAGATGAGATACTATATTCAATGTCGGCAACAAGTGTTACAACAAAAACACGTACTCCACAAAGCCCTGAAATATTTTTACCAAGGGTTGATATTCGCAACGATATTTATGAACATATGGGAAAAATAAGCTTTGAAGCATTATCGCTTGGGCCAAATCCGGGAGTCGACAAAAGATATAACGGCATATGTCCTTATGTTGACAGAGGAGCACTTGCTGTTAGCCGAAACGGCGACATAAGCCCGTGTGTACCATTATTACACAACTATACTTGCTATATACTAGGCAGAAAAAAAGAGGTAAAAAAACACTTTTGGGGAAATATTCACAATTCTAACCTTTTAGATATTTGGAATAAAAAGGAATACCAAGCTTTCCGAGGAAAACTAATTGAGGGAACTTTTTCACCATGTGTTGAATGTGGCGGTTGTGAAATGTCTGATTCAAACCGAGAAGATTGCTTTGGAAATACTGCACCTACTTGTGGCGATTGTTTATGGGCTAAAGGGGTAATTCAGTGTCCGTAACGAGTGCTAAATTCTCATACCTATAAGCAGCATATCATCAATTTGCGGTTCATTGGCTGCCCACTCTTTAAATGATAATATAAAATTCTCTTTTTGCTCGGCCATCGGTAAATTACCAAACTTCAAAATCATCTCCTTAAATCGCCTCTTATTCAGCTTTTTGTAACTTACTCCATTAAACTGATCGGTAATTCCATCGGAAAACATATATATTGAGTCGCCCTTTTTTATATCGATTGTGTGATGCTGAAATGGCTTATCAAATTCGGTGAAGATACCAACAGGCATTAGGTCGCCTTTTATCTCTTTTATTTCTCCATTACGGAGAATAAATACAGGCAAATTTGCACCTGAAAATACCATCTCTTTTTTTGTAAAATCGAACATTGTTAAAGCTAAATCAATAGTTTCCTTTGGTTCTCGCGGATTGCCTGTTTGATGAAGCGATTCTATAATAGTACTCTTTAAACGATTCAATATGTAGTCGGGTTTCAATTCGCCATTCAGTTGGTTGTTGTTTATAATATCATTCATCGATGAAATACCCAACATACTCATAAGAGCACCGGGCACACCATGCCCTGTACAATCAGCAGCAGCTACAAATAATTTATTATTATGTTCCTTTATCCAGTAAAAATCGCCACTTACTACATCTTTAGGACTCAGAAATATAAAATACTCATGAAAATATTTATCGAAAAGTTCCTTTCGTGGCATAAGAGCCTTTTGTATTTGACTGGCATATTGTATACTCGATTGTATATTCTCCGACTGGTTTTTTAATATATCACTTTGTTCCTCAATGCTGCGGTTTTTAAGTTCTATCTCATCTTTTTGCTGCTGTAAATCAAGATTATATCCCTGAATTGTTTCATTAGAAACTCTCAACTCTTCCATCATTTCATTGAGCTGTTTGGTTCGTTGCTCAACTTTGTATTCCAAATTTTCGTATGAGTTTAAAAGCTCCTGTTCTGCCTCTTTCAAATCGGTAATATCCGAAATCATTGCAAATGAACCTAGTCGTTCACCATTATCATTCAACAAAGGCACCCCTCTGAGCAAACATAAAACAGAACCTCCGTCTTTTCTAGTAAATTGAAGCTCATATGAACTATTTTTATTCATTTCTCTAAGTCTCATCTCTTTATTAAATATCTCTTTATTGTTTGAGTCGAGAAAATCGAGAAATGATCTGCCAATAATATCATTACATTTCAACATAGTTTTAAATGCAATATTGGCTTGCTCAATTATATAATCGTTATTTATTTGTACAAAACCATCATGAGCTGTTTGTAAAATATTATTAACCCTCCGCTCACTTTCTTGTAAATTTTTATTCGACAATTCAGTTTGAGATTGTAGATAGTGATGGCAATTTTCCGGTTTATTTAATCCATTATAAATAGCAATAGCCATATTTTTACAAGTGCTATATCCACAAGATACACAGTTATATAAATCTTCGCCTGAATACTTATGCATACTTATATAAATGTTGTTCAGCTCTTCTGCTCCCGGATATTTTAAACTTATATTAGCCCACAGATTTTTATACTCACGTTTATACAAACCAGGCAACCAATGGTAGTTTACTACCTTTTCAATATCATTTTTACTCCAATTATTATAGTGTTTTTTGCACTCAGCAGTTCTTGAAACTATCTGGTACTCTATTTCATCGATTCCTTTATCATTAACAATAGATACCGGACCTGAATTACAACCAAATTCACAACTTAAACAATCAATAATAGAAGGAGCAATTCCTTTTTCAATCGCAATGTTTAATGTATTCAAATAGTCGTAAACCAGTTCAGTTCCTTCTACTTTACGACATTTTTCAGCTAATTCAGGATTCCAACGGTCGAGGGTTTTAAGCAATCCGCCCGGCGTTGAAAATGAAACAGCTCGTTCGGCTTCAGGAGTATCAAAAGGGGTATCGTTAAAAGCATTTAAATCTATTTGATTATCGATGAAATAATTACTTAACGATTTCATGGTAATATTAAAATCGCCTATACCTGTTTCATCGAACTCGCGCTTTTTTGCTAAGCAAGGTGAAATAAATGCAAGTTTATAATCTTCAAACTGCGGATAAAAGTGTTTTATCATTTTAGCCGCATGTATCATTGGGCTGTCAACCGGAGCCAGATATTTTAGCAATTCGGGCTTGTAAAGCTGTATGTATGAAACTATTGCCGGACAAGGCTGCGATATTAAAGGGGCATCAATATTTTCATGCAAATACTCAACATACGATTTTACGGAAAGTTCGGCACCAAAACTTACATCAAAAATAAACTCTACACCTTTGCTTTTTAGCCAACTGTTTATTTTTAAATATGTATCGGGAAAATTTGCAACAATAGAGGGGGCTGTACCAACAATAATTTTTTCTCCTTTTTCAATAGAAGCTATGAAACTTAAAAAATCATCGCTATAACAACGAGCATCATGCGTACATACCTTAAGGCATTTACCGCAAGCTATACACATATCGGAGTTAATACTTACTGCACTTCCGCTACCATTATTGCAATATTTTACCGGACAAGCTGCTATACACGCATGGCAGTTTATGCATTTCTCTTCATTAACATAAACTACTTCAGTAAGCTTATTTACTGCAATTCGTTCCATTAATTGTATATATTAATTCCCTGTATATTAGGCTAAAACACCGTTGTTAATATACAAATTATAATAAACAATCAATGGAAAAACTATATTTTTTTAATTTTAAGCTTTTGCCCTGTTGAAATTTTCGATGCATTTGTAATACCGTTCCATTTCATAATGTCGGTGTCGGAAACTCCCGGATACTGCTTGGCAATATCCCATAAAGTATCGCCACTACGAATGGTGTGAATAATATATTCACCTTCGCTTAACGACTCAGTAACAATAGACTTTGAAACCGATTGTGAAACATCTCCCCCCATCATTTTTTGTTTTTGGGTAAATGTCATATTGTCGATATTGGCAAAATTATTAGCAACGTTTTTGTGTTTATATACTGCAAGTTTTTGACCACCGCGGATTGTATTGCCACGTATACCGTTCCAGTGGCGTAAATCAGATACACCTACATTATACCATGCAGCAATATAACCAAGATTATCACCCGCTTTTACAGTATATGTTAGTTTAGTATGGTTTTTATCAGGAGTTGCCGGCATATATTTTGCGTAAGCTGGAGCTTTCGACATTGCTTCCGGGTTAAAGTATACTGAATCGTTATATCCAAATATACTATCCTGCATATCAATAAAACTAAGGGTTTTGTTAAAAGGTAAGCGTAGGGCATAAGTTCCTGACTGAGCAGGTATAATATCTCTACGGTACTGAGGGTTTAAGCTCTGTAATTCCGATACTGATATGTCAACAAATTTGCTTATTTGCTCAAAATGGACACGCTCATTAATCATTATTGTGTCGCACAAAACAGGCAAATCAGCTTTTTGTGGTGTAAAGTTATGCTCTTTGTAATAGTTCATTACGTAAGTAGCTGCAATAAATGCAGGTACATATCCGCGTGTTTCGCGAGGCAGATGGTAATATATATCCCAATAATTACGCTTCCCTCCACTACGGCGAATTGCTTTGTTAACATTGCCCGGACCACAATTATATGCAGCTATTACAAGTATCCAGTCGTTATACATTTCATATAAGTCGGACATAAATTCAGCAGCGGCATATGATGCTGCTAATGGGTCGCGACGTTGATCAACAAAACTGTTTATTTCTAATTTATATACTTTCCCTGTATAGTACATAAACTGCCATAACCCGGTTGCACCAACTCGTGAAACTGCATTCGGGTTTAATGCCGATTCAATAACAGGCAGATATTTTAACTCCAAAGGCATCCCCTTGGCATCGAGTATTTCCTCAAATATTGGAAAATAGTAATCGGTTAAACCCAACATTCGCTCAACCATATCGCGTTTTTTATGTGTATACATATGTATATAGTTGCTCACAATGCTATTATACGACATTTCCATTACTAATGGCAATTGTGACAAACGCTCTATATATACTGAGTCGGAATATTCAGGAATAAAATTGGAGTCGGCATCGAACACTAAAAAAGTAGTATCGTTACCATCAGTCATTTGCTTATTGTACCAGTATCGGGCAAGGCTGTCAATTGATGGCCGTGTTACCGGACTTGCAGAATCACCCCTAACCAAAGAGAATGCAGGTATTGAAACTGCAAATAACACAATACTCAAAAAGAGATTCTTTTTCATTAGCTTATTTTTTAAGTAAAGAACACTACTTCTAATATCATAAATACATTGCCGCAAATGTACTGATTGTTAGAATAATAATGAATAAAAAGTGCATTTTTTACAGCATTTTTTATTAAAATCGTATACTACACCGCATTCCTAATGGTATAGAGCTACGGGTATTTGTATATGCAAACGGCTCCATTATAACAGGCTGAATACTAAGTGATAAGTCTTCTGAAACATCGTAATCGAAAAGATGAGCATCGACATTGGCATCAATTATTTGAGCTACATATAGCAGCCCAATACCTATTACACACAAGTCGCGATAACGTCGCCAGTCGTCTTTCAAGTCGAGAACCGATTGTTTTGTAAGATAACTATATTCGTCTTTCAGATTCTCGCCACTCTCTATCCGTAACTTTACCTCGTAAGCTCTTTTATATTTTGTGTAAGCAAAATTATTGTAACCTACAAAGTATATAAGCCCGCCAAAACCGGCATACAAAACAGGTACTTTCCAGTATTTTTTATTATATATTTGGCCTAACCCTGGTACAACTGCCGAATAAAATGTAGCTCTGTGTGGTGAATGATGATTCAAATAAATAGTATCGTGTATTTCAACATCAGATGTATAAACCCTATCGTTATATTTTATTTGTGCATTGGCAGAACTAAACAATAAAATTGCTGTAATTGATAACACATAAATACGTAAAGCTTGCTTCATTTATTAATATTTAATACAGTGCGGATTATTACAAATTATATGCCGATTTCTGTAAGTGTGCAAATATAAAAAATAGGGGTTATTATTCAATATCAGTAATGAGTAAATATATAGAATTAAAAAAGCCCTGATGTAATACCAAGGCTTTTTGTAATATATCCTTTTAAAACTATACTACTTGAATTTATCGAATAATGATATTAAACGTTCTAACTCTTCGTCGCTCTTAAATGGGATAGTTATTTTACCTGTCCCTTTATCGCTCCTTTTAAAATCGACTGCGGTTTTAAAGTAATCAGAGAGTTGACTTTGTAGTTCTACGTAAATATTTTCGCTTTTTGCTTTTGGTTCATTTTCACCTTTCTCCGGTTTAGGATTCTTAAGCTCCTTTACCATTTCTTCAACCTTACGAACCGATAAGCCTTCGGTAATTATTTTTTCAAATATTTGTAATTGGTCATACTCATCGTCAATATTAACCAAAGCCCGAGCATGACCCATAGATAGTAACCTTTTACGAATACCCAATTGTATTTCGGCAGGCAACTTTAATAAGCGCAAATAATTGGCAACCGTAGCACGTTTTTTGCCAACACGGTCGCTCATGTTTTCCTGTGTAAGGTTACATTCGTCTATTAATCGCTGATAGCTTATGGCTATTTCAATGGCATCGAGGTCTTCGCGTTGTATGTTTTCAACAAGTGCCATTTCAAGCATTCCCTGATCATCGGCTGTTCTAACATAAGCAGGCATTCTTTCAAGCCCTGCCATTTTCGATGCTCGCAACCTTCTTTCTCCGGAAATTAGCTGATACTTGTTGTCGCTAATTTTTCTGACAGTAATTGGGGTAATAATACCCAATATTTTTATTGATTCAGAAAGCTCTTCAAGAGCCTCTTTTTCAAATTCTGTTCTTGGTTGAAACGGATTCGCCTCTATAAGGTTAATGTCAACCAAATTAACATCAGGATTACTCTCAACACTTTTTACTGCCGCACTGCCGCCAACTTTATCTACACTATCGTCAGCATCGGCCAATAAGGCTCCCAACCCTTTTCCTAAAGCACTTTTCTTTGCTGCCATTTATAACTATACTAGTTTATTTTGATTCGTTATCAGTTTTAGTTTTTTCATTTTTTTGAATTACTTCACGGGCAAGATTCAAATAATTTGTTGAACCTACCGAAGTAGCATCGTGAAGAATAACAGGCTTTCCATGACTTGGAGCCTCACTCAAAGTTACATTACGGTTTATTATTGAATTGAAAACCATATCTTCAAAGTGACCTTTTACCTCTTCAACTACCTGATTCGACAATCGTAGTCGACTATCGTACATAGTACACAAAAAGCCTTCTATCTGTAGCTCTTTATTAAGGTTACGCTGAATAATTTTTATGGTATTCAGTAACTTTCCTAACCCCTCTAAAGCAAAATACTCGCACTGTACAGGAATAATAACAGAATCGGCTGCAGTAAGTGAATTTACGGTTATAAGACCTAGTGAAGGAGAACAATCAATTAGTACAAAATCGTAGCCGGAACTAATTTTATCAATTACTGAGCGAAGAATTTTTTCTCGGTAAGGAACATTTATAAGGTCTATTTCAGCACCAACCAAATCAATGTTCGATGGCAAAATATGTAAACCGTCAATTTCTGTTTTCAGCAACATTGGTAGTGGGTCTGCATCTTCTGTCAGGCATTGATACAATGTAGTTTGTACATTATCTACATCGAAACCGAAACCCGATGATGCATTACCCTGCGGATCGGCATCGATTAACAATACTTTATATTCAAGTACAGCTAAACTTGCTGCCAAATTTATAGCTGTAGTTGTTTTTCCTACTCCTCCCTTTTGGTTTGCTATTGCAATAATTTTTGCCATGTTTTATTGTTTTAATTAAAAACACATTCCGTTATTAAATCGTTTATTGACAACAAATTACATTAAAACAGCCAACTAAACGAAGCTGCAATTTAGTGAAAATAATCTGATTTTTTTATGCTTAAAAAATGCACATACTTAATGGTGAAAAAAATCATATTGTAAACATATACATCTAATTAGTTATCTTGATGTTATGAAGTTCAAGAATAATTATTAACAATTTTACTGTTTTTATGTTAAGCTAATGCACTATTCCTTTTCCCTTTAAATATTGAGTATTTTCTAAATGAGCATTCTAAAGGACCGTTAAACAGTTTTATTTTTTTATCGGGTTTAAGTCCAATAAATTTCATTTCTTCAATATTGCTTCCAATAACCCAGCAGCTTGAACCTGCAAACGACGATTTAAACTTATCGCCAATTTTTGTGTAAAAATCTTGCAAATCGCTTGTTTTCAGCCTTTCTCCATATGGTGGATTTGTAATTACAGTTGTACCTTCTTCATATTTTGAAGGTAAAAAGAAGTTGTGATTTGAGAGCTTTATAATATTTTGTAAACCTGCATGGCGGATATTTTCACGAGCTACTGTAAGCATATTGTCATCAATATCGGCACCTGATATTAACAGATTGCTATTTTTGTGAGGATAATTTCCCTCGGCAATTTTTTCAAAAAGATGTGGTTGATAATCTTTCCAGTTCATGAAACCGAATTTTTTGCGGAATGCCCCCGGAGCTATATTTGAGGCAAGTAATGCTGCCTCAATCAATAGAGTTCCGGAACCACACATAGGGTCATGAAGCGGTGTTTTTTTATCCCAGCCTGAAAGCTTTATCATGCCGGCAGCAAGCACTTCATTTATAGGAGCTTCGCCGGTTTTGGTACGATAACCCCGCTTAAATAGCGGATCGCCGGAACTATCGAGCAGAACTATACATTTTTTATCGGTTATGTGCAGGTTTATTCTTATATCGGGGTTTTGGGTATCGACACTTGGGCGTATGCCGGTATTATCACGAAACTGGTCAACTATTGCATCTTTAGTTTTTAGTGCGATATATTTTGAATGTTTAAAAACATCGGAAAAAGTTACTGCAGTAACCATGAATGAGTCTTTATAGCTCATGTACTGACTCCAATCTATTCCCCGGATTTTTTTATAAAAACGCCCTTCGTCGAAAGCAACGAATTCTGAAACAGGTTTAAGTATGTTTATTGCTGTACGCAAATAATAGTTTGCACGGTACATCATTGCATTATCACCATAAAATGAAACCGCACGCTTTATAATTTGTACTCTTTCGCCACCAAGTTCAATTATTTCTTGTGCTAAAACATCTTCCAAACCATGAAATGTTTTAGCTATCATGTTAAATTTTTCCATTGGTGCAAAAATAGTAAAGGAATGTGAGTTTTATATCATTGCGTTTTTAAATATTTGGTTAGGTGTACTAACCTTTTTTGAAATAATAACAACTTATAAAAGTATTGGCTAATACTCCACCACTTTTATTTTTTCATTATCGAAACGTACTTTCAACCAATTTTGAGCTTTTGATATTACCTGCTTACGATGACTGTACTTATATTGTTTGGTAAATTCTATAAGAAAAACAGGTACTGTATCGTAATAAATAGTATCGTTAACAGTGTACACTTCAACTGTTTTGGAATAAGCAAACTTGCCAATATCAGGAAAATGGTATTTTATCTCTTTGCTCAAATGAGTAAGTGGAAGGGTATCTTTTTTCGATAACCGGACAACTTCTTGTTCAAGGAATGTTATTTTTTGGTCTTTGTTTCTAATAACCTCTTCATTTCTATTATACAGGTCTTCAATAACTTTAATCCGTAAGTCATTTTTAAACTCTGTCATTTTGCTTTCTATGTCAATATCGTTATTTGAACCTTGATGCACTTTTATTTTAGCAACCTTTGTTAAAGGTATTACACTCTTATTTTCATCGAATAATTGTTTGAATTTATAATCCATATTCTGAACTACATTTTTATCTATTTCGTCGCCTATGTAATATAAATTCACTACACTCAAAGTGTCGGAATACTCTATTTTTGAGCTAATGAGCTCTGAACCTTCAACACTGGCATGTTGCTTTATGAAATTATCGGCAATAACATTAAAACGTGCTTCCTGTATTACATTAAAAAATATTATTACACTTGGAGTTACAGTAAGAATAAGGAATGCTATAAGAATAGTTCGGTATTTCTTCATTTTCTCGCTATTAACATATTCCTTAACCGGAAACTTTAAATAGCGAACTATAAGAAATGTTGAAAGACTAATAAATACCGAGTTGATAAAAAACAGATAAAAAGCACCAAAAAAATATTCAAATTTCAGATTTGCCAATCCATAACCTGCGGTACATAATGGAGGCATAAGAGCTGTGGCTATGGCAACACCCGGTATTACATTGCTTTTCTCTTTTCGTGAGCCGGCTATAATTCCCGCTAATCCGCCAAGCAAGGCTATTAATACATCGAGAAAGGTTGGTTTGGTACGGGCAAGTAGCTCCGACTGCTCTATATCGAGCGGCGTAACCATAAAATAGAGTGTGGAAGTAATTAAACTTATTGATATGGCTATACCAATATTTTTTAATGAACGTATAAGTGTGTCGTAATCGTTGGTACCTATTGAAAGACCAATACCTAATATTGGACCCATTAACGGCGATATAAGCATGGCTCCAATTATAACTGCCGTAGAATTTACATTTAGCCCTATTGATGCTATCAGTATTGAAAATATTAGAATCCATGCGGTATGACCGCGGAAAGCAATATCTTTTTGAATACCTTCAATTGTTGCATCAATATCGGTTCCTTCTTCGAATCCTAAAATATTCTGGTACAACCTTTTTATTGCTATCTGAAAATGCTTAAATTCTGTTTTCATATTACACATTATAATATTCGATACAATATTAGTTAAAAACTTATCAGCTAAAACATTTACCTGATAAAATCACTAAAATCTAATTCCGTATTCTCTTTTAACACCGGCACTTCTGCCCAAAGTGCTCCGGGAAAATATTTATTAAGGTGCTGTTTTATTACTGCCGATGAATTGTGTGTAATTTCGGGTTCAGTTACCGGATAATGATTATAAACCACCCCATAAAGAGGCATTTTACGGTTTTTCAAAACCTCAAACGATAGTAAAGTGTGATTTATGGAACCAAGCTTACCCGATGTAACTAAAATAACAGGCAGCGATAGTTTATTTACAAAATCTGCCAATAATTCACTTGAATTTAACGGAACCATTAAGCCGCCTACACCTTCGAGTATAACTGTTGAATAATTTGACGAAATACTACGGTAAGCATTTTCTATTATTGAAGTATCTATTTCAATACCCTCCATAGCTGCGGCTAAATGTGGCGATGCAGGAAACTGAAAAATATAAGGACAGGTTAAACCTCTTTTATCATCTTCTGTTAATGGTACCTCCATTAATCTTCGATGTGTAACAATATCATCAGATATATCTTTACAGCCTGTCTGTGCCATTTTCATAGTAATAACACTTTTTCCCATTTTTTTCAAATGTCGGGCAAGCAAACCTGTTACTATTGTTTTGCCGGCATCGGTATCTATTGCTGTAATTATGTAATTCATATTAGTTTTTAGTACTGTTTTATGGAACGGTTCATAAAAAGTCTACTTAAACAGCTTTTCAATTTCATCGATACTCAACATGGCAATAATTGGCTTTCCCTCGGGAGTTAGGTTTGGCATAACCGAAGCAAAAAGCTTATCGTTTATTTCGGCCATTTCTTCCTGACTTAAGCGTTTGCCGTATGGGATAGACAAAAACTTAGCCAGCGACCTAACTAAATTCTCCCTTAGTGCTGAACTAAAATCTTTCTGATCTTCCTTTAAATTATCTAAAATATCAGAAATCCAGTTATCGATATTATTGTTAGGAAATTCGGCAGGCACACTGTTTACAACAAATGAATTACCCCCCAAGTGACATATATCAAAGCCTAAGCGGTTTATTTCATCTAGTACGCCTTTAAGCATCTCGGCCTCAATAGCACCTAATTCAACTTTTTGAGGATATAACAGTTTTTGGCTAATGCCTGATTGGGTTCCCTTTTTGTATATGTATTCATCGAATAAAATACGTTGATGCGCCCTTTTTTGGTCTATAAGCATTAAACCCGATTTTACGGCAGTTAAAATATATCGCCCTTTAACCTGAAAAAAACGGAGACCATCCTTTTCATTAATAAACGAAAGTTGCTCATTCTGTTCTGCATTAGGGGTATCTTTTTTCGAAAAATCAATATTTTCCATATCGGGAATACCCGATTTTTTAGTTTCAAAACCTGCGTACAGTTGCTGCCAGTCTTTAGTGTTGGTTTTTGATTTGGTATATCCTCCTGTGTTAGAAGAGCCGCTATTGCTAAATGAGCGTGATGTATTAACAGAATGCATACCCGATGAATTACCTGCATTTTTGCCGGTATCAAAAGGGTTGTAATTCGGATTAACACTAATGGTAGGTGGCTTTATAACGGTATCTCTATTAAATATGGGAAGGTCTATTCTATGTTCCTGTTCAAAATCAATAGAAGGTATCATGTTGGTTTTACCTAACCCTTCTTTAATTGTTGCTTCAAGAATAGGCCATATAGCTCTCTCATTTTCAAACTTTATTTCAGTTTTTGTAGGGTGAATATTTATATCAATAGTATCGGCATCTACATCGAAATAAATAAAAAACGATGGATACGCACCTTGCGGAATAACGCCTTCGTAAGCTTTCGCAACTGCTTTATAAAAATAAGGGTGTTTCATAAAGCGGTTGTTAACAAAAAAGAACTGTTCACCCGGTGACTTACGTGCATTTTCGGGTTTCCCAACATATCCTTTTAAATTAACCATCGAAGTTTCGGAATGTATCGAAATCATATTCTGAGCTGCCGATTTTCCTAAAATATTAACAATACGGTTTTGAATATTTGATAAAGGAAGGTTATAAATAACAACATCGTTATGTATTAAGTGTAATTCAACACCTGCATTTGCAAGAGCTACCCTTTGAAACTCTTCCATTATATGTTTAAGCTCAGTTGAATTCGATTTTAGAAACTTTCGACGTGCAGGAACATTGAAAAATAAGTTTTTTACACTAATATTTGAACCATTCTGACACGATGTAGGCTCCTGTATTTCAACTTTTGAACCAGATATACATATATGCGTACCAAGGTCATCGTCGTGTTTTTTTGTTTTTAGTTCTACTGTTGCAATTGCAGCAATTGAGGCCATAGCCTCGCCGCGAAACCCCATGGTACGTATATTGAAAAGGTCATTTGCCGAGCTTATTTTCGATGTGGCATGCCGTTCGAAGCACATACGGGCATCGGTGTCGCTCATTCCGCAACCATTGTCTATTACTTGTATTAGAGTTTTTCCGGCATCTTTAATTATAACCTGAACCTTAGTGCTACCTGCATCAATAGAGTTTTCGACCAATTCTTTCACTACCGATGCCGGACGCTGTACAACCTCGCCTGCCGCTATTTGGTTTGCTACACTGTCGGGTAATAATTGAATTATATCAGCCATGTATCATTTTTTAGTATCAAGTATCAAGTATACGGTGTACGTAGTTAGTATACTATTTCATATAGAAAAAGTAATAAATAGCCAATAACAATACCAGTATTAAAAGTAACCGTATGTTCGATTTCTTCTTTGTTTTACGGGTAAATTTAATATAGTCGGCCATTTGTTCTTTGGTAGGTCCATGATTTTTTCCATTTTTTTCAGCTTCCAACTCTTTTATTATTTCAGCTTCGCGCTGAAGGCGTTGTTCCTTACGTTCGTCGTAATAACGTGGTGTGATACTGAATTTTTTAGCTTTTGGTGTATGAAAAAACTTTGCCATTAATATATTTATTTTTTGATGGGCAAAGTTAAAAAAACCATTGGGTTTTTTTAAAAATTATTAATACCATACTTTTATATGAGAATATTCTCATTATATTTGCAGTGAGAATATTCTCATTATATATAGTATAATATGCCGAGACAGAGAAGACTAAGAAAAATAGTGGCCCCTCCAAAGTTTCAGGGGTATAAGCCATATGGAAATAACGATTATTCCACAGGTAGTATTGATTTGCTTTACGAAGAGTACGAAGCTATTAAGTTGGCTGATTACGATATGATGAAACATATTGATGCGGCAAAGTTAATGGGGGTTTCAAGGGCTACTTTTGCACGTATTTATGAAAGTGCAAGGCAAAAAATAGCTAAAGCATTTGTGGAAACAAAAGAGATAATAGCAGTATATGGCAATGCCGAGTTCGATAAAAACTGGTATGTGTGTAATAATTGTAATTCAAGATTTACAATACCCTCAACAATTAATGAACAGAAATGTCCTTTTGTATCTTGTTCATCCGACAATATTGAACTTATAAATAAGTAGTTGCTTAATATACTATTGTTAATGGTAATATGTAATAATATTGCTGAGTAACAATATAAAATTGATTTAGTAAGATTTTCAAATTAGAAAAATGAATAAAAAAAGAGCTTCTGTAATTACAGTTATACTGTTTGCAATATTTGGAATAATTAAGTTGTATCCTGAATTGATTTATTTACACAAATTCAAATATAATAACTACACATTTTATTCAAATTCGGCGATTGATTCAAATGCAGTAATAATTATTAATACTACAAACAAGTTGGTATTGAATGATTTCATTGATTGTGTTCCAAATCAATATGATGTTTTTTTATGTAATTCCTACTCATTGTTTTGGTTGCACACATTTTTAGGTCGCAAACCATCGGGAGCTTCAGATATGATTACGAATAATATTTATATAGCCAATGCTGATTGTAAAAAAAATATAGCATGTGGTTCAATAAAGCATAAACAAATAAAAAGTAATGAACGGAGCTTAGAAAGTGTTATAGCTCACGAAACCACACATATTATGCTTCGCAATAAGCTTGGTATTAAAAACTACCGTAAATTAGTTAAAAATGAAAATTGGAAAATTGAAGGTGTTTGTGAGTGGGTAGCGTTTAATGGCACAGAAATGAATGTAAATCAAATGATTGAGCTCATTAAATCCAAATCGTATATCAATAACCCTTGGCAAACATACCGGCTGTACCGATTTGCAGTTACATATCTGATACAAGCAAAAGGATACGGCTTGGAAGATATAATAACATATACCGATACATTTGAAGCAATATTACAAGAGCTTACTTCTATTAATAGTTACACTAAATGATAATACGATAAAAACATGAAAACAGTAATTACATCATCGGGAAAAACCACCGATTCTGATTTTGACAAGAGATTTGGCAGGGCTGATTTTTTTTGTGTATTCGATAATGAAACAAATGAGACTTCATTTATTGAAAATATACATAAAGATTCAAGCAATGCAGCCGGCACAAAAGCAGCTGAAGTTATGGTTGAATTAGGAGTAAGCAAAGTTATCTCGGGCGATTTTGGACCTAAGGCAAAAACAATGTTGGAAAAATTTGATATACAAATGGTAATAATTCAGGGCGATGGAGTAAAAATTAACGACCTGATAAAAAAATTAAGTTAAGAATTATGAATAAGTTAATTGCAGTACCTGTTGATGAAGCAGGCGTACTTGATGCTCACTTTGGGCATTGTAAGTTTTTTATTTTAATAACTGTTGAAAACGGAGAGATAATAAATAAGGATAAAGTTGTACCTCCGCCTCACGAACCCGGTTTATTACCAAAGTGGTTGTCGGAAAAAGGTGTAACCGATATTTTGGCAGGTGGTATGGGACAAAGAGCTAAAGACTTATTTGTTCAAAATAGAGTGAGTGTATTTGTTGGTGCACCTAAATTAGAAGCTGAAAAAGTTGTTCAGTCATTTTTGAAAAATGAAATAGAATTTCATGGTAACTATTGCGATCATTAAAAATGAGATACAAAATAGCAATAGCAAGCGGCAAAGGTGGAACCGGAAAAACATCGGTTGCTCTTCATATTTTTAATTTATTACAAAACAGAAAAGCCAATGTCGAATTATTCGATTTTGATGTTGAAGAGCCAAACGATTTGATTTTTTTTCCGAATGCAAAAAAAATCAAAGAGACAATTGTAAATCAAAAAATTCCTGTTTTTATTGAACAGGAATGTACCTTTTGTGGCAAATGTGTTGAGTTTTGTGAATTTAACGCAATTTCACTAATACCCTCAGTAAAATACATATCGGTTGACACATCTTTATGTCATTCGTGTGGAGCTTGCACTCATGCTTGCAACTACGATGCTGTATCAGAAACAAAAATGCAAATAGGTACTATAACCTCATATTCAAATGGTAATAATAGTATTACAGAAGGCAGATTAAAAATTGGTTCGGCAATGCAAACTATGGTTATTAAAGAGCTAAAAAAATATATTGATACAAATTCAACTGCAAAAATTCAAATTTTTGATTCTCCTCCCGGAACAAGTTGCTCGGTTGTTGAAACCATAATTAATACACATTATGTAGTACTGGTGGCAGAACCCACGCCATTTGGGTTACACGATTTAAAACTAATGGTAAAATTGATTAAGAAGTTAGAACTATCATATGGTGTGGTTATAAATAAAGCAGGGTTGGGTAATAATGACATATATGAATTTATAAAAGCAGAACAAATAGAAATGCTGGGAGAAATTCCTTTTAGTACAGAATTATCTAAATTATATTCTGCCGGCGATATGTTCAATAATATACCTATAGAAATACTAAATGCTTATGAGAATATCACTAAAGTGTTAATAGCAAAATTTCAGGCGTTATGTTAGAAATAACAATTTTAAGCGGCAAAGGAGGAACTGGTAAAACTACTATTTCCGGAGCTTTAGTATCATTAGCCGGCAACGCTATTATTTGCGACAACGATGTTGATGCTGCCGACCTTCACTTATTGTTACATCCAAAAATAAAAGAAAAACATAGTTTTTATAGCGGTTGGAATGTAACTATTGACAGTAAAAAATGTGTATCGTGCGGCAATTGCGAAAGTGTTTGCAGATTCAATGCTATCAGAAGTTTTCCCGG
This sequence comes from Bacteroidota bacterium, assembly GCA_003250355.1. Lineage (GTDB taxonomy): Bacteria > Bacteroidota > Bacteroidia > Bacteroidales > SZUA-534 > SZUA-534. The sequence continues at coordinate 20,693 of QKGS01000060.1, forward strand.
CGAAAACTATGACATAAATCCATATTCATGCGAAGGTTGTCGCTTGTGTGAGCGTATGTGTCCGGTGGGAGCAATTAAATCGGAGCAGAATACTAACAATAAGTGGTACGTATCAGATACAGAATATGGCAATATGATTCATGCCCAAATGGAACCCGGCGAAGAAAATTCTGGTAAGCTGGTATCTGAAATACGAAAAAAAGCTAAAGCGTTGGCTATTGCTAAAGAAAAAAAGTACATAATTAACGATGGTCCTCCCGGAATAGGTTGTTCAACAATTGCGTCAATTACCGGAACTAATAAGATTCTACTGGTTATTGAACCATCAAAGTCGGGGTTGCACGATGTTAAACGGCTTATTGAACTTATTGAAACATTTAAAATTGACACCTTTGCAGTTATTAACAAGTTCGATATAAACATTGAAGTGTCAGAAGATATTCAAAAATATCTGGCAGAAAAACAAATCCCACTTTTGGCAAAGATACCATTCGATAAATCAATGGTTGAGTCAATGGTATTGGGAAAGACTATAGTCGAATATAGTCCAGAATCGTATATCAGTATGCTAATCAAACAGGTTTGGAACAAAATATCAATTTAAAATGATTATAAGTGAATGTAAATTACGTCCCCGATATGGCGAGGTAGACCAAATGGGATACGTATATCATGCAAATTATGTGAGTTATTGCCATCAGGCACGAACAGAATTAATGCGCCAATTAGGAATAAATGACAGTATACTTGAAGCTCAGAACATAATGATGCCTGTAATATCATTCGATATTAAGTATAAAAAAGCAGCTCATTACGACGAAGAAATTCTAATTAAAACAACTGTTTGCGATATTCCAAAAGTTATATTATCGTTCGATTTTGCAATACTTAACTCAAGGGGTGAAATACTCAGCACAGCTAAATCAACAGTAGCTTTTGTATATAAAGATACCCGAAAGCCAATGCGAGCTCCGAATATAGTGTCTCAAATACTAGAGAAACATATGTCTGCCGAAAATAAGAGTAAAACTAATGAACCTGTAAACTAAAATGAAACTTACAATATTAACCGATAATTGTGGCGGCGATACATTTTTTGCCGAACATGGTTTATCGTACCTTATTGAACACGACGGCGAACGTATACTTTTCGATACCGGACACTCCGATGTGTTTATTAAGAATGCCCAAAAACTGGGTATAAACATTAATAATGATATTGAAACAGTTGTACTCAGTCATGGACATTGGGATCATGCAAACGGTTTAAAATACTTATCGGGCAAAAAGCTTATAACTCATACACAATCGTTTATGAAGAGATATCTTAAGAATGATAAAAGACGAATGCTGGGTATTGAATTATCAAAAGAAGCGATATCAAAAAAATTCGATCTTGTAACAACTGAACAACCATATAAAATAACCAACAATATAATTTTCCTTGGAAGCATACCGCGCGAAAATGATTTTGAATCGAAAACCACAATGTTTGTCGATAAAAGTGGTGAGCCCGATTTTGTTCCCGACGATTCAGCACTTGCTTTAATACAAAATAGGGAATTGATTATAATCACAGGTTGTTCGCACTCAGGTATTTGTAATATTATAAGCTATGCGCAAAAAGTAACAGGAATTCTCGATATTAAAGCTGTAATAGGAGGGTTCCATTTGAAGCAAAACAATGAACAAACAAAAGAGACAGTGAAATTTTTGAAACAGCTTGAAGTAGAATACCTTTATCCTTCACACTGTACAGAGCTTGAAGCTTTAGTTTCTTTTTCAATTGAGTTCGGGATAAAACAGCTAAAAACAGGCCGGCAAATTGTAATATTATAACACGAAATATAAGAAAACTATAATTTAACATTCATAGTTGAATAAAACTAGCATATATAAAGGTTTGATTAAGAGTATATTTTACATTTTTTAAAAAAAGATTATAGAAATATGTTTGTTTTTTTAATAAAAGACCTTAATATTGCACAGACAAATTAGTTAACGAGAGGAAAGATAAGAGTTGTAGAGATAAAACTAATCTGACATTTAAACAAGTTCATTTTATTTTATTAATTAATCTTTTATAAATTAAATTTATTATGAAAATTAAATCTTTATTATCTGTAGCTGCAATAGCTGCTGTGGTATTTTTGTCTAGCTGTACTGCAATGAACAAAAGCATGAGAGAAACTAACATCCTATTAGAACTTAAAAAGGATGATTTCACTTTATCTCAACAAGTAACTGGCGAGGCTACTGAAGTTAAAATCTTAGGAATTGACTTTGCAAGACTATTTGTTAAGAAAACAGGTACAATTAGCGCAGCTAGCTCTGAGGCAATTTCTTTATCTTCATTACCTGTTATTGGTGCTGCATTACAAGGAAAATGTGCTATGTATGCATTGTACGAAATGATGAATGCTAACCCTGGTTATGATGTAATTATGTACCCTCAGTATGAGAAGAAAACAACTGGTATTCCAATTATTTTCACTACTACTACTGTAAAAGCAACTGCTAAATTAGGTAAATTAAAATAATCTAATAGCAAAAGAAATATAGCCGGCAAACTTAGTTTGCCGGCTTTTTTGTTTTTGAAAAAAATGTAATACTATATAATATAAAAACAGTTCTTAAATCAATATCAAGAGTATTTAAATTTGTAACTTTGCAGTATAAAACTAAACAGACAAAAATATCATGAAAACTAAATTTATTTGCTTAAGCTCTGTATTTATAATACTATCACAAATTGCCGTTTCACAAAAGCTAGAACCAATTGGTTCTGTAACTATTAGTAATAGCCCTATTGCTATAACTTTTACTCCGGGTGGGCAAGAATTATTAGTATCAACATCTGCTAAAGAGTTAGTTACCATTTCTGTTAAAGATTTGAAAGTAACAAATTCAAAAGCAATGCCGGCAAAAATTAAAGACCTCTCATACAGCCCTGACGGTAAGTATTTCGGTTTTTTAAGCAGTAAGCTTTATGTTTACGATGCCGCAACCGATAAACAGTTGGGAATAAGTAAAAAAGGGGGTATGCAATCTTTTGCTTTTGTTGGCGGAGGCATAGAAGAGGCTGTTGTAACATTTCCAAAGCCGGGCAAGTTGATGATACTTGACAATAAAACTCAATCAGTTACACATGAATTTAATAATATTTACAGCTATAACATTTGGAAAGATGTTGATGTAAGCCACGACGGGCAAGAATTTCTTGTAGTCAATAATCTTGATGTTTTCGTATATGATTATATTGCAAAAGGGAACACACTGCGACGTTTTCAGAAACCAAATGATAAAGAGAAGTTTTGGCATAAAGCAAAATTTAGTCCCGACAAAAGCATTATAATGGCATTAGTTGGAATGCATTCAAAATATCCTTCGATAGAGTTTTATGACAGAGACTCAGAGAAAAAAATTGGCGACCTTCCTGTTTCAAATAGAGGCAATAAAAGCGGAGATATTGACTTTGCCATAAGTTCTGATGGAAAAAAAATAGCTGTTTGTAATTCTAAAGACAATCTTATACGCTTATGGGATATATCGTCACTTTATCAACTTACCGAACATCATAAAATGTTAGCAGAAAAGAAAAAGGCCGAAGAAGCCAAAGCTGCAGAACAGGCAAAAGCAAACGAAGCTAATGTGTCGCAACAGCAGCTTCAAACTATAATGGCAAAAATAGATGCTTTGAATAATGCTCCGGCAGCAACAGCAGCCCTTACTAAGAATAACTTATGTAAAGAAACAGATTTGGATATTCCTGTTACTGAAGAGCAACATCCATTGCGTTTTGCACTTATTATAGGCAATGAAGATTATTCGTCGTATCAAACAGGACTTGAAAGTGAAGTTAATGTAGACTATGCGGTAAACGATGCTAAAGTATTTAAAGAATACATGATAAAGACGCTTGGTATACCTGAAAATAATGTTACGCTTTTAGAAAATGCTACTGCCGGACAAATGAATCAAGCTCTAAGTAAGTTCAATAAAATAATAGAATATTCAAACGGACAAGCCGAAGTATTTTTTTATTATTCTGGTCATGGATTACCCGATGAAAACACAAAAGAGAGTTATATAATGCCGGTTGATGTAAGCGGTTTTACATTACAATACGCTATAAAAGTTGATGATGTGTATAAAAAACTAACCCAACACCCATCGAAAAAGGTAACAGTATTTATGGATGCTTGTTTTAGCGGAGGTTCTCGCAACGAGGGTCTTGTGGCAGTAAAAGGGGTAAAAATAGTTCCTAAAGAGGGGGTAATAAAAGGAAATATTGTAATATTTACTTCAAGCTCAGGCGATGAATCGTCGCAAGTATATAAAGAAAAGTACCATGGTATGTTTACATATCATTTATTAAAAAAGCTTAAAGAAACCAAGGGAGACATTACATATCAGCAATTATCTGATTATTTGAATAGCAGTATTAAACTACAATCTGTAATTATTAACAATAAAGTGCAAACCCCAACAACAAATATTAGTTCTGACATAATAGACACTTGGGGTGATTGGAAACTAAAATAATGCTTTATCGAAAGTAAAATACATACACATGAAAAGAGAAATAATTCTTATAGGAGTATTGTTTTCTGTATTTACTCTTATAGCTCAAGATAGCTTTAAGCATAATAAGGATGGGTTTTCAGTAGAATTTCCTGCACCTAATGTAGAAGTTAGTAAAAACTTAAGTAAATACTATAAAGAGATTCGAGGCATTCGTTACCTGCTTTACAAAGCTTCAGATTATGATATGGAGTTGTCGGACTTAATGAGCAATAATAAATCGCAACAAGTAAATGAATATAAAGTAGGTAGAGAAAATTATCGAGTAGCTAACGTATACGGATTATTTGAATTAACATTAACATCGGATATAAAGAAGAATTTGAATCCTTCGAGCTTTTATAATAAAACGGTATTAAAAGGAGAAGCAGCAATGGAAGGTTCGAAAAAGCCTGCAAATACATGGTTGTTTGAAATTGATAACGGAGTAATTGTTCTAAGTGTTATGTCTCTGAGAGATGATAATTATCCGGATCTTTCAACTGTTTATCCTTTTATTTCATCACTAAAACTTGCCGATGGTTACACTTATGATATTCCAATAAATATTACTGCTGCAAATTACAAATACGATGGGCCTAATATTGGAACAGGCTTTACATTTGCCTCACAACCTCAACAACAATCTCAAGACCAACCCGGAGCAGTAATTCAGAGAAGTGAAAGTGATTATCAACAAAGTAGTACCCCTTTGTCTGATGTAGATGAAAACATACCAACTGCAGCCAAGGAAAATAAAAATACATTTGCTGTAATAATCGGAAATGAAGACTATGACAATGAGATAAAAGTAAACTACGCCAAAAATGATGCAAATACATTTAAAAAATATGTAGTAAAAACATTAGGTGTTCCGGTCGATCAGGTTCATTATATTGAAAATGCAACGTTTGGTAAAATGCTGGGTGAGCTTGACTGGCTAAAAAGTGTTGCAAAAGCATATGCAGGAGAGGCTAAAATAATTTTTTACTATGCCGGACACGGTATGCCCGATAATGAAACAAAAAGTGCATATCTGTTACCCGTTGATGGTTCTGCTTCGCAAACACGCACGGCTATAAAAATTGATGAACTTTACGGCATATTAAATAACAGCCCTGTGAAACAATCGACAGTGTTCTTAGATGCTTGTTTTAGCGGAGCAGCCCGCGATGGTATGTTGGCATCGGGCAGGGGTGTAACCATTAAGCCCAAAACATCGGTACCAACAGGTAAACTTGTTGTGTTTACTGCTGTATCAGGCGATCAAACAGCCCACCCATACGAGGAAAAGGGCCATGGATTATTTACATACTATTTGTTAAAAAAACTACAGGAAACCAAAGGTGATGTAACTTATAAGGAACTTGGCGATTACATTAATTCAGAAGTAACTAAGCGTTCTGTTGTAAGTGGCAAAGAGCAAAGCCCAAAAGTTAATGTAGGTACTTCAATTGTAAATGAATGGGGTGGTTGGAAGTTTGTTGATTAACAATATAAGTTATATTCATTGAAAGGCCTGATTCGGAAAGCGGATTAGGCCTTTTAAATTTGCTAAATATCAGATGCAAATATTAAGAAAGATTACCGGAATGATTCCCCTAATTTTGTGAAAAAATATGGAAATGGAAGAGTTAAATATTAAGGAATTTGGTCAGGTAATAATGCGCCTGATAAATAAAGAAAATTTGACAAGAGAAGAAGCTTACGATGCATTTTCAATTGTTCTGCGTGGCAAAACTACTGATATTCAACAAGGAGCATTTTTGGCGGCATTAAGTACTAAGGGTGAAACAAAAGATGAAATTGCAGGTTGCTGGCAGGCTATTTATGACAATGATACTGTAAAAGTTACCCCAAAAGTTAACGATGTTATTGTTGAGAATTGTGGTACAGGAATGGACTCTTTTAAAACATTCAATATCAGTACTTGTGCATCGTTAGTAGCGGCAGCCGGTGATGTTAAAATTGCGCGTCACGGGGCAAGAGCGTTAACAAGTGCTTGCGGTACAGTTGATATTGCCGAGGCTTTAGGAGTAGATGTTGAAGGCGGTGTTGAGATAGCTGTAAAGAGCCTTGAAGAAACAGGCATTGCATTGTTTAATGGTATGAGTCCGAAGGTTCACCCAATGGCTCTTGGAAGAATTCTATCTCAGATGTCATTCGGATCAACATTAAATATTGCAGCTTCACTTGCAAGCCCTGTAATACCTGATGTTGGTGTTCGCGGAGTATATTCGAAAGATATGCTTAAGCCTGTTGCAGAAGTAATGAAAGAGATTGGTTATAAACGTGCTCTTATATTTAATGGTGCTATTAACGGTATGGAAGCTACAATGGACGAAGCATCGGTATCGGGGGTAACTTCATTTGCTGAAATTTGTGATGATGGAATAATCCGTGAATATGACCTTAAACCGGAAGATGTTGGCATTCCAACTCAGAATATTGAAGATATAAAAACTATGGGTTCTGTTGATAAGGAGAAGAAACGTATTGTAAATCTTCTTACATCAGGTAAGAAAGATGCTGCATTCTATTCTGTTGCTTACAATGCCGGACTTATATTTTATGCTGCGGGTAAGTCTGGTTCAATTAAAGAGGGAGTTCAGAAAGCTATCGGAATTTTAGAGTCGGGGAAAGGGTATGAAACTTTGCAGAAATGGGCTCAGGTTCAGAATTTAAATCCTGCCGAAGGGTTGAAGATTCTTGAATCAGTATCAGCTAATTAAGTTGTAAGTTTCGGGTTACAGGTTTCAAGTTTTAATTAAGCCCCAAGGGGGCGAAATAAAATAGCCCGGTGTGAAGCGCCGGGTGAAAAAATGAAAATATAAGAACTTTGCCAGCCTACCGTCAGACCAATGTTAATAAGTTTAGAGATTCACCCCCTATAATTATTCACTTCGGTCATGAGGTCGCTACGCTCAGTTCCCTCAAGGGGATACCTGCCTACCGCAGGCAGGCTGCTTCGATGTAGCAACACAGGTTTTTAAACCTGTGAAATAGATTAGTTATGGAAATTTAAGGCTGAAAGCCTGACCTTGTTTTACAGGGCGGTCTTTCAGACCTGTTCTTTTAACGATTGCGTAAAATAGGGATAAATCCCTATTCTTATAAAGGTAGGGCTTTCAGCCCATAATTTGATTTAGCTTCACGGCTATGCCCTTGAGGGAGGTTAGGAGGGGGAACTTTAAACACCTTAACTTATTGAAATTGATCGTCAGGCAAGCACGCATGATAGTTAAATTGAAAATTAATTGTTAATATGCAATGTATATAGTGATAACCACTTATAGTAACACTATATGTTTTTATTTACTTTCTAAATAAATATATGGAACTGCTAACAATAAAATCAGATGAACAGTACCTTCGTTTTACAGCGCAAGGCTACGAACTTACTAATATGAGTAAGGCTTCAGTGTATCCGCTATCGCAGGAAAATAAAGTAGTGGAGTTCTACAACAAATACTTATCTGAATTAAATAATCTTCAAGTTAAAAAGCTAATTATAATTGAGGAGGATTATAATATTTAATTCAAGACCTGACAGGTTTTTTGTTGAATTAAAAGGATATTATTATAAATGAAACTCGAACTTACAGGAATAAAACAAATATCGCTTAATACAGAACCAAGTGTAAAGCAAAATAATGGTTGGCTCGAAGCCGATGTTCAGTATTGTGCAATTTGCAGAACCGATGCCAAACTCTGGACTGAAGGTCATCGCGATTTGGTTTTACCGCGAGTGCCAGGGCACGAAATGGTAGTTTCTGTTAATGGTACAAATTATGCAGTATGGCCGGGAACTTGTTGTGGTGAATGCAAATACTGTAAGTCGGGTGATGAGAATCTTTGTGAGGATATGGAGATTATCGGCTTTCATCACGATGGCGGATTTGCTTCTAAAATATCAGTTCCTGAATCGAGTTTGGTAGAGTTGCCGAAAGGTTTGTCGTTGGTTCATACCTGCTTTGCAGAACCGGCAGGGTGTGCAATGAATGCATTTAAAAAACTAACACTTAAAGGCAATGAACGTATTCTAATAATTGGCGGAGGCACGGTAGGTTTATTGACTGCTGCTATGGCAAAAGTACTTGGTGCTAAACCGGTGGTTATTGAGAAAAATGAAACAAAAATCAAAAAAGCGGCGGAGTTTCAAAAATTAACCAATATTCCAATTTTAAAAGATACAAACGAGAGTAAATTCGATTGCGTATTGAATGCTTGTGCCGACCCTTTGGCACTAATGTCAGGGATAACACGACTGGCAAAAGCAGGGCGCTTTGTTCACTTTAGTGGGTTGAGTAAAAATGAGAATCTTGAAACAAACTTGTTAAACCTTATTCATTATAAGGAGTTCATAATTTCAGGGGCGTATGGGCATACAAAACAAGATCTGGAAAACGGGCTTCATATTTTGCGTAAGCTTTCTGTTGAACTTGATCTGTTAATAGAAGATATTATAAAACCGGAGCAGGCTATTGATTGTTTGCAGGATGTGATTGATGGTAAGGTTTATAAGTATATAATTGATTTTACCGGTGCTGAAAATACTGCAAAAACAGTTACAAAAACTGTTAAAGTTGAAAAAAAGATTACAAGCTTTCACGAAATATCAGCAAGGATTGGAGTTGGAGATATAAAACCATTGAGTGAAGAGTTATTTGCAAAAGCGCAGGAGAAGATAGATAATAAGACTAAGCCTTTAGGAGCTTTAGGAACACTGGAGCGTTTGTCGGTTCAGCTAAGCCTGATACAAAACTCGCTTACACCCGCAATTAAAAGAAAAGCTTTGATAGTATTTGCTGCCGACCATGGAATAGCAGAGGAAGGGGTATCGGCATTTCCACAAGAGGTTACCGGGCAAATGGTTGAAAATTTCGTAAAGCAAGGTGCTGCAATTAATGTATTATGTAAGCATAATAATATAGATTTGGTGATTGTTGATGTTGGAGTTAAGTCAGATTTAATACTACACCCTGATATTATAAATGAACGTGTTGCTAACGGAACTCAGAATTTTGCATTACAACCTGCAATGACCGAAGAACAGGTATATGCTGCGCTAAAAGTCGGAGTAGATACATTTAATAAAATGTACTCAAAAGAGCCTATAGATATATTAGGCTTGGGCGAAATGGGAATTGCCAATACAAGTTCGGCAACGGCAATTATAAGTGTAGTTACAAAAGAGTCTGTTGATAGTTGTGCCGGAAGGGGTACAGGAGTTGATAATCAGGCATTGGAGCATAAAGTAAAGGTTATAAAAAAGGCATTGGCGTTTCATAAACCCACCTCCCACAATGCTATAGAGATACTTCAAAAAGTTGGCGGTTTTGAAATAGCAGCAATTGCCGGAGCAGCACTTGCTGCAGCAGCAAAAGGTTGTGCTGTGGTACTCGATGGATTAATATCCACTTCGGCCGGTTTGGCAGCTTATTTAATAAACGCTGAAGCGGGTAAATACTTTATTGCCGGACATAAATCGGTAGAACAGGGACATATTTATGCATTAAAGCATATGGGATTAGAACCTGTACTTGATTTGGGAATGCGACTTGGTGAGGGAACGGGAGCTGCTCTTACCATTAACCTGGTTGAAGCTTCGGCTAAAATAATGTGCGATATGGCAACATTTGAGTCGGCAGGGGTTTCAAAAAAGAATGCGGTTTATTAAATAAAGATTTCATTTTTCACTAAAAAGGGTTATTTTTGGTTTTAACCAAAACAAAGGGTGCTGATATTCAGCATAAAATATATTAACCACGTATATAATTTTAATTATATAATAGAAAGTGAAAAAGTGGAGTCCAGAACCCACATTAAAAAACGGGGAGAAACTGAAAAGCCTTACGAGTAAGACAAAAACCAATTTAATTATGAGAATAGCAATTGTTTTTTATGTAGCAATTATTGTATTATTAATTGCAGCACAGTGGAAAATTTATACAAAAGCAGGTAAGCCGGGTTGGGCTTGTATTGTACCTATCTACAACATTATTGTATTGTTAGAAATTGTAGGAAAACCATTATGGTGGATTATTCTACTATTAATACCCGGGGTAAACATTGTATTTGCAATTTGGATGATAAATTTATTATCGAAAAGTTTTGGAAAAACAGAAGGGTTTACAATAGGACTACTGCTTTTATCATTTATTTTTTATCCAATACTTGGTTTCGGTTCAGCATCGTATGAAGGACCTGCCGGCGCAGCAAAATAAAATATTTCAAAATTGTTTTATAAAATAAAAACTCTGAGATTACTGTAATTTCAGAGTTTTTTATTTAATATACGTCAATATTAAAAATAAAAATATAATGACAAGCACGTTTACAAACTCATGGAATTATTGTAGAGTATTGTGAGGTAGATAAATACGGCTTTGTATCGGCAGAACAAATTTTAAGCATGATTGATGATGATACATTTTTAGTGTGTTGTATGCTTGCAAATAATAAGCTTGGAACTATTCAGAATGTGAAGGAAGTATCAAAGCGGGCAAAGGAAAAGGGAGTATTGATATTTTCTGATTGCGTTCAGGCTTTGGGCAAAATTCCGATAAATGTGAAGGAATTGGGAGCAGACTATGCAATATTTTCAGCACATAAACTATATGGGCCAAAGGGGTGTGGAGCAATGTATGCACGGATAAGTGCTCCTGAAATTCAGTTTGTGCATGGTGGTCATCAGGAAGAAGGGCTGAGAGCCGGAACGGAATCGGTTCATAATATTGCAGGATTTGGTGCTGCTTGTAAACAGGTGCCAAAGCTTATAAAGCATACAGAAAAGGAACATGATTTGAAGCACTATTTTGCCGAAAGGCTAAAGGAGTTTAACGGAAATATTATTATAAATTCACCTGAAAACAATAGCCTTCCCAATACATTGAGCATAAGGTTTGTCGGAAAAAGTAATAGTGAGGTATTGCATACACTCGATTATTATGGAATAGCAGTATCGGCAGGTTCGGCATGTAGTACAAGCTTGGATAAACCTTCGCATGTACTTACAGCTATTGGTTTAAGCGAGCAGGAAGCAAGGGAAACCATCAGGGTAAGTTTGGGTATTGATACTACAAAAAAAGATATTGATTACACTCTGAAAATACTCAGTAAACATTTACTTTAAAAGGCAATTTTATTTTTCAGTTTTTCGCTTATTTAAAATATAGCCTAGTTGAATACTTCCCATAGGAGCACCCTGAATCTGTCTACTGTTATCGGAAATTACACCTCCAAACCGGCAGATAAATTCCAATAGAAATTTTTAATTATTTCATTATAGGTGTAATATAAGTTGGGCAAAGTTAGTATAATTTTCAGGGGCATTGAATTTTGCGTTCCAGGTGTTAAAAGCAACTTTACGTTTCATTGCTTTTTCATTATCGGTAAGGTTGTAAAACGTGTTTATGGTATTGGCAACCTCAGCGGGGGTAGGCTTGGGGTTTATCAAAAATCCGTTTTTATTATTAACTATCTCAGAAGTTCCGCCAACATTGGTTGCGATAACCGGAATACCAAAACTCATAACCTCCATTATCGATACTGGTATCCCTTCTGTAAAACTAACATTTACAAACACATCAACCTGGTTCGAGTTTAAATATTCTATTACTTGCGAATTTGATACACGACCTTTCATATCAAACTTGCCCGGAATTAATTGTTGTGCAAGGGCAGCTATCTCATTTTGCAAATTACCATCGCCAAAGTGTACCCACTTAAATGGAATATTCAATAATGCTAAAGCTCTTACAAGTGTTTCCAAATTTTTCAAAGCAATGGTATTACTTATTGTTAAAATTTGAAATTCGGTTGATGTGTTTACTTTATTATCGCCGCGCTTGGGGACTCCCAAATATGAAACACTGATTTTGTTCACATACTTGGGTAATAATTCGGAATAATAGTCATTACCCTTTTGTGAAATTGCAAATACTCTATTCAGGTTATTAAATATATAGCTTCTGAATGGCAAGTAATTAATTTCGCTTGCTTCAAAATACGTATCCCAACCGTGCATACGTGAAAATGCCGTTATATTTTTATGCTTACGCTTATAATCGGCTATTGCAAAAGCCATATCGTTATTCCAATACGAATACAGATATATATTTTCGTTTTTAGAATATTTATTTACCATTATTTCTAAAAATTTGCTCCACACTTTTGCTTTATGTAGTGTTTGTAACATAGTGTTTACCACCGGCAGAGTAATTTTTATATTATAATGTTTTTTAATAATATTCAGCTCTTTGAAAAACAGGATATTAAAAATTTGTAAAGTCGACAATAGTTTGCCGGCTGTCGATAATTCATACCCTTTTCTTTCTAATACAACATTTTTAGGTACTTCGCGAGTTTGTATATTGATAGTATCGTTTGAAACAATAACAACTTTATGGAACGCTTCGGCTAAATAAGAAATTTCATTCTCAATAAAAGTTTCACCCTTTCCGAATGGGTATGAGCTTGTAAAAAAGAAAAGTGTTTTTGGCATCGGTTTTTGTTACATTTGTTTTTAAAGATAATAAGTACCGATGACAAATAAAGAATTATTTGGAATAATTAGTAATGGTGAAAATCAAAATGTCGAGTTTAAATCAAGCTTTGACTCAAAAGCACTAATTGCCATAAATGCAATGGCTAATGGTACCGGAGGTATTATATTAATTGGGGTTTCAAATAATGGTGAGATTAATGGAGTTGATTTAGGGAAGGAATCTATTCAGAATTGGATTAATGAAGTTAAACTTAAAACAGAACCCCAAATACTACCTGATTTTAAGTTGATAAGCGTAGGCAATAAAACAGTAGTTGTTATTACAATTGATGAGTACCCTATTAAACCTATTGGATTAAAAGGACGTTATTATCAACGTCAGAATAATTCCAATCATATTTTATCATTGCCTAAAATATCAGAATTACATTTACAATCGCTCCAAACATCGTGGGATAGTTATGAATTTCCACAAAAAGGGATCAATGAGTTAGATGATATAAAAATTGAAAAGTTTATCGGTATAATAAATAATACCGGGCGATTTTCAAGCTCAAGCGATAAGTTTGTTGTACTAAAAAAGCTTTCGCTAATTAAAAATAGTAATCCAACTATAGCATCGATACTTCTATTCGCCAAAACTCCCGAACGCCATCACATAAGAATAGGGCGTTTTAAATCATCATCGACTATTATTGATGATCGTCAAATAACAAATACTTTATTTGACGCAGCAGAAAAGAGTTTAGTATTTATAAAGAATTACATAAAACTGGAATATATTTTTGAAGGAAATATTAAGCGCGCTGAAAGGTGGGAGTATCCAATTCAAGCTATTAAAGAGAGCTTGTTAAATGCAATTGTACACCGTGATTATAGAGAGCCTAATGATATACAAGTGAAAATATACGATGAAAAAATTTCAATTTTTAGTCCGGGTAAATTATATGGTAATTTAACAGTTGACAAAATACTAAGTGATAACTATCAATCGAGCTTGAGAAACAAATTAATTGCCGAGGCTTTTTATTTGGCTGGTGAAATTGAGAAATACGGTACCGGTTTTCTTCGCATCAAAGATTATATGAAATATTATCCCGAGATTGAATTTGTTTTTGAAGAGGTTCATAATGGAATATTGGTTACCTACGCAAAGAAAACCGCCCAAAAAACCGCCCAAAAAACCGCCCAAAGAACCGCCCAAAGAACCACAAAGGAGAGTATAGTAAGTATACTAAGTGAAAATCCGGAATATACAAAAGAAGATTTAATGAAATTACTAAATAAAGCAGATGGAACCATAAAAGAGCATTTAGCTAATTTAAAAAGAGAAGGTAAAATAAAAAGAATAGGAGGTCGGAAAGATGGTTACTGGGAGGTTGTAGAATGATGCAACTACTGTGTTTGTAAATACATTTATGTTGATAATTCAAGATTTAAATAAATTATAATACGTGAAAAAAGCTTTAATACTTGCATACGATTTTCCGCCATATAATTCCATTGGTGGGCAGCGACCTTTGGGGTGGTATAAGTATTTGCATGAATCGGGAATTGCGCCGGTGGTAGTAACCCGAAACTGGGATATTAAAATTGAAAATCCTATTGATTATATAACCCCTTGCGGTAAAGCTGTTGAATATGAACAGTCTGGTGCCGGTTTAATTATTAAGGCACCATTTAAACCAAACTTACGCGATAAGTTAATTTTAAAATATGGATTGAATAAACTAAGTATAATCAGAAAAACATTAACAATAATCTACCAACTTTTAGAATTTTATTGGCCGGTATTTGATAATAGAAAAACAATATTTGAAGCAGCCGATAAATATTTGCAAACCAATACGGTTGATATAATTATTGCAACAGCCGAACCTTTCATTCTGCTCAAATATGCATCAGAGCTGTCGGAAAAGTATAATACCCGCTGGATAGCCGACTATCGCGACGGTTGGAGTACAAATTACAACCGTTCGAGATACGAGCAGTTTTTTTATAAAAATATTGAGCGAAGTGTAATTTTATCGAGTTCGTTAATTACTACTGTCTCCGATGAATTTAAAGAGCAACTTAGTTTGCTTCACCACAATAAGCCCATTCGTGTTATTAAAAACGGATATTTTCCTGAGTATTTTGAAAGCATTGAACCTAATACTACAACCGAATTTACAATCGGATTCGCCGGAACTTTGTATCCGTACCAGCCAATAGAATTGTTTGCCTGTGGTTTGGAATATGCAAATATTGACACTAATAAATTGAAGATAAAGTTCATTGGAGTAAATTATTATCAGGAGCAAAAGAGTAGGATATTGGCGGCATTTAGTAGGTTTGAAAAAAATATTATAACTACCTGCAGATTGCCGCATAATAGTGCTATTAGTGAACTAAATAAGTGCAATATTCTTTTATTGCCGGCATCGGCAAAATATGCGCAGCTTTACGCTAAAGTATTCGATTATTTGGCATTGCGAAAAGTGATTATACTTTTTGAAAACGATAAAGGAGCGCTTGCCCAAATAATAGCCGACACCCACTCAGGTGTAATTTGCAATACCCCGCACGAAATTGCAGCGACTCTTGAACAAGCTTACGCCGAATGGCAGCAAACAGGTACTGTTGCCTGCAATTCAATAAATATTGAGCAATACTCACGCAAAGAGCAAACAAAAAAGCTGGCAAATATTATAAATGACTTACCGGAAAATTAATACCATTAGCATTTTGTAAAATGGTGTTTTAATACACGTTTTTATACCTTTGTTTGAAACATTTTTAAAAAATATGACTGAAGATATTCGCTGGAAACAACGCTTTTCAAACTTCAAAAAAGTCTTAGCAAACCTACAATTTGCTCTTAATATTGAAACACCCGACATTACTCAAAAAGCAGGTACCATCCAATTTTTTGAAGTTAGTTTTGAATTACAACTTAATCACAAATCAAGATTTAATTGAGCATATTAATAGAGTTGGTGTAACTATTTACTCAAAATAAGTTGCTGCAAAGACTCTTTTTTGCTATATTTACAGATAATACTTTATCCAAAAGTAACAAAAATAGCTGATTATGGATAATATTTTATCTAATAAATATACCTTCGATGATTTTAATCCTAATGCACTAGCACTGCAAATTGCAACTAATGTAAAAAAACGAAGATTAGAGTTAAATATTACCCAAATAGAACTTGCTCAAAAATCACAGGTTAGTTTGGGGTCAATTAAAAGGTTTGAAACTAGTGCAGAAATTTCTCTTAAGAACTTACTTTTAATATCTGTAGCACTAAATGCCACACACGAATTCAAATCACTTTTTAGCCAGCAGCAGTTTCAAAGTATTGATGAACTAACAGAAGCAAAAAAGAATAAAGACAGAAAAAGAGCCAGAAAAAAATGATTGCAGCACCGGAAAAACTAAGCATTTTCTTAAACAATAGTCATATTGGAAATTTGGCAATCACTCCTAACAATTTGGCTGCTTTTGAGTACACACCGGAATATTTGAGCAATGGTGTTTCAATATCTCCATTTTACTTACCCTTACAGTCCGGTGTTTTTATTGCTAAGCCCGAACCTTTTTTGGGCATGTTCGGCATTTTTAACGACAGCTTACCCGATGGCTGGGGAAAACTATTAACTGACAGGTTACTAAAAAAGCATGGCATAAACCCGAGTCAAATTAACAATATGCAAAGACTTAGTCTGGTTGGTAAAAATGGAATAGGAGCACTTAACTATTCACCCCAATGGGAACTTTCAAAAACGAGTGGAAAAATTGATTTAGATATTATTGCCCAAGAGGTTAAAAATATCCTTAACAATTCAGAAACAGATATTGAAACCCTTTACAGGGAAGGAGGTTCATTGGGTGGTGCCCGACCTAAAGTTTTTTATAAATATGGCAATACCCAGTGGATTGTTAAATTTAAAGCAAGTATTGACCCAATAAACATTGGCCAACTTGAATATGATTATTCTATTACTGCACGCAAATGCGGGATTATTATGTCGCAAACTCAATTGTTTAATGGAAAATACTTCGGTGTTAAACGTTTTGACATTGGAGAAAAAGAAAAATTCCTTATTCATAGTGCCAGCGGACTTCTTTATGCAAGCTATCGACTACCTTCACTCGATTACATTGACCTAATAAAGGCTACTCTTGCTCTAACCCAGAGTATGGAAGAGGCCTTGAAAATATTCCGCCAAATGGTTTTCAATATTTTTACTTACAATAAAGATGACCACGCTAAAAACTTCTCGTTTATACTTAAAGACAAACAGTGGAAAGTATCACCGGCTTATGATTTAGTATTTAGCGATGGGTTTAATGGGCAACACACAACGACAATTAACGGCAAAGGAAATCCTGCCTTGGAAGATATAATGGAAGTTGCAAAACAAACCGGGATTCCTCTCAAAAAAGCGGCAATAATAATTAACGAAGTAAGAGAAAACACCACTGAACTTATAAAACAATTACAATTTCAAAAGATAATATAACCTTGAAACATCCATGACAATAAAGTAACACACACGCACATAATTATCGGTATGGATGTTCTATCTGTACTATTAAAAATTAAGATACATACAGATGAAAAATATACTATACATATCATACGACGGCATGACCGACCCTTTGGGGCAATCGCAGGTGTTGCCATATTTGGAAGGGTTATCGGCCGGGGGGTATAAATTCCATTTAATAAGCTTTGAAAAAGAGAGTAATTATGAGCAAAACAAAGCAGTAATTAAAAATATTGTTGATAATGCAGGCATAGTATGGATTCCGCTTCAATACACAAAAAAACCACCGGTGCTATCTACCATTTACGATGTGTGGCAAATGAAGCGCACTGCTGCCAAGTTGCATAAAACAGTACTATTCAACATTGTTCATTGTAGAAGCTACATAGCTGCCTTTGCCGGGATTTATTTAAAACGGAAATTCGGAGTAAAATTCATTTTCGACATACGTGGTTTTTGGGCCGACGAAAGGGTAGAAGGGGGAATATGGAATTTAAATAATCCGGTGTTCAATGTAGTTTACAAATTCTTTAAAAATAAAGAGAAACATTTTTTCAATACTGCCGACTATACAGTAAGCTTAACAAATGCAGCCAAAAATATTATCAATTCGTGGAGTTATTTGAAAAATAGGCCTATTCCAATTGAAGTAATACCATGCTGTGCCGATTTTGACCATTTTAAAGAGTCGCAACAACAAAAAGAGTTAACTAGTAAACTGAAGCAGCATTTAAAAATTCATAATTCCGATTTTGTAATTTCCTATTTGGGTTCAATAGGTACATGGTATATGCTCGACGAAATGCTCGATTTATTTAAAGTACTCCTTACTGCTAAACCTGAATCGAAATTTTTGTTTATTACAGCCGAACCCAAAGAACTTATTTTAGAAAAAGCTGAGGCAAAAGGTATAGAACATAGTAGGTTAATTATTAGAAAAGCACAGCGCAACGAAGTGCCGGCATATATAGCATTGAGCCGGGTTTCAATATTTTTTATTAAGCCTTCGTTTTCAAAACAGGCATCGTCGCCAACCAAAATGGCAGAGATTATGGGTATGGGAATACCTGTAATATGCAACAGCAATGTGGGCGATGTTGAAAGTTTTGTTAGAGAGAGTAATACCGGTTTGATTGTTTCCGATTTTACAGTTTCGGCATACTTAAAGGTAATTGAAAAGCTCAATGAATCATTGTTGCCCGACAAGCAAATAATCAGAGAGGCTGCAATTAATGAATATTCACTTAAAATGGGTGTTGAAAGGTACGGTGAAGTTTATAATAGGGTATTGGAATAGTATAAATAGAAAGTAATAGCCAATATAAATATTGCTAACACAAATAGGCGGTAAATTGGTACGACTATGTTTTCTTCGACACATACAAGCTACGCAGCCTTACCGAAGTTGAAACCTTTGTAAACCAAAACAAACATATTGAAAGCCAAGGTAAGCGTATCAGCGACCTTGAAAACATGATAAAATAATGAATATGAAAGTTAGAATATTTATAAGCCTGATTGCTTGTGTATTAATGCTTGCATGCAAAACTAAGCAGGTTGCAAAGGTAGATGGTGAGGCTATTGAGCAAGTTAATATAAATGAAGACGAAGGAGAATTAGTATTTGGTGACAATATGATTGGCATAACAAAGATTAAGAGGAAAGATTTTGATTTGGAGGCTTATGTAGACAGTATTACAAAGTTATATCCCCTTAGTAATCCTAGCTTTGTTGATTCAATAAAAGAAAAAAAGGTAATTAGAAAATGTACACCAAATGGTATTCATGAATATGAAATTGCAGATGATTTGCCTGATATATATAGGACAGTTTATCCCGATGTGTGTTTTTTTTATGAGACTTTAGTTCCTTCAACGAAATCAGAATTGTTGTGCTCTTATAATTACATTTATTATATGTATATACGAGATCATAATGAACTATTCTCAAAAATGGGGTATGATAAAGGGTCTTATCTGAAAGAGCGAATACAAATGCTTATTAATCTTGATGATAGAGCTGTTGATATAATAAAAGGTGATTATTCATTTTTGGATAGTTTGAAATCATGCAACAAGGAATTTGAGATAAGAGATGAGAATATAACTTTTAATCTATGTACTAATATCAATTTGTATGAATGCTACTTTTTATTTGAAGACGATCAAATATTAAATTATGTCATTTATAACAATGAACGTATTGTAACTTTCTTATTGTCAAGCAGGTATGAATAAAATAACTACTACAATACTATTTTTAATCAGTAATTATTGAAAATTTGTGCCCTAAATTAAAGCCGGTTGAAACCCACAATAGTCAATGTTGTTGCTCAATGCCTCTTTTTTACTTTTTATCGTTCTCATTTTTATAAAATGCTATTACCAACACAACACCCATAAGCATGGTAGCCGGAATTACATATCGTACCAGTGAACCAAAATTCGATATTGTAAGGCCAATGGTAAATGAAAAAATAATAGCCAATATAAATATTGCTAATACAAATGGTTCGCCAAGAGTAACTTTCAGGAAGCGGAATTTTTTAAATCGCACTATAATAATTATAAATGCAAGCAGGAGTGCAAAGTTCTCAAGCCCCGATATTAGCATAAACGGACTGCCGGCTTCCCATAAATAAGGGCGAAACAATCCGGCAATTATTGCTTTGGGAGCAACCCTTGCAACACCTCCAAGGCTTGGTTCTATGTAACCAATATCGAAGCTTTGCCCACCGTAATAATCTTTTTTTAAGTCGTCTTGAATTATTATTGCTGTTTCAATCATTGAGTCAAAATCTTGGTAGCGACCACCGGCAGCTTCGCCTAACCCCGATATTACAGCCATCCCTATTAACAAAACAAGTCCGGCAATTACAGGGAAGGCAATTATACGCAAGAACACACTTTTTACCCTTTTCAGATAATCGGCACCAAACCAAACAAAACCTGCAGCTACTACTGCATACATCATAAATGGTCTGATAGAGAATAACATATATCCCCAAAACAGCATTAACAATAACGTGGTGAGTTTCCGTTGGCGTTTTATTATTATAAAGTAGAAGTACCGTATTAGTAAAACTATTGCGGTTAATGTCCAGCCGTCTTTAAGCAACCCGGAGCTCCAGAATACTACACTGGGAATAAAGAATACAACGTATGCCAGCCGTTTTTCCTGATTAGGATATATATAAATAAGCATTTTGTAAAATTGCCAAATACCAATAAACAGAAAAAAATTCATAATCAGAGTATTGCCAATAAAGCTGCCAAAGCTTAGCATATAGAATAGGACATTGAACCGGCATACCGAAAATGAATTTGGGTCGCGCCAATATGTGGGCCACGAGGTGTAATTGTTGAACATAGAAAATGTTTCGGCACTATGGTCGCCTCCCATTATTTTTATAAATGTGGGAAAACTAACCGATAGCATACGGAACACACTGCGGGTTCCGGTAAAATAGTAAAATGTATCGCCACCTCCGTAATAAAATATATACACCATTGCAAAAACTATTCCCGCAACAATTTTCACAAAAAGAGCTTTTTTAAAATAGCGGTAGTATGAGTTGTTGTTAATATGCTTTTGTTGAATTGAGTGGGCTAAAAAGTATATTATTACCAATAAGAGTGGTACAATAACTATATCCTTTATACTGAGTAATTCTTCCAATTGTTAGTTTTTGCTCAAAAATATAAAATCTTTTTGATCATTAACTGTAATGTGTTAAAAGCACTATATTTGCTATATGCGACTTACCCTATATGAAATAGAATCCATTAAAGAATGTGCATTGAAGTATTTTGGTGATACTACAAGAGTTTTTAACTA
The DNA here is from genome assembly GCA_003250355.1 of Bacteroidota bacterium. Taxonomy (GTDB): domain Bacteria; phylum Bacteroidota; class Bacteroidia; order Bacteroidales; family SZUA-534; genus SZUA-534. The sequence continues at coordinate 42,138 of QKGS01000060.1, forward strand.
TAAGTTTCAGTAAATGTGTGGAATAGCAGGTTTTTTTTCTCCCAAATGCTTAGTCTCGGAAAGTGACCTTATTAAAATGGGCAGTGTTATTGCCCATCGTGGTCCCGATGCCAATGGCTATTATTATAACAATACCATAGGCATTGTGCATCAACGCCTTTCAATAATTGACCTTTCTTCCTCAGCAAATCAGCCGTTTTATTCCAATTGTGGCCGATACGCTATTGTGTTCAATGGTGAAGCATACAACTATTTGGAGCTTGGAATAAATGAGAGTCTTGTGCTAAGAACACATTCCGATACCGAGGTTTTGTTGCAATTATTTATAAAAAAGGGACCCGATTTTATAAATAATGTGAACGGAATGTTTGCCTTTGCAATACTCGACAAGCAGGAGAATAGTATATGGTTATACCGCGACCGTATTGGTATAAAGCCATTGTTTATTTATAAAAATGACAATGAAATAGCTTTTGCATCGGAGATTAAGAGTATAACTTGTATTGATAGTATTAAGAAACAGTTGGGTATAAATTACAGCGCTTGTTCATCGTTCTTGCATTATGGATACATACCACAGCCATTATCTATATACGATAAAATCACGAAGTTTCCTACCGGCAGTTATGCCAAGATATCGGATGGTGGAATTGAGTATTTTCAATACTGGAACAGTTCTCAATGTGTTGCCGCTAATACTATTAATAATGAATCGGAGGCTATACATAAGCTTGAAGAGTTATTGAATCAATCGGTGAAACTACGCCTTCGCAGCGATGTAGCTTTTGGAGCATTTTTAAGTGGAGGGGTCGATTCGTCGCTGGTTTCGGCCATAGCGCAAAAGCAACTTACTGCGCCATTGAAAACATTTACCATAGCATTCGATAACAAGAAGCATAATGAAGCCCGATTTGCACAGCAGGTAGCCGATTATTTAAAAACAGAACATCACGAATTTAAGGTAACTCAGCAAACAGCAAAAGAGCTTGTTGGTGATATAGTAAATATAATGGGCGAACCATTTGCCGACTCTTCCATAATACCCACAATGATGGTATCGAAGCTTGCCTCCAAACACGTAAAAATGACCCTTTCGGGCGATGGCGGCGATGAGTTGTTTATGGGATACGGAGCTTACAGCTGGGCCAACAGGCTGGCTTCGAAACGGGTTAAAATGTTACGAAAAGCTATTGCTGTTACTTTAGCTAATGGCAGTAACAGGCAGAAAAGGGCAGCTCATTTATTTCAATTTTCAAAATCGGACAATTTACATAGTCATATATTTTCACAGGAACAGTATTTTTTCTCAAATAATGAGTTGAAAGGGCTTTTAAATAACTATATATCACCTGTTTATCCATATATGGATAATTTGAGCAGGGTGTTAAAACCAAATGAAGAGCAGGCATTTTTTGACCTTAATTATTATTTGAAAGACGATTTGCTGGTTAAAGTAGATAGGGCATCAATGCAGTATAGCCTTGAGAGCCGGGTGCCATTGTTAGATCACAATGTTGTAGAGTTTGCACTTAATGTTCACCATTCGCTTAAAATGAATAACGGTGTTCAAAAGCATTTGCTTAAGCAAGTGTTGTATAAATACGTACCCAAGCATATATTTGACCGACCTAAATGGGGCTTTTCAATTCCGCTCAACGAGTGGTTAAAAACCGATTTGAAATATCTTATTGACGAGAATCTGAATAAAGAAACTGTTGAGGAATATGGATTAATTAACTATAAACAGGTGGAACAACTAAAGCATTTGTACCTAAATAAGCAAGTTGATTATTTGTATAACAGGTTGTGGGCTTTAATTCTAATACACAAGTTTTTAAGGGAGAGTAGTTTTTGATATTGTTCGGCCTGTAACCTTGCCTTGGGTGTTTAAAAAATACTCGTTATTATAATCGGTTGGTTCAAGTAAGCCTTCCCGCCCTTTGAGCTTACAGGCGAATAAATATCCAAGGGTGGAGTCGGCAATATTTTTATAATAATATATTCTTTCATTTATTGTTCCAAGCTCGGTTTGTTCAGGGGAGTTTTTGTATGTAGCTATGTTTTCGTTTGCTCTTTTAAGCTTTTGATTCAGAGAATATACTCCTCGTTCAAACGGAACAGCCATCATAGGGTTGTCTATTGTTTGTAGTTCATTGTATTTTTTATTATACTCTTGCTCAAGTTCCGATATTTGTTTGTTGAGTTTAGTAATGCGTTCATTAAATATACTATCGTATAAATATGTGTAGTATGCCGAACTGTCGGAGCCTCTAATAGTATCAAATTCAGATATATTGTATATATACAGAACCTCAAAGTGATTGTTACATTCCCATTCTTTTATTTTGTTTTTAAGCGGATTGTTACAGCTGTATAATAACAGGCAACTAATAACAATTAATGAATGAAATGCGACAGCGTGTTTCATGGTGATAATAGAATTAATTATTATTTGTTTCCGGTTTAGCAAATATCAATTCTTCAATAATATTCGATGCACCGGCAAATTTGTCGATAATCAATAAAATATATCTAATGTCTACGTTTATGCACTTTTGAATATCGGAGTCGTATTCAATGTCTCCACTCATCGACTCCAGGTTGCCATCGAATGCAGTGCCAATAAGTTCGCCGCGGGCATTCAGTACCGGGCTGCCCGAGTTGCCGCCTGTAATGTCGTTGTCGGTAATAAAGCATACGTTCATTGTACTGTCGGCATTGCCGTATATTCCATAATCTTTGTTGGCAAATATTTCCATTAATTTAGCCGGTACGTTAAATTCTGGCATGGTTTCGTCGTGTTTTTCTATTACACCTTTCAGGGTTGTAAAATAATTGTAGTAAACAGCATCGCCCGGTTCATAGTCGCCTATCTCGCCATAAGTAAGCCGTAGTGTTGAATTTGCATCGGGGTAATAGTTTTTATCGGGGTTCATAGCACGTAATCCGTTAACATACAAATTCATCCCTTTTTCGCGCATATTATCGGCATCGCTCATTATGGCAAAATATCCGTTGTACATTGAAACTATACTTTCTGCAGCTATAAAAACAGGGTCTTTTGCCAGTTTTTTTGCCGATGGTTTATTTAAAAAATATTTTACTTTTTCTTCGCTACAAAATATTGAATGTTCAAATAAATAATCGACATATTTATCGGCATTGCCTTTGTGCTTTTTTGTAATATCAGTATCAATAAACGAAGGATAAAGGTTCGGAGCAATATTTTCCATAAACAGTTTTATGAGTGCTTTAGTGGTAGCTTTATCGGTTTTGGAATCGTAGTCTTTGAAAAAGTCAGCCATTTTTTCACTAAAAATGGCAGTAGCGTCAATTATTTCTTCGTCATTGCCCGACTGTAGTGCTTTGAGCATAGCCGGCGCATTCAAATATGCAACAAGAAATAATTCAGCCCCCGATATATGGGTTTCGTACAAAAAGTTTAATGCTCTCATTATCTCTTTCGATTCTTCTATACCATTATTTACAAGAGTAAGAGCTTCGCCGTAAATTTCTGATAGAGAGTCGTTTGATGATACCCATTCCGAAAATTCTAATTCTCGTTGTTTCTTTATTTCGTCTACATTATTGCTTCGCAATGCTTTGTTTTGGTATACTGAATATTTCCAGTAATTGGCTGATTTGGCATATTTTGAGGAGTATTTTAAGCGTATGGCTTCGTCAGTATCCATATACTTTTTCCATATCCTCTGTTTCTCCTCTCTCACCAGTGCTCGCACCTTGTTTTCGCATTCCATAATATATTTTAGCTCATGCGAAGTAACAAAACGTGTTGTGTAGCCGGGGTATCCCATAACAAAAGTGAAGTCGCCTTCGTTGTATCCGCTGAGCGAAATAGGTAAGGCATACTTAGGTTTAAGCGGAATATTGTCGGGTGAGTATTGTGCCGGATTGCCTGCAGTATCGGTGTATATGCGAAATAGTGTAAAGTCGCCTGTATGGCGGGGCCATTCCCAGTTGTCGTATTCGCCGCCAAACTTGCCTATGCTTTCAGGTGGCGCACCAACAAGCCTTACGTCATTGTACGTATTATACAAAAACAGGTAATATTCAGTGTCGTAGTAAAAACTTTCAACCGAAGCATCACAATTATTTTCAAAAGTCGATTCATCAATTATATCCGATATTTTGTTTTTTATAACGCGCTCACATTCGTCGTGGGTTAAAGTGTCGCTTATGCTCGACATTATTTGTTCGGTTACATTTTCAACCTTAACCAATATTGAAGCTGTTTTTTCAGGGTTTGGCAGCTCCTCGCTTAGCGATGTAGCCCAAAAACCTTCCGTAAGATAGTCTTTACTTACTGTGCTATGCGACTGTATTTCGGAATATGCGCAGTGGTGATTTGTTAAAACCAAGCCCTTTTCTGAAATAATTTCACCGGTGCAACTGCCATGGTCGAGCGAAACTATTGCGTCTTTCAGGCACGATTGGTTTATGTTGTACACATCGTCTTTAGTTAGCTTGAACCCTTTCTCGGTCATGGTTGCCATATTTTGTTCTATTAAAAACGGCAGCCACATTCCCTCGTCGGCTTTTAGCATAAAGGAAAATGCTAAGTTTAACAAACCAAAGATTATTGTTGCTCTCTTCACGTATTTATATATTAGTTAAATATTTTATTTTCAGTTAAATAACCTTTGGAAATAAACCTTATTGATATAGTTATAACAGCTTGCTTCCTTAGTGAGTTTTTTGTTTTACGACAAAAAAAATATAAACACTAAAATTATACAAATACCTACACACAATCAAACATAATTATTATAAATTCAATAGTTTCGTTTAAAAAACATATAATAACGGTTATATTTTAATGTAACGTGTACTTTAACTCCCAATATCATTGAAAATTACTTTCAAAATTTACCAATTTTTGTAGCTTTGCCCGCTAATAAATTTTTTACACCAAATGTACGAATATATACAAGGAAAGATTACTGACATTACTCCCGCATACGTGGTAATAGACTGCAATGGAGTTGGTTATTTAATCAATATATCGCTCAATACATACTCGGCTTTGAATGGTAAAGAAAAAGCAATAGTGTTTGTTCATCACATAGTTCGTGAAGATGCACAGTTGTTTTTCGGTTTTTCCGATAAAAGCGAGCGAGAAATATTTCGCCATTTGATTAGTGTGTCGGGGGTAGGAGCCAATACCGGCCGTACAATACTTTCGTCGTTAGCTCCCGGAGAACTTACCGAGGCTATACTTTCGGGCAATACAGCTGTTTTAAATAAAATAAAAGGGATAGGAGCAAAAACAGCTCAGCGAATTATAGTTGACCTGAAAGATAAAGTTGGAAAATCAGATATTACAGGCGATTTTTTAATGTCGCAGAACAATACAAACCGCGAAGAAGCGTTATCAGCATTAGTAATGTTAGGATTTACCAAAAGCAGTATTGAAAAAATACTCGATAAACTGTTAAGTAACAATCCGCAAGCCGATGTAGAAACATTGGTGAAGCTTGCGCTAAAATCAATTTAACCGAAAACGAACAACTTGAAGAACAGGCTTTTATTAATATTATTCAGCATATCGCTCTCAATTTATTTCAATAGTTCATTTGCTCAGGAGAGTAATGATAGTAGGGAGCTTCCATACAAAATATCACCGGAATCCGATTATCCGGGAACAAGTAAACCTTCGTCGAATATCGATTTGAAAGACCCGAAAAATTTGAGTTCGGAGCTGGAGTACGACGAAGCCAACAACGAATATGTACTGAAAAAAAAGGCAGGTTCATTTGAATATGGTGCGCCATATACTATGAGCTTCGACGAATATAAGAACTACGATGTTGACACCAAAATTAAGGGATACTGGAGAGAACGTTATCGTAGTGAAACCTTTGAACACCAAAGCTCAATAATACCGTCAATTAATATTGGCAATAAGGCGTTTGAAACCATATTTGGCGGAAGCACCATTGATATACAGGCACAAGGTTCGGCTACAATCAGGTTTGGTGTAAAAATGTCGAAAGTTGATAACCCTAACCAGCCCGAAGACCTTAGACGAAATACCACTTTCGATTTTAAAAATGAAATACGGATGAATGTGGTTGGCAAGGTTGGTACAAACCTTGAAATGCAGGTAAGCTACGATACCGAATCGCAGTTCGATTTCGACAACACTATGAAAATTCGCTATCAGGGCAATGAAGACGACATAATTCAAAAAATTGAAGCCGGCGATGTTTCCCTCCCTCTTACTACATCGCTTATTTCAGGTAGCCAGAGCCTTTTTGGTATTCTAACTGAGTTAAAATTTGGTAATTTGTATGTTACAACAGTATTTTCGCAACAAGAAGGCGAAACAAAAACCATAAACGTTGAAGGTGGAGCTCAGAAAACCGACTACTCATTTCCTGCAGTAATGTACGATAAAAACAGGCACTTCTTCCTTTCACATTACTTTCGTAAAAATTACGATGCCGCACTTGCAAACCTCCCTGCCGTATATAGCGACATAGTTATTTCCGATGTTGAAGTATGGGTAACAAACACAACCAAAAAAACCGATGATGCTCGAAATATACTTGCTGTAATGGACTTAGGTGAGGAAAATAGTAGCTATGTTTTGTACAATGAAGATGTGTATGCCACAAATAATCGAAATTCGTTAAGCTTTAGTAATCAGGCGTATCCCGACAATAACGCCAACAATGTGTATGCCGACTTATCGGCACAGGCTGTTGCTACAGGTCGCGATGTGAGCGAAGTGTCAGAATTTATGGCGAGTATGGGTTATGCCAATGGTAAGGACTTTGAAAAAATTGAAGTTGCCCGACGTTTGGAAAAAAACGAGTATTATATACACGAAAAACTCGGTTATATATCATTAAATTCAGCCCTAAATGCCGATGAGGTTCTTGCTGTTTCATTCAAATATTCGAGCAGCAACGGAATAAAACAAGTAGGTGAATTAACAACCGATGTTGATTCCGGACTTATTGTTGTGAAACTGTTGAAGCCTTCAAACTTCAACCCACAGTTGGCTTCATGGAACCTGATGATGAAAAATATTTACTCAATAGGGGCGTTTCAGGTGAACCAGGAAGATTTTATATTTGAAGTTGAATATTTCGACGATGAAACAGGAGCTAAAATTTTCAATCTTCCCGATAAGCTTAATGTTCTTAACCCTGAATTTACCAAGAGAAAGCTTCTAAAAATAATGAATCTCGACAACCTGAATTCAAAACTCGACCGGGTTGACGATGGTGACGGAGCTTTCGACTTTGTTGATGAAGCTGTAATTCGCTCATCGAACGGTAGGATTATGTTCCCAACCGTAGAACCTTTTGGCGGATATTTGAAACAGCAAATTATTGAAAACACAAAGCCCGGAATATCATCGGTAGATATTGTAAACCGGTTTGTGTTCAATGAATTATACGACTCTACACAGTATAAAGCCGAGCAAATAACTGCAAAAAACAAGTTTACTTTATCGGGTTCATTCAAATCGTCGGGAGGTTCCGAAATATTTTTGAATGCATTTAACGTTCCCAAGGGGTCGGTTAAGGTTTCGGCAGGCGGAATATTACTACAAGAAAATATTGACTATACCGTCGATTATAATATGGGTAGAGTACGTATAACCAACGAAAGCTTTTTGGCATCGGGAACACCCATAAAAATTACCCTTGAAAGTAACAATATGTTTAGCGTTCAGAGTAAAACGCTTATAGGAACACACCTCGATTACCGCTTTAGCCCCGATTTTAATGTAGGAGCAACTATTTTGAGCCTTAAAGAACGTCCGCTTACGCAAAAAGTTAATATGGGCGAAGAGCCTATTTCAAATACTATATGGGGGCTTAACACTTCGTACCGTACCGATGCCCCTTTCCTTACCCGTTTAATAGACCGTATCCCGCTTATTGAAACTAAAGAAATGTCGTCAATAACACTTGAGGGTGAATTTGCTCAGCTTATACCCGGGCATAACGATGCTATTGGAGAAACAGGTAATGCATTTATCGACGATTTTGAAGGTAGCGAATCGAGTATTGACTTACGTAGCCGTACAGGGTGGGTGCTTGCCAGTACACCATTACAGTTTCGCGAAGCATCGCTGTTCGATACCCTTACATACGGATATAATCGGGCTAAGTTGGCATGGTACCAAATAGACCCTATTTTTTTCCGTTCCGGATCGCCGGTAAGCAGCGACGACCAGTCGAGTCTTTTGGTTTACAGAGCTCGCGAGCAAGATATTTTCCCAAATAAAGAGACACAAGACGGTATTCCTACCGAAATATCGACTTTCGACCTTGCTTTTTATCCCAATGAGAGAGGACCTTACAACTATGAGTTGTCGGGTTCGGGTGTGTCGGCAGGTCTCGATGCCAATGGTAACCTTAAGAACCCCGAAACCCGTTGGGGAGGCGTTATGCGTGAACTTAGCTCAAACGATTTTGAAGCCACCAATGTTGAGCATATCCGCTTTTGGATGATGGACCCTTTTGTTGAGGAAAATGTCGATAACGATGGTGGTTATTTATATTTTAACCTAGGTAATGTTTCGGAAGATATTTTGCGCGACGGCAGAAAGAGTTACGAAAACGGTTTGCCATCAACAAGCATAGTCGATTCCAAAAAATATAAGGAGACCAAGTGGGGTAGAATACCTTCATATCAGACAGGCAATCAGTTTTTTGAAAACGACGAGGATATCAGAAGATATCAGGATGTTGGACTCGATGGCCTTTCAAGCAGTATAATAGGTGCTTCGGGTGTTGCCGACGAGCAGGCTTTTTTTGCCGGATATATCGACAGCATACGCCAAATAGTTACTAATCCACAAACGCTTGCTCAGTATGAGCAAGACCCCTCGAACGATAACTATATGTATTTTCGTGATGCAGCACACGATGCCGCTCAGGCAAATATTCTTGCACGTTATAAAAAATATAACAACCACGAAGGTAACTCACCTGTAAATTCAGGCAATGTTTCGTTTAGCTCATCGGCTCAAACAACCCCCGATGTTGAAGATATTAACGGCGATTTTACTTTAAGTGAAAATGAGTCGTACTTCCAGTACAGGGTACGTTTAAGTAAAAACGATATGGTAGTAGGGCGCAATTATATTACCGATGTAAGAACTACTACCATAAAAATGAAAAACGGTACCACCAAAACCGTTAAATGGTACCAGTTTAAAGTACCTATCGACGATTATGAAACTAAATACGGTAATATACAAGACTTTAAATCAATACGGTTTATGCGTACCTACCTTACAGGTTGGAATAGCAGCGTGGTACTTAGGTTTGCCAGGTTAGAGCTTGTTCGCGGCGAGTGGAGAACATACGATTACACTATTAAAGAAAAAACCGAATCGAATGGCGACGACGACCAATACGACCCCTCAAAAGTTCCATTTAGCATAACTACTGTTAATATTGAAGAGAATGCCAACCGCGCACCGGTTAACTATGTGTTGCCACCGGGAGTAAGTCGTCAGCAAGACCCTTCAAATCCTCAGCTTACGCAAATGAATGAGCAGAGTTTATCGATTCGTGTCGATAGCCTTGACGATGGTTATTCAAAAGCTATTTATAAAAATATAAATATGGATATGCGCGACTACGGAAAGTTGCAAATGTATATCCATGCCGAAAAACGAGATGAGTATAGCGAACTGAACGATAATGATATATCATGTTTTGTCCGTTTAGGATCCGACTTTACCGACAACTATTACGAATACGAAATACCGTTAAAAGTTACCGACCCCTGGGTTGGTCGCCCTTACGACTGGGGAAGCGATGCCGAGCGTGCTATTGTTTGGCCTACTGCCAATAACCTGATAATAGATTTTGCAGAGCTAACCGGGGTTAAAGAAGAACGTAACAGAGCACGACGGGAATTAAATTCGACAGTGAGTCTGCTTACTCCATTCAAACATTACACTTCCGATGGTAAAAAAATAGTGGTAAAGGGAAATCCAAGCCTTGCCAATGTAAAAACCATAATGATAGGTATTAAAAACCCGCTTGCCCGTTACAACAATATTCCCGACGATGGCAGAACCAAGTCGGGCGAAATATGGGTTAACGAACTTCGGCTTACCGATTTTAAAGAAGATGGTGGGTGGGCAGCTACAGGTAGAATGACAGCACGCCTTGCCGATTTTGGAACCGTAACAGTTGCCGGAAGTACTATGCAGCCCGGGTTTGGTAGTATAGAACAAAAAGCATCGGAACGTTCCAAAGAGGAAACTAATCAAATAGATGTGGCTGCAAACCTTGAAATGGGTAAGTTCTTTCCCGAAAAAGCTAAGGTGCGCATTCCTATGCATTTAGGCTATAGCCGTACTGCTATTAACCCTGAATATAATCCGCTCGACCAGGATATACTTCTTGAAAATACCCTGAACGACCCTACTATGACCGAGCAGGAGAAAAAAGACTTGCTAAATAAAGCTCAAGACTTAACAGAGCGAAAAAGCATAAACTTTACTAATGTGGGTATTGGTAAAATAGGAGAGGGCAAAACCCGATTTTATTCCCCTTCAAATGTTAGTGTTAGTTATGCTTACAGCGAAATGATGCACCGCGATGTAAATACTGCATACGATGTAAACCGAAACCACAATGGCGGAATAAATTATGTATATAACAATCAGGCTAAAGCAATAGAGCCTTTTAAACAAAATAAGTTGCTCAGAAAACCTGCACTACGCCTTATTGGCGATTTTAACTTCTATTATGCACCTTCGCAGGTTTCGTTATCAACAACTATGGATAAGCGATACAGCGAAACACTGTTGCGTAACCTCGACAATCCGTCGCTTATATATACCCCATCGTACGACAAACGGTTCGACTGGAACAGAAAATCGTCAGTAAAATACAATCTTTCAAAAAGTATAAAACTCGATTTTTCGACAAATACCAATGCAACCATTGAAGAGTTAGACGGTGTAATAGACCGTAGCGACGAGCAATTATGGGAGGCTTATAAGCGCGAAGTTTGGAATTCAATTAAAGATTTTGGAACACCCGATACATACAATCAGCAATTCAACGCCTCATGGGCAGTGCCTATTAATAAAGTACCCGGTTTTAAATGGGTAACTCTTAATGCCCGCTATGCTGCTACATATCAGTGGGACAGGGCGCGAGGTATACAAAATGAGAACGATACGCTGTTTGTGGGGCACACAATTAAAAACTCACAAAATATAACCCTTAACGGGCAAGTGAGTCTCGATAAACTTTATAACAGTATTAAGTATATTGACGAGCTTGATAAAAAGTATAAAAAGCCAAGACAGCAACGTTTAAAACCTCGTATTGAAGATAAAGAGACCGAAAAGGCAATATCCAAAATTAAAGCCGATACTAAAAAGCGTGTAGCTCACAATTTGAATACCTTAGATATACTTAAAGTAACTGTAATTGACCAAAACGGAGCTGAAGTACCGGTGCAGTATGAAGTGGTAAACGAAAACAAAATTGAGATAACAGTTAAACAGGAACTCGACAATGCTAAAGTAAAAGTACAAGGTAAGGTTGAAATACAAGACACCCCTTTGCAAATAGCCATAGAGCACGGGGTATTGTTTGCTACCGGATTAAAGGATATTTCTATTACATCTACTAATACAAAGGGTTCAATATTGGGTGGATATAAAAAGACTCACCAGTTTGGCTCATTGCCATTAAACCCCGGATTGCCTTTTATATTTGGGTTACAAGATGATGAATTTGCTGCCAAAAAAGGGGCACATGGAGAGTTGATAGACAAACGTTCACTAATAACGCCATTTGCATGGACCGACAATTTGAACCTTATGCTTAAGGCCAAATACGAGCCGGTGCGTAATTTGCGAATTGATTTTGGAGCAATGCGTAATACTACAGGTAAGCACTCGGAATACTACTATAAGAGCGGTAATGATTTTGTGCCTGAGAACTATCAATACTCAGGTTCATACACAGTTAGTATATGGATGCTTTCGTCGGCTATGAAATATCCAGGCAAGAAAAACTACTCTTCGGCTGAGGTTCAGAAATATAAATCGAGCCTGATTGATGTAGCATGGCGTTTGGCCGACGAGCGTAAGGCGGCTTCAAACAGCGCCACTATTGAAAACGGTGAAGCAAAATACGAGTTAGTTAAAAATTATAATCCGGGAACCGACCGTAGTAAAATGCCCGGCGGTTACAGCACGGTAAACCCCGACGTAGCTATTCCGGCTTTCCTTGCTGCATACACCAATCAGGATGCAAAGTCAATGAACCTTAATTATCTTAAAAACTGGGCTATTTTACGCCCCGATTGGAAAGTAAAATACGACGGGTTGAAAGAGTACGAGTTTATAAAGAAATTTTGTAAAAATTTGGTTATTAGTCACGGTTATAAGTCAACATTTACAGTAGGGTCGGTTCAGTCTAATATTGATTATAATTACAATGAAGCCGAAAGCGGCGATTTTGGTTATATTAGTTGGAATACCAATTCTATTGATACAACTGTATTTATATCGCAATATAACGTTAGTAACTTCAGCGTAAATGAAAAGTTCTTGCCACTGTTGGGTGTCGATTTAACGTTAAAAAACAATACATTATGGAAGGTTGAGTTTAAAAAGTCGAGGAATATAACAGTAAACCTTCTTAACTCACAAATGCTTGAAGTGTATACACGTGAGTGGGTAATAGGCTCAGGTTACAGGTTCGATAAGGTTAGGTTAAAAATTAATAAAAAAGCAATGGAGAGCGATTTTAACCTGCGTGGCGATTTTTCGATACGTAACAACCTTACGGTAAATAGAAACCTGATTGAAGATCACGAAGAGATATCGGCAGGTCAAAAAGCATATGCTTTAAATATAACAGGCGATTACCAAATTAGCGATAAACTCAATTTCAGAGCTTATTACAAATGGAATTTGAACGACCCGTTTATATCATCGTCGTATAAAACGGCCGATACCCAATTTGGATTTGAATTCAGGTTCTCGTTAGCTCAGTAGTGTTGACAGGTTTTTTTATTGTATTTGAGCAATATTATTTTTCCATAAGTATATTAATATGATAATAAACTGCAAAAATATTTCAGTCGGAATTTACATTTAAAAAAAAGAACTATTTTTGATTTAGTTTTTAATCAAATCCAAAATAAATACTATTATGAAAACACCTTCCGATTTAAGATATTCAGAAGAGCACGAATGGGTAAAAATTGATGGCGATATTGCAACTATCGGGATTACCGATTTTGCTCAGCAGCAGCTTGGCGATATTGTTTTTGTTGAAATAGAGACCGAAGGCGACAATATTGAAAAAGGGGAAATATTTGGTACCGTTGAAGCTGTAAAAACTGTGTCAGATTTATTTATGCCTGTTTCGGGAACTGTAATTGAAGTTAACCCCGAGCTGGAAGGTGCCCCTGAAACTATAAATTCCGACCCCTATGGTAAAGGTTGGATGATAAAAGTGAAAATGGATAAGCCCCACGAATACGAATCGCTTATGAATGCGGTAGACTATAAACAAATGATAGGATAAAAAAAGCCCTGAATTACAGTAAAATTCAGGGCTTTTTTATGTTTCCAAAGTAAGCTCTATTTATTAAACAGCAACTCTCTGTATTTTGGCAACGGCCATAGTTCGTTGTCAACTATTAATTCAAGCTTATCTATTTCATATCGTATTTCCGAAAAGAATGGTTTTACTTCGTCAGAATAAGTGCGTGCTTTTTGTAGCGTCGATTCTATATTGTTAGCTTTTTTACGCGCCTCAATCATTTCTGTAACTTTGGTTTTTATAGTTGTAATACGCTGCGAAAGCTCTTTTATAGTATCAAGCTGGCTTGCTGCCACTTTTTTAAATTCGGCATCGCTAAGTATTTGTTTTAGCCCTGTTACATTCTCTATTAACTTATTCTGATAGCTGTAAACAATAGGTATTATATGGTTTGTAGCAAGGTCGCCCAACACTCTCGACTCTATTTGTAGCTTTTTAGTATAGTTAGCTATTTTTATTTCAAAGCGGGCTTCCATTTCACGCTCAGTAAAAATATTGTACTTGGTACATATTTTCTGAGCCTTTCCGTCTTTCATCCCCTGCAATGCTTCTATAGTATCGGTAATGTTGGTAAGGCCCCGTTTTTTTGCTTCTTTAGCCCACTCTTCACTATAACCATTACCTTCAAAACGCACCAGTTTCGAAGCTATTATATATTCCTTTATTACCTGGAATATAGCTTCGTCTTTTTTTACACCTTTGTCAATTCTTACATCTACTTCGCGTTTAAAATCTAACAGTTGGTCGGCAACAGCCAGCGACAGGAATGTTACCGGTGCAGCAGGGTTTAGGTTCGAACCGGCTGCTCTAAACTCAAAACGGTTTCCCGTAAATGCAAATGGCGATGTACGGTTACGGTCGGTATTGTCAATAAGCAGCTCGGGTATACGTCCTATATCGAGTTTTATTTCTGTTTTTTCGTCGGGGGTCATTTTCTTTTCACTAACCCTGTTCTCTAGCTCGTCGAGTACGTTGGTAAGGTATTCGCCAATAAATACCGACATAATAGCCGGAGGTGCTTCGCCTTCACCCAAACGCAATTCGTTCCCTGCCGATACTATACTGCCTCGTAGTAAGTCGGCATTTTCATATACTGCTTTTATTGTATTTACCATAAATACTAAAAACTGCATATTCGATTTTGGATTCTTTCCGGGTGAGAGCAGGTTAACACCTGTATTGGTTAGTAACGACCAGTTGTTGTGTTTACCTGAGCCATTGAGCCCTTTAAATGGTTTTTCGTGGAACAGAACAGTATAGTTATGACGCTTTGCTACTTTTTTCATCAAGTCCATAAGTAGCATATTATGGTCAACAGCTAGGTTTGCCTCTTCATACATTGGAGCACACTCAAACTGGTTTGGTGCTACCTCATTGTGTCGGGTTTTAATAGGAATACCAAGTTTATATGCTTCTATTTCAAAGTCGCGCATAAATGCATTTATACGTGTAGGTATAGTTCCAAAGTAGTGGTCTTCAAGTTGTTGGTCTTTAGCAGAGGCGTGTCCCATAAGAGTACGCCCGGTGAGCATAATATCGGGGCGAGCCATAAACAGAGCAGTGTCTATTAAATAGTATTCCTGTTCCCAGCCAAGTGTTGCATTAACCTTGGTTACGTTTTTGTCGAAATATTGGCACACTTCAACAGCTGCATTATTTATTATGCTTAAAGCTTTTAGCAGTGGGGTTTTATAATCGAGGGCTTCACCTGTATATGCTACAAAAATAGTAGGTATACAAAGTGTTTTTTCAAAAATAAATGCCGGCGACGATGGATCCCATGCCGTATATCCGCGGGCTTCGAATGTGTTTCTTAATCCACCACTTGGAAAGCTCGAAGCATCGGGTTCTTGTTGTACTAATTGGTCGCCGTCGAAGCTTTCAATTAATCCGTCCGACACCGATGGTTCAAAGAAAGCATCGTGTTTTTCGGCGGTAGAACCTGTAAGTGGGTGAAACCAGTGAGTATAGTGGGTTACACCTTTATCGACAGCCCATGCTTTCATACCCGACGAAACCTGGTCGGCTATTCGGCGAGGTATACGTGTTCCGTTATTTATTGCATCTATTACTGTATCGTATGCTTCTTTTGAAAGGTATACTTTCATTTTGTGCTGGTCAAATACATTCTCGGCAAAGTATTCCGATGTTTTTTTTGCCGGAGCATCTACGTGGAGGGGTTGTCGCGACATTAGTGCTTCTAATGCCTTAAATCTTATAGTTGCCATAATTTGTTGATAGTTTGGAAACAAAAATAATTATTAAAGTGATGAACTCAAATATAATTTTGAACCGATAATAACAATACAGAGTTTTTAGTAAATAGGGATACACAATAAATTAGCAACAATGATGCATATTTTTACTTAAATGTTATATGTTTGTTTTGTGTAATTATAAAATCCCATTTGACCCTCTTCCTATTTTACTTACAGCTTCGGTTATTTGTTCCATTTGCCAACGTGGAGTACTGGTGGCTCCGCATACTCCAACCCTGCAACTTTGGGCAAACCATTCAGTTTTTAGTTCACTTACTTCTGACACAAAGTGCGAATTAGCGTTATTATGCTTACAAATATCGAATAAGTATTTGCCGTTAGAGCTTTGTTTCCCTCCAACAAAAATTATAGTATCGTATTTTTTCACAAATTCAGCGAGACGTGGAGCACGGTCGGCTACTTGCCGGCAAATAGTGTCGTAAACATATACTTTTTTAGTTGCTTTTGCTTTTATTGTTTGCGACAGTTGTTCAAACATCTCTACCGATTGTGTTGTTTGTGAAAACAGATAAATAATCTTATCAAAATCGATTTCATTAAAGTCGGCTTCGCTTTGAATAACAACGGCATTATAATTTGTTTGTCCTTGAAGACCAATTACTTCGGCGTGTCCTTTTTTGCCAAAAATCAGTACCTGTCCGTTTGTTCTACAGGCTTCGTCGTAGGCTTTGCGTACTCTTTGTTGTAGTTTTAATACTACGGGACAGGTTGCATCAACGATAGTAATATCTTGTTTTTTTGCATTTTCGTAACGAACCGGAGGTTCACCGTGAGCTCGAAACAAAACCTGCTCATTGGAAATACTTTTATAATCGTGATTATCAATAACCTTAAGACCAAGCTTTTGTAGTCTAAGCACCTCTTGTTCATTATGAACTATTGAACCAAGGCAATATAGCTTCCCTTTTTGTGCCAATATTGCCTCGGCTTTATCTACTGCCTGTGTTACACCAAAACAGAAGCCCGAATATTTGTCAATTTCTACCACTACCATTATTTAACCCGCATTATTCATTAGTTTTTCAAGATTATCATTAATCAATTATTAATCAGCACCTTTCTAATGCAACGAATTAGAGCGGGCTGAACCCATATGGTTAATTGATGTTTTCCATTAACCATCTGTATTGCTTCTATTTACCCTTATTATTTCAATTCTATTGCATAGTTGGGGTTTAATTATTAACTCTCTCTTTTACTAAATCAAGTATCATGGCAAATTGTTCATTGCGGTTCAACGCTCCGTTGTCAATTTCTATTGCATCGTCAGCTTTTTTTAATGGTGCAACCTCACGGGTTTGGTCTATATGGTCGCGTAAGGCAATGTTTTCTGCCACTTGGGCAAGTGTAACATTATCACCTTTTGCTATAAGTTCGTCGAACCGGCGTTGAGCGCGTATTTCAACCGAGGCGGTCATAAATATTTTCAATTCGGCATTAGGAAATACAACAGTACCTATATCGCGTCCATCCATTACAACACCTCCATGCGAAGCCATTATTCGCTGCTGCTGAACCATTGCTTCACGTACAAATGCCAATTTGCTTACCGGGCTAACTATATTTGAAATTTCAATATTTCGTATTTTATCTTCAACCATTTCATCATTAAGCCAGGTAAAGTATTTTTCATCTGTTTTATTATAGGTGAAATGAATTTTAATATTTGAAATATCGGCTTTTAATGCATTTTCATTTATTGCATTTTCATTAACCCATCCCTTGTTTAACGCATACAACGATACGGCTCTGTACATAGCTCCTGTATCGATATAGGTATAACCCAATTCTTTTGCAAGCTGCTTTGCTACCGTACTCTTACCACACGAGGAAAATCCGTCGATTGCTATAATTATCTTTTTTCCTGACTCCATTTGTATGTAATGTTTTTTATAAGGTCAAAGTTAAAAAATATTAGGTATTGTAGTTTGTTTATGAAAATTGACATATAAGTAGGGTGCTTAAAAGAAAGCAACAATACTTAATTGTCCGGTGTGAATTGCTTCCATACCACTACCTGCCCTGCCATTGTAAATAAATGTCAACCGCAGAAATTCGTTCAAATTATGCGACACATTTGCGTTCCAGCGATAATTTACACCTGGCATATACCCATCGAGCATTTCGTAACGAACTTGTGAGTTTTTAACACCGGTAAATAATGTATGTATTGCCAAAAAACCTGCTGTAACAGTTCCCTTTCCCGGAGCATTTATTTTTAACTCGGGACCTGCCGATTGGATTATCGAAAATTCACCTCCTAAGCTATTTTTCTTTTCAAGATAACTATAAGTCATACTTAAACGGAACTTGGTGTTGGGTTGCCATTGCAACATTGACTCACCAAAAGATTCTGCGATACTATAATTCTTTGTCTTAAAATATTCCGATTCGTAATTCTTCTTACCCCAATAAAGTAAAGGTTGCAGTGTTAATGTTTCAATAATATTCCAACGCAAATGCAACTCATGTTTATAGCGCAACGATTGTTCAAACCCATTTAGTAAAAGCGATTTGTTTTCATTTGTTTGATATATATAATCGAAACCCCAAACGGTTCCTCTTCGGTTGAACGATAGATTGTTGCGCCAACCCAAACTCTGAGTTATAAGAGTAGAGTCATAAATATTACCTCCAAATGGATTAAGTCTGCGTTCAATATTGTTGCTTGTTTGTTTTTGATTCATTCGGTACGATGTGGAATTAGAAAAACGAGACATAAAGCCTTTAATGCCTGATGAACCATACCATACTTTTGAAAAATCGAGGCGAAGTGTTTCATTGAATTTCAACATAAATGTTTGAATATAATCGGTACCCTGAGTATACACTCTTATATAATTTGCCTCGTTGACAAACTTAGCCTGTTCAAATTCATTGAGTTCAGCCGAATTGTTACCGTTATAATCGACCCAAACATATACTCCCTGTCCCATAGGCACTTCTATGTAATAGTATTCTTTTTCAGCCTCCATACCTGAACCCAGCTCATAAAAAGTAGACAATGAAATAGTTTGTTGCCATATTTTAATATTATGTTCAAACCTGCCTACAAACGAATTTCTGTTTTTAATACTTTGCAATAATGCTGAATCGTTAATAATAAGCTCCCTATATGTAGCTGTTGCATTCAACCGGTGTGTTGCTCCATTTCCAATACCAAATTCTGTCGAATATTCATGGGCTGTGGTCAAATGCTCTAGCTCTGTGGCACGAGGATATAATCCTACTATATTTGCATACTTAAATTTGTAGTCAACTTTTGAATGGTCATTATTGGTTATAAATAGATTAAGAGAGCTTTTACCTTCGCTTGAGGCAAGTAATGTGTCATTGGTAATGGCTTTTATTTTATTGTATTCCATATTGTGTTCAACACCTGTTTTAAAAACAGGAAACGTCCGTACATATCCGGTATTATGGCGATAAAAAATAGTGCTTTTATATATATCGTCGCTTACCAGGTAACTGCTTGAAGCATTTACTGAATTTTTTTCATTGCCAATATTTACATTACTATTTATTCGCAATCCATTAAAATATGAATCGTTTATCAAACGCTGAACAATAAAACTTGCAAGTTCATTTTTATTTTGAAAAAAAACCACTCCTGCTTCAGCCATATGCTGATTTGATTTTATTTCTTCATCGATATTCCAGTTTCGATTAAACTCAGCTTCTCGGAATCGTTCAGGAGTTGCAAAATATTTTTGAATAAAATCGTATTTGCCATACACCTTCAATTTTTTCGACAAAAAATCAAATGTATGTTCTGCACCGGCATTTATTGCAAACCCCACATCGTCATACGAATCTTTATCGGAAAATGTATTCAAATTATTATTGCTCAAAGCAACCTCAGTTTGTACTTTCGACAAAGCTCCTATTTGCTGTTCAGTGTTAAAAACAAACACTTGCAATCGCTTGGGAGCAGTAAGAATACGTACAGGTTCATAGTTGCCCTGCAATACGCCATTTAGCGGAGCTACCCACTCGTATGCCCTGCCATTAATATTGGAGACTGAACGAATATAATTGCCATTGCCCTGCCCAACAAAAGCAAACTCTGCACTATATACAGCCGCACTCGCATTGGTCGATACATACAACACCGTATCGTAATATTCGGAGCCAATTATAGTATCTTTTATCGCATACATTACACGGTTTTGTTCATAACCAATACTATCGAACCCCGGAACAACCGCATTCATTGTATTATCGCCACTTTCGCTCAAAATAATTTTGTGATAATCAGGAAGTGATTGCTCAACCGGTTGATTTTTAGAATCGCCTTCGGAGAAATACTGAATATTGAGTTTTGTTTTTTTGTGCTTCAGCCCTGTTTGTCCGTATAGTAAAAACTTATTATACTTCCTGTTAGAGTACTCATACTCTATAATAATGCGCGAATCTTTAGTTATTAGAAATGAAGGCATAAATGTTACTTCGGCAGTGTTGTAATCAATTACATAGTGTGCATTCTCACCCCTCGACAACAACTGTCCATCGACAAATACCTTCTCACTACCTGCCAATACTGTTATATATTGCTCATTATTTGCTCCCGTTAACCGGTATGGCCCCTGAACGCCTTCGATGCCTTTAAATTCAAGTCTGCGAAATGTCCCTTTTGCAATAGCTGCACCGGCATGAGTGTATACCTCTGTTTCGTTGCTTGAATAAACAGTACCGGCAAAATCGCCCCCCAAAAGTTTTCGGTTAAACTTCAGAAAATAACTATTAGAACCATTAATATCGACATCGCCCATTTGTAAATACCTTGCAGTATCGTATAAGCGAATATAAATCTGGTCAAACCGGTTTATTTGTTGACTATACCCATCGGGTTGAATAGGTACATTTTTATCCGAAAGGTATGCCTCTATTTTTATATTATCGTCGATATTGCCGGTAAGTTGCAAGTTCATGTTTGAGTTCATTACGGCATTTTGCCCATTCCCGGCAGTTATTCCCCTGCTAATATTTCCTGTTACTACTATTCGGTTTTCTTCATCGTAGGGCGATGGTGGAATATTAAATACATCCAACCCATCATACCTGATAGTGCCGGTAATGGTATCATAAACAGGTTTTATTGGTTGATATACTCCGCTTAATTTGTAACTAAACACCCTATAAAAAGCAGTGTATAGTTCTCCTACTTTATCCACATTTGTAAATTTTAGAACCGATTTAGAATAATTAACAATATATAAATCAGAACTAACCGTATCGCCATTGCTGTTGTATAAAACAAACGTACCCGGAATTATTCCCATACTGTCAAGCACAACCGAATCGGAAGCAGCAAATTGTACCATGCGTTTATTTGAATAAATCTGCCCATATATGTTATTATTAACACACATAAATACAAACACAAACCCCAGCACACAACTCAATGATGGCTTTTTATAATTGAATATGTATTTTGTTAATATATGTTGTGGCATAATTACTACCTTTGCGGCGGTTTTAAAACAAAATTATATTAAATACATGACACTTGTATACAACTTTTTAATTTGCCTGTATTCGTTTATTATACGTATAGTTTCCCCATTTAACAAAAAAGCATCGCTTTGGATAAATGGCAGAAAAGGATTACTAAAAAAGATAGAATCAGAATTAAAAGCAAATGAAAAAAGAATATGGTTTCATGTATCGTCGCTTGGCGAATTTGAACAAGGAAGACCGGTAATTGAAAAAATTAAACAGCAATACCCCGAATATAAAATAGTGCTTACCTTTTTTTCGCCATCGGGTTATGAAATAAGAAAGAACTATGAACAAGCCGATTATATATATTATTTACCGCAGGATACAAAAAGGAATGCAAAAAGGTTCATTAAACTTATAAACCCGTCAATGGCTGTGTTTGTAAAGTATGAATACTGGTACCATTACCTTAATCAATTGCAGAAAGCGGCAATACCAACATTTATAGTTTCAGCCATATTTCGCCCGTCGCAGTTATTTTTCAAGCCATACGGCAAATGGTACCGAAATTTGCTATACAAATTCAGCTATCTGTTTGTACAAAACAACGAATCGCTTTCATTATTAAACAGTATAGGAATTACAAATGCCGACAAAGGGGGCGACACCCGTTTCGACAGAGTTTACGAAATATCGCAAAACAGTAAGAACATACCCCTTATAGAAGCATTTACATACGGCAATAATTTAATAATTGGAGGCAGCACCTGGGAAAAAGACGAACAACTGCTTGTTGAATATTTTCTTAACCATTCCGATAATATAAAACTAATACTAGCCCCCCACGAAGTACATAACAAAAATATTGAACGAATCATGGCGATGGCTCCGGGTAAAATGCTTCGTTATTCAACCGCTGACAATGAAAATATCAACAATTACAGAATACTCATTATTGATAGTATAGGATTACTTTCATCGCTGTACAAATACGGTACTATTGCATACATTGGCAATGGCTTTGGCAATGGCATACATAACACACTTGAACCTGCCACATTTGGAATACCTGTTATATTCGGCCCTAATTATAAAAAATATCAAGAGGCTTGCGATTTAGTAGAATTAAATGCCGGTTTTCCTGTCGAAAACTATGAAAGCTTATCGAACATTCTCAATAAACTGCTTACTGACAATAATACACTACAAAACTCAGGAAAAGCTTCACTCGAATACGTTAAAAGTATGTGTGGCGGAACTACTAAATTCCTACAAAAATTGTCAGAGAAAAACGTACTTTAACAGGCTATATATTTTAAAATAATATAGTGGGCAAATTTATTTCCAACAATAGAAATTAACTGGTTAATAATCTTGTAATCAATATATTACTCTACTTTTGTCGTAAAATGTTAATAAGTGATTTTTTAAAAAAAGTCCTTTTGACTTATTTTCGTATCGGCTAATAAAAGTCACCCCGATTCTAAAACAAAAAACATAATATTTTAGAGTAAAAACCTGGTAAAATGTGTAATGATGTTAACTGAAGAAATGACCGTAAAAAACGTAACAAAATTGAAAACTTACACTTTTCAAGAAGCTGTTGAAGCATCGAAAAAGTACTTCGCCGGAGACGAGTTGGCAGCAACCGTTTTTATTAATAAATATGCACTGAAAGATTCAGACGGTAATATTTATGAGCGTACCCCCGACGATATGCACCGTCGTTTGGCAAAAGAGATACACCGAATTGAAAACAAGTATCCCAACCCTCTAAGTGAGAATGAAATATTTGAACTATTAAAAGATTTCAAATATATAGTACCTCAGGGTGGCCCAATGACAGGAATTGGCAACGACTTTCAGGTAGCATCACTTTCTAACTGTTTTGTAATAGGTCGCAAAAAACCTGCCGACTCATACGGAGGCGTAATGATGATAGATCAGGAGCAGGTACAATTAATGAAGCGCAGGGGTGGCGTAGGTCATGACCTTTCACATATACGTCCGAAAGGGAGTCCGGTTAAAAATTCAGCACTTACCAGTACAGGGTTAGTTCCGTTTATGGAGCGATACTCAAACTCAACCCGCGAAGTAGCACAAGACGGTCGTCGCGGAGCCCTTATGCTTTCTGTTGCAGTGCAACACCCCGATTCTGAGGCTTTTATCGATGCAAAGCTACAGGCCGGAAAAGTTACAGGCGCCAATATTTCAGTAAAAATTGACGATGGCTTTATGCAGTCGGTTGTTGATGGTACACAATATACATTACAATATCCGGTAGGTTCGGCAAATCCTACATACACAAAAGAAACCGACCCCAGCTCGTTGTGGAACAAGGTTGTTCACAATGCATGGAAATCGGCAGAACCGGGAATTCTATTTTGGGATACTATTATACGTGAAAGTTTACCCGACCGTTATGCCGACCTTGGATACCAAACTGTATCAACTAATCCTTGCGGCGAAATACCGTTGTGTCCTTACGACAGTTGCCGTTTGTTAGCTATTAACTTATACAGTTATGTTGATAAGCCATTTACCGATAAGGCTCGTTTTAACTTCGAGAAATTCCGTAAACATGTTCAATACGCTCAACGCTTTATGGATGATATTATAGACCTTGAACTTGAGAAAATTGACAAAATACTAGAGAAAATAGAAGTTGACCCCGAGGAAATTGAAGTAAAGCGTATTGAGAAAAAACTTTGGGAAAATATACGTCATAAAGCAGAAGAAGGTCGTCGTACAGGCGTTGGCATTACCGGCGAAGGCGATATGCTTGCAGCTCTTGGCTTACGTTATGGTACTCCCGATGCTACCGACTTTGCCGTAGAGGTTCAGAAAACTTTAGCTTTGGCGGCTTATCGTTCATCGAATATAATGGCACAGGAGCGCGGCGCATTCGGTATATTTGATGCTGAACGTGAAAAAGGTGCACCACTTTTAGAACGAATTAAAAATGAAGATGAGCAATTATATAACGACCTAATGAAATATGGCCGTAGAAATATAGCTCTGTTAACAGTAGCTCCAACAGGAACTACCAGCCTTATGACTCAAACTACATCGGGTATTGAACCTGTTTTCCTGCCTGTTTACAAGCGTCGCAGAAAAGTGAACCCTAACGACAAAAACGTTACCATTTCATTTGTCGATGAGGTTGGCGACAGCTGGGAAGAATACAACGTGTTTCATCACCACTTCTTAACATGGGCTGAAGCTCAGGGGCTAAATGCCGGTGAAGTAAAGAGCATGAACGATGAACAAATTGATGAGCTTGTTGAAAAGTCGCCATACTACAAAGCTACATCGAACGATGTTGACTGGCTTGAAAAAGTAAGAATGCAGGGTGGTATTCAAAAATGGGTTGACCACTCAATAAGTGTTACCATAAACCTACCCGAAGATGCTACCGAAGAACTTGTTGGTGAACTATACATTCAAGCATGGAAAAGCGGATGTAAAGGTGTAACTGTATATCGCGACGGTTCTCGCTCAGGTGTTCTTATTAAAAAAGATGATAAGAAAGAGGCTCAACACCAGATACAAACACTTAAGCGTCCGAGAGAACTTGATGCAGAAATACTTCGTTTCCAAAACAACAATGAAAAATGGATTGCTTTTGTAGGTCTTATTAATGGTGTTCCTTACGAAATATTTACAGGTCTTGCCGACGAAGATGTTCTACCTATTCCAAAAATAGTTAGCAAAGGTAAAATTATTAAAAACCGCGACGAAGAAGGGCGTTCTCGATACGACTTCCAGTATGTTAACAAATTTGGATACAAAACAACAGTAGAAGGTCTGTCGCATAAGTTTTCACCTGAGTTCTGGAACTACGCTAAACTTATTTCAGGAATCCTGCGTTACGGTATGCCTATTTCACAAGTAGTGGCAACTGTCGACTCTTTGGAACTCGACTCCGAAACCATTAACACATGGAAAGTTGGAGTAGCACGTGCACTAAAACGATATATAGCCGACGGCACAAAAGCAAAAGAAGGAACAGAGTGTCCTGAGTGCAGTCAGAAAGATACCATAGTCTATCAGGATGGTTGCTTAACCTGTAGTAGCTGCGGTTACTCAAAATGTGGTTAATAACCAAAATTTGCTTTGCGCAAATTAGAAGGGGCTGCCTAAAAAAGGAGCCTCTTTTTTTTGTAGTGTATCGTAATAGACTAGGAGTTACATAGTATCAAGTATTAAGTATCAAGTAAAACAACTAACAAGTCTTGATACTTTGGTTAGTACTTTATTAAAAAAAAGTATCCAAAAAATAACAGAATGAATGAATTTACTATGCTTTACAAATATTAAATTTTGTATTTCAGATAGTTGCCAATTCTCCCCGTGACTTTTTGGACACCTGTCACTATATATTTTTTATATGTGTATTATCTCACTACTCACTACAATTAAAACTTTATATCCAACCCAACCAAATAAGTCCCCTGTGTTTTGTCGCCCCAGGCAAATTCAGCTTTATTGTCGTTAAATAAGTTTCTTGCGTTTAAGAATACGGCATTGTCGTTCCATACTTTGTATGATACCTTAATATTTGTAATAACCTTAGGTTCAATTTTGTAAGTTCCATACATATTCTTAAAATCCTGAGCACCGTAGTAATACGCACTTACGAATATATTCATTTTTTCAAACGCAGTATAGTTTGCACTTATTCCTCCATAAAACGATGGAGTAGAGGAGTGTTCAATAGAAATTAATGAATCAGGTCTGGTTGTTGAGTATGCAAGCATTGATGGATAAGGGGCTAAAGTAACACCCGGACCTGCAACATTATCTGCCGAAAAGAATGTAGTAGTAGAAGTTCCGGTTGGGAGATTATTCATATTTGGGATAATATTTGGAGGTGTTTGTCCCATCATATTAGCTACTGTCATAGTATACCCGGCATCTTTCATCATTGCTTCAATAATTTCATTTGTGTTTAGTGGGCAATAATTCTCTAGTTTTGTAACTTGTACAGTACCGTGAGCCTTTACAATTAAATTTTTATTTACTACCCAGTCAACATTTGCAGTTACTCCGTATTGTTTCGATTCTAATGGGATATTTTGATATGCCATATTAACAAATTCCGGTATTGCAGGGGCAGGAATAGCAGTAGGAGGTAGTCCTATTGGAGTATACGAATTATTCAATACTACGTTAGTTGTACTTACAAGAGCAAAATTCCCCACAACAGAATCAGGTGATAAGTACCCATAATCGGTAGTTGTGGTCATAAATGCCTCAATATCAACTTGAACAGCTTTGTGTGGTTTTACACGATAGCCTACTTCAATCATATCAACCTTAGCAAGTTCTAAATCTTGAGAGCCGGTAAATTTCATCTGTTGAGGGTACGATCTTGCCGACCTGTCCCAATTAAAATCAGCATAAGTATCAACAAGGAAAGGCGACCTGTTGGCTCTTGAGTAATTTGCTCTGAACATATGTTTATCATTTAGATTATATGTCGATATTAACTGGAACGGCAAATAAATCTCGCTGTTAACGTTATATTTTTCGGCTCTTACACCTGCAATAAAACGTATCCCTTTAAACATATAGTCGGCTCTTAACCCACCGCCAATTGAGCTTAGCTCTCGTTCGCCGTTAAGAAATCCGTTTCCTACTGTCGATAAGTGTTTTGAATCATCGTAAGTAGCATTCTGATAGTATACTCCCGGTCTTATATTTAGCCCTTTCACATAAAAATCGTATTCGCCCGAAGCATTAAGTACATTCATGTCAACCTTGAAACCTTCGTCGCCTTTTACCACATCCTGATAGCCAAAATTATAGTTTACTTGGGTTGTGAAACCGTATATTTCACCAGAAAAGTCAACATACGAAGTGTTGCTTACTCTGGTACTGAGTGGTGTTACCTGATCGCCAAATGTGGTCGATAATACATCGGAATACTGGCTTCCCAAATTAAATCTTGTTTTTATATTACCGTTAGGTTCGTAGTAAAAACCACCGTTAACACCCCATTTGTCTCTAGCAATGTTTGTGTGTGGATATTTATTTAACCCGTTACCATCGCCGGGGTCAGTTAGTTTTATCCATGGTAGCTGTGGATCCATTTCGTTAAACAAATCTTGAACTTTATACATACTGTCCATTTTCAGCGAGTAAAGCAAGTCGGTAGTACGTTCCATATATTCATAATTTGCCGATACACGATATCCCAGTTTTGTATTTATTGATTGGCCAATATTAATATTTGCAATTTTGCTTGCCTGGCTGCCACCTGTTACACTACCGTTAATACTTAGATCTTTGCTGTCAGGTCTTTTGGTAATAATATTAATAACACCTGTTGCTGCATTGGCACCATATAATGCACTCGCTGCACCTCGAACAATTTCTATTCTGTCAATATCGGCAATACTTATAGGTAAACATTCCCAGAAAGTACCCCCATTAACGTAATTGTACACCGGACGACCATCAATCATTACAAGACTCATGGTATTTTCAGAGTATATAAACATATTGTCGGGAGGGAGGTTGTCGTTTCCGCGAATGTGAATATCGAAGTTGCCATTTGTTTTTTCTCTTATAATCATACCTGGAACTAAACGCAAAGCTTCTTCTATATTTCTGGCACCCGATTGTACTATCTCATCACTTGATAGAACAGTTGTCGACAATGGTGCTTCAAAACTACTTTCAGCCTTTTTCGAAGCCGATGAAACATCTTTATTGAGTAACATTTCGTATAGTTCGTCCATAGAAACACCTACTATATCGGCTAGTCTCATAACTGTTTCTAAGTCCATTTCCAAAAGTTTGTCGTATGGCATATTCAGAACATCTTCTTTTGTCATACTATTAATATCTTTTGGCTGAGAAATAACGTTAGTGCTTATTAAGCAAATGGAAAGGAGGGCAATAAATATTTTTTTCATAGCGTATAAGGTTCTTATGATGAGATTATAATATAAATTTTGAAGTCTTATTCAATAATTATTCCAAGGCTTAACAGGCCTGAGTTAACAGTAGCACCTTGGTTTTCAATATGCTTCTTGTTTATCTCAAATTGTTGTTTCCCGTTTATGTTAACGAAATTTATACCCGAATAGCTTTTGGCAAAGCCTGTTTTGTCGGTAATAAGAACTATACCTTGTTGAGAAATTGAATTCATTATTGTTTCAACTATACTCGACTTGTTCTCGGGAATGTATAAAATGTGGCATCCCATACATGCCGATACTCCATCAACTTGTTTAATAATAAGTTTTTGGCTTCCAACCATTTTTTTCTGTGCTATTATTTCCAGTTCCTTTGCTATTGGGTTATTGCCATAAACTCCAATTACAAAGTCGCCCGAACGTTTTTCTTGTGGCCACTCTATATATTTAGTAAAGTTATAAATAAACAGAGCTTTAAATTTTTCATCCTGAGCTTTACTTATTAGCGACGAAAGGGTTAAAACAATTATCAGAATAGTGCCTTTATTCTTCATATTAAAATGGTTTTATTGTTTAAAACAAAGCAATATAGCTTCTTTAGTTTAATGAAAATCTAGTTTGATTGATAGGTTAAAGCTAGAAAATATTTAATATTAAAAAAACACAAAACTATATTTGGTGTGTATTATTTTAAATTTGGTTGAAGTACTTTAATTTAAAGATGTTTATTGTTTAATTACAATATAGTGTATATTCATTCATTATTGCATTAAATAGCATTTGTGAGATTATATGGCCACCTTTTCGGTTGAAATGGATAAAATCTTTTTGAGCAAGTGGAGGATTTGCAAATACCCAGCTTGGCATAGAATTGTGTCCACCCATAGCTTCGTACATACTCCAGAATGCACAGCCTGTGTTTTTAGCTGCATTTTTCTGAGCATCATGAACTTTCTCCACATTAGGGTGTGTTATATAGTGATTTCCATTTTTTTTCGACATATCAGATAATCCAATTATAAGAAAAGAAGCATCGGGCATCAATTTTTTTAAATATTTTATTTGCATTGTTATTGCTCTTTCGTAGAAGCTGTAATTACCCGAAGGGTAAGGAACTACATTTACACCAAATTCAAGAATAACTAGCCCTGCATTCATATACTTGAGTATTTCAGCCATATTATTGTAATTCAGTTTTGTAAACTCCATACCGGAACTGCCTCTGAATGGAAGATTATCTACCGATACTCCTTTATGTGCATCAAGAGAAATGCAATAAAGATCAGGGCTTTTATTCCCTTCTATTTCAATTTTAAATTTTTTGGGAGGAGTGTTAAAGTCCCATTTAAAAAAATCTGTTTTTTGAGTAGGTTCTATTTCCTGAAACCACACAAGGCTGTCGTTTACAAAACCTTTTACCATACAACTCTCAGTACAGTTACCATAAAAAACTCTACAGGTATAGAAGTTTTGAACAGATTGGTATGCCATGCCGGAACGGTTAAATGACATCCATGCTTTTACGGTTTTAGAGTTTGCATTTATTGAATCGTCATAATACGAAGTAAAACGGGCAAAACTACCCATTACACCGAATTTTCTATGTGGCAATAAAGTATCTTTTTTATAATAAACAGCATGCTGACGCCAGTTTCCCGATGCTTTATGAATAATAGACGATGATTCGGCACGAGGTGGAACAACCGGCATTAGTCCAATTCCACTACCACCAAATTTATTTTGAAATTTATTACGTAAATATCCTGTTATACGGTCGCCTTCTATCTGACTGTCGCCATAGTGCAGTATTCTTACCCTTTTATTATTCGATTTTTCAAGTTTTTTAAAAAAATTATGCAAAGCACTTGAATCGCCCGAAGGGTATTCTATTGGTTGCACTTTTGTAAATACTCTATTAGGTTTAGTTGCCGTAGTGTCGTGTTTTGCTGTTGGTGATATTTCTAATGAATCATTTTCAGAGAGTATTTCTTTATCAATTTCATTTATTAAACCGGAAATATTGGCATATTCAATAGAGTCGGATATAGTATTGAATATATTAATATGAAACCTAAGATAGATATTGTCGGATATGCGAATGCCATTTGAAGGGAATATCAATGCCAGAGTTATAACTGATACAAACAGTATTAGTATATATAATAATATATGTTTAGGTTTTGTGAGCATTTATTTTTTTGAGTTGGGTAAATATAAAAAAGGTCGGCTAAAAAAGTTCCGACCTTTTCATATTTAATTAAGCAAAATAAATTATTCTACTTCCTGATACTCTTTTTCGTAAGCTTTTAACAGTTTTTCCTGAACATCGCCAGGTACGGGCATATATTCATCAAACTCCATTGTATAAGTTGCACTACCCGATGTAATTGAGCTTAATGAAGTTGAGTATTTATTCATTTCAGCTAAAGGAACTTTTGCACTTATTTTTTCATATCCGGCTTCGCTGTTCATGCCGGCTATTATTGCTCTGCGTCCTTGCAGGTCGCTCATTACATCGCCCATATATTCCGATGGTACAAATATCTCTACATTATATATAGGCTCCATTATTTTTGGTCCGGCTAGTTTAAAAGCTTGACTAAATGCATTTCGACCGGCAAGTTTGAACGATATTTCATTTGAATCAACAGGGTGCATTTTTCCGTCGTATATCATTACCCGTATGTCACGGGCGTATGAACCGGTTAAAGGACCTTCTTCCATTTTTTCCATTATACCTTTAAATATGGCTGGATGGAAGCGGGCATCGATTGAACCACCCACAATACAATTAACAAATACAAGTTTACCACCCCATGAAAGTTTGTGCTCTTCGGTTCCACGAACATTTACCGAAAGGTCTTTTCCGTTCACTTTATAACTCGAAGGAGCCGGCATATTTTCATAATAAGGTTCAATAATCATGTGAACTTCACCAAATTGACCGGCACCTCCCGATTGCTTTTTGTGCCTGTAATCGGCCTGTGCAGCTTTTGTAATAGTTTCACGGTAAGGTATTTTGGGGGCAATAAATTCAGTCTCTATTTTAAAAATATTTGAAAGTCTCCATTTCATGGAATTTAGGTGAAATTCACCATTTCCATAAATAATGGTTTGCTTAAGTTCTTTAGAATATTCCACAATTATAGTAGGGTCTTCTTCATGAATGCGGTTAAGCGTTTCACTAAGCTTTTCATCGTCGGCTTCATTTATAGGTTTTATAGCTGTGCGATATTTTGGAGCAGGAAATACCATAGGAGGGAATGGCGACATATCTTTATCGGTTAGTGAGTGATTGGTTTTAGTCTCTTTCAGTTTAACAAGAGCTCCTATATCGCCGGCAACCATTTCGGTAAGTTTCACTCTGTTTTTTCCTGCTACTGCAAATATTTGAGAAATACGTTCTTTCCCTCCGCGTTTGCTGTTTATTAAATCCATCCCCTCTGACACCTTACCCGACATAACTTTAAAGTAAAGTACTTCACCCAAATGCTCTTCAACCGAAGTTTTAAAAATAAACAATGATGTTTTACCCGCAGCATCGCAAATAACTTCTTTACCGTTTATGTCAACCGGTGGTTTAAGTTGAGTAGGGTTTGGTGCAACATTACCAACAAACTCCATCATCCTGCGTATACCCATATTTTTCTTTCCGCTTGTGCAGAATATAGGGTATAAATCTCTGGCAATAATCCCTTTTCTTATTCCGTTGCGCATCTCTTCTTCGGTAAGAGTACCTTTGTCGAAATACATTTCCATTAGCGATTCGTCATTTTCGGCAGCAGCTTCAACTAGAGCATTATGTAATTCATCTGCCTTTTCTTTTTCACTGTCAGGTATTTCAAGTATTTCGGGAACACCACCCTCCGGGCCCCATTTATACAACTTCATTTTCAATACATCAATAACCTGATTGAAACCGACACCTGCATTAACCGGATATTGTACAATAACGGCTTTAGCTCCATATAGTTCCTTTAATTCTTCAAGTGTTTTCTCAAAGTTGGCCTTTTCCTGATCAAGTTGATTAACAGCTATAAGCAAAGGTTGATTTAATCGTTTGGCATGTCGGCTAAGTATTTGGGTTCCAACTTCTACTCCCTGAGTGCTGTTTATTGTAATTACAGCCGAACCGGTAACCGACATTGCGGATATAACACCTCCCGAAAAATCGTCGAGTCCCGGAGTGTCAATTATGTTTATTTTTTTGTCATTAAACTCAACGTGAAGAACAGTTGAGAACACCGAACGTTCCTGTTCATGTTCTATTGGATAATAATCGGAAACTGTATTGTGGTTTTCTACATCGCCACGCCTTTTTATAACTCCGGATTCAAATAACATTGCTTCTGCAAGAGTAGTTTTACCACTGCCGGCACTACCCATTAAGGTAATATTCCGTAACTCATTTGATTGATATACTTTCATAATACTTTGGTTTTATTTAGTAATTATGTTTTATGTAATTCAGAGGACAGTAAAAGAAATGCATTCAGAATGGATTACTAAAAAAATGAAGTCGCCCCATGCAAGTCCGTTTTATCAAATTTAGCAATATTTTAAAAATATGCAATTTTCGACACATATATAAATAATAGGTGTATTGAGTATCGGTATATAAAGCAGTAATGTGTTAATTTAACAATGAAAGGTATGTTTAGGGAATAAAGATTTAAGTACGAAACATAAATTTTCAAAAAACGACGTTTATATGTTCTTGATTAAATAGAGAGGGTAAAAATATTTTTCAGCTACACATTTTTAATTCTGTTACAACCTGCATTTTTACTAAAACACATCGAATAATTACCAAAAAATAAAATAATTACACTAACGTGTTGAATTTTAATAAAATTATTCTACCTTTGCGAACCGATTTTGTAGAGTAAAATGTAATATATAAATAATATGCCAACGATACAACAGTTAGTAAGAAAGGGAAGGACTAGCATTGAAAAGAAGAGCAAGTCTAGAGCTTTGGACGCTTGTCCACAGCGCCGCGGGGTGTGTGTGCGTGTATATACTACTACACCTAAAAAGCCAAACTCAGCTATGCGAAAAGTAGCCAGAGTGCGTTTAACAAACCAAAAAGAGGTTAATGCTTATATCCCTGGTGAGGGTCATAACCTGCAAGAACACTCAATAGTTCTTATCCGTGGAGGAAGGGTAAAAGATTTACCTGGTGTACGTTACCACATTGTGCGTGGTGCGTTAGATACATCGGGTGTTGAGGGACGTACTCAGCGTCGTTCTAAGTATGGTGCGAAAAAACCTAAAAAATAAACGAAATTATACTTATAAAAAATGAGGAAGTCAAAACCTAAAAAGCGGATATTGTTACCGGATCCAAAGTTTAATGATACTTTGGTAACCCGTTTTGTGAATGATTTGATGTTGGATGGAAAAAAAACAACCGCATATGCAGTGTTTTATGAGGCCATCGAAATTGTAGATGCAAAAATGAAAGATAATGAGCTTTCTGCTCTTGATATTTTCAAAAAAGCACTTCAAAATGTAACTCCACAGGTTGAGGTTAAGAGCCGTAGAGTTGGTGGTGCTACTTTTCAAATCCCACAAGAAATTAGAGATTCAAGAAAAGTATCAATCAGTATTAAGAATATGATTTTATTTGCTCGTAAGCGCAGTGGTCGTTCAATGGCTGATAAATTAGCTGCTGAATTTATGGCTGCATTTAACGAGGAAGGTGGTGCTTTTAAAAAGAAAGAAGATACTCACCGTATGGCGGAAGCAAATAAAGCATTCTCGCACTTCAGATTTTAATTATTGAAATTATAAAAAGGCAATGGCAAGAGATTTAAAATTTACACGTAACATCGGTATAATGGCGCATATCGATGCCGGTAAGACAACAACAACTGAGCGTATTCTTTTCTATACCGGACGTACTCACCGTATTGGTGAAGTTCACGATGGTGCTGCAACTATGGACTGGATGGTTCAGGAGCAGGAAAGAGGTATTACAATTACATCAGCTGCAACAACTGCTGCATGGAAATGTGATGGAACAGAATATAAGATTAATATAATTGACACTCCGGGACACGTTGACTTTACTGTTGAGGTTGAACGTTCATTACGTGTTCTCGATGGTGCTGTTGCAATTTACTGTGCTGTTGGTGGTGTTGAGCCTCAATCAGAAACAGTATGGCGTCAGGCTAATAAATATAACGTACCTCGTATTGCATTCGTAAACAAAATGGATCGTACAGGTGCCGATTTCTTCTCAGTAGTTAGCCAAATTCAAGAACGTTTAGGTGCTAACCCTGTGCCAATTCAAATTCCAATTGGTGCCGAAGCCGATTTTAAAGGTGTGGTAGACCTAATTGAAAACAAAGCTATTGTATGGTACGATGATGCAGAGATGGGTGCTCGTTATGAGTATGTTGACATACCTGCTGATATGGTAGATCAGGTAGCAGAATATCGCGAAAAATTAGTAGAATCAGTTGCAGAACTTGATGAATCATTAATGGAGCGTTATTTTGAAGACCCTGAGTCAATTACAGTTGAAGAAATGCGTAAGGTAATTCGTAAGGCTGTAATAGATCAGGTAATTGTACCGGTTATGTGTGGTTCTGCTTTCAAGAATAAAGGGGTTCAGCGTTTACTTGATGCTGTTACTTATTATTTACCAAGTCCGGTTGATATTGAGGCAGTAAAAGGAACTAACCCACACACAGGCGAAGAAGAATTCCGTAAGCCATCAGTAACAGAACCGTTGTCTGCTTTAGCATTTAAAATCGCTACTGACCCTTACGTAGGTCGATTGGCATTTATCCGTGTATACAGTGGTGTTTTAAATGCAGGTGATACTGTTCTTAATATTCGTACCGGAAAAAGAGAAAGAATTTCACGTTTATACCAAATGCACTCAAATAAGCAAGAACCAATGGAATTAATTGAAGCTGGTGATATTTGTGCAGGTGTAGGTTTTAAAGATATTAGAACAGGCGACTCATTAGTTTTTGAAAAAGCACCTATAGCTTTAGAAAGCATGAGCTTCCCTGAACCGGTAATTAGTATTGCTATTGAGCCTAAAACTCAGAAAGATGCTGATAAGATGGATATGGCTCTTGCAAAACTTGCAGAGGAAGATCCAACTTTCAAATTACGTACCGACGAAGAATCAGGACAAACTATTATTAGTGGAATGGGTGAATTACACCTTGAGATATTAGTAGACCGTTTGAACCGCGAATTTAAAGTAGAATGTAATCAAGGTAAACCTCAGGTATCGTACAACGAAGCAATTACTGCTACTGTTGAGCACCGTGAAACATATAAGAAACAAACGGGTGGTCGCGGTAAGTTTGCCGATATTCAAGTTAGAATTTCACCTGCAGAGCCGGGTAAATCAGGTCTTGAATTTATCGATGCTATTAAAGGAGGTTCTATACCAAGAGAATACATACCTTCAGTAGAAAAAGGTTTCAAAGAGGCAATGAAAAATGGTCCATTGGCTGGTTTTAACATCGATGGTCTTAAAGTTGAACTATTCGATGGTTCATTCCATGCTGTTGACTCTGACCAATTATCATTCGAGATTGCAGGTCGTCAGGCATTCCGTCATGCTTGTGCTAAGGCTAAGCCAGTGTTATTAGAACCGTTTATGGCTTTAGAAGTTATTACTCCTGAAGAGAATATGGGTGATGTAATAGGCGACCTTAACAAACGTCGCGGACATGTTGAAGGTATGGAGTCGAAAGCCGGAGCAAGAGTTGTAAAAGCAAAAGTTCCTTTGGCAGAAATGTTTGGTTATGTTACAGTACTACGTACTATTACTTCGGGGCGTGCAACTTCTTCAATGGAGTTCTCTCACTACGAAGAAGTACCAAAAGGTATTGCTAAAGAAGTACTTGAAGAACTAAAAGGAAACACAGATTTATTATAATAAATAGAGATGAGCCAAAAAATCAGAATTAAATTAAAATCTTACGATCACAACTTGGTTGACAAATCAGCTGAGAAAATCGTAAAGACTGTAAAGGCTACCGGTGCTGTTGTAAGTGGACCTATTCCACTTCCAACTCATAGAAGAGTATTTACAGTATTGCGCTCTACCTTTGTTAATAAGAAGTCAAGAGAACAATTCGAATTGTCTTCTTATAAAAGGTTGTTAGATATCTATAGTACAACAGCAAAAACTATAGATGCGTTGATGAAGCTTGAGTTACCAAGCGGTGTGGAAGTAGAAATTAAAGTGTGATCAAAATTAATTTAGGAAAATGGCCGGATTAATTGGTAGAAAAATTGGAATGACATCAGTCTTTAGTGCCGAGGGGAAAAACATCCCATGCACTGTGATTGAAGCTGGACCTTGTGTAGTTACACAAGTGAAAACCGTTGAAAAAGACGGTTATGCTGCGGTTCAACTAGGGTATGCTGATAAAAAAGAGAAGCATGCAACAAAAGCCGAAGTTGGACACTTCAAAAAAGCTGATACTGCCCCAAAGGCAAAAGTAGCAGAGTTTGAAATTGAAGGAGAGCCCCAATTAGGGGATGTTCTAACCGTTGATTTATTCAACGATGAATCATGGGTTGACATCACTGGAATATCGAAAGGTAAAGGTTTTCAGGGTGTAGTAAAACGCCATGGATTTGCAGGGGTAAACGATGCTACTCACGGGCAGCATAACCGTTTAAGAGCTCCCGGTTCGTTAGGTGCATCATCGTATCCTGCACGTGTATTCAAAGGAATGCGTATGGCCGGTCGTACAGGTGGTGACAAAGTGAAAGTATTGTCTCTTAAGGTTGTTAAAGTAATTCCTGAGAGCAATTTATTGTTGGTTAAAGGATCTGTACCAGGTCCTAAAGGTGGATATTTAATAATTGAGGAGTAATGGAATTAGTTGTTTTAGACCGTACAGGTAAAGATACCGGAAAAAAAGTGGTGCTGAATGATTCCATCTATGCAATCGAACCTAACGATCATGCAATTTATTTAGATGTGAAACAATACCTGGCAAATCAGCGTCAGGGCACACATAAAGCGAAAGAACGTGCTGAAATAGCAGGTAGTACTCGCAAAATTAAGAAACAAAAGGGAACAGGTACAGCTCGTGCCGGAAGTATTAAAAGCCCTGTGTTTAAAGGTGGAGGTCGTGTATTCGGACCAAGACCTCGTAACTATGGTTTTAAATTGAACAAGAAATTAAAGCAAGTTGCTCGTAAATCAGCTTTAGCTTATAAAGCAAAAGCTAATGTTATTACAGTAGTAGAAGACTTTACTTTCGAGGCTCCAAAAACTAAGGAGTATGTTTCTTTACTGACTAACCTTAAAGTTAACGATAAAAAATCGTTAATTGTTATTGCAGATACCGATAAGAATGTATATTTATCGTCGCGTAACATTAAGGGAACAGAAGTGATTACAGCAAAAGAACTTAATACATTCAAAATTATGAATGCAAGTTCAATTGTAATGACTGAAAAATCTTTAGGTGTAATTGAATCGATTTTAGCATAAAAAGGAGGAGAGAGTCATGGATGTAATTATTAAACCATTGATAACAGAGAAAATGACGGCTCAGAGCGAAAAAATGAACCGTTATGGATTTATGGTAAATCGAAATGCCAATAAGTTACAGATTCGCAAAGCTGTTGAAGAGTTATATGGTGTTAAAGTTGACACAGTAAACACAATGCGTTATGGAGGTAAATTAAAATCACGTTACACTAAAACAGGTTTTGTTCAAGGTAAAACAAATGCTTATAAAAAAGCAATAGTAACCCTTGCAGACGGTGAAGTGATTGATTTTTATAGCAATATATAGACAGATTAGAAGAAGATGGCTGTTAGAAAAATGAAACCCGTTACACCGGGTCAGAGACACAAAATTGTTAGCGACTTTGAGGCGGTAACAAAAGGAACACCTGAAAAATCATTGTTAAGTCCTAAAATTAAAACAGGAGGTAGAGATAATACCGGTAAAATGACAATGAGATATATAGGTGGAGGACACAAAAAACGCTATCGTGTAATCGACTTCAAAAGAAATAAGGATGGTATTTCCGGAATAGTTAAATCTATTGAGTACGATCCAAATAGAAGTGCACGAATTGCGTTAATCTATTATGTAGATGGTGAGAAACGCTACATTATTGCACCAAATGGCTTACAAGTAGGACAAGAAATCCTATCAGGAAACGGAGTTGCTCCTGAGATAGGAAACACATTATTCCTATCTGAAATACCATTGGGAACAATTATTCATAATATAGAGCTACAACCAAATGGTGGTGCTGTAATGGCGCGTAGTGCCGGAGCATACGCACAGTTAACATCACGCGATGGTAAATATGCTACAATTAAACTTCCTTCTGGTGAAGTACGTATGGTACTTATTACTTGTCGTGCTACCATTGGTTCAGTAGGTAATACTGACCATGCATTAGAGAGATCAGGTAAAGCAGGACGCTCACGTTGGCAAGGTCGCAGACCTCGTGTACGTGGTGTTGTTATGAACCCTGTTGATCACCCAATGGGTGGTGGTGAAGGACGTTCTTCTGGAGGTCACCCTCGTTCGCGTAAAGGTATACCTGCTAAAGGTTATAAGACTCGTGCGCCTAAGAAGCAGTCAAATAAGTTAATTGTTGAAAGAAGGAAAAAATAGAATATTATGAGTCGTTCGTTAAAAAAAGGCCCTTTCATTCATTATAAACTTGAAAAACGAGTTTTAGACATGAATGAGTCAGGTAAAAAAAGTGTTATTAAAACATGGTCGAGGGCTTCAATGATATCTCCTGATTTTGTTGGACATACTATTGCAGTTCACACTGGTAACCGTTTTGTTCCTGTATATGTTACAGAGAATATGGTAGGTCATAAGCTTGGTGAATTTGCACCAACCCGTCAATTTAAGGGTCATGGAGGTAAGAAAAAATAATCTTTAAATTGAGTTAAAATGGGTGCAAGAAAAAGAATTAAAGCTGAACAGATAAAAGAGCAGAAGAGAAGCACTTACGTAGCTCGATTACGTAACTGCCCAACTTCTCCGCGAAAAATGCGCTTAGTTGCAGATATGGTTCGTGGTGCAGAAGTTAACAAAGCTTTAGATATGCTACGTTATTGTCCGAAAGAGGCTGCAGGAAAAGTTGAAAAGCTATTAATGTCTGCAATCGCTAACTGGCAAATTAAAAATGAAGGAATCCGTATAGAGGAATCTGACTTATATGTGAAAGAGATTTATGTTGATTCGGCGCGTCAGCTTAAGCGTTTACGTCCAGCTCCACAAGGTAGAGGGTATCGTATTAGAAAGCGTTCAAACCATGTAACATTGGTTGTGGATAGCCGCGACAATAATAAAAACGAATAATAGAGTATTAGATGGGACAGAAAACTAATCCGATAGGAAACAGACTAGGAATCATCAAAGGATGGGATTCAAACTGGTTTGGTGGAAAAGATTATTCTGAGAAAATTGTTGAAGACAATAAAATCAGAAAATACTTATATGCTCGTTTAGCTAAAGCTAGTGTATCGGCCATCGTTATTGAGCGCACGCTAAAACTGATAACAATTACTGTTAATACTGCTCGTCCGGGTATTATTATTGGTAAAGGTGGTCAGGAAGTTGATAAGTTGAAAGAGGAGCTTAAGAAAATCACTAAGAAAGAAGTACAAATCAATATCTTTGAAATAAAGAGACCTGAATTAGATGCTTTCTTAGTAGGTAGTAATATTGCTCGTCAGTTAGAAGGTCGTGTTTCTTACCGTAGAGCCATAAAAATGGCTATTGCTTCATCAATGAGAATGGGGGCAGAAGGTATTAAGATCCAAATATCTGGTAGACTAGGCGGTGCTGAAATGGCACGTGCTGAGATTTACAAAGAGGGACGTATTCCTTTGCACACTCTAAGAGCTGATATTGATTATGCTCTAGTAGAAGCATTAACTAAAGTAGGTTTGCTTGGCGTAAAAGTTTGGATATGTAAAGGTGAAATTTACGGAAAACGTGATTTGTCACCGAATATCGGAGCAGTGAGCAGCACACCGAACAGTAAAAAAGGTGGAAATAGAAAACAACGTAGGAAATAATCGTTAAAAGAAATTAAGAAATGTTACAGCCAAAGAAAACGAAATTCCGTCGTATGCAGAAAGGGCGTATGAAGGGAAACGCAAATCGTGGTAACCAATTGGCGTTTGGTTCGTTCGGAATCAAGTCATTGGAAGAAACATGGATTACCGGAAGACAGATAGAGGCTGCACGTCAAGCTGTGACTCGTTACATGAAGCGTGAAGGTCAGATTTGGATTCGTATATTCCCCGACAAGCCTATTACTAAAAAACCTGCAGAGGTAAGGATGGGTAAGGGTAAAGGTGCTCCGGAAGGATTCGTTGCACCGGTATCTCCAGGTCGTATGATCATTGAAGCAGAAGGTGTTCCTTATGAAGTAGCTAAAGAAGCTCTTCGTTTAGCAGCACAAAAACTTCCGATCAAGACTAAGTTTGTTGTGAGAAGAGATTATGTGGAATCAGAAAGTTAATGAGCAATGAAGAGTTCGGAAATTAAGGAATTAACAGATAAGGAAATCAACGAAAAAGTTGATGATCTAAAAAATGTATTGACCCGTATGAGGATCAATCATGCAGTATCTCCTTTAGATAATCCTAATAAGATTACAGATACTAAGAAAGATATTGCTCGTTTGAAGACTGAGATGAGAAAGAGACAGTTAAATGAGAACAAATAATTACGGAGATGGAAAATAATAGAAACTTACGTAAAGAAAGAATAGGAGTAGTAGTTAGCAACAAAATGGAGAAAACTATTACAGTAGCTATCCACCGTAAAGAAAAGCATCCTATCTACGGAAAATTTGTTAACAAAACTACCAAATTACATGCTGCTGATGATCAGAATACATGTAACATTGGTGATACTGTTCGCATTATGGAGACAAGGCCACTTAGTAAAACTAAGAGCTGGAGATTAGTAGAAGTTATTGAAAGAGCTAAGTAATCATGATACAATCAGAAACTAGATTAACCGTAGCTGATAACAGTGGAGCAAAAACTGCTCTTGTTATTAATGTATTAGGCGGTTCAAAAAAGAGATATGCTACAGTTGGCGATAAAATTGTTGTAACTGTAAAGAGTGCTTTACCTGGTGGTGATATGAAAAAAGGTACTGTAAGTCGTGCAGTAGTTGTTCGTACTAAAAAAGAGATAAAA
Source organism: Bacteroidota bacterium (assembly GCA_003250355.1). GTDB lineage: Bacteria > Bacteroidota > Bacteroidia > Bacteroidales > SZUA-534 > SZUA-534. Next base: position 83,557 of record QKGS01000060.1, read on the forward strand.
AGAGCCGATGGTTCTTACATTCGCTTCGACGACAACGCTTGCGTATTGCTTAACAATGCCGGTGAGATGCGTGGAACAAGGATTTTTGGACCTGTATCACGCGAATTGCGTGACGGGTTTATGAAAATTGTTTCATTAGCTCCTGAAGTATTATAATAAAAAAAACTCGAATTACGATGCGTAAAAAACTGCATATAAAGAAAGGAGATAACGTTATAGTAATCAGTGGAGAGTCAAAAGGACAGAAAGGTAAAGTTCTTGATGTAATCGCTGACAAACAACGTGCTATCGTAGAGGGGGTTAATATGGTGTCGAAACACTCAAAACCCAATGCTGAGAATCCGCAAGGAGGTATAATTAAGCAAGAAGCAGCTATACATATTTCAAACTTAATGTTGGTTGACCCATCAAATGGTGAGCCTACACGTATTGGAAGAAAGCTGAACGATAAAGGAAATTTAGTAAGGTATTCTAAAAAAACGGGAGAGGAGATTAAGTAATGAGTTACAAACCAACATTGCGTAAGAAATACGAAGAGGAGATAATTCCCGCCTTAACTAAGGAATTTAGTTACAAGTCGAACATGCAAGTTCCTCGTTTAGAGAAAATTGTAATTAATCAGGGAGTAGGTAAAGCTATTGCCGATAAAAAAATTATCGACGTTGCTGCTAATGAGATTGCTGCTATAACAGGTCAGAAGCCTATTAAGACTTTATCGAAAAAGGATATTTCAAACTTTAAGCTTCGTAAGAAAATGCCTATCGGTGTAAAGGTAACTTTACGTCGTGAAAAAATGTATGAGTTCTTAGAGCGTTTAATTGTTATTTCACTTCCACGTATACGTGACTTTAGAGGTGTAACCAGCAAACTTGACGGAAAAGGTAATTATACATTTGGTATTACAGAGCAAATTATTTTCCCGGAAATTGATATTGATAAAATCAGTACAATATTAGGTATGGATATTACATTTGTAACTTCTGCTAAAACCGACGAGGAAGGATATGCTTTATTAAGAGAATTTGGAATACCTTTTAAAAATCTTAAAAAGAACTAGATTATGGCTAAGGAATCAATGAAAGCCCGTGAGGTTAAGCGTGCTAAGCTAGTTGCAAAATATGCTAAAAAACGCGAGGCTTTAAAAGCTGAGGGAGATTATGTAGGTCTTCAGAAATTACCAAAAAACTCTATGCCTATTCGTATGCACAACCGTTGCAGCCTTACAGGTCGTCCGAAAGGATATATGAGACAATTTGGAATTAGCAGGATTACATTCAGAGAAATGGCTCTTAAAGGGTTAATACCCGGAGTTAAAAAAGCAAGCTGGTAATAAGTTAAAGATAAGGAAAATGACAGATACAATAGCAGATTTTCTTACTCGTATCAGAAATGCTCAGATGGCAAAGCACAAAGTAGTAGAAGTGCCTGCTTCGAACATTCGTAAGAATATCACAAAAATCCTTTTTGATCAGGGATATATATTGAACTATAAGTTCGATGATGAGAATGGTCCACAGGGAACAATTAAAATTGCATTAAAATACAATGCTGAGACAAAACAGCCTGTAATTAAAAAATTGCAACGTGTAAGTTCACCTGGTTTAAGACAATATAAAGGCGCAAAAGAATTACCACGTGTACTAAACGGTTTAGGTATTGCTATTATCTCTACTCCACAAGGAGTATTAACCGATAAAGAGGCAAGAGCTAAAAACGTAGGTGGTGAAGTATTATGTTACGTTTATTAATATTTTATTAAAGTATAAAGAATGTCACGAATAGGAAAATTACCTGTAGCTATACCAAACAGTGTTACTGTAACAGTAAATAACAATTTGGTATCAGTAAAAGGGCCCAAGGGAGAACTTGCTCAGCAAGTACATCCTGACATTACAGTAAACATCGCTGACGGAGCTCTAACAGTAGAGCGTCCTTCTGATTCTAAAGAGCACCGTTCATTACACGGCTTATATCGTTCTTTAATCAGTAATATGGTGGTTGGTGTTTCTGAAGGGTACACAATTGAGATGGAATTTGTTGGTGTAGGTTATCGTGCCGAAACAAATGGACAAGTTTTGGAATTGAGTCTTGGATACTCACATAACATCTTCTTCGAATTGCCAAAAGAAGTTAAAGCTGAAGCCAAAACAGAACGCCGCGAGGCTCCAAAATTGAAGCTTGAAAGTTGCGATAAGCAATTAATTGGTCATGTTGCAGCGAAAATTAGAAGCTTCAGACCACCTGAGCCTTACAAAGGAAAAGGTATTTTATTTAAAGGTGAACAAATAAGAAGAAAAGCTGGTAAATCTGCTGGTAAATAAACTCTTGTAAAAATTTAAGTTATGGCTTTTAGTAAGCGTTTAAGAAGACAAAAGATTAAAGAGAGTATCCGTTCTAAAGTAGAAGGATCAGGAGAAATGCCTCGTATGAGCGTATTCCGCAGCAATAAACATATTTCTGTGCAAATAATAAACGATTTAACAGGAGCTACGTTAGCTGCTGCTTCATCGCAATGTAAAGAAATGGCTGATTTTAAGGGAACAAAACTTGAGCAGGCTAAGAAAGTAGGTGAAATGATTTCAAAGGCAGCTACTGATAAAGGTATATCAACTGTAGTATATGACCGTAACGGTTATTTATTCCATGGTAGAGTTAAAGCTTTAGCAGATGCAGCACGTGAAGGAGGACTTAAATTTTAATAATCATGGCTAGTATCAGAAAAATAAAAACTACTGATCTTGAGTTAAAAGATCGCTTAGTTGCAATTAATCGTGTAACTAAAGTAACAAAAGGTGGACGTACTTTTAGCTTTTCTGCTATTGTAGTAGTAGGAAACGAAAACGGTATTGTAGGCCATGGTTTAGGTAAGGCAAACGAAGTAACAACTGCTATAAGCAAAGGTATTGAAGATGCGAAGAAGAATTTAATAAAAGTTCCTGTTATAAACGGAACTCTTCCTCACAGAGAAGATGCAAGCTTTGGCGGTGCTGATATTTTTGTTGCTCCTGCTTCACACGGTACCGGTGTAAAAGCCGGAGGTGCTATGCGTGCAGTGCTAGAGAGTGTTGGTGTGAAAGATTGTTTAGCAAAGTCTAAAGGTTCTTCAAACCCACACAACGTAGTAAAAGCAACAATTGAAGCATTACTTAAAATTCGTGACGCTTATTCAGTATCGAACGAGCGTGGCGTATCATTAGAAAAAGTGTTTAAAGGATAAATTTTTTAAAATCATGGCTAAATACCGTATTACACAAATTAAAAGTAAAATTGGTAGCACACAGCGCCAAAAGAATACTTTAGAGGCTCTTGGTTTAAGAAAGATTAATCAATCTGTAGAACACGAAGGTACGCCTCAAATAATGGGAATGATAAATAAAGTTAATCACCTGGTTTCTTTCGAGGAAATTAAATAAATAACTTAAAGAGATGAACTTAAGTAATTTAAAACCAGCTGCTGGTTCTATTAAATCAACTAAAAGGATTGGACGTGGAACCGGTTCTGGTCACGGAGGTACATCAACCCGTGGTCATAAAGGTGCCAAATCTCGTTCAGGTTACTCAAGAAAGATCGGTTTCGAAGGTGGACAAATGCCATTGCAGCGTCGTGTTCCTAAATTCGGTTTCCGTAATATCAACAGAGTAGAGTATAAAGCTATCAACATAGGTGATTTGCAAAAGCTTGCTGAAGCTAAAGGTTTATCAGTTATTGACCTTGACACATTAATTAATAATGGGTTGGTATCAAAAAACGATAAAGTAAAAATTTTAGGTAATGGAAAACTTACTTTAAAATTAGAAGTAAAAGCAAATGCATTTTCAAAATCAGCAGTTGAAGCTATTGAAAAAGCTGAAGGCTCAGTAGTAACGTTATAATTATTAATTGAATGAAGCGATTTATTGAAACCTTAAGAAATATCTGGAAAATTGAAGATTTAAAAGCCCGTATATTAACAACACTAGGCTTATTATTAATTTATCGTTTAGGTAGTAGAGTTGTATTGCCGGGTATCGATCCAAGCCAATTGGCAGCATTGAAGGATCAATCTGCCGGAGGTATTCTAGGATTATTAGATATGTTCTCCGGAGGGGCTTTCTCTAATGCTTCTATTTTTGCTCTTGGTATAATGCCGTACATTTCGGCATCGATCGTTATCCAGTTATTGGGTATGGCAGTTCCTTATTTTCAGCGTTTACAGCGAGAGGGAGAAAGCGGACGCCGTAAAATGAATCAGATTACCAGGTATTTAACGTTAATAATTTTGTTATTACAAGGTCCTAGTTATTTGGCTAACCTTCATGCACAATTACCGGCTTCTGCATTTGTAATATCAGGTTCATTTTTCACCATTACTTCAATAGTAATACTAGCCTCAGGAACTATGTTTGTGATGTGGCTTGGTGAACGAATAACCGATAAGGGTATAGGTAATGGAATTTCAATAATAATAATGGTAGGCATTATTGCCAAGTTACCATCGGCTTTATGGGTTGAGTTTTTATCGAGACTTAACGAACAAGGTGGCGGATTGGTAATGTTTATTGTTGAAATGCTTGCTTTAGCAGGAGTTGTAACACTTACAATATTGCTGATACAAGGTACAAGAAAAATACCTGTACAGTATGCTAAACGTATAGTAGGTAATAAGCAATATGGAGGCGTAAGACAATATATTCCATTAAAAGTAAATGCTTCTGGAGTAATGCCAATTATATTTGCTCAGGCTATTATGTTCTTACCTATTATTTTAGTAGGTTTTGCCGAAAGTGATACTGCAACCGGAGTTGCTGCTGCATTAGCAGATCCTACCGGATTTTGGTATAATTTACTTTCAGCATTCTTAATTGTTGTATTTACATATTTCTATACAGCAATTATTATTAATCCTACTCAAATGGCTGAGGATATGAAAAAGAACGGTGGTTTTATTCCCGGAGTTAAGCCCGGACGTAAAACTGTTGAGTTCTTAGATACAGTTATGTCACGTATAACATTACCGGGTTCAGTATTTCTTGCTTTGGTTGCCATTATGCCGGCCTTTGCAATGATAGCAGGTGTTGAAACATCATTTGCATACTTCTACGGTGGTACTTCATTATTAATTATGGTTGGTGTTGTGTTAGATACATTACAACAAATAGAAAGCCACTTATTAATGAGACATTACGACGGACTTATGAAGAGTGGAAGAATAAAAGGTGGTCGCGGAGCTATTTAGTTAGTCAAAAGAAGTTAGAATCAGAAAGGAATAAAGTATGGCAAAACAAGCCTCAATAGAGCAAGACGGCACAATAATAGAAGCATTAAGTAATGCAATGTTCCGTGTAGAGCTTGAAAATGGACATGTAATAACAGCACACATATCGGGTAAAATGCGTATGCACTATATAAAAATTTTACCGGGCGATAAAGTGAAGGTTGAAATGTCACCTTATGATTTAACAAAGGGAAGAATATCATTCAGGTATAAATAAAAGATGCAAGAAAAGGTAAGAGTGTCAAAGAGTTCAAAAATCTGTGATACTTTTGCCTCAACTTGTTCAAAAACATACAATTATGAAAGTAAGAGCATCAGTAAAAAAGCGTAGTGAGGATTGTAAAATTGTACGCAGAAAAGGACGCTTATATGTGATTAATAAAAAAAATCCGAAATTTAAGCAGCGTCAAGGATAATTTTAATTAACTTTGCAAACCGAAAAATTAAACAATAATTTATGGCACGACTTGTAGGTGTTGATTTACCAAAGAATAAGCGAGGCGAAGTAGGTCTTACTTATATATTCGGTATTGGCAGGAGTACTGCACGTACTATTCTGGAAAAGACCGGTATTGGTTTCGATACAAAGGTAAAAGATTGGACAGATGCAGATATAGCTGCATTGAGAAAGGTGTTGAACGAGGAGTATCGCTTAGAGGGTGCATTACGTTCAGAGATTCAGTTAAACATTAAACGGTTAATGGATGTTGGTTGTTACCGCGGAATACGTCACCGTACAGGATTACCTGTTCGCGGACAGAATACACGTAACAATGCACGTACCCGAAAAGGTAAGAAAAAGACCGTTGCGAATAAGAAAAAAGCTACTAAATAAGGGTTAGGTTATGGCACAGAAGTCAAAGACAGCAAGAAAGAAAGTAGTAAAAGTTGAAGCTACCGGACAGGTACACATTCATTCGTCATTTAATAATGTTATTATATCAATAACAAACAATGACGGACAGGTTGTATCTTGGTCTTCAGCAGGTAAGAACGGATTTAGAGGTTCTAAGAAAAACACTCCGTATGCAGCTCAGGTGGCAGCAGAGGATTGTGCTAAAGTTGCTTACGACATGGGAATGCGTAAAGCAAAAGTATTTGTGAAGGGTCCTGGTACAGGTAGAGAATCTGCTATTAGAACAATTCACAATAGTGGTATTGAGGTTGTAGAAATAGTAGATGTTACTCCACTACCTCATAATGGATGTCGTCCTCCAAAGAGACGTAGAGTATAAGTGTTGGTTGAATAAAAAAAGTATAGCAAATGGCTAAATATATTGGACCTAAAACGAAAATTGCCAGAAAATTCGGAGATACAATTTACGGTCCCGACAAAAGTTTTGAAAGAAAAAACTACCCTCCGGGGCAGCATGGTATTAACAAGAAGAGACGTAAATCATCGGAATATGGTACTCAGCTTCAGGAAAAGCAGAAAGCTAAATACACTTATGGTGTATTAGAAAAGCAATTTGCCAACCTGTTTAAAAAAGCTCAGCGTAGCAAAGGTATTACCGGTGAGGTTTTATTACAGTTGTTAGAGTCGCGTTTAGATAACGTTGTATTTCGTTTAGGTATAGCACCAACGCGTGCTGCAGCTCGTCAGTTAGTTTCTCATAAGCACATTACTGTTGACGGAAGTATTGTAAATATTGCTTCTTATTGTGTAAAAACAGGTCAGGTAATTGGTGTTAGAGAGAAGTCGAAATCACTTGAGGTGATAACTAACTCATTATCTGGAACAAATCATTCTAAATTTCCATGGTTAGAGTGGAATAATGATTCAAAATCAGGTAAATTCTTAAACGCACCGGAGCGTACAGAAATTCCGGAAAACATAAAAGAACAATTAATTGTAGAATTGTACTCTAAGTAATCAATTTAATTATGGCAATTTTAGCTTTTCAAAAGCCCGATAAAGTTATCATGCTTGATTCGGACGAAAAAAAAGGAACATTTGAGTATCGTCCGCTAGAACCGGGTTATGGTAACACTGTAGGAAATGCATTACGTCGAATTCTCTTGTCGTCGCTTGAAGGATTTGCTATCACCACTATTAAAATAGAGGGTGTTGAGCACGAATTTTCAAGTATACCGGGAGTAATTGAAGATGTAACAGAGATCGTGTTAAATATGAAACAAGTGCGTTTCAAACAACAGATTGAAGATATTGATCACGAGAAAGTTTCAATTACGATAAGTGACCAGGAACAATTTACTGCAGGTGATATTTCGAGGTTTATTACAGGTTTTGAGGTATTAAACCCTGACTTGGTAATATGCCGTATGGAATCGTCCGTTAAATTACAAATGGAGATTACCATCAATAAGGGGCGCGGGTATGTGCCTTCTGAAGAAAATATGCCTGTAGATTCAGAATTCGGGGTAATAGCATTAGATTCTATTCATACGCCTATTCGTAATGTGAAATATGCTGTAGAAAACTACAGGGTAGAGCAAAAAACAGATTACGAAAAGCTTATTATTGATATTGATACTGATGGTTCTATTCACCCGAAAGATGCTTTAAAAGAAGCAGCAAAAATTTTAATACATCATTTCTTATTATTCTCTGATGAGAAAATAACTCTTGATTCTGATGAAAAATATCAGGCTGAAGAGTTTGATGAAGAAGTATTACATATGCGTCAAATGCTTAAAACAAAACTAGTAGACATGGATCTTTCTGTTCGTGCACTAAACTGTTTAAAAGCAGCTGATGTTGAGACTTTAGGTGATTTGTGTACTTACAATAAGAACGATTTATTGAAATTCAGAAACTTTGGTAAAAAATCGTTGACCGAGCTTGATGAACTGCTTGAGGCAATGAACCTTACTTTCGGAATGGACATCAGTAAGTATAAACTTGAGAAAGAATAACAAAGATGAGACATAATAAAGGTTTTAATCATTTAGGAAGGAAAGCTGCGCATCGTAACGCGATGTTGTCTAATATGGCTTCGTCGTTGATTCTTCATAAAAGAATCACAACAACAGTTGCGAAAGCAAAAGCTTTAAGAATGTACGTTGAGCCATTGATCACAAAATCAAAGGTAGACTCAACTCATTCAAGAAGGGTTGTATTTAGTTATTTACAAAACAAAGAAAGCGTTTCTGAACTATTTCGCGATGTAGCGGCAAAAGTAGGAACTCGTCCGGGAGGATATACTAGAATACTTAAAACAGGTATTCGTAAGGGTGATAGCGCTGAAATGTGTATAATTGAGCTTGTTGACTATAACGAAACTTACTCACAAGTAAAAGAAGGTGCTAAAAAAACAACTCGCAGAAGAAGAGGCGGAAGCTCTAAAGCTCAGGCAGAAACAGCTCAGGAAGTTGTTGTTGAAGAGCCAAAAGCTGAAGTAAGTGAAACTTCAACTGAAGTGTCAACTGATACAGCTGAAGAAAATAAAGAAGAATAGTATTTCTTTTTAAAATATTTAAAGGGGTAATCGTAAGGTTATCCCTTTTTTGTTTGAAAAACCTGTTTAAAGTCAGGTTAAAAAAAAGAAGTTTTAATGCCCTTATAGAGTGATAAATTATTATATTTGACGCACTTTTTGGGAAAAACTGAAAGTTAAATAATAGTATAAATTAGAATATTAAATACTCAAACATCAAATTTTTGTAATTATGGGATTAATTTCAAATGTACATGCACGTGAGATTATTGATTCGCGTGGTAATCCAACTGTTGAAGTAGAAGTTACTTTAGATTGTGGTATCGTAGGTAGAGCTGCTGTTCCATCGGGAGCATCAACAGGTGAGCATGAGGCTTTAGAATTACGTGATGGCGATAAAAGTCGTTATTTAGGTAAAGGTGTTCTCAAGGCTGTTGCTAATGTAAATGAAAAAATTGCACCGGAAATTATTGGTATGCCTGCTACTGATCAGGTTGGTATTGATTATAAAATGTTAGAACTTGACGGAACAAAAACAAAGAGCAACTTAGGTGCAAACGCTATATTAGGTGTTTCTTTAGCAACTGCTAAAGCTGCTGCAGAGTACTGTGGTATGCCTTTGTATCGTTACATTGGCGGTACTAATACCGTAACGCTTCCTGTTCCTATGATGAACATTATTAACGGTGGTTCACACTCTGATGCTCCTATCGCATTCCAAGAGTTCATGATTCGTCCGGTAGGTGCTCCAACTTTCCGTGAAGGATTAAGAATGGGTGCTGAGATTTTTCATAACCTGAAGAAGGTATTACATGACCGTAATTTAAGTACTGCTGTAGGCGACGAAGGTGGTTTTGCTCCTGCATTAGATGGTACTGAAGATGCATTAAATTCAATTATTAAAGCAATTGAAAAAGCTGGATATAAACCTGGTGTTCAAGTAACTATTGCGCTTGATTGTGCTGCTTCAGAGTTCTATAAAGATGGAGTATACGATTACTCAAAATTTGAAGGACCTAACGGAGCTAAGCGTAACAGCGATGAACAAGCAGCTTTCTTGGCAGACCTTGTTGCAAAATACCCAATTGACTCTATAGAAGATGGTATGGATGAAAACGACTGGGACGGATGGGTTAAGCTTAACGCTAAAATTGGCGATAAGTGTCAGTTGGTAGGTGACGATTTGTTTGTAACTAACGTAGAGTACCTGAAAAAGGGTATTGAACTAAAAGCTGCAAACTCTATCTTAATTAAAGTAAACCAAATTGGTTCTTTAACAGAGACTTTAAATGCAATTGAAATGGCTCACCGTGCAGGATTTACTTCGGTTACTTCGCACCGTTCAGGAGAAACTGAAGATTCTACTATCGCTGACATAGCTGTTGCAACTAACTCAGGTCAAATTAAAACAGGTTCAATGAGCCGTTCAGACCGTATGGCTAAATACAACCAATTACTTCGCATTGAGGAAGAATTAGGTGAAAAAGCTGTTTATGGTTACAAAAAGTAATTTTTGAAAATTATATATTTAAAGGGTAGTCGGTTGGCTACCCTTTTTTATTGCATTTGTTATAAATATTTTTGCAATTAATGAACCAAATGTCAATATAGCTTGTTTCTTTCATTGATTATAAACTACATGTTATGGAAATAGATAAAAAGATTTTAGCAAAATATAATATACCTGTTCCAAGGTATACAAGTTATCCGCCGGCTAACCATTTTGAAGCTGATTTCAGTGAGAGAAAATATTTTGAACTGATAGAACAATCAAACTTAGAGAATCCGGAACATATAGCATTTTACATTCATATGCCATTTTGTAAAAAGATATGCTTTTACTGTGGCTGTAATTCGGTTCTTATGCCCAAAGCTGATAAGGTGGAGCAATATGTGGCGGCATTAAAGAAAGAAATAGCTGTTGTTATTTCAAAAATAGATAAGAACAGGAAGGTATCACAAATACATTATGGGGGAGGTACACCAAATGCTATTGACTCAAAATACCTGAAAGAGATAAACCAGATATTCTTTGATGAATTTGAGTTTATTGAGAAGCCTGAAATTGCAATAGAATGCCACCCGTGGTTATTGGATTACAAGTATGTTGATGATTTATTTGATGCCGGATTCAACCGATTCAGTCTGGGTATTCAGGATTTTAATGAAGAGGTTTTGAATAATGTAAACCGTATGCCTTCAAATTTGCCTGTAAAGGAGCTTGTTGCTTACTTGAAGAGCAATCCTAAATGTACAGGTGTGAATTTGGACTTTATTTATGGATTATCGGGGCAGACAAAGGAGAGCTTTATTGAAACTATAAAAAAAGCTGTTGATATAAAGCCTGACAGAATAGTTACTTTTTCATATGCACACGTACCATGGTTTAAAAAACATCAGGAAGCTTTACAGAAAATAGGTTTGCCAACAGCCGATGAGAAAACAGAAATGTTTAAGGCTGCTTATGATATTATTGAAGATGCAGGGTATCTGCCAATTGGTTTTGATCATTTTGCTTTGCCCGACGATGAATTGAGTATTGCATTGCAAAACAAGGAACTGCACAGGAACTTTCAGGGATATTGCACCCGCAGAACAACTGGTCAGGTATATGCATTCGGAGTTTCTGGTATCAGCCAGTTAGGTGGGGGATATGTTCAGAATATAAAAAGTGTAAAGCAGTACCTTGATTTAATGGATGAGGGCAGAATGCCTGTTGAAAAAGGGTGTATTGTGTCTGATGAGCAGAAGGCTGTTCGTGAAGTTATTAATCAGCTTATGTGTAATGGTTATATTAATTGGGGTACAACTGCGGAAAATCTTGGTATTGAAAAAGATGAGCTTTTGCAAATAGTTAATTACAACAATACTAGGTTGGAAGCTTTTGCAAATGATGGATTATTAAGCTTTTCTGATGATGAGATCCAGTTAACCGAGCAGGGGAACTTCTTTGTAAGAAATATTGCTGCATCATTTGATCCGGCTTATGAGGCCGTAGAAGGGAAACACTCTAAGGTGGTGTAGTAAGTTGCAGGTTGCAGGTTACAGGTTTCAAGTTGGAAGATTGGATATTGTAGGTAGAATGTTTAGAATCATAAAAAGTTTTATTGCAGTACTTTGTTGAGTATCTCATTAATGAGGCTATCCATTCCTGAAAATGCAAACCATTTTTACTTCTTTTTGATAGCATTGCAAAAACAGTTTCGTCAACATTATTTTCAATTCTATTCATTCGGTTATTGAGAGAGTAGCCTTTGAGCAGATAGTCTTTAAGAATCTTATTTGCCCATATTCTGAATTGAGTGCCTTGCTTTGATTTTACTCTGTAACCTGCAGAAATTATAACGTCAAGATTGTAAAATTCAACACTTTGAATTTGAGTTTTACCTTTTATAGCACCGTGTTGAGTGGTTAGTGCAAAAAATGCACATACCACTTCCTTTTGCAATTCTCCTTCTTTGAAGATATTGTTTATATGTCTATTAATAACACTTCTGTCCCTATCAAATAATAAACTAATCTGTTCTTTATTTAACCAGACGGTTTCATCTTCTATTTTAACCTCAACTTTTGTAAGCTCATCGCTTGATAAATAATTATTTCGTTTTTCATTTTGGGCAATAGTAATTTTCTATAATAAAAATAGGCTATCACAATATTAAAGTCAACTAAATAATAGTTATAAAAACAATCATCCGCAAATTCCGTTAAATTTGCATAAATCATAGAAAGATAATGACAACCAATAAAGTTGATGTTACAATAATAGGAGCAGGCTTGACAGGTCTGACTCTTGCATATTATCTTAAGAAAGCGGGTAAGTCAGTCTGTATTCTTGAGAAAATGAATCGTGCAGGCGGGGTTATTCATACTGTAAAGAAGAATGGTTTTACTTACGAAACCGGTCCCAATTCAGGCTCAATGGGCTCTTATGAGATGGCTGAACTTTTTGAGGATTTGCAGGGGAAGTGTGAACTTGAAAATGCAAACGAAGCATCGAAGCAACGTTGGATATGGAAGAATAATAAATGGAATGCTCTGCCATCGGGCTTATGGAAAGGAATAACTACACCATTATTTAGCCTTAGCGACAAGCTTAGAATAATTGGAGAACCTTTCAGGAAAGCAGGAATAAACCCTTATGAGACTGTTTCAGAGCTTGTGAGAAGAAGGCTGGGTAAGAGTATTTTGAATTATGCAGTTAACCCTTTTATTGGAGGTATTTATGCCGGAAGCCCTGATAAGCTTGTAACAAAATTTGCATTGCCAAAGCTATATAACCTTGAACAGAGGTATGGCAGTTTTATTGGTGGTGCAATTAAGAAAGGTAAGGAGCCGAAGTCGGAGCAGGATAAAAAAGCAACACGAAAAGTTTTTGCAGCAAAAGGAGGTATGCAAAATCTGATAAATGCTTTGGTTTCAGAGATAGGTAAGGAGAATATCGTATTAGAAGTTTCGGGAGTAATAATTCAACCTCAGAATACAGGATTTGTAGTAAATTATACTGGCGGTAGTGTAGAGTCTGATAAAGTTGTAACTACAACAGGAAGCTATGCTTTACCTGAAATGTTACCTTTTATAGAAGAAGGCTTGCTTAAGCATTTTTCAGAACTTGAATATGCTAAGGTGGTTCAGGTTGCTGTTGGATATAATAACTGGCATGGAATACCGATGAAGGCATTCGGAGGTCTGGTTCCTAAGGTTGAAGACAGGAATATGTTGGGGATACTGTTTCCTGCGTCAATATTTACCGGAAGGGCTCCTGAAAAAGGGGCAATACTTTCTGTTTTTATGGGAGGTGTAACAAGACCTGACATTTTTGCGAAAGCAGATGATGAGCTTAAGAAAATTGCACTTAATGAGATAAAAGAGACTTTGAAGTGTGACAGTGAACCCGATATGATAGAAATACATCGTTACGAAAAGGCTATTCCGCAATATGAAGCAAGTACAAAGCAGAGGTATGAGGCAGTTGAACAAATTGAGGCAAAGTATAAGGGGCTTTATCTGGCGGGTAATTTGCGCAATGGAATAGGTATGGCTGACAGGGTTAAACAGGCGGTTAATCTTGCAAAAATGATTGTTGCAGATGAGTAAAGGGGTATTATTAATAAATGTAGGTACTCCTGAAGCTCCCACAAAGAAAGGGGTGAGAAGGTTTCTGTTTCAGTTTCTGAACGATAAGCTTGTAATTGACCTGCCATTATTGCTCCGTTTATTTTTGGTAAATTGTATAATAATTCCATTCCGGATAAATAAATCAACAAGTTTGTATAAGCGGTTATGGACTGAAAAAGGGTCGCCAATATTGATATATCTGGAAAGCCTCAGGGATAAACTAAATGCTGTATCGGGTGAAAAATACAAAGTTTATACGGCAATGCGATATGGTAAGCCATTGCTGAAAAATGTACTTTCAGCTATTGCAAATGACGGTGTTAAAGATTTGAAGGTAGTACCATTATACCCTCAGTATGCTACTTCTACAACACAAACAACTATTAATAAAGTTTCGGAGTTAATTGATAGTAGTATTAACGTTAGTTATGTAGAGCAATTTTATGATGACAAGGCATTTGTTGATGCATTTGCAAACAGAGTTAAAACTTATAAGCCCGATGAGTTTGACCATATAATATTTACCTACCATGGATTACCCGACAGGCAAATAAATAAAATTCACAAAGGGTGTAGTTGTACAGAATTAAGATATGAAGCAGGTATAAAATGTTATAAAGCTTCGTGTTTTGATACTTCAAAGTTACTTGCCGCTTCGTTAGGATTGAACAGTGATAAATACACTACGGGTTTTCAATCCCGTTTATCGAAGAACTGGGCAACACCTTTTACCGATGAATTAATAAGCAGAAAGCTTGATGAAGGATGCAAAAGGATATTGATAGTATCACCATCGTTTGTAGCCGATTGTTTGGAAACTATTGTTGAAATTGATGATTACAGGCAGGAGTTTTTATCTAAAGGAGGCGAGAAGCTTGCTCTGGTAGAATCGTTAAACGATTCAGATATTTGGGTAAAGGCATTGAATGAGATAATATGTAGTTGATTTATTTATATAAAGGATACTTATAGTTACTATTATAAAATGAGAATATAATAAAAGTATTATGGGGTTACTTTTTTATTAGTTTTGCGGTAGTTAAATTAATATGCCTATAATATGAAATTATCGAAAACAATAAATGCATGGTGTTCGTACGATATAGCAAACTCAGTATATAAACTATTAATAACAACTGTTTTATTTCCAATTTATTACAAAGCCGTAACTAATGAAAGTTACAATTATTTAGGTATAGAGTTTAAAAATACAGTTGTTTACGATTATGCACTTGCAGCTGCTTTTTTGGTTATTGCTTTCGTGTCGCCATTATTATCGGGTATAGCCGATTACGGAGGACATAGGAAAAAGTTTATGCAGGCATTTACTTTTATTGGAGCCGGAGCGTGTGCCGGAATGTATTTATTTAATGGTAACAATATGTTTTATGGTTTGCTTACCGTAGTATTTGCAGCCATAGGATACGAAGGAGCTACTTTGTTTTACAACTCTTTTCTACCTCGAATTGCGCATAAAAATCAGCACGATAGAATTAGTGCCAGAGGTTATTCATGGGGATATGCCGGAAGTGTGATTTTATTAGGGATAAACCTTGTATTGGTAATGAAATATGAAGCATTTGGTTTCTCAACACAGCTTGCTCCAATTAAGTTATCATTTGTACAAGTAGGGGTGTGGTGGTTTTCATTTTCATGGATAGCATTCTTTTTTTTGAAAGATGATAAAGGCGATAAAATACACCATCATTTGCTAAAGCAAGGCTATAAGGAGCTAATGACTGTTCAGCGATACATATTTTCTCATATAGTTACCAGGCGTTTTTTATTTTCGTTTTTCTTTTATAGTATGGGGTTGCAAACATTAATGCTTGTGGCAATTATGTTTGGACAGAGTGAAATAGGAATAGAAGGTTCAAAGCTAATAGTTACTATTCTTATACTTCAATTATTGGCAATAGTTGGAGCTACATTTTTTGCTTATATATCAAAAATATTTGGCAATAAATTATCAATAATAAGTATGTTGTTTATTTGGTTGGGGGTATGTGTAGGTGGATTTATGGTACAAACAGTTACACAGTTTTATATACTTGCTGCCGGAGTAGGTTTGGTAATGGGAGGGATTCAGTCACAATCGCGGTCAACATTTTCGAAACTTATACCCGATAATTCAAATGATACAGCATCGTATTTCAGCTTTTATAATTTTGCAGAGAAAATGGCTATTGTATTCGGAATGTTCTCATTCGGATTTATAGAGCAAATAACCGGAAGTGCAAGAAATAGTGTTATTGCATTAGGCATCTATTTTATTATAGCTTTGGTACTTATGTGGCGAACCCCATTGAATAAATGGATTCCGTTAAAAACAGAATCGGAGTAATGTTTTGCTTATATTACTACTATAATAAGTTGATATTATCTACATTAAAAAGTGTTTATGGGCATTGAATTTCAAATACTCGAAGGGACAAAAAAGAGAGGAATATTTACTGTAAAAATTGAAGAAGGTAAGTATTTTTCATTTAATCAGTCGTTGTTACATAACAAAGATTACTTCGAAGAATTTGAACCATCCGATGTTGATATTGAGATAGTTAATGGAATAGAAATATATCATATAAATGGGCAGATAATTTCATTTGAAGAATTTAAGTTTGTTACCAATATTATTAAGGAGCTGTAATTTTTATTGATTTCATTGAACAAAAAACTTTGGAAGATGGTAGCGATTTGGCTGCACGAATAGCTGAATTGTTTTATATTCTCAACACCCCAAAGGGAAAACGTATAAAAAATATTGACGAATATTTGAACCGTTTCCCGTATGCGATAATAGAAGACAGCGTTCGATAAAGGGTGTATGCGATACGCCCAAACGTAACCAACGATAAAACCATAATATGACCTATAACCCGACCAAACATCATCGTCGTAGCATCCGCCTAAAGGGATATGATTATTCGCAGGCAGGGTTATATTTTATAACCATTTGTTGTCAGGACAGGATTTGTAGGTTTGGTCACATTGAAAATGGTGAAATGAGATTAAATGAATACGGGCAAATTGCATATAATGAGTGGATGAAAACAAACGAAATACGGAATAATGTTGAATTGGGTGAATTTATAATAATGCCAAACCATATTCACGCCATTGTCCGGTTATTGGGTAGGGGCGTATCGCATACGCCCGATAGTATAAACGTATCGCATACGCCCGATAATATAAACGAATTGCATTCGCATAATAATAATACGGGCGTATGCGATACGCCCCTACGGTCGCCATCGCAAACCATTGGGGCAATTGTTCGCGGTTATAAATCGGCGGTTACAAAACAATTTGGATTATTGGGATTTAACGAAAAATTGTGGCAACGCAATTACTGGGAACACATTATACGCAATGAACAATCCTATATAAAAATATCGGAATACATTATAAAAAACCCTGAAGAATGGTATAATGATACGTTGAAATAAATTTTTTATTCAAATGGGAGAAAATAAATCACAAATTCATATATGCTCCGATATTATCCATATATATTGACAAAACATACATATACGCTCCCATATTCCCGCATTACCAATATATTTGAATGACAATGCAAATAGTATTGCACTCACAATATTTATAGAAGCTAATACCAAAGTAATAGTTGAAAATGTTCCATTCAGATAGCTGATTGTAAAAAAGTAAAACATATTAAGAGAGATACCAATCATAGCAACATTTGCAAAAATATTGTGAAACATACCTCGTAAAGTTGTTTCTCCTGCTTTGTTACATCGAAATACTGCAAGTAGGGCTATGCCTGTTCCATAACCAAATACAATCCATTTAAAAACGGAGAATGCAATGTTCTGCATGGGTAACAAATAAAGCACTGAAAAACAAACCGATAAGCCATAAATTAAAAATCCGCAAGTAGTTAAATATCCGAACTTGCCATTGGCATAATCCGAGATAGTATTATTGCGAATATTTAATGTTTTGTCAACAAACCAATCAAACACAAAAAATAGCATACCAAAAGATATAAGTATTGTAAATAAAGCACTCATAGATAAGAATATTTGATTGTTAATATATTTGAACAAAATAAGGATAATATTTAGCAATATATATAATTATACACTTGTTGTTTTTTTACATTTTGGGTATTTTTAATATAAGCTAGTATAACCGCAAACATAAAACTATTCAGGTATGGACTGGATGAAAATAATAATAATGACAATTGGCGGATTAGCCATATTTCTTTATGGTATGGAGCTAATGAGCAAAGACCTTAGTAATGCTGCCGGTTCTAAAATAAAGGATATACTAAATAAGTTTACTAAAAACCGTTTTTACTCATTTTTAACCGGAGTGGTAACAACAACAATTATACAAAGTAGTAGTGCAGTGTCGGTTATGGCAGTAAGCTTAGTTGAAGCCAAATTGTTGCAATTTGCTCAAACATTCGGAATATTGCTTGGAGCCGGAATAGGAACTACTGTAACTGCACATATTATAGCATTTAAAATAACCGATTATTCACTGTTGTTTATTGCTGCCGGATTTGCAATGAAAGCTATTCCGGCAAAGCAATCAGTTAAGTTTATAGGAGGGGCATTACTTGGTTTTGGTCTTTTGTTTTTTGGTCTTCAGCTTATGTCAGAAGCCATGTATCCACTACGTACATACCAACCATTTTTAAATATAATTGGACAGCTCAATAACCCGGTACTTGGTATTTTTGTAGGTATAGTGTTTACTGCAATTATTCAAAGCAGTAGTGCATTTATAGGCATAGTTATAGTAATGGCTTCACAAGGTATTATTAATCTTGAAATAGCAATACCTTTGCTTTTGGGGTCAAATATTGGAACCACAACTACAGCAATAATTGCATCATTACAATCGGGAATAGAAGCTAAGCGTGTTGCTGTGGCATTTTTATCAATAAAACTAATAGGGGTTATTCTAATTTGCTGGTGGTTAGCTACTTATGAAAATCTGGTATATTCATTTACATCGTATGTAGCATCGGATCAGGCAAGTATAATGCGACAAATTGCAAATGCTCATACCCTTTTTAATGTTTTTGCAACAATTATTATTTTCCCTTTTTACAATAAGTTTACAGAAATTATTATAAAAATGATGCCTGATAAAAATGTTAAGTCAACAAAAAGCATTGAATTACAACATATTAAGAAAATAATGTTAAAACAACCCGATATAGCTTTAGCATTGGCAAAACAAGAAACATCAGAGATGGGTAAAGTTGTATATAGTATGATTGAATCAAGTTTCATACCATTTTTAAATAAAAAGAGTCAAATATCGAACACAATAGCAGAAAATGAAAAGTATGTTGATTTTTATCAGGAAGAAATATCATCATATGTTACTCAAATAAGTAGACAAGATGCATCAGAGGATATTATAAAAGACTCTTTCAAAGTAATGTATATAGTGTCGGAGCTTGAAGAAATTGCCGATATTTCGTATAATGTTCTTATGCCAAAATCAATGATTTGGGTTACTAAAGAGGTCGATTTTTCAGAATCAGGTAAAAAGGAAATAGAAGATTTTTATAAAAACATAATGAATTACTTTTCACAAACTCTCGAACTATTTAATGCTTTCAATTCCAAATCGGCAAAAAAACTTAAAAGAGAAAATAAGAATCTTCGCAAACTAGCAGTTGAAATAAAATATAATCATTTTATGCGGCTAAGTGGAAATATTGAAGAAAGCATTAGAACTTCAGAAAACCATATGGAAATAGTTGCAGCATTAAAAACTATTCAATCTCATATAGCCAATATTATTAGAATTCTTAATGATTAAGCTTGTTTTTCTTTATTACAAATATTGTAATAAATGATATTTTTAAGATTATTCCACCAAATAGAAAATAGCCATATATACAATTGTAATTATTGTTTTTCAAAATTAAGCCTGTTAAAAACAATACCAAACCAATTGATAACACAATAAATTCTTTTCCAACCTTATATCCGTAATTCTTTATAATTGCTGATAAATACAAATATTTAAAAGCTATACCTGTCAATATAATTAATTTAGGAAGAATAGAATAGTCAGTTAAAAGTCTCAACAGTATTCCGGAGCTTAGTAAAACAATTCCTAAAATCAAAAAAATCTTATCTCTAATCATAAAATATTATGTAATACTTCATCAATAAACCATTATGCGTACACTTTTGTTTTAACAGTTTCTCAATAATAAGTATGTTTGCATTGCAAAAAACAAAAAATACACATACCAATGAAAAAGTTTATTTTTTTTATGTTATTAATTAGTGCAACTTACGTAAATGCACAAGAAATAGGAATAAGAGCAGGTGCGTTTCATGGTGGCGGTTATTGGGCTATTGATGGAGTAGTTCCGTTAGATCAGGGGCGAATCCATGCCGACCTTACATTCGATAACTGGGGAGTAGGTTTCGATGCCTTATGGGATGTTATTTACAAAGATTTGAAAATAGAAACAGAGACATTTCAATGGTATTTAGGAGCCGGAGCAGGTACATACTTTGTAAAAAAAGATTTCGGATTAGGTGCTTTGGCCGAGGTTGGAATAGAATACCAATTTACTGAAGCTCCTATTGTATTAGGTATTGACTGGCGTCCCGGTTTATTAATAATACCCGATACATATTTGCATGTATTAAGCTTTGGTTTAAATGCCCGTTGGGTTTTTTAGAGAGCAAATTTTAATTAAACATCTTCATAAATATTTTAGATAATGAACACCAACTCAAAAATTATTTACACAAAAACCGACGAAGCTCCGGCTTTGGCTACATATTCATTTTTACCAATAGTAAATGCATTTGCAAAAAATGCAGGAATAGAAGTAGAATTGAAAGACATATCGCTTGCCGGCAGAATGATTGCAAATTTTCCGGAATATTTGAATGAAAATCAGAAAATTGGCGATGCTTTAACAGAGCTTGGTGAATTGGCTACAAAGCCGGAGGCAAATATTATAAAGTTACCAAACATAAGTGCTTCTATTCCTCAGTTAAAAGCAACCATTAAAGAGTTGCAGGCAAAGGGATACAACCTGCCCAATTATCCCGAAGAACCTTCAAATGATATTGAAAAAGCTGTAAAAGCCACTTACGATAAAATTAAAGGTAGTGCCGTTAATCCTGTTTTGCGTGAGGGTAACTCTGACCGTAGAGCACCTAAAGCAGTAAAGAATTATGCTAAGAAAAACCCTCACTCAATGGGTAAATGGTCAAGTAATTCAAAATCCCATGTAGCAAGCATGAACCAAGGCGATTTCTTTGCCAATGAAAAGTCGCTTACTATTGAAAAAGCAACGAATGTAAAAATAGAGCTTTACGCAAATAACGGTTCTGTTACAACCTTAAAAGAAAAATTATCATTACAGGAAGGTGAAATTATTGATGCAACTGTAATGAATATAAAAAAACTGATAGCATTCATTGAAAAAGAGATAAAAGCAGCAAAAGAGCAAGATGTTCTTTTCTCGCTTCACATGAAAGCTACCATGATGAAAGTTTCTGACCCAATTATTTTTGGGCACGTAGTAAAAGTATACTACAAAGAGGTGTTTGAAAAATATGCAGCTGAATTTGCTAAACTTGGAGTTGATGCAAATAATGGAATAGGCGATGTTTATAATAAAGTAGCTTCATCAAATAAGAGAGAAGAAATAGAGGCTGCAATTAAGGCTGTATATGCAAAGCAACCGGCTCTTGCAATGGTTAATTCCGACAAGGGTATTACCAACCTTCACGTACCAAGCGATGTAATTATTGATGCTTCAATGCCTTCAGCAATACGTACATCGGGGCAAATGTGGGGCCCCGATGGTAACCCGAAAGACACAAAATTTACAATACCCGATCGAAGTTATGCCGGAGTATATCAGGCAGTTATTGACGATTGCATACTTAATGGAGCACTTAATCCATCGGAAATGGGTAGCGTTTCGAACGTAGGTCTAATGGCACAAAAAGCCGAGGAGTATGGGTCGCACGATAAAACATTTGAAATATCAGAAAACGGTACAGTTAAAGTTACCGATTCAAATGGAAATGTTTTAATGGAGCATATAGTAGAGCAAGGGGATATATGGAGAATGTGTCAAGTAAAAGAAGCGCCAGTACAGGATTGGATTAAGCTTGCTGTAACCAGAGCCAAGGCTACAAATACACCTGCAATATTTTGGCTCGACAGTAACCGTGCTCACGATGCTCAACTTATTGAGAAAGTGAAAAAGTATCTTCCCGAACACGATACCACAGGGTTAAATATTGAAATAATGAACCCGGTTAATGCTACAAAATACTCACTTGAAAGAATGCGTAAGGGTGAAGATACGATATCGGTTACCGGTAATGTTTTAAGAGATTATTTAACTGACCTGTTCCCAATACTTGAAGTAGGTACAAGTGCCAAAATGCTTTCAATAGTTCCACTTATGAATGGGGGAGGATTATTTGAAACAGGAGCCGGAGGTTCTGCACCTAAGCATGTTCAGCAATTTGCCGAAGAAAATCACCTGCGATGGGATTCTTTAGGCGAGTTTTTAGCTCTTGCAGTTTCATTTGAACATTTAAGTAATTACAGCAATAATCCAAAGGCAAAAGTGTTGGGTGAAACCCTCGATGCTGCAACCGAGTTATTGCTCGAAAACAGTAAGTCGCCATCGCGAAAAGTTAACGAACTCGATAATCGCGGCAGTCAGTTTTATTTGACCATGTATTGGGCGCAAAAGCTTGCCGAACAAAATAGCGATGCCGATTTAAAAGCTGTTTTTAAGCCTGTAGCAACAGCTCTAACTGAGAATGAAGAAAAAATTGTAAATGAATTAAATTCAGCACAAGGGGTTGCTGTTGATTTAGGAGGTTATTATTTACCCGATTTCGACAAAGCAACAGCTGCAATGCGACCAAGCACAACATTTAATACTATAATTGATAAAATGTAGTAACGCAATACAAATAATAAAAAACTCCGGATTACTTCCGGAGTTTTTTATTATTTATCTCTTTTGTAAGGATGCTCATCAATAATATTGCCTGTTGGGTTGTAATTACATACAACAAAAATACCATCGGAGCATTTAAAAGCTGCACAGCCTACCTCTTTTGTTTCATACCAAACTAATTGGGTATAGTGTCCTGTTTTAGAAATATCGTCGCCTATAACCTTCCCTTTATATTGTTTTTTTTCGCTGCCCCATTCGTCAACCACCTCTTTGGGTATAAAATCGGGAGCAGAAGTCCAATATATATTCTCACCAAACCGGCTATCGGGGCGATGCTGCAATTCACACCCTTGCTCGCCTATTTTTATTGCCCAGTCGGCTGCGTATTTAGCCAAATAATCGTTCCATTCCAGTTGAGGCACTTTTACATCGTCGCGCCATTTGTTGTGGGCATCAAGAAACTCACCAATATCGCGATATGTAAGTTTAATAAGTTTTTTATGAGTAGTATTTAATTCATAAATATCATCGTTGTATTGAGCAAAAGTGGTTAATGGTATTGTACACAATAAATAAAAAACAGATTTTAAAACAATATTCATAGAGTAATATAATATTAGTTGTTTATACCTAGCTGAGCCTCAAGTTCATTAATTCTGTTTTCAAGCTTTCTTATTTTTCGTTGTTCTTCGGTTCTTAGGCGAGACACCTCCTCTTGTGTTGCTTGTAATTCCTCAAGGTTTTGTCTCATTTCTTCTTCCTGGGCGGCTAGCTCTTCGCCTTGTTGTTTCGAGTTTTCAAGCAATATGCGTGTTTGCTCGTTTATTTTAATAGCCGATAACGACGATGCTACAATTTCGCCAAGCGACATTACAAAATCTCTTTTATAATCATTCAATTCATGAATTGAGGCAAGCTCTATAACACCATATACCTTTTCGCTATAAATAGCAGGTACTATTAATATTGAACGCGGATTAGAATCGCCAAGACCCGAGGTTACAGTAACATAGTTGCCAGGAACCTCTTTCATATATATGGGCAATCGCTCAAAAGCACATCTGCCAATTAAGCCCTCGCCATTTTTAAAGCTAATATTTATATTTTTTTCCCTGTTGTATGCTACAGCACCTTTCATTTCGTATCGTAAATCGTCTTCTATCTCTTTATCAATATTTTCTACAACGAATAATGCTCCTTGTGTTGCACCCACATAATCAACTAACCCGCTTATAAATTTGTAGCTTATTGTTTGCAAATCGGCATTTTGCATATGCAATATGTCGTTAAACTTAGCAACTCCGTTTACTGCCCAGTTTCTGCGCTCTTCTTCTATTTTTCGTTTATTCTCTTTTTCAAGAGCTGCCGAAAGCTTACCTTTCATGTTGTTTAAAGCCTCTGTAAATGCGTGTTGCTTACCCAAATATTCTAAATCAAGTTCAAAATTGTTATTAGAAATTTTGAGTAACGATTCCAGTATTCTTTTTTGTTTATTGCTTGCGGTAATTATTAATTCTGTAATAAATGCAAGGCTGTTTTTAGCATTCGAGGTTTTAATTATTTCAGAGTCTTTCAGTTCGCCTTTTTCTACTAATTCGAGCAATAGTTCTTTGTTCTTTTCAAGTGGAATTTGAAAATAGCTTTTCTGAAATAAAAGCGACAAACCACCCAAAGCAAGTATTACCGGAATAGCCCACAGCAAATGAATAAAGCCATAAGTAGCAACTAATAAGCCAATTATAAATAATAGTATTGCTGTTGCAAATACTCCTACCGACATACTTACTATTGCCTTATCTCTTACATAATACCAAGTTACTACACTCCCTACCGGAATTAGAACAAAAACAAGTACAAGAATTAGAATCAATAAACCACTCATATATTTTTGTTTGGAAAATCAAATATTCAACAATATATAGTTTTTATGTAAATATTTGAAATTAATATTTTTCACATAGTTATGGTAATATTTGGCAACTGCCATTTTCAATAAAAATGTTTATTTTAGTTTTACTCACAATTGCCGATTGTGAAAGTATATTATTATTGTCAATTATTTTGGGGCTATTTACATTAATATCAGTATATTCTGAATTGTTTGATATTAGCGTTACATTACCTTCGGTAACATATATGGTTAAATTTCTGATTATAGTATCGTTTGGTATATCAATATTTATATCACCGTTACTAAGTTTCAATATGTTATCCCAAGGTTGATTATTAGGAAATGTAATATCAATTTTATTGTTTACTTCGGTAAACCACCCCATATTTTCGAGCCAATAGTGAGTTTCTGAACCTTCTTCCCAGTTCCATCGTATCTTACTGTTCGGAAATCCGAAAGCATTAACAGCATAATATGAACGGAAATATGTATCAAAATATACATTTACATTACCCTCATTAAAAGAAGCAGTAAGTGAATTCATCCCAATGCTTTGAAGTTTATCGGCCTCAATTTTTACTTCTTTTTTCGAAATATAAGGCGTTGCTAACAATAAACTTATAGTCATTGCCGGCAATACAAACCCCATTAAAATATTAACAATTCTTCCGGTTTTTCTTTCTTTGCTTAAGTCAAATTCCAGTTCATTTACAGGAGTGTAAACTTTTAGCAAGTAATACCCCAATATCCCCGTAAACCATACCATACCTGCCGACCAAACAACATCGCCGGCAAAATGCCCGCCGGCAAGCATACGGGCTATTCCTATTAGCAGCCCGTATAAGTTACCCGAAATAAAGAAAATCCATGCTGCTTTTCGGTATTTTTTGCGTAAAAACAGGAATGGTATAGCTAAATAAAAACCCATAGATGCGTGTCCGCAAGGGAACGATTTGCCATCGGTGTCTCCTTTTTTCCACAACTTCACAAATTCATGCTCGCCATGGAATTCTTCTATGTCGTATGGTCTGGGTCTGCCCCAATGCTCTTTAAATATACCGTTTACAAGTATTCCAGGCCCTAATACTATTACAAATAGCATTAGTAAAGCAGCTTTTCGCCATTTATAAATCCCCTTACGGGAAAATGACAGTGAAAGAACAAATAGTGCAATTATTGATACCGCATATCCTACAAATATTCCATACTTATATATAATATCCCAAAACGTAACGTTCATTAAGAACCAACCTGAGGTAGCTTTAAAAAACGGTTTCTGTAATATTATATCTAATTCAGGAAACAAAAGGAAAGGTAAGGTTAAAACCCCAAAAACCGTTAAGTAAACGATTATATCTTTTTTTAATGTTTCTTTCACTTGTTTTAGCATTGGTTATGTATTCTGCAATATTAGAAATTTTATCAATTGGGCATTATTGCATAATGTATTTTTATAAAAAAACATATAATATGAATATGCAGAAAATCATTCATTTACTTTGAAAAGTTAAAAATAATTATACTTTTGTGATAGTATAATCCAAAAATTGTCCTGAAACAACAGAAAAAATAAAGCCAAAAGCTAATAATTTCGACATATTACTAATTTGTACAATACAAAAACCAAATAACAACTATGTATCTTAGCCTATGAGACAATTAAAAATTACCAAACAAGTTACCAACCGTGACACACAATCGCTTGATAAATACCTGCATGAAATAGGTAAAGAAGATTTGCTTACAGCCGATGAAGAAGTTGAGCTGGCTCGAAAGATAAAAAAGGGCGATGCAAAAGCACTTGACCGTATGGTTAGAGGTAATTTGCGCTTTGTGGTATCGGTTTCAAAACAATACCAGAATCAGGGTTTAAGTTTGCCCGATTTAATAAATGAAGGTAATCTGGGTTTAATAAAAGCTGCACAACGCTTCGATGAAACCCGTGGGTTCAAGTTTATTTCGTATGCTGTATGGTGGATTCGTCAATCGATTTTACAGGCACTTGCAGAGCAGGCACGTATAGTACGACTACCATTAAATAAAATAGGGTCGATTAATAAAATTAATAAAACACTCGCCCTTCTTGAACAGGAATATGAGAGAGAGCCATCGACAGAGGAGATAGCAAGTATACTGGAAATACAACCCGAAGAGGTTAAAAAGGCTCTAATGTCGTCGAGTAGGCACGTGTCAATGGATGCTCCTTTGCAGCAAGATGAAGAGAGCAGTATGTATGAAGTGTTGCCGAATAAAGATATGCCGTTGCCCGATAAAAATTTAATTACCGACAGCTTACGAAAAGAGATAGAGCGCACTTTAACAACTCTTGCAGCAAGAGAAGCCGATATTTTGAGGCTATATTTTGGTTTAAACGAAGGGCCGGCACTTACACTAGAAGAGATAGGCGAACGATTTGACCTTACTCGTGAGCGAGTTCGTCAGATTAAAGAAAAAGCTATTAGAAAGCTAAAGCAAACATCGAGGAGTAGAAATTTAAAAACTTACTTGGGATAGTCTCACACAATAAAACCTCAATAATTTTTTTTAAGCCGGGATTTTTCCCGGTTTTTTGGTTTTAAGTGGGAAGTTTGGTGTGTTTTTTTGCTGACTGGCGATAACGAACAATGTTTTTTTTATAAAGTTAGTAGTGAGCTTTCTACGGTATTAATAAGGACGTTTTTTGTCATCTCTTCTGTTATCCAAAAAAATAAGTAATTCTATTTCCTTTTTTCTTGGTTTTATCCGGTAATAAAGAGTATTGTGTTCAGTTATAAATCCTTTTCTTATGTTCTTATACTGCTTTGATACTTCAAACATATTGGGAGTTTCCCCGATTTGAGCAATCATTTTATCAACATCGTTAGCAAAGTTTTTTACTACAGTTTCGCCCCATTCTTCTTGAAGATAATCAGCAACTTTAAAATAAGATTTCAAAGCCCTTTTGGTCCAGGTAATTGTCATTATCTAAAGATTATACCGATTTTTAATTTGTTGCATTGCATCGGTATGAGATATGGTTTTCCCTTGGTCTGCTTCTTCAATACTTGCCTCAAGCTCATCTTTTAGTGAGTCACTTAAAGTATCAGCCCAATCAGTTTTGTGTGCAGATTCTTTCGACAGAATGACTTTAACCGTTTGTAAAATACTTAGGTCGTTTGCCCTTTCAATCAGTTGATGTAAGTCCGATTTTAACTCTATTGCATTCATCGTTTAATAATCAAATTCTTTACAAAGTTAACGATTAATATTCATATTTAGTTTTGTTTCAATTGATGGAACAATTCTAATTGAATAAAATTGCCCTGAGCTAAAGGTAACATTTTATTCAACTATAAATTTTTCCATATAATTAGTTCCATTGTTTTCAAATACTATTACATAGGTACCCTTTCTAAAATAGGCTAAGTTTATCGTCGAATAATTATTAATACATCCATCTTCAATTAATTCTCCGGCATAATTATATATCAAATAATCAATATTAGTAACTTCTGTATCATTTATTGTAACATATAGATAGTCTTTTGCAGGATTCGGATAAATTGAAATTAATTCATGATTGTTGTTATTTGTTGGTAATGAGTCGATTATACTGCCGCTCTTACCTCCTGTAAACATAGTTACATGCGATTTTTGTGTATACTTTATACCATAACAATCGTACGCTTCAAATAATACATAAAACACACTTCCACTCTTATAATGTGCTGACCCCGGAGCAGGACCTCCCCATATTTGTACCGTTCCATCTTCTTTAAGGGTTTTAGAATCACTAAATATCTCTTCTCCCCAACGATTAAAAACCAGCACACTGTAAAAAATAATATTTGTATGAGTAAAGCACCAAAAATCATTAAGTCCATCATTATTTGGAGTAAAAACATTGCCAAGGTTAATACATGTTCTTCCGCATTCGTTATAATCAATAGCATTATCACTTGAAATATACATATCGCTTCCTGCAAGTATTTTTGTTTTTGGTTGCACAATTATTTTTTTCTTCGACATAACAAGTGTATTTCCTGATATTTCAATAAAATCGTTGCTCTTATTATTGCCAATAACAACATTATTTTCACCATACAACACACCTGTTGTATTATTTGTTACCAATAACGACTCCTTTGCACTTACGCACTGCACACAATCTCCACCACAATCAATTCCTGTTTCGTTTTCATCTTTCATGCAATTATAGCAATGTAAAGGCGTTGCATCGGTAGCATTTTCCGAATATCCTTTACTTTCCGGATCAATTAATGTACTTATCTCACTGTATAGTTCTTTTATAAAACCAGCCGTAGCTTTATCGTAACCTTTTGTATTACAATTTGCTCCACTAGCCAATGTACAATGCCACCCTACTACTCTTTTTTTGAAATCGAAAACCGGCCCTCCGGAAAAGCCTTTTTCCGGCACACCAAAATCATAATACAATGAAAAATAGTTACCATGAGGTGGAAGGGTTGCATTATGTGATTCAATACATACCTTCTTAGTATCTCCATTGGGATGACCAAACAAAAAGTATCCCTCGCTGTATGG
>QKGS01000069.1 GCA_003250355.1 Bacteroidota bacterium
TGCCCTTCAGAAAAAGATAGCCTAAAGGCGTTTTTGCCACTTTCCGGAAAGTACGGTTATGTGCTTTTTGACAGTTCAAAAGTGGGTGTAGTGGAACTCGAAAGGGTGCAATTAAGGTTATCCACATGGAAGTACCAATGGGACTTGATTCACAACCCGCAGACGATGCTTTTTGCTTTTGCGCAAGACGAGGAAGAGGGGGCAATGATAGGCTTTAGTGACTATAAAGGAACTCGACAAATCATCGAGCAGATAAGGTTTGGCTATGCTTTTAATAAGATTGTTACAATAACTCATGACAATTCTTCTGGTACTGGCGCTGACAATATAACTTTAGGTGATGGGGTGAAGTATGAGAAACTTTTAATAGGTTTCCATAAAGCTTTACCAATTACACTTAATCCTCGTTCTTGCGAATTACCTGAAGATTTTGCAGTACTTGGAAATACCGATGCTCTTCGAACTGGATTTTGTCATACGAAGCAAACTAACAGCAGAGCTTTTTATGCTGTAGAGTTTGAATCCAAAACAGCAAACAGTGAATTTGCAAACTTAAAAAAGTACTTACTCTGTGAAAATAAAGAAAAATGGAGTAGTCATATTGATGGTCTGATTAGTAGCGGAGGTTATAGTTTAGCGAATCTTAGTGCTTTATCAGGAGAAGCATTGAAGGAATTATCTAATAAACAACGAATTGATTTGCTTGATAAAATAGCCAAAGTAAATATGAAAGATTACGACCCATTGGCAGCAAAGGTAATGGCAAACGTATCAAACGAAGATATTACTGACTTATTTGAAAGACTTAAAGAAACTACTCTGTTTCAAACTTATAAAGAACAGATGAACCATGACAATTATACAGAGTTCATTAAATCGGCAACGCTACGTTATTACCAACAAGGCATGCTAAAAGAAAAGTTAAAAAACATAACTCCAGATAAAATGTTTGCTCATCAATATAGAGAGGGGTCAATTGGTGCATCTATTACTAATGAATTTTCAGCGACAACAAAAGAGTTTACGATTACGGGTAATGTTGTAGTTGTCAGCCGTTCTGCTGGTTCAGGGAGTCCTTACGAAGCATACAACCAACAACCAAACCAAACAACATCTTTTCGGGCATATTCAAAAAAGGTAAACTATTTTGACTTAATAGGAGTTGAAATGTATTCCGACTTAGGAAATATTCAAGGTAATGGTAAGGTAATCCCAATGCCTGCATTTTATTTTGATTGGTTGTATACAAATCAAAATCGGGAAAATACAATTAAGGCAATCGATGCTTCAGTTACTATCCTTTCTCTTGCTGTTGGTATTGGTGAATTGGTATGGTTGCTGCTGCAGGACGCGGAATTTTTATCGCAAAAACAAGTCTTGGTATTTTGAAGTCTGCTGTTAACTTGGCTCTACTTGATGATAATTTGAGAACATCGATAGAGAATCAGGTATGGGGTCAAGGTTTTCTAGATAAGTGGAAGGTGTTTTGCTGGATTTATGATATATCAACGTTTGACTTAAAGAATATAAACAAGAATAGAGACTTCTTTAATGATTTTGTAATGACATGGACGGTTTCTAAAACTGTTTTAGAGCAAAATCTGGAAAAAGAGTTAATAGAAGATATTCAAACATTTATTAATGAGATTGAACAAAATAAATAAACAATGAAGTCTAGTAGTTTTTTTTATTTAACCTCTTATTATCGTTCAGTTATTGCAATAGTAGCAAGTTTAGGATTGATTATTTATTGTATATCTGAATTAAATGAAACCGAATCGGACTATCCGAAAAGGTCAGGTGTTATTACTTCTGCTTATTTACAATGGGATAAGTCCCCTTATAATATAAAGATAGAAGGCGATGAAATACAATGGTATAGTGTGTATCCAGAAAAATACTATGCTGTATTAAAAGAAAAAGCAATCCCGGGAAAACAGGCTGAAATATGGTATTACTCTAAAAATAACAGGGTCAAAAAACTAATTGTTGAAGGGGAAATATTAGTGCCTTATATAAAAAGTATTGGGGTCAGCATAGGCTTCTTAGTCGTAGGTGTTTTATTTGTGTTGTTTAACTTGATATACATCATTCGCAACCCATCCCATGCAAAAGGCAACCCTGAGGAGAATTAGATAGTCTTATACGACTGCTGTGTTTTGTAATCACGAATAACAGAATCAATAATAGCAAATAAATGGCTCTTGATATCGGGAGCCATATTTTGTATCTCCTGTAAGCGTAAAACGGTTTTCTTATCAAACTGGACGTTCATGCCTTCACCTACTAAAAAGTCAAGAGAAACCCCGAAAGCATCTGCAATTTTTTTTGCAGCATCTACCGAAGGTATTGCAATGTTGCGTTCGTACTTACTAATCATCTCGCGAGAAACCCCGCTTTGTGTTGCAAGGTCAGATTGAGACCAGTTTTTTTCTTTCCTCAGCTTTGTTATAGTAGTGGCAATTGTGTCCATAATAGGCTTAATTACGTCTGATATTACTTGTTATTTGCAAATATACGGTAATTAAAGACGCAAATAAAGCAGATAGCTCTTTGTGGGTTTGGGAATAAAATCTATATTTGCGTCTAATAGTTCGCAAATAAAAATTTTTAAACTTTTTTCAAATGCAAATCCCCGACATTAAAAACAGACTGCCAATAACGAAGGTTTTGGCACATTACAACATTTAAATAGACCCTTCGACAAGCTCAGGGCGGGCCAACCACATTAAATGCCCGTTTCACCAAGACGACAAACCAAGCTGCAAAATCTATACAGATACCAATACTTACAATTTGAGCCTGTACGTCCGCCATATATGGCATTAACCTTGTATCCGGTTCCCATTTCACGCATTACCTGTTCTATTTGCATGGAATTAAGCTTCTCAATTCCCATTTTGGCAAGTATTGCCTCTTTGTTTTTTATTGATTTCGACATGGGTCAAAGGTAATGGAAAAAGATTTTTAAAATCATAAGATGTTTATATCATTTTGCATAATGTTTATTTCAACACGCAAACATAAACCCTTCCCCGGCTAGCCATTACAGCATCGTCAATTAATACAGCTGGCGCTTTTATTACATTCTTTTTAGAGTTGTCGGCATATACTTTACCTTCAAGTAATATAAATACCATATCTCGAAGTTTTATTTCTTGTCCTTCTTTTAAGTCGTAGCTAATGCCTTGGTTTAGAGCTTTCTTAATTTGATTTTCTGTTTTGTCGGCATATTTTGGGTGAGCTTTTAACATAGGTTCGGCAACCGATATTCCGGCAGCAGTCCATAAGCTTTCTCGTAATTCAGGCGAGTTGGCAAGTAATAGTTGTAGCTTTATATACTTTATTCGCAATACAGTAACAGGTGTTTCTGCTGTTACGGTTACGGTATTGTTTTTTTCTGTTAGCAGATTTAACGCTCCCATAACCTCACCCTGACTGCGCATACGTAAAGCCTTACCATTAGCCGATACCTGAACTATACCCCGCACTATTACATATAAACTATCGGCCGGAGTATCTTCTTTTATTAATCTTTCACCCATAGAATATACCTGAAATTCAAATAGTTCTATCACTTTTCGGCGAGTATCGTCTTTAACAGTTTTAAGCCATTGTACATCGGCAAGTGCTTCATCAATCTTCGGAAGCTTTATTTTCATTGGGCTATACACAAGCTTTTTCAATCGTTCCTCAATGCTTTTTACCATTTTATCGGCCTCTTTTACACTTACTCTTCCGTTTTTTTGTAAACGCTCCACTGTACGCATTTCATAGTTGAGTACAGTACGAATAGCTTGTCGTGTTGAAATAGCATTATATATATCGGGATAGTTCTTTTTTATATTACGAATAAAATTTTGTGCATACACTTTATTCATTTTTATCTCTTTCAGAACCGTATCTAGACCTTTCTCTTCTTCTTTTTTATCTACATCGTTGTTCAAATGGCGATACATACTTTCAACAAGCTTAAACGATTCTTCCTGGGCTTCAAGCAATCCGCGCGCAGTATCGTAGCTTACCGCCAAACGTTCAAAAAACCATTGCTTGGCAATATTTCCAAATATTTTACTGTTTTGGAGTTTTGCCAATAAAACCGGAGTTCTCCACAATCGCTCCAAATCGGCTCTGTCAGATAATGGGCGAGTTCCCCCGGCATCGAGTCCATCATTAATAGCATCAGTTAAATGTTGAACTGCACTTGAACCAATCATACCTTCTTTGAACTGTGCCCAGTAGCTGCTCTTTTCCTTTTCAAGTATGCGGCTTCGGGTTTCCGACAATGTTTCAATATTTTCATTCAACGAATCGGATAAATATGGCACTTCGGGCAAAAACTCTGAAACAGCATTCCAATTTGCTGTTTTTAAAAACTTATCGCTTTTAAGGCGTTCAAGAGCATTTTCTGAACTTGTTCTTAAATAACTATTGGCATTGTATATCATTAAAGCACGTGCCGGTTTCATTTTAGTTAAGCTAAGTTTCTTAACCAGCCAGCTTATAGTTGTAGCGTTTACCATAAGTGTAAGTACAACAATACCTGCAATAAGTGTTAAAAACTGGCTGCTTACCTCTTCAGGAATATATTTTGGGTCAACACCTGCAACAACCAATGCCAGTGCTAAACCTATAGCTCCGCGCAAAGCTCCCCACCATAATACAGCAGCATCTTTTTTCGATAGTCCATATCCCAGATTTTTCATAAACGGGAAGCATATGGCAATAACCAATGCCCTGATAATATGGATGCCAACGTATATTATTAGTAGAATAAACAAGTTATTGAGAGTTAAATCGGCACGTAGTGCTATTACCACACCTACAATAATAAATATTAAGGTATTAGCAATATATGCTGCAAGCTCCCAAAATTCGTGCAGGAAGTGTTCAACTCCGGGGCTTATACGTGTTTTACCAACACTGGCCATAGCCAAACCTAATGCCACAAGACCCAATACACCCGATACATGAAAAAAACCTTCTGCTATATAAAAAGTAAGGTATGCCGCAACTACAATTACCGATATTTCAACCATGGCATCGTTAAATACTCGCTTAACCCATGCAATAGTTACACCACCTATTACTGCTCCCATAATTACTCCACCTAACGATACTCTGAAAAACTCGGCAACAGGAGAACCACCTGTTGCTGCACCGGTAAGTGCTGTAAGAAATACCATAAAGAATACAATAGCTGTACCATCGTTAAGCAGCGATTCCCCTTCAATAAGTGTTCCCAGTTTTTTGCTTGCTCCAAGCCCTTTCAGTAACGATACTACTGCTACGGGGTCGGTAGCACTTGCTACGGAACCAAACATAAGTGCCAATGACCAGCCCCATGCCTGAAATCCCAAACCTAAATTTTTCATTCCCATTATCATAGCTCCGGTTAATACCAAAGCAATAATAATTCCCGGCACTGCAAGTATTGTAGCATTCCCGACAGATTTTTTGAATGTGTGTACATCCATGGCAAATGCAGCTTCAAATATTAGTGTAGGTAAGAATACAAACAGTATTAAGTGAGGATCAATCTCCCCTGCCCATTTTAAAGCTATATCCAGAGTATTGAAGCTTTCAAATATTCCGTATCGTGATAAAAATCCAAGACCAAGACCAAATATTAAAAGCAGAACAGTGTAAGGCAAGAAGCTTTTCTGAAACAGATATCGGGTTGCAGCCCCTATTACAAGTGCTACTACTACAAAGAACAATGGCTCCATACCTCCGCCATGTTCTTCATGTTCTCCTTCTGTTTCATGTACTTGTACTGCCGATGCTTCATTTGAACAACCATGGTTATTTTCAATTACAGTATTCTGCTTATTTGCAACCGGTTCCCCGGCAAAAACATTTATTGATGATATACATAGTAATATCAATATTGTTACCGACAAAAAAGTAATTAATCGCTTCATAGGTTTAGCTTTAGTTTTTAAAACCAATTTACTAAAAAAACAAAGCCGATAAAATATGTCAAAGAATATAACTTTACCTATTGAATAGATAAAACTATGGCCAAAAATACCTTTTGCATTGTTAAATTATTAATTTATTATTCTACTTTTGCGTTATGTATATGTTTGCATAACGAATAGTATTTTATTGAAACATTTTATATATTATGAACACTTAAAACAAACATTTTGACCAATACATTAATGGAAAATGGGTAAAGCCATTCAACAAAATCACAAAAGAAGTATTAAATCCTGCAAACGAAGAAATAATAGGAACAGTAGCCTATGGCGATGAAACCGATGCACAAAAAGCATTAGAGGCTGCTAAAAATGCACAGCCAAATTGGGCTGATAAAACAGCAGCACAGAGGTCTGAAATTCTTATTAATTTTGGTAATCTTATACTTGCCCAAAAGGATGAAATAGCCGCTGTTATAACAAAAGAGCAAGGTAAACTATTTAGTGTTGCAAAATTTGAGGTTGCAGCTGCTGTAAATTTTATAAAATATTCGGCCGAATGGGGCAAACGAATTGAAGGCGATATACTACCATCTGATAACCCAAACGAGCAAATATGGATACAAAAAATACCACGCGGAGTAGTTGTGGCTATTACTGCATGGAACTTTCCATTTGCCTTAGCAGGGCGCAAAATAGGGCCGGCACTGGTTGCAGGTAACACTATTGTTGTAAAACCTACAATTGAAACTCCACTCTCAACATTTATGCTTGCCGACATATCGAAAAAAGCCGGAATACCCGATGGTGTTTTAAACATTATAAGTGGTTCGGGGCGTGTTATGGGCGACTATTTAGTTAAAAGCCCGCTTACAAATATGGTTACCATGACTGGTAGTACTCCGGCCGGACAAGCTATATTCAAATCAGCATCGGCAAATCTTGCTCATGTTCAGCTTGAACTTGGCGGAAAAGCTCCGTTCATTGTATTTGAAGATGCTGCCGAAGCTGCTTTACACTCTCGTTTCGACAACTGCGGACAAGTATGTACTTGCAATGAACGGATGTATGTTCATGAAACCATTTACGACAAGTTCATGGAGAAATTCATGGACAAAGTTAAAAACTATAAGGTTGGCGACCCATTTAATGAAAATTCAGATATGGGACCCAAGGTGAATGAAAGTGAGCTTAAACACATGGAAGAGCTTGTATCTATAAGCATTAAAGAAGGAGCAACTTTAGCTTACGGAGGAAAACGCCCCGATGGTGACGAGTTTAAAAAAGGATACTGGTTTATGCCTACTGTTCTTACCAATGTGACTCAGGATATGACTATTGTACACGAAGAGTCGTTCGGCCCTATTCTTCCGGTTTTAAAATTCAGCAGTTTCGATGAAGTTGTAAAAAATGCCAACGACTGTGAATACGGACTGGCAGCTATGGTATTCACTAACGATATGAATCGTATTATGCGTCTGAACCGTGAACTTCAGTTTGGTGAAATATACGTGAATCGTGAACACGGTGAGCAGGCACAAGGCTTCCACAACGGATACAAACTAAGTGGAACAGGTGGCGAAGACGGCAAATACGGATTTGAACAATACCTTGAAAAGAAAACTTACTACGTGAGGTTTAAAGGGTAGTAAGTTATAAGGTTTAGGTTCTAAGTTCTACCTCCAACTTAGAACCTCCAACTTATTAACCTAGAACCTCAACAACCTCCTTCAGTTTTGCCCTAATAGGTATATCCTGTGGACAATGTTCCTCACACTTACCACAATCAACACAAGCCGAAGCATGAGCACTGCCCTTTACTTGTCGTAAGAACATTATTCTGGTTATGAACTTTGTCTTTTCATTATCGAACCGTGCATATTCATTGTAAAATAAAAAATTCTTAGGAATATTGACACCCACAGGGCAGGGCATACAGTATCCGCAGGCAGTACAATTAACTTTTACCTTCTGTTTCAATATCTGTCGTACCATTTCAACACACTCTGTTTCGCTTTCGCTAAATGTGTTGGCAAGAGCTGTATCGGCAGTATTCATATTTTCAACCAACTGCTCCATTGTATTCATTCCGCTAAGTACTACCTGAACACTTTCGTGATTCCAAAGCCAGCGTAACGACCATTCAGCCGGAGTACGGTCGGGATTTTCATTTTTAAAAACATTCTCAGCCTCTTCGGGCAAATTAGCTGCCAGACTTCCACCTTTCAACGGCTCCATTATAATAATACCAAGCCCTTTTGCTACAGCATAATCAAACCCTGCTTTCCCGGCCTGATAATCAACATCCATATAGTTATATTGTATCTGGCAGAAATCCCAATCATAAGCATCAACTATTTCTTTAAACAGCTCTATACTACTGTCGTGAAAAGAGAAGCCTATCTTTCGTATCTTCCCTTCATTTTTAGCTTTGTTGAGGAAAGTAAAAACATCATTTTCAATAAAAATCTTCCAATAATCTTTATTTATAGCGTGAAGCAAATAATAGTCAACATAATTGGTTTGTAATCGACCAAGTTGAAAATCCAGATAATAATACATATCGTCAGGTTTTTTAATTACCCAAGGCGATAGCTTTGTTGCAAGCTTCACTTTCTCACGATACCCATCTTGTAATGCACGCCCCACAAATGGCTCACTCTCACCCGGTTGACTCGCCAAGGCACTATGGTAAGGCAATGCTGTATCAACATAGTTTATGCCTGTATCAATTGCATATCGCAAAAGCTTTATTGATTTTTCTTCATCAATTTTATCAGGTTTAT
This sequence comes from Bacteroidota bacterium, assembly GCA_003250355.1. Taxonomy (GTDB): domain Bacteria; phylum Bacteroidota; class Bacteroidia; order Bacteroidales; family SZUA-534; genus SZUA-534. The sequence continues at coordinate 8,711 of QKGS01000069.1, forward strand.
TATCAATAACAGGAAGCCTCATGCACCCGAAACCGAGTATCGAAAGGCTTTCATCTGATTTTGGCATTTTGCGGTATTGCATATTTTATGGATATGAATTAGAAAATTTAAAATTAGGAAAATTGCTCCTTTTATAAATAATTATTTCATTGCGAAAAGTTTCGTTGCAAACATCTTCGCAATGTATTTTTTAAAATAAAGAAATTGAAAATAAGGCTCACTTTGGAGTAATTCCTTTTTGTTAAGAATAACCAAAACTGAGCTATAAAACGTTATGAGGCGTATATATTTTAAATAAAGGTAAAAAGAATAATTTGTATCTTTGTACTATAAAAGAGGTCATTATGAATACACAAGAAATTAAATTAGATTTTCCTTCTGATATTCTTCTATCGTTAAATGAAACAGAAAGCGAACTCAAGAAGAATATTAAAATATCTTTTGCATTACGCCAATACCGACTTCAGAAATTAACTATTGGAAAAGCTGCACAAGTGTCGGGACTATCGCGATATGAATTTGAAAATCTTCTTGCAGAAAATAATATCCCTATTTCAAATTTAACTATTGATGATGTTTTGAATGATTCTCAAAAGTTAAAATAAATGAAAAACGGAATTGTAATTGCTGATGCAGGGCCAATTATTTCTCTTGCTTTAGTTGACAAACTAAAGATTCTTGATGCATTGTTTGATGAAATTAAAATTCCTAATGCTGTTTGGGAAGAGTTAACTTACAACGACAATAAACCTTCAATAAGAAAAATAAAAGACTACTTTGAGGATAAAGTTTGTAAAATAGAAGCTTTCAATGAGTTAACTTTCATTATGGATTATGGAGAATCAGAATCATTAATCCTTTACAAAGAACTTAATGCTGACTTCTTGCTAATTGATGATAAGAAAGCTCGTAACATTGCAGAAAATTTTGATATTAAATGCATTGGTACCATAGGATTGCTTTCTATTGCAAAAGACAAAAAATTAATACCTGAGTTGAACCCAATTTTTAAACAATTTTTAGAAAATAAACGTTTCTATTCAATTGAATTATTAAACATTATTCTTGAACAAAAGGGGGAAGAAAAAATAACTACTATACCAAAATTCACGTAGATGATTTAGAAATTTTTTAACGCCATAAGCATATTTCATATTTATGATAACTTTCTCTGAAGCTTTAGAAAAAATTGTATCTAACGCTGTAATAAACGATACTGAACATATTGAGCTACATAATACTTTGAATAGAGTTCTTGCCGAAGATGTATTCTACGATATTGACCTTCCGCCGTTTAACAAATCGGCAATGGATGGTTTTGCCTGCCGCAAACAAGATTTGGCAAATGAACTTACAATTATAGAGACCATTTACGCAGGTAAACAACCTGAGAATTCAATTGGTGAAAACCAATGTGCACGAATAATGACAGGAGCTGTAGTTCCGGAAGGTGCCGATATTGTTTTTATGTTTGAAATGTCAGAAGAATACGGCGATAACAAAGTAAAGTGTACAAACCTGAAATCGTCCACCAACATTTGCTACGTTGGTGAAGATGTAAAAACAGGCGATATTGCATTACCTGCAAATACACTTATAAAACCTAAACATATTCCTATTCTAGCTGGTGCAGGAATTCACAATCCAAATGTCTATAAGCAGCCTGTTGTATCTGTTTTTTCAACAGGTACAGAGTTGGTAGAACCAAATGAGAAGCCACTTCCGCATCAAATAAGAAATTCAAATTCATCGATGCTTATGGCTCAGCTTGAAGAGATAGGTATTGCGGGTAATTATCGTGGCATTATAAAAGATGATGCTCAGGAAACTGAAGATAAACTAACAGCTGCTATCAACGAAAGCGATATAACCATAATGTCGGGAGGTGTATCAACCGGCGATTTCGACTTTATACCGCGCACACTTATAAAATTAGGTTTTGAAACCATAGTTCACGAATCGGCAGTACAGCCCGGACGCCCTATAGTATTTGCCCGTAAGGGCAATAAATACTGCTTCGGATGTGCAGGAAATCCGGTTTCGTCGTTCATTCAGTTCGATAACTATATAAAGCCGTTTATATTTGCTACTATGAACTTCGGGCACACTGCAAATATTGCAAGTGCTGTGTTTACCGATAATTTTAAGCGAAAAAAAACAAATAGAATGTTGTTTATTCCGGGAGTTTTAAATAAAACCGATAATACCGTAGGGCTGGTAAAATATAACGGCTCAGCACATATTCACGCTTTAGTTGAAGCAAACTGCCTGATAGAAATACCGTTGGGAGCATTTGAAGTTAATAAGGGGGAGACTGTGAATGTTAGACAGATTTAAGAGAAATATAAATTACTTACGTGTATCGGTTACCGACCGCTGCAACCTCCGCTGTACTTATTGTATGCCCGAAGATGGTATAAAAATGATGAGCCACAATGATGTGCTAAAGCTTGAAGAAATTGCTGAAGTAATAAAGGTTGGAGCAGAAAAAATAGGTATTACTAAAGTTCGATTGACAGGAGGTGAGCCGTTGGTACGTAAGGGCATTGTTAATCTTGTGGAAATGGTAAGCAATATTCATCAGATAGAAGAAATTACCCTAACTACAAATGCAATTCTGCTAGCCGACTTTGCCGATGATTTAAAAAAATCAGGGCTTAATAGAATAAATATCAGTTTGGATACCATGAACGCCGATAAGTTCAAAGATATAACACGAGGGGGTGATATTAACAAAGTATTTGAAGGAATTAAGGCGGCTAAAAAAGCAGGCTTAATTCCTATAAAAATTAATGCAGTAAAGTCTAAAAGTCCTGATTTAGAGGATATTAAAAATCTGGAGGAGTATTGCGCAAAGGAAGGTCTTGAGCTACGTTTTATTAATGAAATGGATTTGACAGAAGGTTCATTTTCGCAAGTTGAAGGAGGAGAAAGCGGAAACTGTGCTACTTGTAACAGATTACGTTTACAGGCAAATGGAAATATAAAACCGTGTTTGTTTAATAATCAGGCTTACAATGTTCGTGAGTACGGTATAGAACAAGCATACATGATGGCTCTTAATTTGAAACCTGAACGGGGCGAAATTAGCAGCGACCATAAATTTTATAATATTGGGGGGTGATGAAAGTTGTAGGTTACAAGTTGCAGGTTATAAGTTGTTTTAGGTATCAAAGCCCTGTAAGGGCGATACAATAATAGCCCCGGGTTTTAACCCGGGGTATAGTTTTATATAATCAATGCGATGCAAGCAATACTATAAAATAAAATGTAATATGATAATATGCATCGCAACTTATAAACGATAAATCTGAATATATGTCAGAAAAACTATCACATATTAACGACAAAGGTGAAGCAAACATGGTAGATGTTTCGGCTAAACCTGTTCAAAAACGTACAGCCATAGCCGAAGGGTTTATTCACTTATCGGCAGAGGCTCTGAAGCAAGTAAATGAAAACACTCTGAAAAAGGGTGATGTACTTGCCACAGCTCGTATTGCGGGTATTATGGGTGCTAAAGAAACATCGTCGCTGATTCCGCTTTGCCATCCGTTGCAGCTTTCAAAAGTAGGTGTCGATTTTGAAGTAAAAGCGAACGGTATTAAAGCTACTGCCATAGCAGTTTGCAGTGGACAAACAGGGGTAGAAATGGAAGCACTTACCGGTGTAAATATTGCTTTACTTACCATTTATGATATGTGTAAGGCCGTAGATAAAGGAATGAGAATGACTGATATTACCTTAGTTAATAAGGTGAAAGAGTAGAGCATAGCAAATAGTGATGAACTATTTGCCAAGCTGCTGTTTCATTATTTTGGTAATGTACTTACCTATTATATCAAATTCAAGATTAACCTTTGAACCGGGCTTATAGTTATGAAAAACAGTATGCTCATAAGTATAAGGAATTATAGCTACCTGAAAACTTGAATCTTGCGAATTTACAACTGTAAGACTTACTCCGTCAACAGAAATAGAACCTTTCTCAACTGTAATATTACCTTTTGAAGGGTCATACTCAAATGTAAAATACCAACTACCATCGGCTTCCTCAACTTTAGTACAAGTAGCAGTTTGGTCAACGTGACCCTGAACCATATGGCCATCGAGCAATTTTTCGAGCGACATACTACGTTCCAGGTTAACTTCACTACCTGAAATTAATTCCCCTAAATTCGATTTTATAAGTGTTTCCTGTATAGCAGTAACAGTATAGGTAGAATCGGTTTTTCTAACTACTGTTAAGCACACTCCGTTATGTGCAACACTTTGATCTACTTTAAGTTCATTTACAAATGAACATGAAATAGTTATGTCAATATTTTCTTTATTTTTTACCACAGAAACAATTTTACCTGTTTCCTCAACAATTCCTGAAAACATAATTACTCTAATTTATTTGTTGAATATAATAATACCGGTTAGTTTAGTAATAACTGCTTACTTTTCGTAACCGTTCTTCATTTAATATTTTAATTCTGCGCCCGTTCATTTCAATGTAATTGTCCGATTTGAATTCCGATAACAACCGAATAACCGATTCAGTAGCAGTACCAACAAGGCTTGCAACTTCCTCGCGCGTAAGCATTACTTTTATAAAGCCGTTTTGGTCAACACTGAATATCTCTTTTAATTTTACAAGCACTTCGGCCAACCTCTCTCTAACCGATTTTTGAGCAATATTGGTTAAAAACTGGTGAGCATCGCCCAGTTCCTTACATGCAAGGCGCATTAGGTCAATAGCAAACTGGCTGTTCTGTTCCATTATTTGTATCAGTATTTCGCCCGGTATAGGAAGAGCCTTTACATCATCAATAACTTTGGCAGTAGCACAAGCCAACTCCTTACTTAGTATGGTACGGTAACCTATAATATCGCCCGATTGCGAAAATGATATAATTTGTTCCTTACCTTCAAGACCGGTTTTATATTTTTTTACAATACCTGAGTGTATACAATAAAAATTTGTGATTTTCTTACCATCTTGAAATAGTATCGAACCCTTTTTATATACTTCACATTTGCGGTCGTAAGTTATAAGCTCAATTTCCTCGGGTGTAAGATGAGAAAAAATGCCGTTACAACTTTGCAAACACTCCTTGGCAGTTGGTAAATTCTGACTTTGTCTCATTAAATGAATTAAAGAAAGGTTTGGTAACCATTATCCCGCAGGAAATAGGTATAATTTTGATTTAAAGCAACAAATTTAACATTTTAAGTTAATATTTACTGATATACTTCAACTTTATTGGGTTGATTTTTTACATATTTTAACATGATGTAGATTTTATTTCAAAATTATGTTAGATTGCGATTCTAAACAAAACTCAGAACTTGATAATGGTATATACATTGTTGAAATTTCAACAGAATCAGATGTGATTCAAAAACAAATTGTGGTAGAGAAGTAAAAAACATAATATAATCTTTTCAAGGCCGGATATAATATGTCCACCCTTTTTTGTATACTTGTACACTTTTATTCAGAGCAAATAAAAAGCTAAATTTAGTATTTTCTGAACTAAAAAAACCAATATAAATCTATTGAAATTTTAAATTTGTTGGTATTGAAAAACTTAAAAGGAGATACTTTGTTAACAGAAAGTTTCTGTGTTATGAGTGAAAAAGAGATAATCTTAAAGATAATTTAATCTGGGAAGAAATAATATAGAAAAGATGGACTTAAATAATAAAGCAGTACTTATAACCGGAGGAACCGGTTCTTTAGGAAAGCAACTTACAAAGCGCATTTATGAAAACTGGCCCGATGTAAAACGGGTAGTTATATATTCACGCGATGAGCAAAAGCAGTTTCAAATGGCTCAGGATTACCCTGTTGACAAATATAAGTCAATCAGGTTTTTTATTGGTGATGTAAGGGATAAAGAGAGACTTACAAGAGCAATGGAAAGGATTGATATTGTGATACATGCTGCTGCAATGAAACATGTTCATCTAGCAGAATATAATCCAATGGAAGCAATTAAAACAAATGTTTTAGGCGCCGAAAATGTAATTGATGCCAGTTTAGCAACAGGTGTTAAAAAGGTTGTTGCTCTGTCAACAGATAAGGCTGCTGCTCCTATTAATCTATATGGAGCAACTAAACTAGTGTCTGATAAGTTATTTGTTTCTGCTAACAATATTAAAGGAAGTAGGGATATTACTTTTTCGGTAGTACGTTATGGTAATGTTATGAGTTCAAATGGCTCTGTAATACCTTTCTTTTTAAAGAAAAAAGAAGAGGGTATACTACCTATAACAGATAAGAATATGACTCGCTTCAATATTTCACTCGATGGAGGTGTTGATATGGTTTTCCATGCTATTGAAAATGCATGGGGTGGGGAAGTATTTGTACCCAAAATACCATCGTATAACATTATGGATGTAGCCGAAGCTATTTGCCCTGAATGTGAAAAGCCTGAAATAGGAATTCGCCCGGGAGAGAAACTCCATGAAGAGATGATTACCTCTTCCGATTCATTCTTCACTTACGATTTAGGAAGGTATTATGTAATATTGCCATCAAAGCCAATCTTTGATTTAAATAAATTCATTAAAGAAAAAAATGCGAAGAAAGTTCCCGAAGGATTCTCATATAACTCAAAAGATAATACAGAATGGGTTAGTGTAGAGGATTTAAGAAAACTAATTTATAAATAATCAGGAAATGAATCCTATTGGATACGGAAGACAAAATATTACACAATCTGATATTGATTTGGTTGTAAAAACATTACAGTCAGATTACCTTACGCAAGGCCCTTTGGTTGCTGAATTTGAAAATGAATTTGCAAAATATGTAGGAGCAAAATATGCAGTTTCATGTAGTAATGGTACTGCAGCACTGCATTTGTGTAATATGGCATTAGGTGTAAAACCCGGAACCAAAGTTATAACTACTCCCATAACATTTGCAGCCAGTGCAAACTCTGTTTTGTATTGTGGAGGTGAAGTAGATTTTGTTGATATTGACCCGGATACATATTTACTTGACCTTAATAAGTTGGAAGAAAAACTAAAAAGCTCTCCTTCAGGAATGTATTCAGGTGTTATTCCGGTTGACTTTGCCGGTCATCCTATTGATGCTGAAAAACTGAGCAATATTGCAAACAAGTACAACCTTTGGATTATTGAAGATTCTTGTCATGCTCCGGGGGGATATTTTACCGATTCAAATAATGTAAATCAGTATTGTGGAAATGGAGTATATTCGGATTTGAGTATATTTTCATTCCATCCGGTTAAGCATATTGCTACCGGCGAAGGTGGTATGGTTACTACCAATAATAAGGAGTTGTATAGTAAAATAAAGCTCTTATCATCGCATGGTATAACAAAAGACCCTGATTTATTGATTGAAAATCATGGAGGGTGGTATTATGAAATGCAAGAGTTAGGGTACAATTTCCGCATTTCTGATATTAATTGCGCACTTGGCGTATCGCAACTAAAAAATGCAAAAAAAGGAGTAGAACGCAGAAATGAAATAGCAGATAAATATGATTCTGCATTTAAAGATATTGATTCAATAAAAACCCCGTATGTTGCCAATGGAATTTACCATGCATACCATTTATATGTAGTTCAGGTACCTAACAGAAAAGAGTTATACGAACACCTTAGAGCTAATAATATATTTGCTCAAATTCATTATATTCCGGTTCATTTGAATCCATACTATAAAAATTTAGGCTGGAAAAAGGGAGACTTTCCCGTATCTGAAAAATACTATAACAATACAATAAGTTTGCCTATGTTTCCGTCATTAACTAATGAGGAGCAGGAGTATGTGATTGGAAAGGTGAAAGAATTCTACTCATGAAAAAGTTAGCAATTATTACAGCTCGTGGCGGAAGTAAACGTATTCCAAGAAAAAACATTAAAGATTTTCTTGGAAAACCTATAATTGCTTATTCAATTGAAACTGCATTAAAATCGGGACTTTTCGATGAAGTGATGGTTTCTACCGATGATGATGAAATAGCAGAAGTAGCAAAAAAATATGGAGCTAGCGTTCCTTTTATGCGAAGCAATAAAAACTCTGACGACTTCTCTACAACAGCCGATGTTATATTAGAGGTGCTTAGTCATTATGATATAAATGAATACAAATATGCTTGTTGCATATATCCAACTGCTCCTTTTATATCAGTGCAATTACTTAATGAAGCTTTTAATAAACTTAAAAATGATAAACTTGATTCAGTTTTTCCTATAGTATCATTTGGTTATCCTATTCAAAGATCATTAAAAATGGATAAAGATAAAGTTTGTATGGTTAATCCTGAATTCATGAATAGTCGTTCTCAAGATCTTGAAAAGAGATATCATGATGCAGGACAATTCTATTTTTTAGACACAAAAAAATTTTTAGAGAAAAATAAACTATTTACAGATAATTCAGGGGCAATAATAATAGATGAGCTCCAAGTGCAAGATATTGATAATGAAGTAGATTGGAAATTAGCTGAATTAAAATATAAGCTATTAAATGACCAAAACTAAAATCATATTCCGAGCCGATGGCAGTTCTGAAATAGGTCTGGGGCATGTTATACGTTCTTTAGCATTGGCCGATATGCTAAATGAGGAGTTTGAATGCGAGTTTGCTACTCGATTTGTATCAGATTTTGTAAGTTCTGAAATATACAAAGCATGTAGCTATTTGCATAAATTACCTGAAAATGATAATGAACATTACGATGTGTTTCTGAGTTTATTAACCGGAAATGAAATTGTTGTTCTTGATAACTACTTTTACCCTACCGAATACCAACAGCAAATAAAAGATAAAGGGTGCAAATTAGTTTGTATAGATGATATTCATGATAAGCATTATGTTGCAGATGTAGTTATAAACCATGCTCCGGGATTAGATAAAAATAATTTTTCGGTTGAACCGTATACAAAATTGTGCCTTGGCTTAGATTATGTTTTGCTGAGAAAACCTTTTTTAGAGAAACCTATTGCCGCTAATAAAGAAATAAAATATAATAAAGTATTTATATGTTTTGGAGGAGCCGATAAGAATAATATTACTCTTAAAACAATAGATTCTATCGAAAGTATTCAAGAGATTAAAGAGGTTAATGTTGTTGTTGGAAGTAGCTATCAATTTCATGAAGAGCTAAACCAAAGAATGAATAAATACAAAAAAACTATAAATATATTTAAGTCTATTGATGCATTAAGTTTACGTCAATTAATAAGGGATGCAGATTTTGCAATAATCCCTTGCAGCAGCATATTACTAGAAGTTATTTCTCAAAACACACCTGCTATATCAGGGTTTTACGTAGATAATCAATTAAATATATCCAAATCATTAGTTGGTAAGTATAATTCAATTAATATAATTGGAAACTTCAATAGCTACAAAATAACAAGTAAAGATATTTATAGTTTAAATACTGATACATTATCTATTAATATTGAACCTCAGAAGAATCATTTAAAAAATTTTTTAAGACTAAAACAACAAATGCAATTTGTTCTTTCAGAAGCAACTGTAACTGATTCAGAACTATTGTTTGAGTGGGTCAATAATAAAACCACTAGAGAAAATGCATTTAATACCAAGCCTATAACACATGAGGAACATAACCTATGGTATAATAGGAAGTTATCTGATAAAAACTGCTATATATTTATATGTTATATAAAATCAATTCCAATAGGCCAAGTTAGGTTCGATATTTACAATAAAGAATGTATTATTGATTATTCTATAGCTCCTGAACATAGAGGTAAAAAATATTCTGTGCCTATGTTGAACGAAGCTATTTATAAAATAATTAAGTTGGAAAAAGCAAATATTAATACAATAACTGCAGAAGTTAAAAATAGCAACCAACCTTCATTATCAGTATTTGAACAATTGCAATTTCACAGCTTATGTGTTGATTTAAAAATAACAAAATTCACAAAAAAGATTGAACATGCTAAACTATAAAAATAAACGTATACTTGTAATTGTAGCACACCCCGATGATGAACTGTTGGGGATTGGAGGAACCATAAATTACTTAGTTAACAATAAAAATACGACAATAAATGTTGTAATTCTAGGAGAAGGGCTTACATCTAGATCAGATGAAAGAAATACAGAAGAGTGGTCTAAGGAACTTAAAAAGCACAGAACAAATATTTATAATGCAAAGAAAATTATTGGCTATAATGAAGTGTCAATTTATGATTTTCCCGATAACCGATTTGATTCAGTTGATTTATTAGATATTGTAAAAGTTATTGAGAAAGAAAAAGCTAGCTTTAATCCAGATATTATTTTTACTCATCATGGCGGTGATTTAAATATTGATCATCAGCGTACATTCGAAGCTGTAATAACAGCAACAAGGCCTTTGAAGGATGAAGTTGTAAAATCTATTTTTACATTTGAAACACCATCGGCAACTGAGTGGCAGGCTTCAACAACTTCAGAGCCTTTTATTCCAAATTATTTCTTCGAATTGTCTGAAGAAAATATTGATGCAAAAATACAAGCAATGGAGTGTTATGAATTTGAGAAACGAAAATATCCTCATCCACGCTCACCCGAAGCTTTAAAGATACTAGCCCAAAAAAGAGGAATTGATATTGGTGTAGAATATGCAGAGGCTCTTTGTTTAGTCCGTAACATTAATAAATTAAACTAATTTGTAAAGTGAACATATTAATTGGAAATAGTAACTATCCCCTTAATTACATTTATGAAGATCTTTGTAAAGATTTTAACGGGAAACTAATTTCTAAAAAAGAAGAACTTAGTTTAGACTTGCTCAAATCACTTAATCCACAATATATATTTTTCCCACACTGGTCCTACATTATCCCTTCAGAGATATATGAAAATTATAATTGTATAGTTTTTCATATGACCGATTTACCTTATGGCAGAGGAGGCAGTCCATTGCAAAATCTTATTTTGCGAGGTCATAAAAACACGAAAATATCAGCAATAAAAGTAGTAGAAGAACTTGATGCCGGGGATATATATCTGAAAAAAGATTTAGATTTAGAAGGTAGTGCGGGTGAAATTTATGAACGGGCTGCAAATGTTGTTGTAGAAATGATTAAAATAATAATTGAAACAAATCCAACACCTCAGCCTCAGCATGGCAAAATTACTAAGTTTAAAAGACGAAACCCCAACGAAAGCAAAATAGAAGATATTGCAGATATTGCAACTCTTCATAATTTCGTTAGAATGTTAGATGCTCCAAATTATCCCAATGCATTTATTGAAAAGGGTAATTTTAGATTTGAGTTTACAGATTCACAAATTGGCAATGACGGAAGCTTAACGGCAAAAGTAACTATTAAAAAGAAGTAAAATTACAGGTATGAATAATAAAACATTTATTATAGCAGAACTATCTGCCAATCATAATGGTAGTTTAGAAATAGCAAAACAAACTATATGCGCAGCAAAGGAAGCCGGCGCCGATGCTATAAAATTGCAAACATATACCGCAGACACAATGACCATAAATTGTAAAAAAGACGATTTTATGATTAGTGGAGGTACTTTGTGGGATGGAAAAAATTTATATGAATTGTACGAAGAAGCATATACTCCATGGGAATGGCACAAAGAACTTTTTGATACTGCGGAAAAGGAAGGCCTAATTTGTTTCTCTACTCCTTTTGATATTAGCGCAGTTGATTTTTTAGAGGAGTTAAATAATCCTATATATAAAATAGCATCATTTGAAATACAGGATATTCCCCTTATAAAATATGCAGCATCTAAAGGCAAACCTATAATAATATCAACAGGAATTGCAAAACTTGATGATATTGAGTTGGCAGTTAAAACCTGTAAAGATGTGGGAAACAATGATATTACATTACTTAAATGTACATCAGCTTATCCGGCACCTGTTGAGGAAGCTAACCTTGCTATGATTAAAGATTTATCTGAGCGTTTTAACGTAAAGGTTGGGCTTAGTGACCATACATTGGGAATAACACTACCTGTTGTTGCTGTAGCTATGGGAGCAACAGTGATTGAAAAGCACTTTATACTCGACAAATCAGTTGGAGGTCCTGACTCCGCATTTTCTTTAGATAAAGCAGAGTTTACACAAATGGTGAAAGCCGTGAGAGAGGCAGAAAAAGCAATTGGTAAAATAAACTATGAACTGACTGAAAAACAACAATCTTCAAAAAAATTCGGACGTTCACTATATGTTGTTGAAGATATAAAAGAAGGTGAACAACTATCAGAAAAAAATACTCGATCAATTCGTCCGGGATATGGTATGCACCCAAAATACTATTATGACATATTGGGAAAAAAAGCAACACAAAATATTGAAAGAGGAACTGCTTTAACAGACAAACATTTTAATTAAAATATTTTATTTTCCTTTTTTTAAATCAGAACTAATAATGCACCTTATCTCCGAAAAAGAATTAATTGATTTTGCTGAAGAAACAAGAATATATAATATAGTTACTAATAATTTACATACTAAATTAGCTATATGGGATATATTCAAAGTTCCTGTTTTTTATAAAATCAATAATATTGGAAATGAGACAACTTTTTTAAATAAGGATAAGAGAACTAATAAAACATTATTGTGGCGTATAAATACATTATTTTCTTTAATCATTAATTCAATTAAATATCTGTTATTACCTAAAAATGCTCTTTTTTTTTATTTGAATTTACGAAATGTAAATAACGAAGGGCTTTATTTTGATAGAGACTCCGAAGACACTATTAAATATTTAAAAGGGAAAAAGATATTAATAGATTCAAATTATAACAATCAATATAAAAAGAATGCAAATGCTTATAAAACACTTTCAAGGTTAGAACCTCAAGCAGTTAAATTATTAAGCTTATTTATTAAGTGCCCATACCCCGAAAAAGAAATTGAAGGAATAATATCAGTATTACATTCTACTAAGTGGGGTAAACAAATAGATAATACCTTCTTATATAATGAGTACAAAAATTTTTATCTGAAATACAGATATTATAATATTCTTTTTAAGTACTTAAAACCAAAATTGATATTTGCTATTCAAAATGGTGTTCAAAAGAGTTTATTTTATGCTGCAAAAGAAAAAGGAATTAAAACAATAGAATTTCAACATGGAGATTTACATCGATATCAAACACTATATTCTTATCCCGATACAGATAATATTAAAAATATGGTAATAGCTCCCGATATATTTTTAACATATGGAGATAAATGGGAGAAAGTGTTGAATATGCAAAGTAAGGTAATGGTTGTTGGCAATAATAATATACTCCCAAAAATATATAAACAACAATCTAATGAATTAACAATTATATCAAGTACAATTAATAAGAATAGAACATTAGATGCAATTGCTATTGAATTATCAAAGAAGTATCCTGACCTTATAATTAATTTTAAATTACACCCTGCTGAACTAAAAATATTAGATGATGTAAAGCAATACTTTAGTAAATACCAAAATATAAAAGTTATTACTAATGAAATATCACGAGATGAACTTTTTGCTCGTACAAGTTCTGCTTTTATGATATGTTCAACAATGGCTTATGAAATGTTATCAGTGGGAATAAACATTTACATACTTAAAGAGCATGAACATATAGCAATGGAACAAATATTTAAATATAAAAATGTAACGCTGGTTAATGATGCTGAAGATATGTTATTGAAATATGAAATAGACAAACCTTGGGGAGAACCAGTTTCATTCTTTGAGCCGTTTCAAAAAGAAACAATTGATACTATATTAAATGAAGAATAAGTTATTTAAAGACTCTTTGCTGTATACTATAGGTGAAGTTGTTCCTCGTGCAATCTCATTTATATTATTACCAATATATACAACATTTCTTACCCCATCGGATTACGGGATACTGAGTTACACAAACTCAGCTACGATGTTTATTTTTGCATTTGCCGCTTTATCTTTAAATACTTTTGTTTTAAGAAATTTTTTTAATTGCAATGATGAGGATTCAAAGAAAAGGTTAATTGGGAATATATTCATATTTATGGCATTTTCAAATATTGTCATATCTTCATTGTTTTATATTTTCACACCTCTGTTTCTTGAATTTTCAGATAGTCAAATCCCCTGGAATCCATATTTTAAACTTGCTATAATTAATAACTTTCTTGAGGGCTTTTCAATAATACCATTAGTATTTTATAGGGTAAGACAAAATGCAAAGCTATTCGTATTTTTAAGTATTAGTAGAGTACTAATACAAGCAATACTTACATATATATTTATAGTAATATACGACTGGGGATTAATTGGTAATTATTACGGCAGATTATTCTCATTAATACCCTTTACATTAATATATATTGTAATAATATTAAAAAATGCTACCATCAATTTAAATCTTGAACAAATAAAACAAGGACTCAAATTTTCTTTCCCTCTTATTCCCGGAACAATAGCTTACCTTTTAGTTAGTATGTTCGACAGAATAATATTAGAGCGTCACGTTTCTCTTTCTGAAATAGGTATTTACAATATTGCGTATACTCTTGTATTTGCATTAAATATGTTAATCCAAAGTACTTATAAAGCTATTGAACCTGAAATATTTAAAAGATATGGAAGTGATACCTTTGAATCATTTATAACTAAGTCAAAAGCTTTTCTCTTAGCAATTATATATTTTGCAGGTATTGGGTTGTCTGTTTTTAGTAAAGAAATATTTACCATAATAGCTTCTGAAAAATACCTAATGGGATATAAGCTGGTCCCAATTATTCTAATTAGCATATTTATGATGGCTCATAATGTTTTTTATGGGGGTATTTTAATTGCCGAAGGTAAAACAAAAGTATCAGGGCGAATATCAATTATTAGTGCAGCTGTAAGTGTAGGCATGAATTTTATTCTTATTCCAATAATTGGCACTTATGGAGCAGCTATTTCTAGTGGTATAGCATTTCTGCTAATGACTATTATGTTATATTCAAAAATAAACTACAAAGAGAAAAAGATATTTCAAGAACTTTCATTCTTTTTAGTTTTTGTTATCAGCGCATTGCTGTCATACCCTCTAAATCATAGTATAACTGTGATATCAGTATTATTAAAATCTTCAATTATAATTACTATAGCTATAATATTTTATAAAATTCATATATCAAAGTTTTTCTATATTCGTGCAAATTATAAGTAATATATAAAAAGTAAAAAATAGCTGATATACTTTAGTCTATAAACTTGTTATCCTAAATGATATCGCACAATAATTAACATTAATATAAGTGAAATTTTACACATATTTTTTACCACAGTTTTACCCAACTCCTGAAAATGATAAGTATTGGGGAGAAGGTTTTACAGAGTGGACAAATGTAAAAAAGGCTAAGCCACTATTTAAGGGGCATAAGCAACCAATAGAACCAACAAAGTTTGGATACTATAATCTTCTGAATAAAGATAAGTTTAAAGAGATTTGCGATTATTCTCAGGAAATGGGAATAGATGGTTTTTGCTATTGGCACTACTGGTTCGATAATGGTTTTTGTACATTAGAAAAAGTGCCGGAAATGCATCTTGAAGATAAATCAATTAAGCAGAACTTTTTTTTCTCCTGGGCAAATCACGATTGGAGTAAATCATGGGTTGGTGAAGATAAAATTATAATCTTTGAACAAAAGTATTCCAAAGAATCGGCATTGGGGCATTTTCAGTATTTAAAGAAATTTGTTATAGATTCCAGATACGTAAAAAAAGAGGGAAAACCTATTCTTCAAGTATTTGAACCTGAAACGCAGGGATGTTTTGAATATATACAAACTTTAGAAAATGAAGCAATTAAAGAATTTGGCAAAGGCTTTTACTGGCTTTTCCCTGAAAGACAGAATACTGAATCGTTATCGCATCTGACATTTTCTAAGGTTGGGTTACCTCCTGCAAATACTAAAGTTGAGAAGTTTATGGTATTAAGAACTCTTCAACAAAAAGGTATTATAAAGAAATGTTTGTCTTTTTCGTCAAAACTATACCTAAAGGCCCTGCGAAAAAATATAAGAACGTATAATAAGCCCGGAAATAATTACTTGCCATGTATATTGTCAGGATGGGATAATACCCCACGTTATGCAAACAAAGGATTCCTTTTCAATACAGATATTCCAACATTTATTGATGAACAATTTAAAGTAATAGAAGAAGAAATAGGTAGAGATAAATTAGATATTGTATTTATTAAAGCATGGAATGAGTGGGCTGAGGGCAATATTCTTGAACCTTATGGAGTTAATGGAAGTAGATATGAGCCCGCAAGAATAGTAAAAAATATCAAAGAATTATATGCTAAGTTATAATTAAGATAGAATATCTAAAGCTCCTTCGTTTAGGTGTATTATTTAAATAAAAACTACAATCTAAAACAATAAAATTATAAGTTTGTACAAATTTGAAACATAATTTGTTTGAATTGAACTAATGGATATAAAAATGAACAAAGAACTAATCAAAAAAATAACTCCCTACATTACAGCAGTAATAGTTTTTATAGCTTTATCAATAGCTTACTTCCCATCGCAGCTCGAAGGCAAAAAACTACGTCAGCACGATATGAGTACATATAAAGGTGGTGCTCAGGAAGCAAATGAATTTAAAAAAGAAACAGGAGAAACTACACTTTGGACAAATAGTATGTTTAGCGGTATGCCTACTTACTTAATAAATATTCCTAAAAGTGATAATAAGTTCGACTTTATAAACAAGTATATACGCTTAGGTATGAGCTTTCCTTTGGCTCATATATTTTTATACCTTTTAGGGTTTTATATTACTTTATTAGCATTTAAAGTAAAGCCATGGCTATCGCTTGTAGGTTCAATAGGTTATGCATTTTCATCGTACCTGTTTATAATAATTGCAGCCGGACACTATACCAAAGCTATTGCATTGGGTTATATGCCACCTGTTATTGGAGGAGTATATTTGGCTTACAATGGCAATAAGCTTAAGGGAACAATTCTAATGTCGGTTTTTCTTGCTCTACAGATACTTACCAACCACTTACAGATAACTTATTACACATTACTTACAATACTAGTGTTTGGTGGATTTTGGTTATACAATAGCTTTAAGCAAAAAACATTACCCGATTTCGTAAAAACCACTGTATTATTAGTTGTAGGAGCTGTATTAGCAGTAGGAATCAACGCTACGGTATTATATATGTCGTACGATTACGGTAAAGATTCACTACGAGGTAAATCGGAACTGTCGCACAATCAAGACGTTAAAACATCGGGGCTCGATAAAGACTATGCAACTCAATGGAGTTATGGACGTATGGAAACATTTACTTTCCTTATACCTAACTTTAAAGGTGGGGCATCGAACGGTAGCCTTTCCGAAAATTCTGAGGTTTTTAAGTTATATAAAAATGCGCAGGGTACAGCTACCGCCAAAAAAGCAATAAAAAATCAACCCCTTTATTGGGGCGATCAGCCGGTAACTTCAGGACCCGTTTATATAGGGGCTATTATTTGCTTCTTATTTATATTCGGATTGATAATTATAAAAGGCCCTTTGAAATGGTGGTTGCTTTCAGCTACAATACTAAGTGTACTTTTAGGGTGGGGACACAATTTTATGTTCTTAACCGATTTGTTCTTAGACTACTTCCCGGGTTACAATAAGTTCCGTACCGTATCAATGACATTGGTTATTGCAGGCCTTACAATGCCTCTATTAGGAATTATAGCATTAAACAAAATACTGAATGGTAATGTGCCAAAGGAGGAGTTTAAAAAAGGATTATACTGGAGTTTAGGTATTGCCGGTGGATTTAGTTTAATATTTGGAATGTTTTCCGGAGCATTCAATTACTCCGGTGCAGTTGACCAACATTATTTGAGCCAGGGAGCCGATGTTATTGTTGATGCATTACGTGCAGACAGACAAGCATTATTACAAAAAGACGCTTTTCGTTCACTATTCTTTGTTTTAGCTATTGCAACTTTAGTTTGGGCAAAATACAATGATAAAATTAAGGCAAAATATGTATTGCCAATACTCGCAATATTATTACTTGCCGATATGTGGCCTGTTAACAAGCGCTACCTGAGCAGCGAAAATTTTGATACTCCTAAACAGGCTAAAAATGAATTTGCAAAAACAAAAGCCGATGAAATTATACTCATGGATAAGGGGTTAAACCATCGTGTGTTGAACCTTACAGTAAGCACATTTAACGATGCGTCAACATCGTATCACCACAAATCAATTGGTGGATACCACGGCGCAAAAATGCGTCGCTATCAAGATTTGATTGACCTTCATATATCTGCTGAAATACAACTACTTATTGGAGCTTTACGTTCCAATGATGTTGCAAAAATAGAGAATGTACTTTCAGACCTTACCGTGTTGAATATGCTTAACACCAAATATTTTATAATAAACCCCGATGGTGCTCCTTTGGTTAATAGCAAAGCTAATGGCAATGCCTGGTTTGTTCACAATATTCACATAGTTGATAATCCCGATCAGGAAATTGCAGCCCTTACAGGATTAAATGCTAAAGAAACAGCAATAATTGAAAAGCGTTACGCCCACTATGTATCCGGTAAAACATTTGCTAATGATTCAACAGCAACAATCAAACTAGTTGATTATAAGCCTAATTACCTAAAATACGAAAGTAAAACAACGAGTGAACAGTTAGCTACATTCTCTGAGGTATTTTATGCTAAAGGGTGGCAAGCATATATTGATGGTAAAGAGGTTGATCATATAAGAACAAACTATTTGCTCCGTACGTTAATTATTCCTGAAGGTACTCACGAAGTTGAATTTAAATTTCAACCTAAAGCTTACCATACAGCAAACATAATTTCGAACGTTTCAAGCATTATAGTATTCTTATTGCTAATAGCATTGGTAGCATTACCATACATTCGTAAGAAACAACAAAAAGCGTAATTACTAGACGCCGAATTTTAGGCACTAGATTCTTTTTAAAAATCTAGCGTCTAGTATCAAGTGTCTAAAGTCTGTTTTTTTGCAATGGATACTAATGAATAATATCTTTTAATTTAAAATATAAACACATGAAAAACAGGGAACAAAAAATATCGCAACGAAAACTTCGTAGTTCCTATTTTTCAACTATTGTAAGTGTAGCTTTAGTATTATTTGCATTAAGTTTGGTAGGTCTTTTAGTGCTTAACGCAAATAAGCTTTCCAAACACGTAAAAGAAAACATAGGTTTTACTGTAATTATTCACGACAATGTGAAAGAGGTTGAAATGATTCGTCTTCAAAAAGACCTTGATGCTTCAAAATATGTAAAATCGACCCGTAAAGTTACCAAACAGCAGGCAGCTCAGGAACTTATCAACGACTTAGGCGAAGATTTTGTTGAGCTTTTGGGGTACAACCCTTTGTTACCTTCAATAGAGGTAAGGTTATTTGCCGAATATGCCAACCCCGACAGTATTTTGGTAATTGAAGATAATCTGTTAACATATCCTCAGGTTAAAGAAGTTGCGTATCAAAAATCGTTAATAGAAATAGTAAACAAAAACATTCGTAAAATGAGCTTAGCACTGTTGGTATTCAGTGGTTTATTATTCCTTATTTCAATGACACTTATAAATAATACCATTCGCTTATCGGTTTATTCTAAGCGGTTTATTATTAAAACCATGCAATTGGTAGGAGCTACAAAGTCATTTGTCCGAACTCCATTTGTACTAAAGAGTTTATCGCATACACTTATAAGTGTTGTAATTACATATATTTTATTGGGTGGTGTTATTTATTGGATTGATAGGGAATTTCCCGAACTGGCAGTACTCAATGATATTGATACTTTGGCAATATTGTTTTTTGGAATATTCATAATTGGTATGTCTATTATATATGCATCAACATGGTTTGCCGTAAACCGATACTTACGTATGCGTAGCAATGATCTCTATTATTAAGGGGGATATTCTTTATTAATAGGTATTATTATTAATTACCTATAAAAAATAAGTTAAAAATTTGGTAATAAGATTTTTACGGTTTCAGATAAAAAATTACATTTGAGGTATCAAATAGGAAACCACTATTTTATTATACTAAAACATAAAAACCTCTATCGTAAAATGGGCAACAAAAAATCGACAGAAGCAAAAGGAGAGTTTGTACTTGAGCGTAACAACTTTATACTTATGGGAATAGGAATAGCAGCCATTATACTTGGCTTTATTTTAATGTCGGGTGGCAAATCAACCGATCCAAATGTATTTAATGAAGGAATGTTTAATTTTCGCCGCATAACACTTGCACCGTTATTGGTTTTTGGTGGCTTTGTTTTTCAGATTTATGCAATATTGAAAAAGCCTAAGAAAGCGTAACTTATCAATTTTAACTATTAAATAACTAAAAAGCAATAATGCTTTTTTAACTATACGCCAATTTATAGCAGGCTGATTGCTGTGGGTTGCCTGCTGAATTATTGCCAATTGTGAATCGGAGAGTACCGACATGAACCCGAACTATGCATTAAAATTGAAATAGCAATAATAAATATAAAAATATATGGAATTTTTAGAAGCACTTATACTTGGAATAATACAAGGATTAACCGAGTTTTTGCCCGTAAGTAGCAGCGGACACCTTGAAATAGGTAAGGCTTTGCTTGGCATAGAAGCAAAAGAGAGCCTTTCGTTTTCAATTGTTGTACATGGAGCAACAGTTTTAAGTACAATAGTTGTATTTAGAAACGATTTGCTGGAATTAATTCAAGGCACATTAAAATTCAAATGGAACTGGGAAACCCGATATGTTTCAATGATATTTGCTTCAATGATTCCGGTATTAATAGTAGGAGCCTTTTTTAAAGATACAGTAGAATCATTTTTCGATGGTAATATTCAATTTGTAGGAGCAATGCTTTTATTTACCGCTGCTCTGTTATCATTCAGCCATTTTGCAAAAAAACGAGAGAAAGAAGTAACCTTTGGCAGAGCATTAATAATAGGAATAGCGCAGGCTATTGCAGTATTGCCCGGAATTAGCCGGTCAGGGTCAACCATTGCAACAGGGCTAATTACAGGTGTTAGTAAAGAAAAAGTAGCTCGCTTTTCGTTTCTTATGGTATTACTACCAATTATTGGTGCAAATATTCTCGATATTATGGATTCATCATCCGCAGGTGCTCAAACATCGGGAGTAGGAACTGTTGCTTTAGCAGCAGGTTTTATAGCTGCTTTTTTAAGCGGTTGGGCTGCATGCAAATGGATGATAAAAATAGTTAGTAAAAGCAAACTTATATATTTTGCAATATATTGTGCACTAGTAGGTTTAGTTGCTATTGTTTTTGCGTAGTTGGCTATCATTAATAATATTGCAGCCTAAAAATACACAACAATGATATATACCCCGGAACAGAAGGAAGTTGATTTTAAAGAAGGCAGAGTAATACTAATTGATAAACCTTTAGAATGGACATCATTCGATATTGTAAATAAAATAAGATATACAATTAGGAAAAAGTTCGACTATAAAAAAATAAAAGTTGGTCATGCAGGCACCTTAGACCCTTTAGCAACAGGACTTTTAATAGTTTGCACAGGAAAGTTTACAAAGCAGATAGAGTCTTATCAGGCTCAGGAAAAAGAGTATATTACTACTATAAAACTGGGAGCTACCACACCATCATTCGATAGAGAAACCGAAGAAGATCAAATATTTGAAACCTCTCATATAACAAGTGAATTGGTTCAAGAAACAATTAATAGTTTTATTGGCGAGCAATACCAAGTACCACCGGTTTTTTCAGCAAAAAAAGTTAACGGCAAAAAGGCTTACGAGGCAGCACGAAAAGGGCAGGAAATAGAATTAAAGCCCAATCGAATTACAATTCATAACATAGAAATACTTGAGTTTAACAACCCGTTCCTTACTGTGAAAATAAAATGCAGTAAGGGAACATACATTCGCTCTTTAGGCAGAGATATTGGGCTAGCTTTAAAATCAGGTGGCTATTTATATAATTTGCGACGAACTGCTATTGGTAATTTTCATGTAGATAGTGCACTCGATATTTTGGAATTTGAAAAAAATATCGGAAATTTGCAACCTTTTTAGTATATAAACGTATATTTTTAGGCATTTTATGCCTAAATGTATAGTTCTCATAAAAGTTCATAATTGAAGAAATAAAATATATATGAAGTTATCGAAATTTAATTTCTCACTACCCGAAGAGCTTATAGCTCTACACCCGGCTGATAACAGAGATGAATCGCGTTTAATGGTTATAAACCGAAAAAATGGGACCATTGAACACAAGGTTTTTAAAGATATAATTGATTATTTCGATGATCAGGATGTATTTATTTTTAACAATACTAAAGTTTTTCCTGCCCGCCTTTATGGAAACAAGGAAAAAACAGGTGCAAAAATTGAAGTATTCCTACTTCGTGAGTTAAACCGTGAACAACGCCTGTGGGATGTACTTGTAGACCCTGCACGAAAAATACGTATTGGCAATAAACTATATTTTGGCGAAGAAGATGATGAAAGCGAAATGATGGTTGCCGAGGTAATAGACAATACAACATCGAGAGGCCGTACACTACGTTTCTTGTACGATGGCCCTTACGATGAATTTAAGAATAAACTTTATAGCTTGGGCGAAACTCCGCTGCCAAAGTTTATTAACCGCGACGTGCTTCCCGAAGATAAAGAGAGATACCAAACAATATTTGCAAAACACGAAGGTGCTGTTGCAGCACCAACAGCCGGATTACACTTTAGCCGCGAGTTGTTAAAACGTTTTGAAATAAAAGGTATCGACTTTGCTGAAGTTACACTTCATGTTGGTTTAGGTAATTTCCGCAGTGTTGATGTTGAAGACCTTACCAAACATAAAATGGATTCAGAACAAATTATTGTTAGTGAGGAAGCTGCTCAAATTGTTAATAATGCAAAAGAGCTTAAAAAGCAAATATGTGCAGTAGGTACTACTGTAATGAGAACTATTGAAAGCTCTGTATCAACACAGGGTCACTTAAACCCTTACGAAGGTTGGACTAATAAATTTATATTCCCCCCTTACGATTTTAGTGTAGCTACATCAATGGTATCGAACTTTCACCTGCCCCTTTCAACATTACTAATGATGGTATCAGCTTTTGCCGGCTACGATTTACTAATGGAAGGCTACAATCAGGCTATTAAAGAGAAATATCGTTTTGGTACTTATGGTGATGCTATGTTGATAATATAATAATACCATTATATAATAAAAAAGGCGGCACAATTTTGTGTCGCTTTTTTTTATTATACAAACAGGTTTGTTCTCTTTTGTCATTAATATTATGCTGTTAAACAAATAATTGTATCCTTTTGTATTATAAATAGTAAGAGTATAAAATGATAATATTTTTTACTAATTTTAGTACCGTCCAAAAATAAAACAATATGGTCTATCGGAATAATTCATATGTAAAAAAAACTATTCGAACTGTACTCTTATTTATCGTGTTATTGCAGTTTAATAATTTAATACACGCTCAATATATAAAATTTGAACATATTGAAGGCTTACCTTCAAAAGATATACTCGACGTAATAAAAGATAAATACGGTTTTATCTGGGTAGCTCACGAGAGTGGAGTTGCCCGATACGATGGATATGAATTTAAAGAATACGATATAAGCGAAAGTAATCCTAATAAACTAGGGCTGGAAGCTGTATGGGTGGCATATATCGATAAAAAAGAAAGATTATGGTTGGCAGGAGGAAACAACGGTTGTGCTAGATATAATTATGAAAAAGATAAGTTTTATACATACAGTACTTATGGCGATGAGAATGAATTATTAAAACATGCTAAAACATTTGCAGAAGATAAAAATGGAACTTTGTGGGTAGGTGCTTTAGGAGGAATCTATTATTTCGATGAAGAGAGTAATAAATTCATAAAACCCCGTTATATTTCAGAGTCGGGCGAAGGGTTGGGAGCTACTGCTATTCAAAAAATATTTGCCGATACTAGCAATATTTTATGGTTAGGCGATGGTTTTAGAAATGTATTTCAGTACAATATAGCAACTAAGAAATTATTGCGCTATAAAGATGGTTTTTTTAAAGAGCGTGGATATTCTCCGGGTAACTTATTAGATATATACAAAGACAGTAAAGGCTATATGTGGTTTAGTGGAGAAGATGTAGCTATTAAGTTGAATCCACACACCGGACAACAAGAAAGCTTTGCCAACAAATTGGTAAATGCTAAAAAAGCTACTCATACAATTGAAGACTCTAAAGGTAATATGTGGTTTTCGGCAGGGGGTATCTCTGTTTATAATCCTCGAACAGGTAAAACAAAGTTTTTAGTTCACAACGATCAAGATCCGGAATCGTTAAGCAGCGATGTTACAAATAAAATATATATCGACAATCAGGGGGTATTCTGGATTGGAACATGGTATGGCGGATTAAATATTTACAATAGCAGTAAAAAACCATTTATTCAGCTTAAATCTATTATTTGCAATAAGAGTACAATTTCAAATAATATTGTTCATTGTTTTTATGAAGATGATAGTGGAAATATTTGGATTGGAACCGAAGACGGTTATTTGAACAAAATGGATACCGATGGTACTATAGAGCAATTTTATGACCCTGAAATGACAGTAAATGAGGCTTTGACAGGTATTGCAAAAGGTAAAAACAATGAGCTTATATTAGGAACGTGGGGTAGCCTTAAAGTGTTTAATACACAAACAAAAACATTTAAACGGATAATTGAAGGAATGCTAATACCCAGCCTAATTAATGACACTGAAGGAAGAGTATGGTTTGGTGCTTCAAACGAAGGTCTTATTGAGTTTGATATAAATACATATAAAATTAAAAGTCATACTAAAGAGGCTAGAGGCGAATGCCATGAGGATGTCTATTTTTTACGTAATATTTCAACCGATACATATGGTAATATTTGGGTAGTGGCATGGGCAGCATTGGTAAAATATAATATTAAGGAACAATGTTTTTATAAAGTAAGACAAAATAGTTCCGATCCCCATTCATTGCCCGATGGTCAAATATATTGTTGTTATCAGGATAGTAAAAACAGGATTTGGGTAGGGCACACTAAGGGAATAGGATTATATAATATGAAAGATGATTATATAATGAATTTTGGGCAATCGCTCGGATTAAAAGGCTCAAAAGTAAATGCTATTGTTGAAGACGATTCATGCAATTTATGGCTTTCGACCGATAAAGGGATTTCAAAATTTTGCCTCCCTGCTAAAGTGTTAAATATTGACAAAAATTCAGCTTATATTGATTCATTGCCCGATAATTATGTTTATTTCTACAATTACAGCAAAGATGATGGTATAAACAATGAAAGGTTTATGAATGGGAAGCTTCGAGCTTCAACAGGCGATATTTATTTTGGAGGAACTAAGGGAATTAACGTTTTTAATCCGAATAAAATTAATCCCGATACAGTAATATCACCAATAAGGTTCATTGAATTAAGTATTTTTAATAAAACAGTAAAACCTAAAGACAAAGATAATCCCGACTCTCCGCTCGAAAAAGATATAATATTGAGTAATGAGATAACTCTTAATCATAATCATTATATCTTCTCTATAAAGTGGTCAGCATTAAATTTTTATTCTACACATAAGGTTGAATATAAATATATGCTCGAAGGATTAGAAAATGAATGGAACTATGTTGGTACTCAGCGCGAGGCTCATTTTACCGGATTACGCCCCGGAAATTACAAGTTACGTGTTATGGCTACCAATTCCGACGGATTATGGAATGTTGATGAAGCAACACTTAAAATTACAATATTGCCCCCTTGGTGGGCAACTTTGTGGTTTAGAATATTGTTTGGAGTATTTATAGTTGGAATAGTATATTTTTATTATATAATTAGAATTAAAGCACTAACTAAACAAAAGAAAATGCTTCAACAACAAGTTGAACTAAGGACAAAAGACCTTCAACAGGTAAATGCTTCAAAAGATAAATTCTTTTCAATAATTGCTCATGATCTAAAAAATCCGTTTAACATAATATTGGGATACAGCAATATTTTAATGAAAAGCCACAAAGATTTTGCAGAGTCTGATAAGGTTGATATGTATAAAAAAATATACTATGCAACAGAAAAAACACATAACCTTCTCGATAATTTGCTTACCTGGTCTCGTTCACAATCGGGCAAAATAACCTACAAACCTGAACATTTTTCAGTTCAAGAGTATGTTTGCAATAATATATTTTTACAGTACGATGTGTCTAAGAAAAAAGAGATTATAATTGATAATGAAATAGAACCCGGTTTAGTTGCTTATGCCGACCTTAATACATCTGACACTGTGTTACGGAATCTTTTGTCAAATGCTATCAAATTTACTCGCGAAAAAGGAAGTATTACAGTTTTGGCAAGCAAAGCGATAATTAATGGAAAGAACTATATAAAAATATCGGTTAAAGATAATGGGGTAGGTATGTCTGTCGATATAGTACAAAACCTTTTTAGTATTGATAAAAGCACTACTTCGCTTGGCACTAATAAAGAACAGGGTACCGGACTGGGGCTTATTTTATGCAAGGAGTTTGTTAACAATAATGGAGGCGATATTTGGGTTGAAAGTGAAAAAGGAAAAGGTAGTACCTTTACATTTACATTGCCCGAAGGGCAAACAATAATGTATACATAATAATCCGAAAATATAAAATAACGCTCTAATACCCTCATTATTAATAACTGCAAGTCATATAATATGTGAATATTAGTGTTTATTTAACCTCCTTTTCTCCCTTGCAAAATCAACAATCAACTTATATATTTGCAGCTTCAAAATTTTGACATAAAAATCCAAAGCAATGAGCAATAAATTTCCTGAATACAAGCAACTTAACCTATCACAGGTAAATAAGGATGTGTTAAAGGAATGGAAAGACGATGACACTTTCCATAAAAGCATGACTACCCGTGCCGAAAAAGAGACTTTTGTATTCTTTGAAGGCCCCCCTTCTGCCAACGGACAGCCGGGTATTCACCACGTTATGGCTCGTACTATTAAAGATATATTTTGCCGATACAAAACTCTTCAGGGATACCTGGTAAAACGTAAAGCAGGCTGGGATACTCACGGCCTTCCGGTTGAGCTTGGTGTTGAAAAAATGCTTGGCATTACTAAAGAAGATATCGGAAAAAAAGTATCGGTCGATGAATATAACGAAGCTTGTCGCAAAGAGGTTATGAAATATACCGATATGTGGCAAGACCTTACCACTAAAATGGGTTACTGGGTTAACATGGACGACCCTTATATTACCTACGATAACCGCTATATTGAATCGGTTTGGCAGTTATTAAAACAAATTTTCGATAAAAACTTATTATACAAAGGTTACACTATTCAACCTTACTCGCCTGCTGCCGGCACAGGATTGTCAACTCACGAACTTAACCAACCGGGTTGCTATCGCGATGTTAAAGACACTACTGCTACTGTTCAGTTCTCAGTTATTCTGAACGAAAAGAGTCAATTCCTGTTTGAAGCAAATGAGCAAGTGTCAATAATGGCGTGGACTACTACCCCATGGACACTACCATCGAATACAGCTCTTTGTGTGGGACCTAAAATTAAATACGTAAAAGTAAAATCGTTCAACCCATACACAGGAACTCCTATTTCGGTTATTTTGGCTAAAGACTTGGTTAAAAATTATTTTAACCCCAAAAATGCCGAACTAAAACTTGACGATTACAACGAAGGCGATAAAAATATACCATATAAAATAGTAGCTGAATACACAGGAACCGATCTTGAAGGGGTTTGCTACGAACAGCTCATCCCTTGGATTAAGCCTATGGGCGATGCTTTCCGTGTTATTACAGGCGATTTTGTAACCACCGAAGATGGTACCGGTATAGTACACATTGCTCCAACATTTGGTGCCGACGACGACCGTGTAGCTAAAGCTGCCGGTATTGCACCGCTTATTCTAATAGACAAAGACGGCAACCGCCGCCCTATGGTTGATATGGCCGGTAAGTTTTATTTAATTAACGACCTCGATACCACTTTCGTAAATAATTATGTAAACACAAACAGTTATTCAGAATTTGCCGGAAGGTATGTTAAAAATGCTTACGACGATTCACTTACCGAAAACGACAACACTATTGATGTAGATATTTCGGTAATGCTAAAGAAAGAAAATAAAGCATTTAAAGTTGAAAAACATACTCACAACTATCCTCACTGTTGGCGTACCGATAAACCCGTATTGTACTATCCACTCGATAGCTGGTTTATTAAAACCACCGCTATTAAAGACAGAATGATAGAGCTTAACAAAACTATAAACTGGAAACCGCAAAGTACCGGCGAAGGACGATTTGGCAAATGGCTCGAAAACCTTGTCGATTGGAATTTAAGCCGCTCACGGTACTGGGGAACACCCCTTCCGGTATGGCGTACCGACGATGGTAGCGAAACTATATGCATAGGTTCTATGGAAGAGCTAATGACTAAAATTGAAGAGTCTATTGAAAAAGGGTATATGGATAAAAACCCTTATCAGGGATTTGAAGTAGGTAACTATACTAAACAGAACTACGAAAAAATAGACCTTCACCGCCCGTATGTCGATGATATTGTACTTGTTTCTGAAAATGGACATAAAATGTTCCGTGAAAAAGACCTTATTGACGTTTGGTTCGACTCAGGTGCTATGCCTTATGCTCAATGGCACTGGCCGTTTGAAAATAAAGATAGTTTCAACGAACTGTTCCCTGCCAATTTCATTGCAGAAGGGGTTGACCAAACCCGCGGTTGGTTCTTTACGCTTCATGCCATATCTACAATGATAAAAGATGGCGTAGCATTTAAAAATATTATTTCAAATGGGCTGGTACTTGACAAAACAGGAGCTAAGATGAGTAAGCGACTCGGCAACGCTGTTGACCCGTTCGATACTATTGAAGAATATGGTTCCGACCCATTGCGCTGGTATATGATAACCAATGCCCAACCATGGGATAACCTTAAATTCGATATTGAAGGCGTTGACGAAGCAAAGCGTAAATTCTTTGGTACACTTTACAATACCTATGGGTTCTTTGCCCTTTATGCCAATGTTGACGGATTCAAATACAGCGAAGCTGAAATTCCGTTAAACGAACGCCCCGAAATAGACCGTTGGATAATTTCGTTACTCAATTCCTTAATTTTAGAAGTAAACGAAGCTTATGAAAGTTACGAACCTACACGAGCAGGTAGAGCAATTCAAAATTTTGTTATCGATAATTTAAGTAACTGGTATGTTCGTTTGAATCGTAAACGCTTCTGGGGTGGCGAATATGCACAAGATAAAATTGCTGCATACCAAACACTTTATACCTGTTTAGAAACAGTGGCAATACTTTCATCGCCTATAGCTCCATTTTACAGCGATCGCTTGTATAAAGATTTGAATAAAGCAACCGGTAAAGACGCTAACAGCAGTGTACATATTGCCTATTTCCCTAAAGCAAATAAATCAGCTATTGATACACAATTGGAAGAGCGCATGAATATGGCTCAGCGTATTTCGTCAATGGTACTTGGGTTACGACGCAAAGAGAGCCTAAAAGTGCGTCAGCCTCTTAACAAAATTATGATACCTGTACTTAACGAAAATACCGCTAAACAAGTCGATGCTGTAAAAGATATTATACTTTCTGAGGTTAATATTAAAACCATTGAATATCTCGATGATGCATCGGGGGTTTTGGTAAAAAAAATAAAACCTAATTTCAAAGAATTAGGGCCAAAGTATGGTAAAATAATGAAGCAAATAGCTGCCTCAGTTGGTGAAATGACACAGGTAGATATTGCAACTTTGGAAAAAACAGGTCAGTTTAATTTAACGGTTCAGGGCGAGGCAGTTTTATTGTCAACTGCCGATGTTGATATTACTTCAGAAGATATACCCGGTTGGTTGGTTGCATCGGAAGGTTCTCTTACAGTTGCTCTCGATATAACTGTAACAGAGGAACTTCGCAATGAAGGTTATGCACGTGAATTTATTAACAGAATACAAAATATACGTAAAGAAAGCGGCTTTGAAGTAACCGATAAAGTAAACATAAAAATAGTAAAACACGATACTTTTAATGCTGCTATATCTACATTTAACAGTTATATAGCAACACAAACTTTAGCAAATTCAATAGAATTAGTTGAAAAACTAGAACAAAATAGTGTTAAAAACGTAGAGATAGAAGAGGGGGTAACAACAGATATCCTTATAGAGAAAGTGTAAATAAAGGTTTATACCCAAACGTAAATGTTAATAACTTTACAGTAAGAATTATTTAACACTGCTATCGGAGTATCTAAATTTTATTATTTTGTGGCACTTAAAAATTTGGAACTATGGCAGAAGAAAAGAAGAAGAACCGATATTCAGATGAAGAATTAGCTGAATTCAAGCAGATTATTAACGACAAGCTTGCAAAAGCTCAGGAAGATTACGATACATTAAAGAGTGCACTTTCACATTCCGACGGCAATGATACGCTCGATACTTCACCTACATTTAAAGTTCTTGAAGAGGGTGCAATGGTGTTGTCGCGCGAAGAAACCGGAAAACTGGCTCAACGTCAGGAGAAATTTATTACACACCTGAAAGCAGCTCTTATTCGTATTGAAAATAAAACTTACGGCATTTGTCGTGAAACAGGAAATTTAATTTCAAAAGAGCGTTTACGTGCAGTACCTCATGCTACACTAAGTATTGATGCTAAAATGAATCAAAAGTAGATTTCAAACAAATATGCTATATTTGAGGGGGACAAAGTTCCCCTTTTTTAATTTTAATATTACTTCAATGTCAAAAGGAAAAATATCGGTATTGGTTATACTGGGAGTGTTATTATTTGACCAGATTGTGAAAATATATATAAAAACACACTGGATGATAGGTCAGGAACAAAAAGTGTTTGGCGACTGGTTTATTCTTCATTTTGTAGAAAACCCCGGTATGGCATTTGGCCTTGAATTTGCCGGTAAGGCAGGTAAGTATATTCTTAGCATTTTTAGAATAGCAGCAGTTAGTTTAATAGCTTTCTATATTTTAAGGGTAATAAGAAAGAATCTGCCGGTGGGTTATCTTATATCGGTATGCTTAGTGTTTGCAGGGGCAACAGGCAATATTATCGACTCATTGTTTTATGGGTTAGTGTTTGACCATAGTTACTACCAGGTAGCACAATTTTTACCCGATGCCGGAGGATATGCCGGGTTTTTACAAGGTAAAGTTGTTGATATGTTATATTTCCCTATAATTAAAGGGCATTGGCCTTCTTGGTCACCAATTAATCCGTCAGAGCAGTTTATATTCTTTAGTCCTGTATTTAATATTGCCGATTCTGCTATAACTATTGGAATGGGAATTATTCTAATTTTCCATAGAAAGGTACTTCAGAAAGAACTTTAATAAATATTGATTCCCCTATCTCAAAGTAGATATTAAATGTTTTATAAATACATCTGATTTTGTGTTTTTTTAGTCTATTTTGAAGTTAATTATTATGAACTGGAAACAACTTTTATCACCTGCCAGATTTGGTCAACCTGTTACTCATTTGTCAGAACCACAGCATTTGCGTAGCGAGTTTCAACGCGATTATGACAGGATAATATTTTCATCGCCGTTTCGCCGATTGCAAAATAAAACTCAGGTATTCCCTTTGCCGGGAAGTGTGTTTGTTCACAACCGACTAACACATAGCCTTGAGGTTGCAAGTGTTGGGCGGTCGCTAGGAAATATGGTTGCTACAACCCTTGCAGCTAAATACGATAATGAAATAGTAACTTACCTCAATGAGATAGGCACTATTGTTTCTACTGCAAGTTTGGCTCACGATTTAGGGAATCCTCCTTTTGGTCACTCGGGCGAAAAAGCTATCTCTGCTTATTTTGAAAAAGGGAATGGAGCAAAGTATAAAAATAAAGTAACTCAGGAGCAATGGACAGATTTGTTGGCATTTGAAGGCAATGCAAATGCGCTCAGACTATTAACACATCAATTCAATGGTCGGCGTGCCGGTGGATATGCTCTTACATTTGCAACTTTAGCTGCGCTAATAAAATATCCATTCCCTTCAGTTCTTAATGAAAAAAAGAAAAAGTACGGATATTTCGTCTCAGAAAAAGAAGCTTTTGAACAGATTGCTAAAACAACCGGATTAATTGAACATACCGATATAAAAGGAAAATATTGCCGGCATCCGTTGGTATATCTGGTTGAAGCTGCCGACGATATTTCATATCAGATTATGGATATTGAAGATGCCCATAAGCTAAATATTTTTTCAACCGAAAAAACCATTGAACTCTTAATGCTTTTTTTTAACAGCAACGGCGATTCTTGGTTTTACAAAAAGAAGCATGAAATATTTGAGCAGGTTACCGACAACAACGAGCGTATTGCTTTTTTACGAGCATCGGTTATCAATAAACTTGTAAACAAATGTGCTGATACTTTCTGCAATAATGAAAATGCTATTTTGCAAGGTAAATTCACCGGTTCACTAGTCGATTATTTAGATTCTAAAACCGCCGAAGCAGCAAATATATGTGCCGATATTAGCTTTCGCGAAATATATAACCACAAGTCGGTAGTTGAGATTGAAATAACCGGGTACAATGTATTGTCGACACTGGTGGATGAGTTTACAACGGCTGCTTTCGACCCTGATAGCAACTATTCAAAAAAGCTGTTGGCATTATTGCCAATGCAATACCGTACCAAAAGCAACGATACTTATTTGCAATTACGCTCAATTCTCGATTTTATTTCCGGAATGACCGATTTGTATGCGATGGAATTATATAAGCTTATTAGGGGAATAGGTGTGTAGGAAGTAAGTATTCAGAATTTTTAATCCTATTACGAAAACCAAATTGGCATTAGTATTTTAAACTATTGAACCTTGAACTTTTGAATAAGCAAGGTAAAAAGTTGCAGGTTGCAAGTTCCAGGATAATAAATTATTGAACCTGCAACCTGCAACAATAAACTTGCAACTATGCATTATCTTTACAAGCACTGTAAATACCTTCAAACAATGCCTTCATATCTTTAGCTGCTACAGCCGAAAAAGCTACACGAATTACATTGTTAAGGTTAATTATGCCTATGCTGTATTTCTTAATTAATGTGTCGCGAATAGCTTCACCATCAATACCTGCTACAAGCTGAACGCACATAAAGTATCCTGAGTTATAGGGTATAGGAGTGAAATACTCTTTATACTTTTCTTCTTTTAGTACCTCTTTTACCGCCTCGTATCGTTCCTGCATTATTTGGAACTTAGTCGCTTTTTCTGAACCATAATTAGGATCTTCAAAAGCCTGCAAAAGAAGCGATTGTGCCAAATTCGATGAGTTTGAAATATTACCCCTTACAGCACCTGCTGTTTTCGATTCCATAGCATCGTAAAATTTTGCATCGCCACCTTTTATTCCATAGCTTATAAAACCTACACGGAAACCCCATACGTAGTCTTCTTTTGTAGGACCGTCAACTTTTACAGCAAGTATATTTTCATGCAAATCGCATATATATGCAAACACCGATTGTGGCTCAATACCCTCTTCGTAAACAAGTCCAAAATATGCATCGTCGGTAATTGCTACTATTTTTTTCCCGGCATCGGCTGCATCTTTTAATACTTTTGTTATTGCCTCCATTTCAGTAAATGTAGGAGTATAACCCGACGGGTTATTAGGGAAATTAAGAATTACAACTTTCTTCTCTCCTTCGGTCATTAACGATGCTTTGAAAGAATCAATATCGAAACTTCCATTTTTAAATAAATTGAAATGTGTGAATTTAGCACCATACCCGTTTGTTAAAATGAGATTGTAGTTACCCCAAAATAAGTTTGGAACAATTATTTCCTGTCCCTCATCCATAAAAAGATAACCAACCATGCTAATACCATGTGTAAGAGCATTAGTTACTATTGGCAAGCTAATTTCTTTTCCTGCAAGTTTTGAGTTTTTCTCATAAAGCATCTCTTTCCAACGCTTTCTAATATCAGGACGACCGAAACTTGGAGCATATGGGAAAGTTAAAGCAGGGTCAAGGTTTATTTTCGATGCAATAGAGCCTAAACGCATTGGTGTACCGTCATCTTCAACTGCAGCTCCAATGGTTGCATTTATTTTTGTCCCTTTAGCATCGGCTGTTTGTCCTAATATCCCTTTCTTTGGAAAAAAAATACTTTTCCCCCTTTCAGAAAGAAGATCCATTACAACCGGGCATTTTGCCGAAATAACATCATTTAACTCTTTAGCTTGAGGATTCATCTTATTTATTTTTTAAATAATTTCGCCCTTTTATTTCCTTATAATTAAGAAAATAAAAGCTGCTATTTTAACTGTGCAAAAATAAAGAAAAAAAGTAACGAATAGTAATAGGTGTGAAAAATTGAAAAAAGATTGTACTCCAATCAAATACAAAAAGTAATACTGCAATGTTTTGTAACATAGATACTAAACAATAAACACCAAACCATTGTTTTATATTTAATTGAATTTTAAATATTTGTGTTATGAAAAAATTAAATCTTGTTTCAATAATTGCGTTTGCAATTGTAGTGTCATCGTGTGTTAATAAAAATAAAAACACCGATAATTCTTCAACAAATAGTATTGATTCTTTACCCGAAACTACAGTTGAATGGTTTGCTGAAAAGGTAATAGGAGGAGGTCATAATGGAATCATAAATATTAAAGAAGATAAACTGGTTTTCAGCGACGGTATGTTATCGGGAGGTACTCTTATTTTTGATATGTCAACTATTTCAAGTACTGATTTATCAGGTGAACTAAAGCAAAAACTCGAAGGTCATTTAAAATCAGATGATTTTTTCGGAGTTGATCAGTTTCCGGAATCTGTTCTGTCTATTAAAAATGTGTCGAAAAATGCCGATGGTAAATCTGTGAAAATACAATCGGAATTAACAATCAGGAATATTACAAATGCTTTGGAGTTCGATGCAGAGCTAGAAAACATAAGCAATAATGTGATTTATAAGGCTGAAATACCGGTAGATAGGTCAAAGTATGATGTAAAATTTGGTTCTACAAGTTTCTTTAAAGACCTTGGAGATAATGCTATAAAAAATGAATTCTTAGTAAAAGTTGTTTATGTGGAAAGTAAGTAGTTTTTGATAAAATATTTACGCCTATAATTTTTGGGTCAAGTACTATTTTTTCAATAGTCTTGGCCCAAGAAACTTTATCCCAATAGCACCAATCGGTGCAGTAATTATAATACTTAATACAGCTAGAGCTAATATAGTATTGCCGGTTTCAATTGAAATACCACTTGTTTTTCCCTGAATTATTAATGTAAGAGGTACAGCACCAATTGCTGCTTGTACCGTAGCTTTTGGTATATATGAAATAGCACAAAACAGTTTCTCTCTATTATTTAAATCCGATTTCCAAAGTGACAAAAACACTCCAATAGTTCTAATAATTAAACCACATATAATAATTAAAAATGCTTTGCCAATAATGCTCCCCGATATTTTATCAATATCTACTTCGCTTCCTATATACACAAAAAGCAATATTTCAGCCAATACCCATACTTTATTGAATTTTTGCGATAGCCTACCGGCAAGTTTACTGTATTTTTCAAGTATCATATAACCCATTGCCATTACACCTAGTAATCCGGCTATTGGGATTATTTGTTTAATTGAATGTAACTCAGTAAGTTCGTTAAATACAATAGCTGCAACAATAAAAATAATAGTTTTTTTAGTGTCTCTGATGTGATATTTTTTAAAAAAAACAATTAGCAAATAACCAATTATAAGACCTAAAACAGCACCTAAAATAATACCTGAAGGAACTGTAATTATAAGTTTGGTATAGCTTATTGAAGCTCCTGTTGCCAATCCGGTAAAAACTCCAAATATTGTTATGGCAAATACATCGTCGAGCGATGCTCCTGCAAGTACAAGTGTGGGTATTTCTTTATTTTTTCCATAGCCGTTCTCTTTTAATTCAAGCATTGAAGGAACTACTACTGCCGGCGATACAGCTGCAATAATGAAACCAAGCATTCCGGCTTCAATAAATGAAAAACCAAGTATAAGTATCGAAATAACCACTATCCCAAAACCCTCAAGTACTCCCGGAATAAAACTCATTTTAATAGCGGGAGAACCTACTTTTTTTAGTGTTTCTTTATTAATACCCAACCCGGCTCGTATTAAAATAACAATCAGGGCAACAGTTTTAAATTCACTTAAAAAGCCCGATAATTCCGGGTTAATAGCGTTGAACATTTCTTTCCCAAGAAGTACTCCTGCTATTATCATGCCAAGTAAACCGGGTAGCTTTATTAGTGAAAACAAATAATTGAGTAGTAAGGCTAACGATATTATTAAAGCAATATTTAAAATCATACTTTTTTCCTCAAAAGTATAAAAACAATCGAATTGTTATAGTGCAATGAGCATGACAAGTGTTTTTTGCACTTTTCGTGTTTTTAATCTGTGAATACTAAGTTTCTTTGTACTTTTGCAAAGTTTTAAAATATAAGGAGGCAGTAGTGGAATCAAATTTTATCGATTACGTAAAATTATTTGTTCGTAGTGGGAACGGAGGAGCAGGGTCATCGCATATGCGCAGAGAGAAATATGTACCCAAAGGGGGACCCGATGGTGGCGATGGCGGACGCGGCGGGCATATTATACTTCGCGGTAATGAGCAAATGTGGACACTGCTTCACTTAAAATACCGTAAGCATATATTTGCAGGACATGGCGCATCGGGGAGCAAATCGTTAAGTACAGGAGCCGACGGCGACGATGTAATATTGGATGTTCCTCTTGGTACTGTTGTGAAAATGCCCGAAACATTTGAAGATGTATGTGAAATAAGCGAACACGGACAGGAAGTAATCCTTATGAAAGGGGGACGCGGAGGTTTGGGTAACAATAATTTTAAAACTTCAACTAACCAAGCTCCTCGATATGCACAACCAGGCGAAGATGGCGATGAAGGTTGGCGTATACTTGAACTCAAACTGCTTGCCGATGTTGGGCTTGTAGGTTTTCCAAATGCCGGAAAGTCAACCCTGTTGTCGGTTGTGTCGGCTGCAAAACCTAAAATTGCCGACTATGCATTTACAACTTTAACACCAAATTTAGGGATAGTATCATATCGCGACGACCGCTCATTTGTTATGGCCGACATTCCCGGAATTATTGAGGGTGCTCATGAAGGACGCGGGCTTGGACATCGCTTTTTGCGACACATTGAGCGAAATGCAATGCTATTATTCATGATTCCTGCCGATAGCGACGACATTAACAAAGAATACAATATCCTTGTTAATGAGCTAAAGCAATATAATCCGGAACTGTTAGATAAACAGCGAATACTAGCAATAACCAAATCTGATATGCTCGATGAAGAATTGAAAAAAGAGATAAAACAAGACTTACCTAATATCCCTTATTTGTTTATATCGTCAGTTGCTAATCAGGGTATTAATGAATTAAAAGATTTGATTTGGAGCAAGCTGAATCAGTAATATCTGTCACATTGCAGGTTTTATGCCAATACTTTTTGAGTAACTACTTTTTGAAAAGTTATAGGTATTTAAACTCATTTATTTGAAATATATGCCGGAATATTTAGAACATTTAGATAAAACTATACTTCTTTTTATTAATTCGCTTAACTCCCCGTTGTTTGATAATATAATGTGGTTCATAAGTGGTACTTTTAGCTGGATTCCGCTATATGCTATATTGCTTTATTATGCCATACGAAACAATAAAAAATCGTGGTGGCTTGTAATTATAGCAGTTGCTTTAGCTGTTACAATAGCCGATCAGGTTTCGGTTCATTTGTTTAAGGAAGTATTTAAACGCTATCGCCCGTCGCATAATATTGAATTAAAGGGAATGCTTCATCATGTAAACAATTATAGAGGAGGGCAATATGGCTTTGTCTCTTCGCACGCAGCAAATGCATTTGCAATAGCCGGGTTTTTTGCATTTCTTTTCAATAGTAGGAATATTACCCTTTTCTTATTGCTATGGGCTGCAATTGTATCATATAGCAGGGTTTATTTGGGTGTTCATTACCCGTCCGATATTTTTTGTGGAGCTGTACTTGGGTTGAATGTAGCATTTATTTGCTATTTCATTTTCATGAAAATGAGATGGGTAGTATATTCGGGGAGCAATTCTATGCTGCACCCCGAATAGATATGTTTAATCGTTAATAACAATTTTCTCAATAACATCGCCCTGACGTATAGCGTCAATTACTTCTAACCCTTCAACCACTTTGCCAAAGCAAGTATGATTTCTGTCGAGGTGAGCAGTGTTTTCACGACAGTGGCAAATAAAAAATTGTGAACCACCGGTGTTTCTGCCGGCATGAGCCATTGACAACACTCCGCGGTCATGATATTGGTTGTCGCCTTTAAGTTCGCAATCAATAGAGTACCCCGGGCCACCTGCACCTGTGCCATTTGGGCAACCTCCCTGAATAACAAAGTTTGGTATTACACGGTGAAAAGTTAATCCGTCATAAAACCCTTTTTTTGAAAGAGTAACAAAATTTTCAACAGTTTTTGGAGCATCTTTTTCGTAAAATTCAACTTTCATTACCCCTTTTTCAGTGTGGATTTCTGCATTCATTTTATTATAATTTTTATTTCAGTTTAGCATTACCTTTTCTTAATTCAGGTAATGCAATTTTTAAAATTGTTTTAAGATATTGCTAACCGTTAAATTATCAAAAAATATATTTTGTATATTAGTTGTTTAAAAATGTCCGGTACATGCAAAACGAGCCACAAAATAAACAAAAAAATATTGAAGAATTAGAGATGTTGGCCTCCATTCCGGTTGTAGCATCAAATTCTATTATTTTGCTCGACTCGGCCGGAGATATTATATGGGCAAATGACGGTTTTGAAAAATTACACGGATACTCATATAATTCGGAGAAAGCGAAAGTTTACAGCCTCGATTTTATAAAGAAAGTAAAAGAGACCGACAGTATATTTTTTATAAAAAATACTTCGTTAAGCTTTTCATATTCATTTGTAGGTGAAAACAATAAGCGTAAATGGGTTCAAACAACACTAACTCCTGTTATTGAAAACTGTGAAGTAAAACAGTTTGTTGCTATTGGAGTTGATATTACACAACAGAAAGAGGTGGAAGATGAACTTATTCAACGTCAGGAGAATACGCAAACACTTTCAGAGCATTTAGAATCAATTAAAGACCATATTGAAGTTCAGATAGAAGAGCTTAATAAGCAAAAAAACATACTTGAAGCAGCTAAGGAAAAGTCGGAAGACGTACTTAACAGGGTTATTCCTTATGAAGTAGCTGTGCAGCTAAAGAAGAAAGGGTACGCCACACCGCGACACTATAAAAAAGTGTCGGTACTTAACGTAAATATAAGGAACTTCAATCAACTTGCAGAAGCTATTTCAATTGATGATTTAATATCACACTTGCATAACTTTTTTGTGAAATTCGACAATATTCTCGAAGAGCATTATGTTGAGAAAATTAAAACCATAGGAGGTTATTATATAGGGGTTGGAGGTGTTCCGTTACGAAACCGCAGTAATCCTATCGATACGTTATTAGCCGCTTTAAGAATTAGAGAAACAGTATCCGATTTGAATTCTCAGATTAAAAAAACAGGGATACCCCCTTTTGAAGTTGGAATAGGGATAAATACAGGTAAAGCAATAGCCGGAGTAGTTGGTAAAACCCGCCTTTCGTACGATGTGTGGGGCGATACGGTAAATGACACAGCTTTAATTGAAAAAAGTGCCCCGGTTGGTGGAATACTTATTTCAAATGACACATATAATGAAGTATCAGATTATTTTATTTGTAGTTTTGTAGAAATTAATAATGAACAAAAATATTGGTTAGTTGAAAGTATTAAACCCCAATATTCAAATAACGAACAAGGAATAGTTGCAGGTCATGAGCTTATGCAAATTCTTTCTAAACTATAATTATGCATTTTTTACTTTACAATAAAACAACCAGAATAATTATAACCTTTTTATTACTGTTATTATTTTATAATGGATATTCGCAAAAATGCAAATACGAAAAAGATGAAGTAGATGGAGTAACAGAGCTTGAAATAAAACGCACTGTTCCGGAAATGATTCTGCGAATTAACAATATGCCGGTTTATATTAAAGCTCAAAGCATAGGCGATAACAAATATTTAAAAATGATTCACCAAACCTATGGTGAGTTTCATTTACAGGAAGACCGTGAAATATCATTCATATTACAAAATGATCAGGAATTAACATTGTTTCCGCGAATAATGCCTATGAAAGATACTATAACAGATGCTTATACAAGCATGATAGTATATAAACTATCGTCAATACAGGTTGAAATTCTGGAAAGTTCACCGGTTAAAGCATTTAAATATTACATAAGTACAGGCTGGGTCGAAGAGGAAATAAAAGGCTCAAGGCAGGTAATAATAATGGATCATCTTCGATGTGTATCGGAAACTAAGTAGAGGATTATTGCATTAAGTACTGTTGCTAAACACAATTACAAGAGCAAACAACTATGCACATCTTATAGTTTGTTCTTTATACCTATGTTGGCTTTACCTCTCCATAACATGACATATGTTGTTAAAAAATATAATTCTATACTAAAATCATTTTATATATTTGCATGAAAATTAAATGGGACTCACTTGCAAGTATTAAATATTGTAAGTTAAGAACTTAAACAATTAACATTATGAGCGAAAAAATTTTTGACAAAGTAAAGCCGGGTGTTGTAACCGGAAACGATGTTGCGGAAGTTTTCCGTATTGCAAAGGCAAATAAATTTGCAATTCCTGCAGTAAACGTAGTTGGTACTGACTCTATAAATGGAGTTTTAGAGGCTGCAAAAGTAGTTAACTCTCCTGTAATTATTCAATTCTCAAACGGCGGAGCTGGTTTCGTAGCTGGTAAAGGTTTAAAACTTGAAGGACAGCAAGCTGCAATTTTAGGAGCTATTTCAGGTGCAAAACACGTTCACACTTTAGCTGAAGCTTACGGTATACCTGTAATTCTTCATACTGACCATGCTGCCAAAAAATTACTTCCTTGGATCGACGGTTTATTAGATGCTTCGGAGAAAAACTTTGCTGAAACAGGTAAGCCTTTATTTAGCTCTCATATGCTCGATTTATCAGAAGAGCCATTAAAAGAAAATATTGCTACTTGTGCTAAATATTTAGCGCGTATGTCAAAAATTGGAATCACTCTTGAAATAGAGCTTGGTATTACAGGTGGTGAGGAAGATGGTGTTGACAATAGCGATGTTGACAGCTCAAAACTTTATACTCAACCTGAAGAGGTATGCTATGCTTACGAAGAGTTGATGAAAGTAAGCCCTAATTTTACTATTGCAGCTTCATTTGGCAACGTACATGGTGTATACAAGCCAGGTAACGTAGTGCTTACTCCAAAAATTCTTGACAACTCTCAAAAATATATTCAAGAGAAGTTAGGTACTGTAGATAAGCCGGTTAATTTCGTATTCCACGGTGGTTCAGGTTCTACTCAGGAAGAAATACGTGAGTCACTTGGTTATGGTGTTATAAAAATGAATATCGACACTGATACTCAGTGGGCTACCTGGAATGGCATTCGTGAGTTTTATATTAAAAACGAAGGATACTTACAAGGACAAATTGGAAACCCTGAGGGTGACGACAAACCTAACAAAAAATACTACGACCCGCGTGTTTGGTTGCGTAAAGGGCAGGAGTCATTAGTTGAGCGTTTGAAAGTTGCGTATACTGACCTTAATTGTATAGGCAGAAACTAAGAATAATATTTATTCAATATATAAAAAGCGATTCCCGATGGAATCGCTTTTTTAATATATAACTTAGTTGCCTTTAAGCCTGTTTATCTCATCACGTAATCGAGAGGCTTCTTCGTAATCTTCATTTTCAATAGCTTCTTGGAGCAACTCTTTTAAATCTTCAATATTAAGCGATTCTGTAATATTTTCATCTTCTTCAGAGTATTCTTCGTCTTCGTTACTTTCTGAGCGTACTCTCTCTTCAACGGGTAGTATAATTCCGGCCTTCTGCATTATCTCTTCGGTAGTAAATATAGGGGTGCCGAATCGTATGGCTAATGCCACGGCATCGGAGGTACGGGCATCAATTTTTATGCGCGACCCTACATTTTCACACACCAGTTCTGAATAAAATATTC
Organism: Bacteroidota bacterium; assembly: GCA_003250355.1. Taxonomy (GTDB): domain Bacteria; phylum Bacteroidota; class Bacteroidia; order Bacteroidales; family SZUA-534; genus SZUA-534. Next base: position 51,045 of record QKGS01000069.1, read on the forward strand.
CCTCTTCAAGCCGGTGAATGTTTACCTCAACCAAATCGATATTAAATGCTTGAGCAAAACTTAAAAACAAATCGTGAGTAAGCGGCCTGGGAGGTTTTAACGATTCAAGTTCTATGGCAATGGCCTGAGCCTCAAAAGCACCTATAATTATTGGAATTCTCCTTTCACCATTTTCTTCTGACAATACCAAAGCATATGCTCCCGACTGTGTCTGACTGTATGATAATCCTAATACCTTTAATTTTACTTTTGTGCTCATGTATTATAGTGAATATGCTTTTAACAAACCTACATGATTTTTACATAACTCACAACAAATTTTTTCGTTAATTAGTATATGTTGTATAAAAGTCATGGCTCAATTAGTTGAGGTCGCCAAAGCAAATAAATCTAATATTAATTATTGAGTGTTTTTAAAACGATGAAATATAACTTGTAAGGTTAGTATCTCTGTCAATAGAGAGTTTTTTTCTTAACCTGTGGCGAGCCTTTTGCACACTTTCATTCGATATGCCCAGCAAGTTTGACATTTCTTTGGTTGAAAAATTAAGTTTAACCAGCGCGCATATTTTCAGGTCGTTTGAACTAAGGTCGGGATATTTTTCACTCAGTTTTTTGTAAAAATCCTGATTTACGGCCTTAAATCTACTGTTAAAATCGTCCCACATATTATCCGACTTTTGGCTTATCTGTTTTAGTAAGTGTGAAGATGTTTGCGTTTTATTCTTCGACAATTCCTCAGATAGTTGTTTTATAATCTCTTCTTTTTCAATTAGTTTCAATGTAGATTCCGTAAGCTCTCTGTTTTTGAGCTTTACCAGTTCAGTTGCTTGCTTTTGCTTTGCTATAATATCCTTTTTTTCAACAGTGTGCTTTTTCGATGTACGCCTTATCTTAAAAATCAGGATAATAGTAATTATTGCTGATAATATAAATATTGTAAATATTCGGAATCGCAATATTGCCTTATCTTTTTTAGCTATTTCGATACTGTTTACTATTAGCTCTTGCATTCTTACATTTAACTCACCCCTATACTGGTTTCTAACTTTTTGAAAGCTGCTGTCGTTAAGTGTTTTGGCACTAAAATATTGTTCGGTCAAATACTGCGATTCGTTAAGTTTTTTTATTGCCTCATTATATTTGCCGGTTTCATACAAAAGCCATGCATACTGTTCAAGTATATAAGGCTTATGGTTATGTTGCTGCGGGTATGCTTTTAATGTATCTAACGATTTTATGAAATACTCTTCCGAAAGTTTATACCGCTCTTGCTTTCGATATATTTCACCCAAATATGAATATATAGTTGGTAAATATGATCTATGGTTATACTTGTAATTATCCGGTGCTATGTTTTCAAAATAATGCATTGCATCTAATAAATAATTCAAAGCTTCGGTTTCATTATTTGTTTTCAAACAAAAATAACCCTTATTGACCTCGAAATAAGCTTTGCTCATGTCGCCTAAGTTATAGCGGGTTATTAAATTGTAACATGTATCACTATAAATTAATGCTTCATGATACTTTTGAAATCGCTTAAGGTGTTGAATTATATTTTGATAACTTTTCAATAAATCAGATGAGGTAGTTTTCCCTTTTAAAAACATTATTTTTGATAGTTCAAGCGCTTTATCCAAATACTTTCGCGATTCTGCTTCATTAAATACCACAAAATTCATAATACCGTAGTTAGTATAGGCTTTTATTAATAATAGCGTATCGGGTATTTGTTCTGCACTATTTATCACCTCTTTCGATATATTATATGCCATATCAAAATTTTGTTTGTTTCGGTAAGTATAACTTTTTAATATAAGCAATTCAGTTCTGTATTTCTCATTATTATTTACACTCAACATCTCTTCCAGGTTATTAAGCACTATTAATGCAGAGTCGGCATTTACATTGGTATAATACTCAGCTTTTTCAAGTTCACTTATGTAAATGTTTTTTCCGTAGGTTACACTATACAATAGCATAATTAAAGCAAGGCAGTATACTTTTTGTACGTGTTTATAATTAGTTAAGGATTTAATATTTATCATATACTAAATAGAAATTATATGAATAAAAATGAGCTTTCTGCGAGGTTATTGCTCAATATTTGTTTAATAGTAATTGTAAATATAATATATAACTTAATATTTTAATACTCTAAAAAACAAAACTGTATTCTCATACGTATTATGTGCAGGGTGTTTTTTTAGAATCATTTTAATTTAAAGCAATGAAATATTCAGAGATTAAGAATCTTTCTGTATCTGAATTTCTGCTTCTTATGCAGCAAAGTGTAAAGAGTAATACAGAAAGTATTAAGGGGAATAATGCAGCTATTGACAGCATTATAAATAAGGAAGTTAAGTCGAAAAGCAGAGATGAAAAACTTGACCAACTGTTTAAGCAAAATCGGGCATTGACCGAAGAGAGCAGTAGTATTATAGAGTTACACAACAAGGTTATCAGCTTTATGAAAAGCGAACATAAGAAAGATAACTCAGAGTATTCAAAGGTGGTAAACGAAATAAATAATACAGTTAAAGAAGCTAAAAGTGTTGATCGCAATAAATTGTTCGATGATACTATTAATGGGCTGGTTAGCTTTAATATGCAACATCCGCTGTACAGCGATAACGAATTTAAAACAATGTTAATCGAATACTACATTAGTACTGAAGAGTATGAAATGTGCGAACGTTTAATGAACTTGTAGTTAAAAGCCAATAGATTGGCATCTTCCACTAAAATGGAATAATAACCCTTGTGTGTTAACCTTCCTAATGCTCATTTGTAATATATCAAAACAATAATGAAATGAGCATTAATGAAAACATATACAACACTTGGGTTATTTCCTTTAGAGGCAACAGATACTATTAGTATAAAAGGGGCAGAATACGATATTTATTCCATAAGAATATATAACGCTTCGGGTGAAATGGTTAAAATATTTAATCACCTTTTGTCCAATGAATGTATATCGGTAAATGATCTTAAAGAAGGAGAATACCTTGCTCACCTCAATAACTCCGTTCATTACAGAATTATAAAATTCAGAAAGGTAATGACTTGAATTGTAATATTTTATAGAAAGATGTTATTGTATTTAGGAATATTCGTATTCTTATAACAAATAATAAGGGTATATTCATTCAAATTTTAATCAGCAAAAAATGAAAAGTTCTTTACCCCTTATCTTTTTCTCGCTTACATTATTTTTCTTTGCATGCAATTCGGAATATGCTCCCGGAACATTTGGACACGATGTAGAGTTATTAAATAAAGTAGATGATTTCAAAATTCTAAAATCAGGTGATAGTTACATAGCAGTTATTGGTAAAATACAAGGTCGCATACTTACAAGCTCTTCAAATGGAATGAAAGGTATCAGTTACGGTTGGTTTAACAGAAACCTGATTGATTCTGCTAAATATGAAAATAACTATTCTGCTATTGCCGGTGAAGGACGTTTATTCTTTGGTCCTGAAGCAGGTAAGTATTCAGTATTTTTTAATCCCGACAGTACACAAGGACATAAAGCAGTTACCCGTGCAGCCTTCGATACACTAAGTTTTAAGCTTATTAGTGAATCGGAAAAATCGGTTACATATGGTAATGAATTCCATCTTATTAATTATCAAAGGTTCAGATTTGTATTCAATGTTGAACGAACTATTACGGTTTTAAATAAAAATGAGATTGAGCAATGTTTATATACTGAAAGCAATGATAGTGTATCGTATGTTGCATACAGCATTTATACTAAAATTAAAAACACAGGAAACGAAAATTGGACAAAAGAAAACGGGCTGATTTCTATTTGGGATTTATGTACTTTGAAACCAACTGAAAACTCGGTAGTTATAATCCCTGTAAGAAACAGTATTGACTCTGTAACTCCTTATTTTACAAAAGTGGACACAACCCGAGTCAGAATTATTGACAATATAGTTTATTATAAAGCCGATGCCAAGTATTTAAATAAAATAGGTATTCCTCCGGTAAATACAAAGCCGGTATTTGGTGCGTACAACCCTGAAATGAACCTGTTAACCATAGTAAAATTCACTTTTGAAGACGACTCACTTTACGTAAACTCTAACTGGGAACATTCTAACCCTCCATACAAAGGCGATGTAATAAATGTTTTTAACGATGGTGTTATAAACGGTAATGGTCCATGGGGACCTTTTTATGAATTAGAATCATCATCGAGTGCCAAGGAACTAAAAGTTGGTGAAAGCCAAAGTCACAATCATATGGTTTTTCACTTTGAAGGCAATAAAAAACAACTTAATGCTATTGCAAATAAGGTATTAGGGGTAAATTTGGAGTTTGCCGAGTCTGTTTTTAAGCCTTGAAAAAAACAGAACCAGCAACAATTATAACACAGGATATTACTCGGCTGCCACCGCTTTTGCCTTTTCCTTTAGAAGAAATAGACATGCGAATTTTATAACAATCTTTACCAAGAGCTTGCCCCTGCTTGGGTGCTTCTTTAAGGGAATCAATTAAAGCCTTGTAATCGTTCTTTACAGATGGGTATTGCAAAATAATGACTTTAATAGCTTTTTGGAAGAGAATACGTTTACCTGATTATAATGGCGAACTTCTTCTTAGAATTATAATTTTTTGTATTTCTAGCTTCTCCGCAATAGCCTGAGTAAAGTAGCTAAGGGAAGCTATATTTAAAATTTTACAAAACACTCAATTTACCATATTCTATAAGCAGTTTTCGTGTAAATTTGTGGCTAAAAAATCTTTTACGGATTTTAGGAGCTGCCTAATATTTTTTAGACAGCCTTTTTTATAAAATATAGTTATTTTTCTTTCCCTTGCAGAACAATTATTGAATAAAACTATTCTCCGGAATCAAGGAATCCTACCAATATTGATACACAACCACTCTTTTGTTTTTTAGGATTATCATCTTCCGGAACTCCTACTTCTACTCTAAGTTGTTGTGTTGAATTTGTATGAAAGTCCCATGTATCAACTAAATTATGATCTTCATTTGAGAATATAACATTTCCTGCATTGTCTTTCAATGAAAAAGTAACAGGCTCAACTTCGCCAGCTGCACATACAACTATACGGTAGTCGTGATCGCTGTAAAATGTAAGCATTAATTCTGCAACATCGCCTTCGTTTAAAACAGCACTGTTTAACTGTCCGTTATATATATATGGACTAAGCTTTGGGTTACATTTACTTTTAGTAAAAGTTTTACATTGAGAATAACTGTTTGCAGCAAATGCAAATACAAATGTAAATGTTAAGATAGCATATGTAATTGTTCTCATTTGGGGATATTTTTAAATTTTTAAAAATCAATATTTATTAATTCTCGCATTAATTATTAAATATAATAATTAACTAACAATTTTCACACGTATTTGACCAACCAATTTTGTTATTTCATCTAATTGATCTTTGCTTATATCAAATTGCGTTTTATTGTCAATAGTTGTTACACCTGTTTCTTCATCGGTAACAACAACAGCTTTACTTTGTGAAACACCTACTGTTTTATATATTTTCGATAAATTTTCAAGCTCGTTGTACATTAAAGCAATACTGGCATCGTCTTTATATTGCTCAACAATAAGCATAATGTTCTCAAGCGAGTATTTTTGTTCGGCAATTCTTTGCACAACCGCTGAATTATCTTTTAATTGGTCTTTAATATTAGTTGCAAGGTGCATACCTTCAACCCATCCTCCAAGAAGAATTAATGTAGCAGTAATATCGCGCTCATTTTCCTTCAAATAACTATTAGCTCCGGCATAAGTATCGGAAATAATCTGGAAAATTGAATCTCTATCTTCCAAACTTTCTTCAATTCTGTTTAAAGTATTAGAACCTTCCTCTTCAGGTATTTGTAATTTATCGGTTACATTTCTAATTGCAGCAAGATAGCTTATTGATTCTTGTAACTCTTCAAATACCCTGCAATAACATAAATCGGTTCCATATATACCGAAGTTTAATGCCAAGCTTCCCGATGATATGTATTTGTCAACATTAGCTACCGGGTTTAATAATTCCTTGTCAAATTCAGCATTGGCAGCAAGTAACATTTTAGTAAGTTCAATAGGAGAAGGTAAATTCAAGAAGATTTTTTTTACGGTTTTATCTTCTTTTCTTTCACTCATATCAACTTCAATATTATCTATAATATCACTTTTTGTTTTATCAGATTTCGATTTACATCCTACGATGAATAATAAAGAAACTAGAGACAATATTAAATACCTGTTTTTCATAGTATTTCAGATTAATTAACATTTAATTATCAGCATTATGCTACTCAAATTTAATTAAATATTTGGTTTTACAATCAATTGCGAATAAAAAATAAGCGATTTCATTGGGAAATCGCTATAATATAGATTTCAATAATATGTATTAAAATGTAGATAATGAGAAATGTGTTGCCTTTCTAGGATTTACACACATTACCGGAATTTTTGCTGTGTTGGCAATTATAAATTGTTCACTTGCTCCCAATACATAATCAATTGTGCCAATGTTTTTTGTTGTCATTATTAGCATTAGGTCGGCATCTATTGACTTAGCATAATCAATTGTACCCTGTGCAAGGTTACTTGCTTCTGATGTAGCTATTTCATAGTTAACATTGTATTTGCTCAAATACTTTTTAGCAAACGAGAGGTTTTGATTTACCTTTTTCACAAGGTTTTTATCGCTTACTTCTTGTTTTATAAAGTGTATAGTAGCATTGAATATTTTTCCGAAATAAATAGCCCATATAAGCTTTTCACGGTTTTCGCTTTTAAAGTTTACTGGGAATACTATTTTATCGAATGAATTTTTCTCTTTTGGGGTGTCCTGAATAACAATAAAAGGGGCATATGAACTTACTATTACTTTTAAAGCCCAACTGCCTGTTAGCTTTTGCATACCCTTCATTCCATGTGTACCCATAACAACGAGGTTAATATCCTCATTATCTTTAGTATACTCTCCAATGGTAGTAAAAATTGTTCCCTCTTTTACTTCTGCTTCAACTTCAACTTCATGTTTTGTAGCAGCAGATTGAGCAACTTCAATTAGTTTAGCTTTGGCTTCTTCTATCTCTTTCTCTTTTTTAGCAATATGCAACAAAACTATTTTGTTGTCCAAAATCTTTGCAATCATAACTGCTTGCGACAAAGCGTTTTCAGCTACTTCTGTAAAGTCCCACGGAACTACTATTTTTTTACCGGCTTCCATATTAAATCAGGTAATTTAGATTTTCAAATTAAATGTATTTATACTATCAAATATAAAGAAAAAAAGTTATGTTATCAAAACATGATACCAAAAGGATTTCTGTTAAAGAATATATAATATATAAAATATAAAAATTTTAAAACAAACTTACTTACAGTATTTTTATTACTAAAACTATGTAATATAGTGAATTAAAAAGAAACCCGATAACTACATATTATGAAAAAAACATTTGGAACATTTTCAGGTGTATTTACTCCAACTACATTAACAATATTAGGTGTTATTATGTATATAAGAGAGCCATGGGTGGTTGGAAATGCCGGTATAATGGGGGCTATTCTAATATTATTATTATCGGTAACTATAACATTTGCAACAGCATTGAGTATTTCTACAATAACTTCAAATGTGAAAATTGGAGCCGGCGGAGCATTCAGCGTAATATCGCAATCATTGGGGCTTGAAATAGGGGGGGCAATAGGCATACCATTTTATTTAGCGCAGGCAATTGCTGCCGCCATGTATATATTTGGTTTTAGAGAAGGCTTACAAACTCTTTTGCCTGATTTTAGCCCATTACTGCTTGATATAGGTGTTTTTACATTAGTAATGGCTATAGCGTTTATTAGTACAAGTTTTGCTTTTAAAATACAATATGTAATACTTGGTATTATTGTGCTTTCATTAGTATCAATATATGGAGCCTTATTTGTAAATGAACTGAATTTCGACTTTCAATGGAACGGTTCTTATCCCGGTTCAAAAGAGACCAATTTCAAAGGGACATCGTTTTGGGGAGTGTTTGCTGTATTTTTTCCGGCAGTAACCGGAGTAATGGCCGGAGCCAATATGTCGGGTGATTTAACTGATCCGCGAAAGAGTATTCCTCGTGGAACCATCAGTTCTGTAATTCTAACAACCATTATTTACTTTTCACTCATATTTGTTGCTTCAATGCTGGCAACTAATGAAGAATTAGTATCTAATTACAATGTTTTTATTGATAAATCGTTGTTTCCTCCTATTGTACTTGCCGGTTTACTGGGAGCAACTCTTTCATCGGCATTGGGGTCATTTGTAGGTGCTCCGAGAATATTATCGGCACTGGGAGAGAAAAGAATTATACCTAAGGGAGAAATGGTTTCCAAAACATCAAAAAAAGGTGAACCGGTAAATGCAATGCTTATAACTGCGATAGTGGTTATAGCTGGTATTTCGTTACGAAACCTTAACACAATAGCACCTTTACTTACAATGTTCTTTATGATAACATATGCTATGGTTAATGTTGTAGCATTAATAGAACAATATTTAGGCTTACCTAGTTTCAGACCATCAATAAAAATACCTATTTATATTCCACTGATAGGTGCTTTAGGTTCATTAACTGTAATGTTTATAATAAATGCCTTTGTAGCTTTGGTATCGTTGATTGCAATATTTGTATTTTATTTTTATTTGGTTAAAATGAATATAAAGTCGACTGCGGGAGATTCTCGCAGCGGTTTATTTACAGCAGTTGCCGAATGGGCTACAAAAAAAGCTACTCAGCTTAATACTAAAAAAGAAGCCCGCTCATGGCGTCCTGATCTTTTATTGCCGGTACTCTATCCTAGAGAGATAAGAGCAGCATTTAAACTTATAGAATCGATTGTATACCCGAAAGGGTCGTTAAAAATAATATCGCTTAAACATACTGACGAACGAGAACAACAGAGGCTGCATGAATTTCTGCCACTTGTAGAACAAAAATTCAGAGAAATAAAAATACCTGTATCGAAGACAAATGTTGATAACAATAATTTTAACGATGCTTTAAATATAAGTATGCAAGCATTAAATGCTGCATTTTTTAAGCCTAATACTCTGTTGTTAACTATTGATACCGGTAAACCTGAATCGGAAACATACAATTTGTTGCTCAATGATATTAGAAAAAACAATTATGGCTTAATATTTTATATCCCTTTGGTACAGCGAGTTTGGCTATACAAAAAACCATTTCGTTATGGATTGATAAATTGCCTGATAACTGGAAAGAGACATTTGATATGGGTGAAAATGACCTTGGAATACTTTTGGCAATACTTATTGCCAAGAATTGGGACGGCCATATTGATGTTAATATAAGCAGCGATTCGGGTATAAATACTCAGAATATTTCAGCATTTAATGATATGGTACGGTTTCCAAAAAGCACAATTATTAATTTGCTTAATGGTAGTATCATTCAAAATATAGAAATGCACAGAAATGCTGATTTGAATGTTTTTAGTATATCAGGAGAGATGAAAATAAATGAGATGATTGATATAGTACAGCGTTCACGTATTTCTTCAATTTTTTGTATTGACTCAGGATATGAAAATGCCTTGGTATAAATTATTGTTCACTTGCAATAACTTCGAGCTTTAGTGTGTCGAATTTGCCTATAATATTTTTTTTTGCAAAAAAAGTGCTTAAAAATAGAGTAAGCGAACAACCCGAGAATATTGCAAGCATAATCATTATTTGATACTTAATAGCAACTACCGGAGAGCTACCTCCCAATATTTGTCCCGTCATCATACCCGGCAGCGATATAAGACCTATCACCGACATATTGGCTATCATAGGATTCAAAGCTCGTTTAAATGCTTCCCCATAAAATGGGCGTAAAGCTAGTTTACTGCTACCTGTGTTCGTAAGGAGAAAATAATACAAATCTGATTTCTCGCTCAATCCTTTAAAGAAGGCTGTTAGTCCTACTATATTGTGATTCATGGAGTTTCCCAGTATCATACCTGTAATTGGAATCAGATATCTAACATCGAATATGTAGTCAAGCTTTATTATAAAACCAAGAAAAAAAGTATCAATAATAATGACAGATATAAGCCCGGCAATAAACAACGGTAATGCAAATACTTTCCAACTTAACGAAATGCGTTTAACTGTTGTAAATACCCCTACAAGTATCATTATAAAAACCCATAAACTATTTATCCATGCTTTGTTCATGTCGAATACCCATTCCAGATAAACAGCAACCAATGATAATTGCAAAGCCATACGCAATGCACTTATAAGTAACCCTTTTACAAGCTTTACTTTATATATTAACAATACTGCAACCGGAATAATAAGTATTATAAAACTTAGTACAAGTTCTTTTATACCTATATCAACTATATCATTCATAATTCAATTACTTTTTCGGAGTTATTAACCCAAAGTTTATTGTGCGATGCTGATATTATGGTTGTGTCGCTAAGCGAATTAACCACATTTATTAGCAAATGTATTGATTCATCGTCGAGCGATGAGGTTGGCTCATCCATAATCAGCACAGGTTTGTTTAGTGCTATACATATTGCTGTAATAATACGTTGCTTTTGTCCGCCACTAACTTTTTTAAAGTTTTTAAGTAAAATAGCAGGCTCCAGTCCCAACTTTTGTAACCACTTCTCTATTTCGGAAGTCTTATTATCGTTGTTAAGTAATGTTATAAGTTCTGCACCGTTATTTACCGGAAGGTTAATATTTTGCGGAAGCCACGATACATAATCTCTGATTTGTTTTGCCGAGGTGCTTGTTAACTCTGTGCCGTTTATTGAAACTGTACCTTCATATTGGCTTATGTGTCCCTGAATAAGTTTTAAAAGTGTGGTTTTTCCCCTTCCGGAAATACCACTGAAACACACCTTTTCTCCTTTGCTTATATGAATATTTACATTATTAAGAATTTGTGTCCCTTCAAAATTTACCGATATATTTTCGAGTTTTATCATAAAAAATAGGTCAAATGTTATTGAGTACCATTTGCAAATGAAGCATAACAAAGCTAGGCAATTAATATAACTGAACAACCTCAAAATTAACATTTGCCGATTCAAGTCCTTCTGCTGAAACTTCAACAGCACATTTTCCCGACTCTCGCCCGGCTCTGATAATTGCTAATGCTTTTCCTTGATTAGTAATAATAGTATTCCCTTTCGGATGTTCAACGCTCCACTCTGAACCATTATCAACCGATAAAAGCTCTCCATTGCCCGATATATGAAGCTTTACTTTAATATCGTTATTGGGAACAACTACGCCATTACTGTCGGTTATATAAACCTGCACATGAACTAAATCTTCACCATTGGCATTTAGTGTGTGCTTATCAGTTTTTAGTATTATTTTGTGAGGTTCACCTGCTGTTTTTATTACATATTCATTGGCAATTTCACCACGGTTGTAACCCACTATTCTAAGTTCACCCGGCGAGAATGGAACTATCCATTTTATTACATTATCATCAAAAGCGGAAAGCTTTTTTCGTCCGAAACCTACTGTATTTATAAAAACATCTGCTTCTTCGCAGTTAGTATATCCCTGAATAATAACAGAATCGCCAACGGAGTAGTTCCATGTATCATACGCTTTGTACCAAAGCCAGCGACGATGCCACGATTTTTGTTCTTCAAATCTAAAACCGGAATCCGGCACATATTTGAATTCTGAATCGGAAGCTTTAACAGTTGCAGCATACACTTTAGGGTTATCGTTCCACAGGCACTCATAAAAATGGCCGCGAGGATTTTTAAACGAAGCTAAATCGAAAAATGAAACATCGAGACCGCGGCGAGGATAAGGACCTCCCTCTCCCAAATAAGCCATACCTGTCCATGTAAATATTCCTGCTACATATTCACGTTCCATTACTGCTTTCCACTCTTCATAAGAGTTGAAATTTTCGGTTCCAAGTATTTTTACATCAGGATATTCACTATGTGCCCCGGAGTATTCGCAAGTTCTGTAATTGAATCCAAATACATCTATTATTTGCGCAAGCCCGCTTACCATACCTACAACAGGCATCACCGAACCCATTGTTACCGGACGCAAAGTATCTTCTTCTCTAACATACTCTGCAAGCATTTTGGCAATAATTACAAGTGAATCGACAGTGGGTTCTACCGTACTGTAAGCTCTTCTGTTAATAACTGAATCGTACTCAGGCTCATAGGTATAATATTGAACTTTACCGTTTACTTTACTATATGTGCGTCCATATTTTGGAAAAGTCCACTCAATTTCATTTCCTATACTCCACAAAATAATTGATGGGTGATTATAATCGCGGCGAATGCACTCCTTTACGTCGCGCTCTGCCCACTCCTTGAAATACTCAGTATAGTTTCCGGCAAACTTATCGGGTGCATCGGCTGATCCGAGTTGTGTAGCATTCTTTTTTTTAGGTTGTGTCCATTCGTCGAAAAATTCGGACATAACCAATATACCAACTTCGTTGCAAGCATTGTAAAAATCGGTAGAAAAAGGGTGGTGTGCTGTACGGACTGCATTACAACCAAAATATTTCAGCTTTTGCAAGCGATAAATCCATTCTGCTTTAGGCACAGTTGCTCCTAGGTTTCCTGCATCCTGATGTAAGTTTACCCCTTTTATTTTTATATGTCTGCCATTAAGAAAAAACCCACTGTCTGATGTGAACTCGAAATACCTGATTCCGAATTTTTCAACAATATTGTCTGATACTTTTCCATTGTTCAAAACAGTAATTTCAGCACTATACATATTGGGAGAATTAATATCCCACAATTGGGGATTGCTTATTTCAAATGAAAATTTTATTCCATCTGTTTCGTAAGCTGCTACATTCTTTTTACAGGTTTCTATCAATTTATTTGTAGGTGAATATATTTTTGCAATTACCTCAACACAAGGGTTGTTTTCCGAAATACCCTTAAATTCAGTTGAAACAACCACAACAGCACTATCATTATTTACTTGAGGTGTACTAATTTTTAATCCTGAGTAAGGTATATGAGCTTTCCCTTTCTTGGTAAGCGTTACATTTCTGTAAATGCCTGAACCTGCATACCAACGCTGATCAACATAGTTTGTATGGTCAACTTTCACTAGTATTTCGTTGGTGTTGTTATATTTTAAATAAGGGGTAATATTGTATGAAAAACCTACATATCCATTTGGGCGAAAGCCAAGCAAATTGCCATTTATCCACACTTTCGAGTTACAGTATACACCATCAAATTCTATAAATAATTCTTTGTCGGAATCGGACTGTGAAACATGAAATGTTTTTCGGTACCAGCCTACACCTGCCGGCACAAAACCTGTACTTGCTGCTGTTCGCATATAACCATTGTATATTAACCCCTCAACACCTGTTGGCAGATTACTTTGGTTGTCGCTATTTTTTTTGTCGAACATATTTTCATCTACTTCAAGCATTGGTGAAAAGCCTTGCTCAATGCTATAATCGTGTGGTAGTTGAATTGTTTTCCATATATACTTTGCAGGGTCAATGCTATCTTCATTTACTGTGTCGGCATAATAGAATTGCCAATCGAAATTGAAGTTTTCAGTAACTCTTCCCTGCTGTTTGTCGGAACATGAAATTATGGAAACGAAAAAAGAAAGTATGTATGCAATATGTAGTAGTGTTTTCATAACTAGTTAATTTGAATTATTTGCAATCAAATGTTCAATATTACCCCATTCCTGAAGAAACCATTTATTGTTGTCTATTGCAATTGTATTAATTGAAGAGTTATTGATTGAAAAATTTCTGTTTACGCTCAAGTCAATATCAAATATTTTGTATAGCAAACATTCTAATACACAACCGTGAGAAATAACAAGAACATTTTTACTATCATGCTGTTTTGCAATAATCTCAAACTCAGTAATAATGCGGTTATAAAACTCTGTTAAACTTTCACCACCCGGTATTTTGTAATCGGGCATTCGCCTTTTATAACTTTCGTAAATGTGTGGGATATTTTGTATTGATTCTACTCCAGTTTGCCCTTCCATAACGCCAAAACAACGTTCGCGCAGGTTTGAATTTTGCAATATGGGAAGCCTCAATTTATTATTAATTATTTCAGCTGTTTGCATAGCTCTTCCTAAATCGCTCGATAGTATTTTATGAAATTTTCTCGTCATTAGAGCTTTAGCCGTAAGTTCGGCTTGTAAAAATCCATTTTGCGTAAGGCTGCTGTTTTTTTGTCCTTGCATACGATTTTCAATATTCCATTCTGTTTCGCCGTGGCGTATAATGGTAACTTGTGTTGGCATGATAGTATAAATATGTATAATTGCAAAACTATATCAAATATTAGCAATTACAATTTAGTAATCGTTAATCTGTATGCCGCATATTGCAGTAATTAGAGGCTGCTTTTTATACAACCTCTAGTCTTTTTTTACCAATCAATAGGGAAATAATCTTTTAAGAATTTCCCACACCAATGCTCACCTCGGTTTATACCGTCGAAAAATGGATCGCAAACACGAGCAGCACCGTCAACAATATCTAAAGGTGGCTGAAAGTCGTGAACTTCTTGCTTCAAAGCCGACATATGAGCGGGATCTTCGTCGGTTACCCAACCGGTATCAACAGCATTCATATATATACCATCTTTAGCCAAATCGGCTGCCGATGTATGAGTTAACATATTTAAAGCCGCTTTTGCCATATTAGTATGCGGGTGTCGCGATTCCTTATGAAAACGGTAAAATTTTCCCTCCATGGCTGTAACATTTACAATATGCTTTTTGCCTGTATTGTCGCGTTGCATTATTGGAATTAAGCGATTACACAGAACAAATGGTGCTATGGCATTTACAAGCTGAACTTCAAGCAATTCAGGTGTAGGTATTTCTCCTATCTTTAATCGCCATGAGTTTGTTTTTCGTAAGTCAACTTGTTGTAAATCAACATCGAGTTTCCCTTCCGGAAATACCTCTTGATTTTGCAATGCTCCATCGTAGCTATACGGTATTTGCGAAAGCTGAGCCGATGCCCGCAGTCCTACCCCGGGTTTTTCGTCTTTCCATGTAACGGCAAGCGAGGCTGTGTCTTTTCCACTGGTATTACTTCCGGTAATTCGTTGTATGCAGTTGTAATGCCCCGACAGCAGTTGCTGAACTTGTGGAGAATGTTCATGATAAGGAAGGTTTTCCATCTCCATCATATGTGCGTAAAACCCCGGAGGACGACGAACCGTTTGAGCAGCATTGTTTATTAATATATCTAATCGCGGGTAGGTCTCTTCAATATATGAACAAAATAATTCAACACTTGGTGTATGACGCAAATCGAGACCGTATATATGCAAGCGATCTTTCCATTTTTCAAAATCTTTCTCTTTTGAAAAGCGAATAGCTGAATCGGCAGGGAAACGGGTAGTAGCTATAACTGTTGCTCCTGCTCGCAACATCATCAGTGTAACGTGATAACCAATTTTTAATCTCGACCCTGTCATTAAAGCTATCTGCCCGGTTAAATCAGCATTTTGAAAGCGTTTTTGATAATTAAAATCACCACAACTCTCACACATACAATCGTAAAACGGGTGTAACTTTGTATATTCAGCTTTGCAAACATAGCAGTTACGAGGTGTTAGTAACTCTTTATCTTCCATACTTTGCTTTGCAGCAGGAAGTAATATCTGATCAGGTGCTTCAAAAACCGATGCTGTTCGGGCAGAACGTATTCCGGTAGATGCTCGCATCTCCCTATTAGTTTCCCTAATAGCAATCTTTTTATTTTTAACCTGATCTTTATTCCGCTTTTTAATTTCATGCCTGTCGGGACGCGACAATGTTCCGGCAGCCTTCAATAGTTCAATTCGTTGCTGTTCTTTAAGTTGTACTAAAGGCTCACTGTTATTTACTAATTTCTGTAAAGTAGCTATACACAGTTCCAATTCTTCTTTTGTAACTGTCTCATTACTCACTAATTCCTTATCTCCTATTTCCACTTTATAAATTTTTCGCAAATATAACAGTTTTTATATTGCGATTATTATTTCTGTAATTTGAGAAAAAACTGTTTAATAAAGCTTCCGAGATATAAGTCTTCATAAAGTTTTTCTCATCAACTGTTAACCATCTCTACAAACGTTTGTAATTAATCCGGAGTAAAGAAAACTATTCGCCAAATAAGTTATGCTTTACTAAAAACCTTTTTATTAATTAATACTATTAAACTATGTTTAAACGATTAACCGGATTAGCAATAGGCGCCATACTAATGCTATCCTCAGTTATCACGTTCTCGCAGACAGTGAATGTCTCGGGGGCATTAAAAAAATGGGATAAGGTAACAGTAGCCTTAACACTGCCATCGAACCTGAGTGAAAGTGACGGCACTTTCCGTAACAACAGGATGGATGTTGTATTTACCGCTCCAAGTGGTAAAAAAATCAGAGTTCCCGGATTCTTTGCTGCCGATGGAAATGCAGCAAACTCAGGAGCTACCTCCGGGAAAGTGTACAAAGCGTTCTTACGACCCGATGAAACAGGTAACTGGAGCTATCAGGTACTTTACTACACTGGTACCGACGTGGCTTCAAAATCAGTTAGTGCACTTCCTTCGCCGGCTCATAGCCTGACCGGAAGTGTGGGTAATATCGGAGCGCAAAACGCTGCATTACCTGACCTGAAAGCAAAAGGACGTTTGCTTTATCAGCAAACCGGAGATTTAAATGCACGTCGTTACTTACGATTTGCTGAAACAGGAGAATACTTCCTGAAGCATGGTCCTGATTCTCCTGAAAACTTCCTTGATTACAACCAATTCGATTTCGATGATTCAAGAAACGGATGTAACCTTTGTGTTCTTCACTATTATAGCGCTCACGCCGGTGATTACAAATCCGGTGATCCTACATGGGGTAATGGTAAGGGTAAAAACATTATCGGAGCTGTAAACTACTTACAGCAAATCGGAGTTAACTCTATGTCAATGTCTCTTTATGGTGGTGATGATAAAAACGTATTTCCATGGATTAAGGTAGGAAGCACTTTCATTTATGATATTTCAAAACTAGCACAATGGGAAATTGTATTAGACCACGCAGAGAAAAATGGTTTAATGCTACACTTAAAACTGGCTGAAGCTGAAAACTGGAATAATCTTAACTCAACCCAGTTAAAAGTATACTACCGCGAAATGGTAGCTCGTTTTGGTCACCATTTAGGAGTTGAATTTAATTTTTCTGAAGAATATGCTTCACGTGACTTAACTTACAGCAGTGCAACTTCAGCTAATGAGCGTATTCAGTGGTTAGATGAAATTGACCCTTGGGGTAATAACCATGTAATGCACACTCGTCCTGAAGATGAAGCAAAAGCTGCTTACGATCGTTGGTTAGAGCTTGATATGCCAATTACAGGTGCATCTATGCAAAATGAGCATGGTAGTAATTATGCAGAGGTTTTTGAACTTACACATAGCCTTGTTGTAAAATCAAAGAATAACGGTACTCCATGGGTTGTTGCATCTGATGAACAAGCTACAGCAAATAATGGTGTATTTACTACAATGGATCAGACTAACGGAAACGTAAGTGATTGGGGGCGTAAAGGTGTTCTTTGGGGTAACATAATGGCCGGTGGTGCAGGTGTTATGTGGTACGGTGGAGCAAACGGTGACTTCAAGACAGAAGATTTCCGCCGCTTCAATACTCTTGCTGCATGGGGACGCCATGCTGTAAGCTTTTTCCAGGATAATAATGTAGAGTTCTGGAAAATGGTTAACAACGATGCTCTTACTTCAGAATCAAGTGCTCACTGTTTGGCAGAAGCCGGAAAAGCTTATGTTATATACTTGCCTGGCGGTGGTTCTTCAAATATTAACCTTAACGGAGTATCAGGAACATTTAACGTTAAGTGGTTTGATCCCCGTAATGGCGGAGCTTTAAAAAATGGTTCTGTTGCAACTGTATCAGGTGGCGGAAACCGTTCTATTGGGAATGCCCCTAATTCTACTACAAGTGATTGGGTTGTTTTAGTAACTACTGAAAATTTCATTCCGGTTTCTTCAGTTTCTGTATCTCCTTCTACTGCAACATTAAATACTGCGGGCGAGACAGTAACTCTTAATGAAACAGTACTTCCGGGTAATGCTACAAATAAAAATGTTACATGGTCAAGTTCCAACCTCTCGGTTGCTACAGTAAACAACGGTGTTGTAACTGCAGTTGGTGCAGGTACTGCGAAAATTACAGCAATAACTGTTGATGGTGGAAAAACAGCAGAATGTAATGTAACCGTAAACGGAGTTCCTGCACAAGGAGTAACACTGGATCGTAGTAACGTGAAGCTTGGAAAAGATTCCGGCACAAAGCTTAATGCTACTGTACTACCTACAAATGCGGCTAACAAATCTGTTACCTGGAGTTCTTCTAACACAGATGTAGCTACAGTAAGTAATGGAACTGTAACAGGAAAATCAATAGGAACTGCTACTATTACTGTAAAAACAGTAGATGGTGGATTTACTGCATCTTGTGATATTATAGTAACTGAGGGTGGTATTACCTATGGTTCTAACTGGATTGTATTTGAATCAGACATAACATCATCTGATCTTGGAGCATGGGTTCTTCGTACTCCGGGCGATGCTAAATATCATGGTGCAACATCTGGTGTAGAGCCAATTGGTAACGACTATCTTGAATTTACAGGAAATAACGAAGATGGTGGCAGTGCTAATTCTCCGCTTAAATATACATTTAAATGCCCTAAAACAGGTAAATACCGTTTAGGGATGCGCCTGCTTCAAAATCTTGAAGGTGCAGCTTGGGATAAATGTAACGATGTTTATATAAAACTTGAAGGAAACTTTACATCAGGGAATGAATTTTCAACCGATGATCTTAAGCATGACCATAAATTTTATGGACGTGGAAAAGATGCATGGGGTGCAGGTATTCAAATGGAAGGACATATAAACGGCGTGAAAAAACTTGTTCCGGTATATTACAACCTTACAGAAGGTGAAGAATACACGTTTACTATGTCAGGCAGAGCGCAACGTACTTGTATTGATTATATTATTTTTTATGAATCTACAATTTCATACACACTTGCCGAAAGTCAGGATATAGCTGCCGTTAACCCTTCTACCTACTGGCCCGATGCTGAACCTTGCAATGAATGTGCTTGTAACCCTGCATTATGTCCACAGGAAGTATGCACAACTATTTTATCGAAAAATTTTGATAAGTACTCTAATATAAGCGGATATAACAATGCTACACTTGCAGCAATTCCTAATTCTCCGGCAAATGCAGCAAATGTTGGTGAAATGGTGTTAGGTTGTGGTGGTGCAAACGGATTAACTACTCCTTGCGCTGCAGAACAAGCTTATAACGGTCCTGCAGGTGATGCTATCATTACTGTAAATGCAATGGGTGAACCAGATGGAGAGTGTACTTACGAGGTATTTATTAACGGAGTAAAAGTTGGAGAAAAACAAAATACAAGAATTTTTGGAACAAATACTCCTGCATATACTGTTGAACCATTGCAAATTAATACTAACCCGGTTGCTATTAATACTGGTGATATAATCAGAGTAACATTTAACCAGACTTCTAATAACTTAGTTCCTGAAGGTTCAGGCTATGCAACTGCTCGCGGACGCTGGAGAGGTATCGATGTTTGTGTAAATGGTGCAACAGGTGATTTAGTATCCGGTATATCACTATCACCTAATTCAGTAACATTTGCTGCTCCCGGAGAAACTAAACAAATTGCAGCTACAGTTAGCCCTGCTACTGCTTTAAACAAAACACTCAACTGGACGTCAAATAATACTGCTGTTGCAACTGTAAACAGCAATGGTGTAGTTACTGCTGTAAGCGCAGGAAATGCAGTTATTACCGCAAAATCAACTGATGGTTCTAACATATCAGCTAATGCAAATGTAACTGTAAACGGAATTGATCCGGGTGGATTAAGCCCTGTTCACGATGCATACTTACAAGGGTCAACGTTATTTAATAGTGGTGACTTACGCGTAGAGGCCGGAAACAGAACTTCATACTTAATGTTCGACCTTTCTGCGTTGGAAGGTGATATAACTTCAGCTAAGCTAGTTCTATCAGTAAGCAGCGATGCCGGAAACGGTGAAATTCAGGTAAATTTAGGTACTTCAAATAACTGGACTGAAACTACTCTTTCCTCAGCAAATGTTCCTGCAAAAGGGCAATTACTTGGAAGCATAAGTGGTTCATATGCCATATCAAGTCAGAATACTATTACACTTGATCCTTCTCTGCTAAACACAGGCGGTAAAGTAAGTTTTGTTGTTACTCATGTAAGTGGAAACGATGTATCTTTTGCATCGAAAGAAAACTCAAATATTGCCTTACGTCCGGTATTAAAAGTTGAAACTGAATCAGGAGATATTCCTGTTGAAAGTATTTATTTAAGCTCTTCTTCTGAAGAAATGAGAGAAGGAACACAGCTTACTTTAGACGTATTCTTCAATCCGGAAGATGCTACTAACCAGAATGTAACATGGAGCTCAAGCAACGAAGCTATTGCTACTGTTGCTAATGGTGTGGTAACTGCTGTTGGTAAAGGAGATGCTGTTATTACTGCAACTTCAGTTGACGGAAGCAAAACATCTGACTGTAACGTTACTGTTACTCCGATTGTTATAGCTGTTACCGGTGTTACTCTAAATACTGATGCTACCTCTGTATTAGCAGGTAAAACTGTTACTTTAACTGAAACTATTGAGCCGGCTGACGCTACTAACAAAAACGTAACATGGAGCTCAAGCAACGAAGCTATTGCTACTGTTGCTAATGGTGTTGTAACTGGTATTTCTGCCGGTACATCAACTATTATATGTACTGCTGCCGATGGTTCAAATATTACTGCATCTTGTATTGTTACTGTTAAAGCTGCAGCACAGGATATTTTAACAGGTCATACATTACCTGCTGAAATCATTTTCAATGGAGAGTCAACATTTACAATCAGTTATGAAACTACCGAGCCTCGCGACATTCACGTTGACTTACAGAATACTCAGATATGGAAAGGTTTTGGAAGTAAAATAGTTACTGTTGATGGTAAAGGAACTGCTACCATTAAATTTACTCCAAGCAATAATCCGTCGGTTAACGATACTTACCAGTGGATAGTTTATATGACTCCGGTTGGAGCCGACTGGACGCAGACTATCGGTAATAATATTAAGCAACCTGTTACTTTAGTTTCAAATGCTAAAAAAGTTGAAACCGTTTCGCTTAGCGCAAATACTGAAATACTTACAGTAGGTGAAAACTTTACATTAACCGAAACAGTTCTACCGGTTGATGCCGACAATAAAACCGTAATATGGAGTTCAAACAACGAAACAGTTGCCACTGTTGTAAATGGTGTTGTAACTGCTCTGTCAGCCGGTAATGCTAATATTACAGTTACTACTGTTGATGGAGGAAAAACAGCAATATGCGCAGTTACTGTAAAATCAAATACCACTGTTATACCTGTTGGTATTCAGGTTGACGATGCCAATAAATATTTGACTACCGAATACGAAGTTGGCAGTACTATGCAAGTAACTGTAAGCTTCAACGCCGGTGCAGGAAAAACAGTATCGGCCGACCTAGGCGGAATTCAGGTTATGTTACGTGAGTGTACTCCACAATGGGCTGTTGCTAAAGACTACATATTTGCTGATGCTTCTGTTATAGGACAACAACAAGGAACTATTACTATATCAGTAGATCTTACTGGTGTTCCTGCAAGTGCAGAGCTTACTAACGGTAACTTCTACTTCCTGTTCCCGCGCTTTGTAGCTTCTGATGGCACAAACTATTGGGTCGACGGTCTAGTACCTATTAATATTGTAAAAGACAATATAGTTGGTATTGAAGATATTACAATTGAAGCTGAAAACTTTACAGCAACAGGTGGTACTATTAACGATGCAGCATGGGGCGGTCCCGGCTTAGGAGTAAACAAAACAGCAACAAACATCAACTGGGTTAACTCAGGCGATTATACAGAGTATACTGTTAATGTAGCCCAGGCCGGTGAGTATATTGTTACTTACTACATATCTACTCCGTCTGATAATGCTCAAATACAGATATTGGTTGATGGAACAGTAGCCTCAACCGATAATGTAACCAATAATGGACAGTGGGACAGCTACTATGCACTAACAGCAGCCAACTCGGTTTACCTGACAGCAGGAACACATACCATTAGAATAAACGCAACAGGTACTAACGCATGGCAGTGGAACTTAGACAAGATAGTTCTGTCTGAAACCCCTGAAGTTAAACGTGGCTCTGCTTCAATTATAAGCGATGCTTTAGAGGTAAGCTTTTTCCCTAACCCTGCTGACGATGTTCTGAACATTGAGCTAAGTAACTCTGATGCTGCTGCTACTGCTACTATCATGAGTACCAACGGCGAAGTTGTTGTTTCAGAGCAATTTGTAGGTTCTGTACAACTATTCATCGGTCAGTTATCGACAGGTATTTATATACTTCAGGTAAATGATGGTGCAAATGTTACTACTGAGAAAATTGTTAAAAACTAATAAACAGTAACGCTATAAACGGAAGCATTCCCTCATGCTTTCACTAAATAGGTTAATTAGTAAGGCTACTCTATTTGGGGTAGCCTTTTTATTGCACTACTCCCCATAATTTCGTAACTTTTGTAGCTAAAAATTACTGCCATGGGACACAAAAACGGAAAAGGCAAACAAGTAGAGCCTAAAGACAGAGATACTGTTAAAATTGATGTTGACTTTTATAATAAAGAACTTGCAAAATTCCAGATAGAACTGGTAAAATTACAAGAGTGGGTAAAAGCCAAAGGGCTTAAGGTAGTAGTGATATTTGAAGGGCGCGATGCTGCCGGCAAAGGAGGTGTTATAAAACGAATAACCCAAAGCCTTAACCCCCGAACTTGTAAGGTTGTGGCACTGGGAACACCTACCGACAGGGAAAAAACACAATGGTACTTTCAACGCTATGTGCCACATTTGCCCGCTGCCGGCGAAATAGTACTTTTTGACCGTAGCTGGTATAACCGCGCAGGAGTAGAACGCGTTATGGGTTTCTGTACCGAAACACAGTATCAGGAATTTATGCGCACCTGCCCCGAATTTGAACGAATGCTTATTCATTCAGGTATTATTCTAATCAAATACTGGTTCTCAATATCAGACGAAGAACAGGAACGCCGCTTTCAATCAAGAATTGACGACCCTACCAAACGTTGGAAACTCAGCCCTATGGATTTAGCCTCGCGCGAAAAATGGGTAGAATACAGTATGGCTAAAGACCAAATGTTATATTATACCGATACCAAGCAGTCGCCATGGTACGTAGTACCTGCCGACAATAAAAAACGAGCCCGCCTAAACTGTATTAACCACTTTCTGAGCTTGATTCCGTATGAAGATATACCCCATGAAAAAACTGTACTACCCCCGCGACAAGAAGCTCAGGGATATGTTCGGCCACCATTTTCCGATCAAACATTTGTACCCGAAAAGTATTGAAATAGTATTAACAAAATCTTGTTTCAAAAGCAAACACACTAAGTTATTTTTAATCTGTTTTTGCCCTATTGAATAAAATTTACATATTTGCGCAAACAAACTAAACAGAATATAACTCGATGCTTTTCAACTCAATAGACTTTGCAGTATTTCTGCCAATAGTATTTTTACTATATTGGTTTGTTACATACCGTAATCTGAAAATACAGAATATACTAATTGTAGCAGCCAGTTACTTATTCTACGGTTGGTGGGACTGGCGTTTTTTGTCATTAATTCTGTTTAGTACAGCCTTAGATTATAGCATTGCATTGAAACTTCACAATGAAGGTAATAATGCAAAACGAAAACTATTATTGTGGATAAGCATATTGGTAAACTTTGGTTTCCTTGGCTTTTTCAAATACTACAACTTTTTTCTCGAAAATTTTGTTTCAGCTTTCTCATTCTTCGGCAATAGCATAAATGCCGACCGATTGAATATAATTTTACCTGTGGGTATAAGCTTTTATACGTTCCAAACATTAAGTTATACAATTGATGTTTATAGAAAGAAACTTGAACCTACTAACGATTTTATTGCATTTGCAGCTTTCGTAAGCTTTTTTCCACAATTAGTAGCCGGTCCTATTGAGAGAGCTACAAATTTACTGCCTCAGTTTTACAAAAAACGAAATTTCGATTATTCACAAGCCGCTGATGGTATGCGACAAATAATGTGGGGGCTTTTTAAAAAAGTGGTAATAGCCGATAATTGCGCAATATATGCAAACTCAATATTTGAAAACTCTGCCAATTTAAATGGTAGTACCCTTTTAATAGGCGCTCTTTTCTTTACATTTCAAATATATGGCGACTTTTCAGGTTATTCCGATATTGCAATTGGAACAGCCCGTTTGTTTGGGTTTAACCTGATGCAAAACTTCGCATTCCCTTATTTTTCGCGCGATATAGCCGAATTTTGGCGCAGGTGGCATATTTCATTGTCAACATGGTTTCGCGATTATGTGTACATTCCCTTGGGAGGTAGTAAAACCAATAAATGGAAAATAGTACGCAACACTTTTATAATATTCGTAGTTAGTGGTTTTTGGCATGGAGCGGAATGGACTTATGTATTCTGGGGTTTTTTGAATGCAGTATATTTTTTACCAATGCTGTTATTAAAACGAAACCGGAAAAATATTGAAGTAGCTTCGAAAGGAAAAATTCTTCCTACTATTAGTGATAGCGTTAAAATATTCCTGACATTCCTGATTACTGTATTTGCATGGATATTCTTCAGGGCTGAAAATATGAGTCATGCATTTGAATATATTTCGGGAATTTTTAACTCCGATTTTTTTAGCGTGCCTACATTAAAACAACCTGAATATGCCATAAGAACAGGTAGTTTTATACTTGTATTGCTTATAACTGAATGGTTTGGCCGAGAGAGACTATATGCATTGGCCGATTTAGACCAACGATGGAATATAGCTTTGCGATATGTTTTTTACTATTTGGTTTGCGTATTTGTATTATATTTTGCTCTTGGCAGTCAAAAGGTTGACTTTATATATTTTCAGTTTTAGTTATGCGAAAATTTTTAAGAAAATCATTACTGTTTTTCTTGCCTCTTATAGCAATAGGTTCTTTTTGTGTTGGTACATTCTACTATTTCGACCCATTCCGAATACTTAAAAGGTACGATATATACTATAATTCAATTGTTGAATACAATGAAGATTTTGTTGCAACCGAACGATATTTAAAGAATACTGAAAAATACGACTCCTTTATATTTGGCAGTTCACGTGCCGGATGTGGCTTTAATACCGATAATTGGAGTACATATGTCAATTCGCAAGGTAGCTCGTTTAACTTTGCAGCATCTTGCGAAACTATTTTTGGTATCCATGGTAAAATTCGCCTGATTGATGAAGAAGAAGGAAAACTAAAAAATGTACTTTTAGTTATTGATACTGATGCAACATTTGCCGAATTAGAGAACAGCAAAACACATATTTTCATTAAACATTATATAAAGTCTCAAAAGAGAGTAAAGGGAAATATATAGCTACATATTTGAACGATTATATTTTTTCAGGCTTTATTATTCGCTATTTAGACTATAAGATATTTAAAAACCCAAGAGATTATATGAATGGCTTTTTACAGTTCAATAACAATAACTTATCGAAAGAATATGTGGCTTTTCAGATTGGTAAAAATGAACATTTAATTAACGAGAATAAGGAGCTGTATTACACAGAGAGAGAACATATATTTTATAACCGGGATAATGAAATAAGAAATAACTCTGAAGTAATTAATAATAAAGCAATGCAATATTTAAATGATATTCATAACTATTTTATTAAACATAACACTGATTATAAAATTATCATAAGCCCACTATATGATCAGGTAAAATTTAATAGTAATGATTTATCAAAATTGTACCATATTTTCGGTGACGAAAATATTTACGATTTTTCAGGCATAAATAGCATTACTTCCAACAAATACAATTATTACGAAACTTCACACTATCGAGAAACTGTTGGAGACTCAATTATTAAACAAATATATTTTGAATAACACCTACTAAACCAAATATTCCCTATGCTTTTCAACTCAATAGACTTTGCAATATTTCTTCCAATAGTTTTTATACTATATTGGTTTGCAACAAACAAAAACCTGAAAATACAAAATGCTCTGATTGTAGCATCAAGCTATTTGTTTTACGGTTGGTGGGACTGGCGCTTTTTGTCCTTAATTCTATTTAGCACAGCTCTCGATTTTATAATAGGATTAAAAATATCGAAACAATATAACCCTGTTAAGCGAAAAGTGCTTTTATGGACAAGTATAATTGTAAATCTTGGCTTTTTAGGTTTTTTTAAATACTACAATTTCTTTGTAGATAGTTTTGTATCTGCATATTCGTTTTTTGGCAATGAAATAAATACCGGTACATTAAATATTATTTTGCCCGTAGGTATTAGTTTCTATACATTCCAAACACTTAGTTATACTCTCGACATAAATAAAGGAAAACTAAAACCAACCGACGATTTTATTGCATTTGCAGCATTTGTAAGCTTCTTCCCACAATTAGTAGCCGGACCTATTGAGAGAGCAAGAAATCTTTTGCCACAGTTTTATAACCAACGCACTTTCGATTATTCAAAAGCTGTCGACGGTATGCGACAAATAATATGGGGCTTATTTAAAAAAGTTGCAATTGCCGATAGTTGTGCTACTATTGTCAATTCTATTTTCTCAAATTCACCCGACTTATCGGGCAGTACACTCTATATAGGGGCAGTACTATTTATAATTCAGATTTATTGCGATTTTTCAGGTTACTCAGATATAGCCATTGGAACTGCCCGCTTATTTGGGTTTAATTTGCGCCAGAATTTTGCATATCCGTTCTTTGCCCGAGATATGGCTGAGTTATGGAGGCGTTGGCACATATCGCTTACTACATGGTTCCGCGATTATATATTTATACCACTTAGCAATAGTAAAACAGGCAAGTATATACGCATTCAGAATACTATAATAGTATTCGGTATTAGCGGTTTATGGCACGGTGCTAATTGGACATTTATAATTTGGGGACTATTAAATGCTCTTCTGCTTGTTATTCTGCTTTTACCAAAAAAGAAAATTAATCATCCGGGAATAGTAGCCAAAGGGAAGGTATTCCCTTCATTCATTGATGCCGGAAAAATATTTCTTACATTCAATCAGTTTGCCCTTTCCGGAGTATTTTTCAGAGCCGAAAATGTAAATCATGGCATACAATACTTGTCCGATATATTTTCTTCTTCTTTTTTTAATATTCCGGTTTTTTATGATTCCGGTTTAGTTATAACAGTATCTGCATACATTGTAATACTCTTTGTAGTTGAATGGTTTGGTCGTGAAGAGGAATATGCTATTGCAAAAATAGGCTTCACCTGGCCCCGATGGACAAGGCATTTGGCATACTATTCACTATTCGTAATAATCATTTATTTTGCTTTAGCTAATACCGATGTCGATTTCGTATACTTTCAATTCTAATTTTATGAAACTCTTTATTAAAAAAAATACATACTTTTTCGCTCCAATCATTATAGTATCATTAGTTCTAATAGTTCCATTCTTTCTACTTGACCCATTCCATATTGTAAAAGATTATGATAAATACTATAACTCATTTGTGGAATATAATGAGGACTATATTGCTACCGGAAAAGTATTGAAAAGTAACAATGCATATAATTCATTTATGTTTGGCAGTTCCAGAGTTGCAGGTGGATTCAATATTGAATATTGGAAAAACAAATTAAGCGAAAATGACTCTGCTTTTAAGTATGCTGCTGCCTTTGAGTCGTTATTTGGTATCCGTGGTAAAATGCTTATGCTTGACAGAATAGGTAATCCTATTGAAAATGTTGTAATATGCTTCGATATAGATGCAGTATTTGGAAAACTTAGTAACTATAAAAACCATTCATTAACTAAACACCCCGAAGTATCGGGTGGAAATAAAAGAGCCTTTGTTGCAACTTTCCTGAAAGATTACATATTCAGCGCTTTTTTTATCAGATATTTCGATTACCTGTTATTTAAAACAAAAAGAGATTATATGTCGGGCTATCTGTTTGTAGAAGATTGGGATTATAGTGAAGAATATGAACCTTTTTGCTTGTTGCTGCGAAAAGAAGATATGATTACAAAAGACTCGGCAGGATATTACTCTTCAATGTCGAATAATCTGTATGAACGTGACACTATTGAAAGTATGCGGGAAAAAGTTATAACAGAACTCGGGAAACAATACCTTACTGATATAAAAAATATATTTGACAAACATAATACAGATTATAAAATTGTTATAAATCCATTATACGATCAGTTGAAAATTAATGATGAGGATTTGAAGATTTTATACCATGTTTTTGGCAATGAAAATGTTTATGATTTTTCCGGAAAAAACAGAATTACCGATAATAAATACAACTATTATGAATCATCGCATTTCAGACCGCAGGTAGGTAAAGTTATATTAGATTCTATTTATTAAAAAAACCCCCGGAATTCGCCATCACCGGGGGTCACCAAATATTAACCAAATCAGTTTATGAAAAACTAAAAACCTTTTACAATCTCTTTAACGTAGGTTATTAAAAAAGGTTTCAAAAAGTTAACTGTTTTGTTAAAGTTTTCTTAAAAACTGCTTTTGATAATAATAAATACGATTATTTATCCGTAATTGTTGTAACGTTTATGGGTTTTAGCCCGTCTATTTATTCAAAATACTATTATATGGTAAAAATAGAACAGTTACATAAGTCTTATATTACAGGTAAAAACAGTTTACATGTTCTTAAAGGAATCGATCTATATGTTGAAGAGGGGGAAATGGTATCAATTATGGGTAGCTCAGGTTCAGGAAAATCAACATTGCTCAATATACTTGGCATTCTCGATACATACGACGAAGGTTCATATTATTTGGCCGGCGAACTTGTGCGAAATATGAATGAGAAAAAAGCCGCACTTTACAGAAACAGAACTCTTGGTTTTATTTTTCAGCAATTCAATTTAATACCCTTTAAAAATGCTTTAGAAAATGTTGCATTACCGCTCTATTATCAAAAAGTTAGTCGTAAAAAGCGCAATCAGGTTGCTCTTGAGTATCTCGACAAAGTTGGGTTAAAAGATTGGGCACACCATATGCCCAACGAATTATCGGGCGGTCAAAAGCAACGTGTTGCTATTGCCAGAGCATTAATATCGAAACCTAAAATTATTCTTGCCGATGAGCCTACCGGTGCACTCGACTCTGTAACTTCATACGAAGTAATGAATATTCTGAAAGAAGTTAATAACGAGGGTATAACAATGATGATAGTAACTCACGAACACGATATTTCAGAAATGACACAGAGAGTTATCCATTTGAAAGATGGATTAATAGAAAAAAATATTACCAACAGACATAACTAATTATTTATGCTTATTGATATTGATAAATGGCAGGAAATATTTAGCACTCTGAAAAAGAATAAGCTTCGCACCTTTCTTACTTCGTTTAGTGTAGCTTGGGGTATACTTATTCTTATAATATTATTAGGCTCAGGTAAAGGTCTACAAAACGCTGTATTAAATAATTTTGAAGGCTCTGCAACCAATGCTGTATGGATAACCGGAATGCGTACAAGCATGAATTATAAGGGTTATGGCAAGGATAGAACTATTCAGCTCAATAATAACGACTATGAAGTAATACGCGACCAAATAGAAGGTATCGACCATATTTCTCCTCAGTTCAATATTTGGGGTAATACTTCATTAAGCTATAACGATGAGTTTGGTAATTTTACTGTCCAATGCATTTTACCATCGCATCAGTATGTGCAGGGAACCGATGTTGTTACTGGTCGTTATATTAATGAAATTGATATAGAGCAGCGAAGAAAAGTAATATGTATAGGAAAAGGAGTACATGAGGCTCTCTTCAAAATGGATAATCCGATAGGAAAATATGTGAAACTTAATGGAATCCCTTTTAAAGTAGTTGGAATATTCGATGGTGGCAATCAAAATGGAGACAAAAGAGTTGTAGTTCCATTTTCTGCAGCACAGCAAATTTTCAATGGAGGTACTAATGTTTCAACACTTGGATTAACTACCGGTAATGCCTCGGTCGAAGAATCGAAGATAATACTTGATAATATTTTAAAAAAACTGGCTCAGCTACATACATTTCACCCCGACGATAAAAGTGCAAT
This sequence comes from Bacteroidota bacterium, assembly GCA_003250355.1. Lineage (GTDB taxonomy): Bacteria > Bacteroidota > Bacteroidia > Bacteroidales > SZUA-534 > SZUA-534. The sequence continues at coordinate 81,411 of QKGS01000069.1, forward strand.
ATTTATGTACAATACACTTGAAGATTATCAAAAAACACTCCAAGTATTTAATGGCATAAGGGTGTTTGTTTGGATAATTGGTATCGGCACTTTAATTGCAGGCATAGTAGGTATAGGCAATATTATGTTAATTGTAGTTAAAGAACGTACACGTGAAATAGGAGTCCGTAAGGCTTTGGGAGCAACTCCGGTTAGTGTAGTGAGTTTAATTATATCAGAGGCAATATTTATAACAACTATTGCCGGATATTTTGGAATGGTATTAGGTATAGCTATTATGGAAGGGGTCGATTTTTTAGTTGATCAGGCTATTGCAAATGCTCCTCAAACTTCCGATGCCGGCAACCAAATGGTTATGTTTATGAATCCTAATGTCGATGTAAGAATTGCAGTTTCAGCAACAATACTTTTAGTAATAAGTGGTGCTATTGCAGGGTTGTTCCCTGCCGTAAAAGCATCAAAAATTAAACCTATTGAAGCTTTGCGATATGAATAATAATGAGTTATTGAATACTAATAAAATACAAGCAACGATATTATATTTTGAATCTGTTTGCCGAAAGGCAGCCTTTATACTCTTTAACTAATTTATATGTTTGACATTGATTTATACCGTGAAGTTTGGCAGGCTATCTCAAAAAACAGGCTTCGCTCCACATTAACTGCTTTCGGAGTATTGTGGGGTATATTTATGCTTGTTGTTCTTCATGGAGCAGGCAATGGTCTTGAAAATGGGATAACAAAAAATTTCTCAGGCTTTGCAACAAATTCAGCTTTTATTTGGGCAGAAAAAACATCAAAACCTTATAAAGGATTTAAAGAAGGACGACAGTGGAGTATGTCAAATAAAGATATTGTTGCCTTAAAACAAGAAGTTCCAGAAATAGAATATATAGTACCGCGCTTAAATGGTTGGAGGCAAAATGGACAAAACAATACATTGTATAAAGACCGATACGGTACTTTCTCATACAAAGGCGATTATCCCGATCTTGCTAAAGTGCAAGCTTTCGATATGATTCATGGGCGTTTCTTGAATGAAATAGATTTAGCAGAAAGTCGTAAGGTTTGTGTAATAGGGCCTCGTGTTGCCGAAGTTTTATTTCCTCACGGCGAAAACCCCGTAGGTGAATATATTCGTATGTCAGGCGTTTATTTCAAAATTGTTGGTGTGTTTAATGTATCTAACAGTAATAGAAACGACAGACGGCAGGAAATACATATCCCGTTTACCACAATGCAAAAAGCATTCAACTATGGCGATATTGTTCACTATTTTGCATTTACAGCACATGAAGGCAATAAAGTTTCGGTGTTGGAAAATAAAATTATGGATATTGTTAAAGAACGAAACAATGTTGCCCCCGACGATCCTCAAGCAATAGGACATTTTAATGTAGAAACACGCTACGAGCAAATGAGTAAACTGTTTCAGGGAATAGATATTTTAACATTTATTGTTGGTTTGGGAACTTTGCTCGCCGGAGTTATAGGAATAAGTAATATTATGTTAGTTGTTGTAAAAGAACGTACAGTCGAAATTGGCATTAAGCGTGCTATTGGAGCCACTCCATTAAGTATAATTAAACAAATTATGATTGAGTCAGTAATACTTACATTATCGGCCGGATATATAGGCCTTACTTTAGGGATTTTGTTAAATGAAGGATTAGGAGCAATTATGGCTCAAAATCCGGATAGTGTATTACTAAACCCGGGAATTGACCTGAAAACAGGACTAATTTCACTAGCTGTTATTGTAACATCGGGAGCTATGGCAGGGCTTTTACCGGCCACAAGAGCCATAAAGGTTAAACCAATTGATGCTATTAGAGGAGAGTAAAAATTAAAAGAATATAATTGAAAATGAAGAAGATTTTAAGAATAGTAATTTGGGTTAGTGTAATCCTGTTATTTGTTGGAACATTTGTTTTTTTGGCCGGCAAATCAAAAAAGAAACCGGTTGTATATCAAATAGAAAATCCACAACAGATTGATATTGTAAAAAAAACACTTGCTACAGGATCAGTTGTTCCGCGAAAAGAGATACAAATAAAACCACAAATTTCCGGAATAGTTCAGGAAATTATGGTCGAGGCAGGGCAAAAAGTTCATGAAGGGCAGGTATTAGCTAAAATTAAGGTGATACCCGATATGGTAAGCCTTAACTCTGCTGAATCGCGTGTAAAACAAGCAGAATTGAATTATACAAATGAAAAAATTAACTATGACAGACAAAAACAGCTATACGAAAAAAATGTTATTTCCGAATCAGATTTTCAAAGAGCTGAGTTGAGTTTTAACTCTTCAAAAGAAGAACGCTCTTCAGCTGAAAGTAACCTCGAAATAATTAAAGAAGGTGTTAGTAAAAAAGCCCAAACAGCATCGAATACACTCATTAGATCAACTATTTCAGGTATGGTATTAGATATTCCTATTAAAGTCGGAAACTCAGTTATTCAAAGTAACAATTTCAACGATGGTACAACCATAGCCGTAGTTGCCGACATGACCGATATGATATTTGAGGGGAAAATTGATGAAACAGAAGTTGGAAAAATAAGTGAAGGTATGGCATTGGTTTTAACTATCGGAGCTCTTGAAAATGTTACATTTAATGCTTTATTAGAATATATTTCTCCCAAAGGAGTTGAAGAAAATGGAGCTATTCAGTTTGAAATTAAAGCTAAGGTTGAGCTACGTACCGACAGGTTTATCCGTTCTGGTTATAGTGCCAATGCCGATATAGAACTTGAACGACGTGATAGTGTAATGGCTATTCGCGAAGGTTTAATCACTTTTAGTAACGACAGTGCATTTGTTGAGGTATTAACCGGCGATTCTACAACGATTCCTCAAATATTTAAAAAACAAAGTGTTGAACTTGGCTTATCCGATGGTTTGAATATAGAAATAAAATCGGGCATTGATATGGCTGCAAAGCTTAAAGGTAATGCCATTGTAAATGAAAAGGGTAAAAAACATAATATGTAATTCATTTTTATAAATAAACATGATTAAGCAAACTATCACAACACTATTCATTGCAGCTGTTAGCTTTGTAACTTTTTCTCAAGAATCGGCATATGTTGAACCTTGGACTTTTGAACAATGTGTTAACTATGCCTTAGATAATAATATATCAGTAAAGCAGCAGAAACTAAATGTAAATTATAGAGAGAACCAACTATTACAGTCAAAATACAATTTAGCACCTAGTGTTAATGCAAATGTGCGCCATAATTTTAATTTTGGTAAGTCTACTCAATCCGACAATACATTCATTAATCAAAATTCACAATCAACCAACTTTGCTCTTAATGCCGATGTAGTTCTTTTCAATGGCTTTGCAAAGCAAAATACTATTAAAAAGCGACAGTTAGAGCTGGAGTATACAATTCACGATCTCAACAAAATTAAAAATGATATTACTTTAGCCGTAGCATCGGCTTATTTGCAAATATTATTTAACCGCGAATTAGTTGATATAACAAAACAACAGATTGATGTAACCAAATTGCAACTCATTGACTACAATAAAAAAGTTGATGCAGGAAGTATGCCCAAAGGTAAACTATTTGAAACCGAAGCACAATTGGCTAATGAAGAGTTAACATTAACAAATTACGAAAATGAACTTTTCCTGGCAAAACTCAATCTAATTCAGTTACTTGAGTTAGAATCAATTGAAGGATTCAGTATTGTTACACCTCAATTCGACGAATCATTACTTGATATCAGCATACTAAAAGCGGAGACCGTATTCAGTAAAGCTCTTGAATACCGACCTGAGATAAAAAGTAAAGAGATAAAACTAAAAAGCATGGAGTATGAGACTAAAATAAGCAAGGCACAACTTATGCCCGTTTTAAGTGCTTATGCCGGGTATAATAATTTTTATAACAATAAGTACATGAAAGATACCATACTTAAAATGCCCTTATCAGACCAACTCAATTTAAATGCTCAAACCACAGTTGGGCTACAATTACAAATACCAATTTTTAATGGATTATCAGGAAAAACAAATTTGAAAAATTCAAAAATTAGCTATCAAAGTGCAAAATATGACCTAGAACTTGAAAAAAATAACTTACTAAAAGAAATACAACAATTAAATGCTGATGCAATAGCTGCTATGAAAAAATACTATTCATCGAAAAAAGCTGTCGAAAGCTACGAAGAGGCATTTAGGTATATTCAAGAAAAATTCAATTTAGGAATAGTTACCCCTTTAGAATATAATGAAGTTAAAAATAACCTCATAAATGCCGGTTCTTCATTTATTCAATCAAAGTATGAATACCTGTTTAAAGTGAAAATACTTAATTACTACAATGGCGAAGAGATAAAGTTGTAATTGTAAAATACTGCTGCTAATATTTGCATATTTATTAAACTATTTTAGTTTTGTTTAATAAACCAATTTAGTTACAATAATCATAATGGATAAAGTAATTGATAAAATAGAGAACAGAAAAAAAACCCTGTTTTCAATTGAAATTGTACCACCATTACGAGGCAATACCCTTGAAAATATTTATGGCCGGATAGATCAATTAATTGAATTTAACCCGGCATTCATTAATATTACTTATCATAAAGACGAAGAGGTAATAAAAAAGAAAAATGATGGTGCCGTTATAAGGCGCAAAATATCAAAACGCCCTGGTACAGTTGCCTTAACAGCATCTATTATGAATAAGTACAATGTTCAGGTTGTACCACATTTAACCTGCGGAGGTTTCACCAAAGATCAAATTGAAAATGCCCTAATCGATTTCAACTTTCTTGGAATAAAAAATATTTTGGCACTTCAAGGTGATGCAGGTCACGATAATAAACAATTTATTCCCGAAAAAAACGGTCATAGATATGCAATTGAGCTCGTTGAGCAAATTGTAAATATGAATAAAGGTCATTATCTCGACGATGATTTAGTTCAAAAGAACCATTCCGATTTTTGTATTGGTGTTGCCGGATACCCCGAAAAACACTATAACGCTAGTAGCTTAGATTCTGATATACACTATTTAAAAGGTAAGGTAGATGCAGGAGCCGACTATATTGTTACTCAAATGTTTTTCGATAATAAGGTTTATTATAGTTTTGTAGACAAATGTAGAGCCGCAGGGATAACAGTACCCATAATACCCGGATTAAAACCAATTGCCTTAATGAATCAGGTCGATGTATTACCAAGGCTATTTCATTTATCAATTCCTGAAGCTTTGAATAAGGAAATCAGAAAATGTAAAACAGATGATGAAGCACTTGAAATAGGTACAAAATGGAGCATTGAACAATCAAAGAATCTTATTGAAAATGGAGTTCCTGTTCTACATTATTATACTCTTGGTGCAGGAGATAGCATACGAAAAATTGCCGAGCAAATTTTTTAAAGCATAAAAAAAGCAGGTTTTGAAACCTGCTTTTTTGTTGAAAATATCATTAATAATTCCAAAGATCTTGTTCGTAATCTTTCATACGCTTTTTAATTGTCTCAGCTTCCATTAAGCTTTTCATTCCAATAGAATATTCAGCAATACGTCTGTCATCAAGTACGTTTGATTCCTGAGTAATGTAACTTGAAAATTTGCGCTTAAAGAATATGTCGTCAAAAGTACGTCGTTCAGCATCGTTATTCTCATTAAAAACTTCATGATTAGCTAAAACTCTACGAGCTTCAGGGAAATAAATCCAAAAAACCATAGAACGCCTTTCTTGTAATGCCGCTGCATCAATTTCCTCACCTCCGGCATCGGGAGTATAGAAACGAATAGGAGACATACCTATTATTCTTACATCCATTATTGAATGTTGTTTATCGAAAAACCACTCTTCTTTAAGTAGGTATTGCTTAACCTGAGAACTTCTTATTTCTTCTTTAATGGTTTTTGAAATATCATTACCATTTTCATCCTGATAAGTAATAAGTTTTTCTACAGCGCCAAACTGCTCTTCAATTTGTGTTCTGCTTATTGGCTGAGTAAATCGGTCATCATCACTCGAATATGCAGCTAAACCTTCTGTATTTATACCCCACAAAAGCAAATCAATAAGGCTCATACGTGAACCTATTGGAGTTGTAGGATAGTATAATGGATGATTAATCTTTTCATGCAAGTCAATCAATCTCCATATTCTTTTTGAATACATTACATCAGCCTCACGCAAAGGCTTATACGATGCAGCTCTTCTGGCAGGAACGTGTTCTTTTACGTAAATACCATCTAAAACCTGCGCTTCTGCTTTTTCTTGAGGTAATAAAGTAACCATAAAAAAAGCTATTGATATTAAGACAAACTTTTTCATAAGGCAATGTTTTTAGTTTATATAATAATTATACGTATAGTATTAATTTATTTTAAATACAATTGGAGATAATACTTGTGTACGACCATCGGGACCAACTGCTTCAATATTTTCAATAATCAAATTTGATCCGGCTTTTAGGTTTTTTATCATCTCTTTTTGGCTTTTATCAAATTGATTTCCGTTTACATTCATCTCTTTAGAGAAACCTCCAATATTAGCAGTTACAGTAAATTTTGTAACACGGAACTTTAAGTCAAATACAAAATCATTACCTAATGAAGCGATAATACCATTTGCATTAGTAATTAATGCTTTTGATATTTTACCTCCATTTTTACCCATAACTGTTGCTTCAGGCTTTGGTATTGTTTTAATACGAAACTCCTTCTTTCCTAAATTCTTTGTTGTTTCCCCAAGTTTTGCACTTACATTTACAAATACTGTTCCACTTTGTTTTGTAGGTGTAATCTCATATTCATTTTTAACTTTCCGAATTTTTGCACCGGCACTAACTGTTGCTACTATATCTTCAGCTGCAACACCGGGTACAGAAATATCAACCGGGTTTTCAATACCATAATAGAACACGTTCATTTTTGTAGGAGATACAACAACGTTTGGAACAGCTACATCGTATTCACTTTGAAATGGGAAATATGACTCGCCACCATCAGGATTTTTAACTTTTATAAGACCTTTCCATGGTTTATTTCCAACCGATGATGTATTAACAACATATTTTCCTTTACCACTTACAACATCTAACTTTTGGAAGTCGCCAACCATTTCATATTTATTGCCAACTTGTTTATATTCACCAACAAGAATCTCAGGGTCTTGTGTTGAGTCGTAAGCTGCAATAAATACATCAGCTATATAATCGTTTCCTTTAATTATATAACTTGAGTTAGCAATTACTGTTGCCTGCATTTTATTAACTTTAAAATCACCTGCACTAATCTGATTCAAAAGAAAATTAATTACATCCGTTTCAGTATTCTTTACGTTTGTTTGTAAAGTTGTTAAAGCTACAAAGTCGGCAATAAGTGGTATGTGTTCAAATATGTGACTTTCCCATTTATGAGGAGCTTCACCCTCTTTTCCCGGAACATCGTGTGTTTCAAGAGTTGACTCAACAGCATGACGCAATGCTTCTTCATCTTCAGGTATTACACTAAGAAGCTTTTCCATATAATGATTCATTGCTGCACGCACTTCTTTCCCATTTTTACCACCTTCAAGACCAATAAAATATTCACCACCCTGATCAATATTATCCTTAGCCTTCAATTTGCTTGGTACTACTCTATCGTCAACAATAGCCTCAGTATCGTCACCTTCAGCATATTTTAGCAATCCGAACTTATGGCTTTCCAATAATTCAAATAACTTATTGGCCTCTTGCTTAACAATATCAGCCTTATCTTTCCATGGCCCTACTTTGTCTGGGTTCTGGTTGTATTGCAAATCAAATTCAGTATAAACTTTATCATTTTTACTTTTATAATTTGTGATAGTTTGTTCTAAACTGTCACTAACCAATACAAATGAGTTTAATACATCTTTTGATACATTCAATGCCATTAGAGCTGTTAAGAACAGGTACATAAGACCTATCATCTTCTGCCGTGGGGTTTCCTTTCCGTGACCCATAAACTAAATCTTAATTTTGGAGTTTATTTTAAATTTAAAGATGATAACATATTTCCGTAAATATTATTTAACGAAGCTATGTTTTGTTCTAATTCACTTACACCTTCATTTAACTTAACTGTATGTTGAGCTGTTTTACCCATTTGGTCGGCAAGTTCTTTCATGCCTGTAACATATTCTTTTGATGAATTTACATGCTCATTGATATTTTGAGTTTGTAATTCATAAACAGCATTTAAAGCTGATAAATTGGTATTAAGAGCTGCTAACTTTTCAGAATATTGAGTTCCGTTTTCTCCAACAGAATTAATCTCCTGAGTAAGTTTATTTGCAAAATCGGTATATGAATCAGATAAACCCTTACTCACCTGACCAAATTGCTGAGCTGTATTAACATAAGTTGTAGACAATGCATCAACTGATTCTTTTAATGCTTCGCCTGATTTAGTATATGTTTCATCAAGCTTGCCAACTGATGTTGCTGCATTTTGCATTTTTGAAGCTAGTTCTTTAGATACATCTCCTAAATCAGATAAGTTATTTAAGCTTTCTGCAGTTTTAGTAAGGTTATTTAATCCCTGCCCTAGTTTATCGAATATCTCAGGGCCAATTTCTGCTTTCTCTAGCATTTCGTCGAATTTCGATAATGCCGAAGGGCTACCTCCAACTACAATTTGCTGTGCTCCTGCAGCAACAGTACCACCTACAGCTTGACCTCCGGCAACACCGCCAATAACTCCTCCTACAACTCCACCAACTACAGCTCCACCTATTTGTGGCATATCATTAGCTCTGTCGAATTTTCTAGTAGCGTTATCCTCCTCCTCAAAATCATCTGTTAATCCTGAAAGTTCCGGATACACCAGAGTCCAGTCTAATTCTTCATGCAATGGCTCAAATGCCGAGAAGAAGAATATTAGTGCTTCAATTGTTAACCCTAAAGTAAGCATAAGACTCGCTCCGGGAAAGTGCATAATTTTAAAAAGAGCTCCTATAAGTACAACCGAGGCACCCCAACCGTACACATACTTCATAAAGTTCTTGTACCCTTTACTTTCAACTAATTCGCTAATGCTAAACATAACTAAGTTATTTTCTGTTTTTGGTTAATTATTATTTTTTTTAATACACAGCTGATCTTGCTCCGCTTTCATCGGGCCCCATATATGTTCTAACACAACGGAAACCTATGTAAGCTTTTGCAGAATCCTGATATTCATAAGTTCTGGTAGCATTTTGCAAATAGATACCAATATCTTTCCAAGACCCACCACGAATAACTTTTCTTTTTAAAGCCGGAGGATCGTCAGGTAAAGCATGAAACTTATAATAAGGATTCATATCATGTGTAAATGAATAAGCACTTTCATCAAAAGCATTGGCTGTCCACTCAGAAACGTTTCCTGCCATATCAAACAAACCATAATCATTTGGCTCATAAATAGCTACTTCTACAGTTTGGAGACCACCATCATCAACATAATCGCCACGCATTGGCTTAAAGTTAGCAAGGAAGCAACCTAAGTCGTTTCTTGTATAAGGGCCTCCCCATGGGAAAACAGCTAAATCAAGACCCCCGCGAGCTGCATATTCCCATTCTGCTTCCATAGGAAGTCTGTAATCTTGAACAAAAAATTCACCATTCATTTGTAAGTACGAATTCATGAATGTTGTTCTCCAAATTGAGAATGCAGTTGCCTGTTTCCATGTAACACCAACAACAGGATAGTTGTCGTATGCCGCATGCCAAAAATACATATTTGAATATGGTTCATTATATGAATATGTAAAGTCAGATATCCAACATAATGTATCGGGATAAACATTTACCATATCCCGCATAATGAATGAAGATCTGTCTTTAACAGGAACTCTCTTCCCTTCAAGATCAACCACTTCACCATCGTATTGACCTGTTTTGTAGTTGTAGTGTCTACGAGTTTCGTTCTCGAATGTATGCTTTTGAGCTGCCTGAGTGTAGTCAATCCAAAAATATTCGTAGTTAAGTTTTCTTGAATCAATTTCTTTTCTGTTGTAGAATTTCTCATGATCAGGATAGAACATATCCTCAAGAATTTCGTTTTCTTCCTCTCCTGACCATATTATTTCCATATCCCAGTTAATTAGCGGAGGATCGATTTCTTCACCGTACATATCTTCTGAGATAAGATATTCATCGATTTGCTCACCAAGTTTTCTGTAAGCCAATGAATCTCTTACCCAATATACAAACTGACGGTATTCGTTATTGGTAATTTCAGTTTCATCCATCCAAAATGCAGCGATAGATACATTTTTAGATTGTGAAGTATTAGCCCAGGGCACATCCTGACTGTTAGGCCCCATACGGTAGCTGCCTTTTTTTATAAGAACCATGCCAAAAGGTGGAGCATTGTAATATGCCGCTCTATCAGGAACTCCGGTGAGTTCGCCATTATCGAAGCCGGCACATCCGGCCATGATAATTACTGTTAAAATTGCTGCTATTCGTTTCATAGTCTATAGGTATATTTTTAAAAACATAAAAATGAGCAAAATAATTTTAAAAACCAAATTAAAGAAGCCTAACACTTTTATATTTGCGGGCATCTTTATCAATTCCCATTATGAATTTATATCCTAGCATAAATTCAAATGAGCCTTTTGTTCCTTTACTAAGTTTCGATGTTGTAATATCGTATGAAGCCATTACATCAACTCCCATAGGAAGACTTATTCCGGCTAATAATATTACAGCATCTCGCGGTCGGAATCCTAGGCCACCGGAGAATTTATTGTTATACGTGAAAATTCCGTTAAGGTTTATAGCTGTTTCGGTAAAGTCGCTTAAAAGCTGAAAGTTTGGTTGAATTGCAAACAGTGGATTAGAAAGCTGATAAGTATATCCGGTAGAAACAAAGAACACTTGAGACACACCGGTTGGTTCTACTCCATTCTGACCTTTCCACTTAATATCAGATCCTAAAAGATTCCTTATTGATGCACTAAAGTACATATTGTCGTTGCTGAAAAAGAGACCAAGATTCATATCAATACCAATAGGTTTCTTTTCCGCTTTTTGAGGTATGGTTAAATCGTTTCCACTACTTCCTGTTCCTGCATCACCATTACCTGCCAACCACTCCGGCGACAAACTGAAATTTGTAAAATTTAATCCGCCTCCAATTCCTATTTCACCTTGCATAAGTTGTTTGCGGTAAGCGTATGATAAACCGGCAGATATATTTTGCCAAAAGCCATAAGTATCATTCATTATTGATAATCCAACACCATGTTTTCTGCTAAATAAATTAAACGGCATATCGGCATTTAGAAATTGCGTTATAGGAGCTCCCGGATAACCAAGCCACTGACTTCTATGTAAAAGTTTTGCTTCTATTTCTTCACCATCGCCTGCATAAGCCGGATTGTAATACATAAGATTATATTGGCTAAGACTGGAAATAGCTTCATTTTGAGCATACAATGATATTGCCATTAACAGAGACAACGTTAGCAATAGTATTTTGAATAGTTTATAAAATGGTGCTTTCCGCATTTATAAGGTTTTGCCGTAAAATAAGTAAAAAATTAATATTGAAACAAGTAATAGTAATTCATTATATAATGTTTCTATGTGCTTAATAATTAACGAATATAATGTTTTTGTATTATATCGTAGGATTAATTATTAAAAATTATGTTGAATCTTTTTCCATATTCGATCCGGGAAATTCTGATTACAAATAGAACGATAGTCGCTTTCCGAACAACTAATAACCATTTTTTTATTGGTTAAAGGTAATTCCATCCAGTACCTGTTATTTTGTTCGTTTTTGTAAAAAAGTATTTCAATATCAGGTTTTTCAATTTTAACGTATAATTTATTATAAGTATCAATACTTCTGGTAGGATAATCGTTTTCGCGTTGATTCATTCCAAACAAAAAGTACCAAACTATTTGTGCCGAGAGCATAGCTGTCTGATTGTGAGTATCTTTGTCTCCATTGTATTCTGCAATATGAAAAACGAAAATGTTATCGCTCATGCCTGAGAGATAGGAAATTCTACATATTTCATCGGCATAAAGCCCATTGGGTCCGGGATAGTTTATTGCAGAACAGTCGGCACTTCTAATAGCGTTTAAGTCTATAGCACAGAAATCAGTATCTCTAAGTATAGGTTCAATACTATTAAACGATGAACGTATTTGACCAAGCCTTATGAGGTCAAATGCTGAAATATCAGAAAAATCAATATCTGATTCTGTAACAAAATATGATTGATAACCTAAAATAGAGAAATGGGTATTTGGGTACAACTCTTTTGTTTTTCGAATATAAGAGTGCGAATGAAGCTCATTATTAGAGCCAATATCAATTGAAGAATCAATTATTGTAGTATTTACTATATCCTTATTATCGCTAAGAGCCTTTATAATAGGATAAGAAACATCGGATGTTCCACCAAAAAATACCGGAATAATATTTTTTTCGATAAGTGTTTGGGTAATAAATGAAATGGCCGAATAAGTGTCATTTATTGTTTTACCTGATATGAGATTTCCAAGATCAATTATTCTCTTAGGTAAACCATTAGAAGAAAGCTTGTATAATTGTTCTCTTATTTTATCGGTATTGCATAAATATTCACCTTCAAGTGCGTTTCGTGTTTCAGAAATACCAATAAGAGCGCAGTTTGCTTTGCCTATTTCAGAAACAGGCATTAACTCTCCTCCTAAAAAATATTTTGAGGTAAACTGAGAGCCTGAAAATTTATTATTAACAGGCTCTATGTAGTTATTTAGTTCATGTATCAAGTTATTTACCTTTCTTTTTCTTAGCAGGTTTATCTTTTTGTTCTGCTATTAATTTTTTACAGTCATCGGCAGAAAGAGACTTTGCATCAGTTGCTTTAGGTATTTTGTAATTGTTTTTATTTTGAGTTATATACGGTCCGAATCTTCCGTTCAATACCTGAATTTCACCGTTTGTGTCGTCAAAAATATTAATTACTTTATTTTTGTCATCTTCACGTTTTTGCTCTATTAATTCAATAGCTCTGGATAATTCGACAGTATAAGGGTCGTCAACTCCTTTTTTTAGAGAATAGAATTTTGAGTCGTGGCGAACATAAGGGCCAAAGCGACCAATAGCAGCTACTACCTTTTTATCTTCATATAGCCCTAAATCTCGAGGGAGTTGAAATAATTCAAGAGCATCGTTGAGAGTAATAGTTTCAAGATGTTGATCGTGACGAAGAGCAGCAAATGTAGGTTTCTCTTCATCGTCGTTAGTTCCAATTTGAGCCATAGGTCCATAGCGACCTATTTTTACAATAACGGGTTTTCCTGTTTTTGGGTCGGCTCCCAGTTCTCGCTCACCGCTTTTGCGACCAGATATTTCAAGGGCAGTTTCAATGCTTTTATGAAAAGGGTGATAAAAGGTGTCAATCATTTTTTCCCATTCCATATTTCCTATTGCAATATCGTCGAATTCTTTTTCAACGGCGGCAGTAAAGTTAAAGTCGAGTATGTCGGGGAACTGTTCAAGTAAGTAATCATTAACAACCATGCCTATGTCGGTAGGGAACAGCTTACTTTTTTCACTCCCTGCAGTTTCTGTTTTTTCAATACTTGATACTTTCCCTTTCTTAAGTGTTATTTGCGTGTAATTACGTTCCTTCCCCTGGCGGTCTTCTTTAATAACATATCCTCGGTTCTGAACTGTTGATATAGTAGGCGCATAAGTTGAAGGTCGACCAATACCTAATTCTTCAAGTTTCCGAACCAAACTAGCTTCAGTATATCGAGGCGGATGCTGAGAAAAACGTTGAGTAGCGTCAATTGAATCGCAAATAAGTGATTCGCTGACAGTTAGCGTAGGCAGCAATCCTTTTGCTTCGTTTTCGTCTTCATCGTCGGTTGATTCCATGTAAACTTTAAGGAAACCATCGAACTTGATCATTTCGCCTTGTGCAACAAACAAAAATTCCTTTCCGGAAATATCAATATTAATGGTAGTTTTTTCCAGTTCGGCATCAGACATTTGCGAAGCAATGGTTCTTTTCCAAATTAGTTCATAAAGTTTCTTTTCATTGGAAGTGCCTGCTATGGTATGCTTATTAAGATATGTAGGCCTGATAGCTTCGTGAGCTTCTTGAGCCCCTTTTGCTTTTGTTTTATATTGTCGTGTTTGCAGATATTTATCGCCATAGCTCTCTTTTATTTCGGTAATTGCAGTGCCAATAGCAAGTTCAGAAAGATTAACAGAGTCAGTTCTCATGTATGTAATCTTTCCGCTTTCATATAGTTTTTGAGCAACTGTCATTGTTTGCGAAACAGAAAAGCCAAATTTACGTGATGCTTCTTGTTGAAGAGTAGATGTAGTAAATGGTGCGGCAGGTGTTCTTTTTAAAGGTTTTTTGGTAATATCCTTTACTGAGAATTGTGCATTAGCGCAGTGCTTTACAAAAGCATCGGCTTCTTCAAAAGTATCGAATCGTTTGTTTAATTCAGCTTTTAGAGAAGTAGAACCGGTGTTAAATAATGCAGTAACTCTGTATGCTGATACAGGATTGAATGCAATAATTTCGCGTTCACGTTCAACCAAAAGTCGAACAGCGACAGATTGAACTCTACCGGCCGATAATGATGGTTTTACTTTTTTCCATAATACCGGCGATAGCTCAAAGCCTACCAATCGGTCAAGCACTCTTCGCGCTTGCTGAGCATTTACAAGGTTTTCATTTATTTCTCTTGGATTTTTAATGGCCTTGAGTATGGCTTCTTTTGTAATTTCGTGAAAGACAATGCGTTTTGTGCTTTTTTTGTCGAGATTGAGTGTTTCAAACAAATGCCAAGCAATAGCTTCTCCTTCACGGTCTTCATCGGAAGCAAGCCAAACAACTTTTGCCTCTTTAGCCAGTTTTTTAAGTTCTGAAACAACTTTCTTTTTATCGTCAGAGACTTTATAGTCCGGTTTGAAATTGTTATTTATATCTATCCCGAAATCTTTTTTCGACAAGTCTCTGATGTGCCCGAAGCTAGAAGTGACAAGGTAGTCCTTGCCTAAAAACTTTTCAATAGTCTTAGCTTTAGCAGGAGACTCCACTATTACCAAATTATCTGCCATAAACGAAATCTTATTTTTTAGACCCGCAAATTAAAACATTATATTATATATGTTCAAAATAAATTTGTTTTAATATTTGAAGATGTATGTTTACATTTACGCTTGAATTCAGATAATAATAAATTATGGAAGACTCTTTTTTTGCTAAAGCCAAGAAGCAAATAATAATTTGGACACTTGTACTTTTACCCGTAGTATTTTTGTTTTTTTTGTTTGTAAACATTTCGTTAGGCAGGCTTGGATTTATGCCGTCGTTTGAGCTTTTGGAGAATCCTAAAAGTGCTTTAGCAACCGAAGTATATACTGAAGACGGGGTTTTGTTAGGAACATATTATTATAAAGCTAATCGTTCACGAACTGAATTTTCGGAGTTATCGCCATATTTGGTTGATGCTTTAGTATCGACAGAGGATAAGCGTTTTTATAAACACAGCGGAGTAGATTTTTATGCTTTAGGGAGAGTTTTTTTTAAAACACTTATAGGAGGAAATAAAGGCTCCGGAGGAGGAAGTACTGTTACACAGCAGTTAGCAAAGAATTTATTCCCCAGAGAATCAATGGACAATCCGATAAAGATTGCGAACAGGAAATTTAGAGAATGGGTAATTGCAATTAAGCTTGAGAAGAGTTACACAAAGGAGGAAATAATTGCGATGTATTTTGATCAGTTCGATTTTTTGAATTTGGCAGTAGGCATTAAATCGGCATCGAAGGTTTATTTTAATTGTAACCCGAATGAATTAAGTATAGAACAAGCTGCTACTTTGGTAGGTATGGTACAGAATCCTTCACTTTTTAACCCTGTTCGCAGACCTGAACAGACGCGTGAAAGGAGGAATATTGTATTGTATCAAATGATGATGAATGAATGTATTAATAAAGAGGCATTTGATTCATTAACTCAATTGCCACTGGAGTTAAATTTCCAGAAAGTAGACCATCACAGAGGAGCAGGTACATATTTCAGAGAGTATCTAAGAATAACATTAGGGGCAAAGCAACCGGAACGAGATAATTATTTTAGCGAAAGCAGTTATAAGGAAGATTCGACAGAATGGGCAGACAACCCTTTATATGGTTGGTGCAATAAGAATATTAAACCTGATAGTACTCCGTATAACTTATATGAAGATGGGTTACGAATTTACACAACTATTAATTCAAAAATGCAGCAATATGCTGAAGCGGCAGTTGAAGAACACTTGAAAAACAATTTGCAAGTAGCTTTTGATAATGAGAAGAAGGGTAAGTGGTATTCGCCATTTACCGATGATTTGGAAAAGGAGGATTATAACCGTATAATGGATATGGCTATGAAACGCAGCGAGCGTTACAGGGTGATGCGAAACAGCAAGTGTTCTATGGATTCTATAAAAAAGAGTTTTAGAACACCTACTGAAATGACTGTTTATAGCTGGTGGGGAGAGATAGATACAGTAATGACTCCCTGGGATTCAATAAAGTATTATAAGCATTATTTACAATCGGGACTTATGTCTATGGATCCTCATACAGGATATGTTAAGGCGTATGTAGGAGGTATAAATCACAAACATTTTCAATACGATCATGTAACAATGGCTAAAAGGCAGATAGGCTCTACGTTTAAGCCATTTTTATACACATTGGCCATGCAAAATGGTTTTACTCCATGCGATCAGGTGCCTAATGTTCAGGTAACTATTGCACTTGGAAATGGAGAAACTTGGTCGCCTAAAAGTGGTAGCAGGTCGGAGTATGAACGGAAGATGCTTTCATTAAGATTTGGATTGGCTCATTCGCTCAATAATATTTCGGCATGGCTTATGAATCAGTTTAAGCCATATGCGGTAATAGAGTTGGCAAGAGCAATGGGGGTTAAGAGTGAGATTCCAAATGTGCCTTCGATATGTTTGGGTGTTGCTGATTTGAGTTTATATGAAATGGTAGGAGCTTACAGCACTTATGCAAATAAGGGTGTTTATAATCAACCAATATTTGTAACTAAAATAGAAGATAAAAACGGTAATGTGCTTGCAACTTTTCAACCTAAAAAGCGTGAGGTTATAAGTGAAACAACAGCATATTTAATGATAACACTTTTGAAAGGAGTTGTAGAAAGGGGTACAGCAGTAAGGCTGTGGTCTGAGGGGTATCCGTATCAGATAAAGGCAGAAATTGCAGGAAAGACAGGAACTACACAGAATCAGTCTGATGGCTGGTTTATGGGAGTTACTCCGAATTTGGTTAGTGGGGTTTGGACAGGAGCAGAAGACAGAGCAGCTCATTTTGATGGGATTTTATTGGGTCAGGGTGCAAATATGGCACTCCCAATTTGGGCAATTTATATGAAAAAGATATATGAAGATGGTACTTTAGGGGTTAAAGAAGAAGATCTGTTTGAGAGACCTGAATCGGGTAATTTTGATTTTGATTGTGTTGATATTGCAGGACAACAAAAGCAAGAGGAGTCGAGAGGATATATAGATTCGGAGCTTTACTAATAATAGAGTTTATTGGAATAGTTGTTTAAAAACCTGTTCTACTTTTGTAACCTGAACAACCTGAATTTTTTTTGCTTCGACAGGAGTAGAAAATTCAGGAACAAATATTTTGTTAAAGCCAAGCTTTTCGGCTTCTGAAATTCTTTGGTTTAGTCTGGTAGCAGGTCTTATTTCACCCGACAAACCAACTTCACCGGCAAAGCAGATGCCTTTATGGATAGCACGGTCAATGTCGGACGATAAAATAGCACATATTACGGCAAGGTCAATGGCAGGATCGGTTACTTTTAAGCCACCTGCAATATTAAGGAATACATCTTTTGAGGATAGTCTGAATCCAATTTTTTTCTCAAGTACAGCCAAAAGCATATTTAGTCTACGTACTTCAAAACCGGTAGCAGATCGTTGAGGAGTTCCATAAACAGCAGAGCTTACCAAAGACTGAACTTCAATAAAAAGAGGTCGCATCCCTTCAATTGTTGAGCAGGCTGCTTTACCACTATATAGTTCTGAAGAATTGGAGAGTAAAAACTCAGAAGGATTCGACACTTCTTTTAGCCCTGATGAAAGCATTTCAAAAATACCTATTTCAGATGTTGAACCAAAGCGATTTTTATGAGCTCTAAGTATTCTGTAATTGAAGCTGTTATCACCTTCGAATTGCAATACGGTATCGACAATGTGCTCAAGTATTTTAGGCCCGGCAATGGTGCCGTCTTTTGTGATATGACCTACAAGTATTACCGGCACTTCGTTTTCTTTAGCGTATTGAAGGAGTAATGTGGTACTTTCTCTGATTTGCGAAACAGTACCGGGCGATGAATCAATTAAGTCGGTTCTAATGGTTTGAATAGAATCAATAATAATTAGTTCAGGGGAAAGGTTGTTAGCATGAGTTAAAATATTTTCACACGTAATTTCGGGAAGGAAATAAATATTATCTTCGTTATTTCCCAAACGTTGAGAACGCATTTTAATTTGCTCAGGGCTTTCTTCGCCCGAAACATAGAGTATTTTTTTATTAGAGTTTTGAGCTATTTGGAGCAAGAGTGTTGATTTTCCTATTCCCGGCTCGCCTCCTAATAGAACAACCGAACCGTTAACAAGGCCGCCACCAAGTACGCGGTTAAACTCATCGTTTTGAAATATAATACGGGGTTGTTTTTTTTCTTCAATATCTTTTAAAAGAACAGGTTTACTGCCGGTAGACATTTTGCCTATTGCCGGATTTTTACTTGAAGTAGTAATTATTTCTTCAACGTAGGTATTCCATTGATCGCACGAAGGGCATTTTCCAATCCATTTGGGGCTCGAAGCACCACAGCTTTGACAGGAGTATTGAGTTTTTGCTTTGGCCATTTTATTGTTTGACCAATTCTATCATTAGGTATGGGGTATAATTGTATGCACCGGATGGATTTCCATTTTCAATTTTTTCAATTTTACAAATATCTTTTCCTAAGTGGTGAATATAGTATTTGCCGCGAGGTTCATTTTGTGTGTTAGCATAGGCATAATTGTTTCCATCGTCGGAAATTGTGAGGTCTCTTCGAGCTATGTCGTATATGTATGTTCTAACGTAGATTGAGTCTTTAGTTTCAGTTTTAACTTCAAGGTCGTTTGCAGCACTAAATGTCCAGTATGTATAATAACCATCGGGTTTTGTATATGGTATTTGTTTCCAGGTACCAATAATAGTTGTTTTCGATTTGTTTCTACAACCGGTTGTAGCAGTTACTGCAATAAAGAGTAATGAAATAATCAAATATGTAAGTGCTTTTTTCATGTTGCCTGTTTATTATGTTATAATACATACAAAGCAAATGTATAAATTAATTGTTTTAAATAAAATAGTTTATTACAAACCTGCTTTATTAATTATTGAAGTTGAAGAGAACCCGTTTACAAAATCAATTGTAACTACACTGCCACCTTTAGCGGTAACAATATCGTAACCTACTATATCTTCAATATTATAGTCGCCGCCTTTGACCAAAACATCGGGTTGAATAGTATTTATAAGATTAAAGGGGGTGTCTTCATCGAACAGAACAATAAGGTCGATGCATTGAAGAGAAGCCATAACAATAGCTCGGGCTTGTTCATTGTTTATTGGTCGGTCGTTGCCTTTTAAGCGTTTTACAGATGCATCGGTGTTTAGGCCCAGTACCATTTTAGTTCCTAAATCGGCAGCTTGTGCTAAATATTCAACATGTCCGCGATGTAACACATCGAAACATCCATTTGTGAAAACAATTTTTTCACCTTTAAAACGCCATAAAGCAAGGAGAGGTTTTAAATTGTGTGGTTCTACAATTTTTGATTTTACAATGTCGAGTTTGCTCATTGATTATACAATACTATTGGTTGTAATATCGGGGAAAATGAACGAAGGCTTAAATGTTTTAGCTTCTTCAAAATCCATACTTGCATAAGAGATAATAATAACTACATCGCCAACCTGTACTTTGCGTGCAGCCGGACCATTAAGACAAATAACACCGGAGGCGCGTTCGCCTTTAATTACGTATGTTTCAAAGCGTTCGCCATTATTAATGTTAACAATTTGAACTTTTTCGTGTTCGATAATGTTTGACGCATCCATTAAATCTTCGTCAATAGTAATGCTCCCCACATAATTCAAATTCGCCTCTGTAACTGTTACCTTGTGAATTTTTGATTTAACAACTTCAATATTCATTCTAAAAAATAGTTTAACTACTATACAAAACGATTATTTGATAATAAATGTTTCAAAACAGTTATTTAAAGGCGCAAAGTTACTAATTTATTTGAATATTATCTATTAAACGAACATCGCCTGCCCATACAGCAACACAAGCTATATAAATGGTATCTTTTTGAAAAAAGTCAGTTTGTTGAAGATACGTATTGTCAACTATATCGAAGTATTCGAGCTTAAGGAGTTTGTTTTTATTAAATTCCGATATAATTATTTCTTTAATTAGGGTTGGGTTATTTGCTTTTGCAAGTTCAACTGTCTTTTGCAACATTTTATATATAAATGTAGAATTGGATCTGTGTTCAGGAGTTAAGCGTAAATTGCGCGAGCTCATAGCTAAACCGTCACTTTCTCTTATTGTAGGGCAAGGAATTATATTTACCGGAATATCGAGTTGTAATACAAGCTGTTTAATAACAGCAAGTTGTTGAAAATCTTTCTGCCCAAAGTAGGCATTATGTGCCGGGATAGCAAAAAACAATTTACTTACAATTTGAGCTACACCGTTAAAATGTCCCGGGCGAAATTCACCTTCAAGACATGATTCCAATCCATTGAAAGAAAAAACTCTTTCATCTTTTTGGGGATACATTTCTTTTTCATCGGGGGTAAACACCATATTGCAACCGGCAGCCTCAAGCATTTTGCAATCAGCATCAATTGTTCTTGGATATTTTTCTAAATCGGCAGCATTGTTGAATTGTGTTGGGTTTACAAATATGCTTACTATAGTAATGTCGTTTTGTGTTGTCGACTTTTCAACAAGCGATATGTGCCCTTGATGTAAAGCTCCCATGGTTGGTACAAAACCTATTTTGAGTCCGTTGCGGCGCTGATTAAGTACGTATTCTTGTGCGTCGTTTATTGTTTTTAGAATTTCCATTTTAAGAATTTATATGGTGCAAAGGAAATAAAATGATGTGCGAAAACAAAGTAGCCTTTTTTAATTGTTTTATTACTAAAATAGGGTATCTGTCAATTAGCGAAAATATGTTTCATAATTAATGGTATTTTTTTGAAGAGAGTTACGCAATAATCAATTCCTCCAATATTGCATCGCTTATAAATATACCGGCATCGGTAAGTATATAGTGGTCATTTACCTCTTTAATAAGTTCATTTTCTATAAAAGGTTCTACTGCTTTATTGAGCATATTAGCCATACCTTCGCCAAAGTTTTCGAGCAAGCGTTCCTTATCGATACCCCACATAGTACGCAGCGATGTCATAAGGTATTCGTTAAATTTGTCCTGAACCGTAAGTTGTTCGCTTTCTATTTCAGGATCACCTGTTTCTATCCCTTTCAAATATTTGTTTAAGCTTGAAGCATTCCACCAACGGCTGCGCAAGTCGTACGAGTGAGCCGATGGTCCTATGCCTATGTAACGTTTTTGTTGCCAGTAAGCAGTATTGTGTTTTGAGTATAACCCCGGCTTTGCAAAGTTTGATATTTCATAGTGTTCAAAACCGTTTGCTTTCGACCACTCAATGAGAGCTTTGAATTGTAAAACGCTATCTTCTTCACTTATTTGTTTTATATCGCCTTTTTTAAGCATTTTATCGAACTGGGTACCCTCTTCATAAGTAATATGGTATGCCGATAGGTGCTGAATATTTAATTCAGCCATTTTATTCAAATCGCTCTCCCATGTTTCAAGAGTAAGACCCGGCAATCCATAAATAAGGTCGGCACTTATATTATCGAACCCTGCCTGCTGAGCATTTTTAATACATTCCACAGCCTGCTCTGCATTATGACGGCGGTTCATTAACTCAAGCAAGTTATTCTGAAAGCTCTGAACACCAATACTTAATCGATTAATAGGAAGTTCGGCTAATTCTGACAGCTTCTCTATTGTTAAATCATCGGGGTTTGCTTCCATAGTTATTTCAGCATCGTCGGTAACATTGTAGTTGCTAAATATAGCACCAAGCAAATATTCAATATCCTCTGGGCTCAGTGTCGATGGAGTGCCACCCCCAAAGTAAATGGTTCCCACTTCGGTATGGTTAAGCATTTGGGCACGCATTTCTATTTCCGATGCCAAAGCATGAACAAGCTCAGGCTGCTTTTCGAGTTGGGTGGTTTTATAAAAATCGCAATAGTTGCATCGTTGTAAACAAAAGGGTATATGTATGTATATTCCTGCCATAATAATATGATTCAAAATTTATGGCACAAAAATACTATTTTAATAAACACTAAAAACCCTATCTTTCACATCCCTAAAAAAGCAAAGCATAATGAAGAATATTGCCACTATTATACTATTACTGTTAACAGTATTTTGTAATGCACAAAAACCCAATGTTGTACTTATACTTATTGATGATATAAGCCATTATGGGGTATCGGCTTATGGAGCTAAGGCTGTAAATTCACAAAAGGGGCATTTTGAAAATGCAGCAATACAGACGCCTGAAATAGACAAACTTGCCGAGCGGGGCATTATTTGCACTCATGCATATACTTACCCACTTTGCGAAGCTACCCGCATAGCTTTAATGAGTGGAAAGGTTAACAATCGTAATTATTTGCAATGCAAATCGCAACACGCCTCTGACATAACTTTTGGCGATGTTTTTCAACGTGCCGGATACGCTACCGGAATGTTTGGAAAATGGAAACAAACACGTGGGACAAAAGAAATTGCGGGAGAAAAATACATATATGAATTTGGGTGGGACGAATTTACCTGCTTCGATGTAACCATGGAGGGGCAACGTTTTATTAACCCTAACCTTGTGGTAAATGGTGAGACAGTAAACTACAATAATAGAACCGATACTGATCCTGAAACCGGGCGTCGTTGGTATGGTCCCGATATTTGTAACCGCCACGCTATCAACTTTATTGAAAAACATAAAGACGAGCCATTTTTTCTATATTATCCCATGTTGCTTATTCACGACGACCATAAACCAACCCCCGATACAAAACCAAACACGATATTCGACAATTTTGATGAAGCAAACCACAACAGAGACGGACATACAGGCGACGACCCCAAATATTTGCCCCATATGGTGGCTTATATGGATAAACTTATAGGAAACATTGTAAATAAAATAGATGAACTGGGGCTGAGAGATAATACTCTTATTGTAGTTATGGGCGATAACGGAACTAAAGAAACATTTAGTTATACTTTGGCGAATAATACTACTTATCCGGCACGTAAGGGAGGCAATGCCGATAATGGGATACACGTACCTCTTATTTTAAATATGCCTAGTGCAATAAAGCCTTACGGCAAATACGAGGGATTAGTTTATGTAACCGATATATTTCCAACATTGGCCGAAGCCTGCGGAATAATAATACCCAATAAAGACCAAATAGATGGCATTAGCTTTTGGCCACAAACGCAGAATGTAAATACCGAACACCGAAATGTTATATATAGTTGGTATAATGGTAATAACCCATATACAAGTACTGAAACGATATTGGAATATGCATTTACAAAAGATTACAAAAGATATGCACCATCAATGAATTACCATGAAGGTAGATTCTTTGACCTTAGAACCGATATTCTTGAGCGTTTCGGTGAAAACTATGTAGAATTAAAATGGGGACTACGCCGTTACAGCGGTTTAGATATTAATTATTTGACTCCTGAACAAAAACAGGCTTACATTATGCTTGGTAAAATTTTGGATGATAACAGGTACGTAAAGGTTAATAAGCTCGAAATATCGGCTCACGAAAAAAGTATTAAACCGGGCAACTACATCGACCTTTCATGCAGTATAATACCTGCCAATGCTACACGCAACAATGTTATTTGGGTAACAGATAATTCCAACATTGCAACTATCGACAAATTTGGACGATTGTATGCTCACAAAAATGGAAAAGTAACGGTATCGGTCTATTCATGGGACGATGCAGAACCTTTATCGGCTAATATGGAACAAACTTATAAAACCACAGGAATTTCTGATAGTATTTCGATTATAGTATCGGAACAAGAATATTAACATCTGATTTTTCTCATGTTAATTATTAAATCATACATATATATTGCAATAGTTTACATTAATTTATAAAAATGCACTTTTTTACATAGGGTATTTTATGTTTTATTCGTCTAAATAAAAAATGTATTTACCCTTAGAGGTAATAAGGTTTAAAAAATTTACAAATGAATTTATATTTACCGTCGTTTATACTTCTTGCAATATTTATAAATATTTCGGGTTACTCACAGCAGAGTAGTATTTACAATGAAGTAAAAGAGTATTATGGTGTCGACCCTTCGTTGGTTAACGGGCGTTATTTCGAAAACACCTACTTCAGAGATAAAGGTCACCCGTTTTTTTTAACAAATGAATTTTCTGACGGCACTATTCTACTTAATGGGAAGCAATATTACAATCAGAAAATAATGTACAATATATATGACCAAAATATTGTACTCCAAAGTAACAATGGAAATAATAGCGTTGCATATTTACCCCCTCTCGATTTTGTTAATGAATTTACAATTGGCAGCAAACTTTTCAGAAAATATATAATGCCCGATAAAAGCATAGCTTTATACGAGGTAGTATACGACGGGAATATTAAATGCTTGAATTATTGGAGTAAAAACCGTAGCGAATCAGATCATGCTTCTATTATGGCACATACATATAGCGACGAAAAGCGAAAATCATACATATATATTAACAATATTCACTATAAGTACAATTCAACAGCTACTTTCGTAAAAATATTCCCCAAAGAACAGCGCAAGGCAATTAAAACATTTATTAAAAGCAATTCAATAAATGTAAAATTTTCGCAAAACGATAAAATGGCTTTATTATTAAGTTATTGTGAAACATTAATTAACAACAGGGTAAGTAGTTATCCTCAAAGCAAATAAAAGTATGAGGATAATATTATTAGCACTGGCTATTTTGATAATTGCAACTAAAGGGTATTCACAACAGCCTGTCAAAACATTTAGCGGCAGCTACACTCAAACTCCGTTTGTCGATTTTGTAACCGACGTGGAATCGAAAACCGATTACCGATTTTTTTTTAAAAATGATATTGTCGACAGCATTTATGTAAATATATCCGGCAGTAATATGAAACTCGACAGTGTATTGTTTAAAACGTTAATTAAGAACCGATTGTATTATTACATAGCCAATAATAGCGTAATAATATACGATGGATATAAAATTGTAGAACAAATTGATGGTAACAATATTAGCGTTGCAAAAAAAGAGACAAAAATTGAAAGCGAGAATCAAACCACTCAGGACAGATATGAACAAAGCAAAGTAAAGGCTGAAAATGAACTAATTGTAGTAGGCAGTAAACTTGAATCGGTTATAGGTATGCCTTATATTGTAAGCGGGCGTGTAATTGATGAGGAAACAGGTGAACCGGTAATAGGTGCTACATTGTATGTTGAAGAGCTGAAAATAGGTGCTGCTACCGACTACGACGGATATTTTAACTTAACACTAAAAACCGGAAAGTATTCGGTTGAGCTTAAATCAATGTCAATGGGAAGCAAGAATTTCTTTTTGCAAGTTTACTCATCGGGTAAAATTGATTTGCAAATGAAGAAAGAACTTATTGCAATAAATGAGGTTCAAATATTTGCCGACCGACACGACAATGTTCGCGGAATGCAGATGGGTTTTGAACGTATGTCGTCGAAAACCATAAAAGAAATTCCGGTAGTTATGGGTGAAAAGGACTTGCTTAAAGTTGCCCAAATGTTACCCGGGGTACAGAGTGCAGGCGAAGGCTCTTCCGGTATTATAGTACGAGGAGGAACGGCTGACCAAAATTTATTTTACATAAATAAAATACCTATTTACAATACTTCTCATTTGTTTGGTTTTTTTACAGCGTTTAGTTCTGATATAGTAAACGATTTTTCACTTTATAAGAGTAATATTCCGGCTGAGTATGGAGGTCGTATTTCATCAATATTCGATATATCGACACGACAGGGTAATAAAAAGAACTTCTATGCCAAAGGAGGAATTAGCCCGGTAACTGCCCATGTATCGGCCGAAGGACCTATTGTTAAAGATAAATGCACATATGTTGCAAGCTACAGGGGTACTTATTCCGATTGGTTGCTGTCGAAAGTTAGTAACGAAGATTTAAAAAGAAGCACGGCTGCTTTCTACGATGTTAGTGCAAGTGTTAACACTATGATAAATGATAAAAACTCCCTAAAGGTATTTGGATACAACAGTAACGATAATTTTTCATTAGCTGCCAAAAACGATTATCGATACTCAAATATGGGAGGATCGGCGAGTTTAAAACACTTTTTCTCACCGAAGCTAAATGGTGATTTTGCAATAGTTCATAGCGAATACAATTTTTCGCAAAACGATAAAAACAATGTTTCGGAAGCCTATTCGCACAATTATGTGTTGTCGCACAGCGAAGCAAAAGCCGATATGAATTATATGCTACCCAGTAATCATAAACTGTCATTTGGCGGAAGCAGTATTTTGTATAATTTGAACCGTGGCGATATATTACCATATAATGAGGAATCGACCAGAATACCGGTTGCTTTAGGCAAGGAAAAAGGGATAGAAACAGCCGTATATGCATCGGACGAATTTAGTGTAATAGGGGCATTAAGTATGATGGGAGGACTTAGAATAAGTCATTACATATTTTTTTCACAAAAGCCTGTTAACCAATATTTTTCGAACTCGGAATATAGCGAAGAAAACGTTAACGGGTCGTTGGGAAAAATATCAAAATCGTATTTCAGCATAGAACCTCGTGTGGCATTAAACTATATGCTGTTTGAGAATACGTCGCTAAAGGCTTCGTACAACCGAATGGCACAGAATATATTTGTACTTAGTAATACTATAGCCATGTCGCCCACCGACCAATGGAAACTGGCCGATTATTACATTAAACCACCTGTGAGCAATCAGCTTTCGTTTGGTGTGTATCAAAACTATAAAGGATTAGAAGCATCGGCCGAAGTTTATGGAAAAAAAACCAAGAATATAGTGGAGTATAAAGACGGAATAGACTTTATATCGGAGAATCCGGTTGAGATGCTTTTACTACAAGGAGAGCAAAAAGCTTATGGTTTAGAATTTATAATAAAGCGGAAAACAGGCAAGCTAACAGGATGGTTATCATACACATACTCACGCTCGTCGGTTCTTGTAGATAGCGAAATAGAAGGGAACTCTATAAATTTTGGAAAACCATATTCATCGAATTATGATATTCCACATAGTTTGAATCTGGTATCGAACCTGAGAGTTAACAGACGTGTGAGCTTCTCAACCAATGTGGTTTATAGTACCGGACGACCGGCTACATACCCCACTTCAGCGTACTATTTTGAAGGTATGCAGTTTATTGCTTATTCTGAAAGAAACGAATACCGTTTGCCCGATTATTTTAGAGTCGATTTTTCAATAAATATGGAAGGAAACCTTAATCGCAAAAAATTTATTCACAGCAGTTGGATGCTTAATGTATATAATGTAACCGGCCGCAAAAATGCTTATTCGGTTTATTTTGAATCGGAAGATGGGAATATACAAGGCAAAAAATTGTCGGTTTTTGGTACTCCAATAGTTACATTGTCGTGGAATTTTAAATTAGGGAATTATGTTAGCGATTAAATCAAAATACTTATTAATACTTTCAATAGTGCTAATTGCCGGGTGTATTGAAGACTATACACCGCAGTTGAACGAAACAGTTGAAAAACTTGTAGTAGACGGGTCAATAATTAAAGGCGAGCAAACACAGAGGGTAGTTATATCACGTTCAACATCGGTGTACAATGCTCAATTTATTCCTGAAAGTGGTTGCTATGTATGGGTACTAAACAGCAACGGCAACCAGTTTCTGTTCAATGAAACAGAGCCGGGCGTATATACTGCCGATATTCCTCAAAACGAACTGGCATTTAATACAGAGTACACTTTGTATATAACCACTCCCGATGGTAATGAATATGAATCGGAAACCGAAACAATACTTGAAAGCCCCGAGGTGAGTGATATATATTACGAGAGAACCTCTAACAGCGACTGGGGCGAGGGTAGTAGCGACGGGCTTCAATTTTATGTCGATTTATATGCAAACAATTATAAAGCAACTAGTTACCGGTGGGTTGTTGAGGAGACTTGGGAGCATAGAGCTTTTTATGAAGCTCCTTATATGTTAGACGCAAAAAATGACTCAATAATTGAAATGTCTACAGTAGACTCTTTAACTATTTGCTATTCCACTCAATTAAGTAACAATATTTATACTGCTTCAACTGAGAATCTTTCAAAGAATGAAAAAAAGAAGGCAGAAATAAATTATGATAAAATAGAGAATAGAAAATTTAATTACAACTACAGCATTCTTATTAAACAATATTCTCTTAATGAAAATGCTTATAACTTTTGGAATCAAAATCAAAAACAGAATATTAATACAGGTGGATTATATCAAAGTCAACCAAGCCATAGCGTAAGTAATATAAACAATATAAGCAATAAGAAAGAGATTGTTTTAGGATTTTTTTGGGCTTCATCTTTTACTGAAAAACGTTTTATTTTAGAGAATAAGTACTTTTATTCTTTGCAATTTTGTAAAGCTGATACTGTGGATAGGAATAAATTAGGTATATATTCAAAGAACTTATACTTAACAGTATTGGGCGCATATGAGGATGGTAAATCAATATTAGGTATTCCAGAATCTCAAACTTGCATTGACTGTCGGCTAAATGGCGGAACCATTATAAAACCCGATTTTTTCAAATAATAAACCAATGAAAAAACTATTTATAATTACATTTATTCTGTTTAATGCTTTATGTATGTACAGCCAATCACATAAAGCAATACTCAATTCTGTATTTTTAACAGAGAGTATAACGCTTAGAACCACTTATGTTGCAGGTGAAAATATTCTGTTTAGTGCGGCATATATTACAACTCCAAAATTCTCGGAAATAGCAGGAAATATTATTGCAGGCTCAATTCAACAGTATGACTCTACAATTACTCCATTCGACTGGAGTAAAATATTATATGTCGAAATTATTGATAATAACGGGAAACCATATCTCCAAAAAAAGTTTACAATTGAAAACGGTAAAACTGACGGCATATTGAAAGTTCCGGATAATATTAATTCCGGTATATATTTTATAAAAGCATACACCCGATATATGCAGAATTTTAGTACAAATAAGTACGGCTATAAACAAATATTAATAGTTAACCCCGATGCAGTAGGCACTATTTTAACTTCAAATGATTCTTCTGTTACAATAGAAACCACTGGGCAATACACAAACAATATATCTATTGAATTAAACAGTTCTAACATTAAAACCCGAAGTAAAGCCGAAGTATCTTTATTAAGCAAACTCCCTGTAAATGAATTTATTAATACCGTAGCAGCAGTGAAAAAAGGAGCTAACAATGCTATTACCAACCCATTGATTTTTGCAACAAGTAAAGCCTCAATAGATTCAATAAAATATATGCCAGAAATATTCTCATCATATATAAGCGGCACTGTGTACAATAAAACAGATAATACTTTCCAATCGAATGTTCCTGTTTATTTGAGTTTTTTAGGAAACAATGCAAAGCTATTGGCATATAACACCAATGAAGCGGGTGAATTCTTTTTCCCGTTTCCGGAGTCGTTCCGAACCAATGAATTTTTTATAAGTGCCCAAGCCGACAATAAAAAATTAAACATTGAGTTTAATGAAAACTGGTGCAAAAAACCTGTACATATTAATATCGAAGATATTATTTTATCAAATAGTGAACTAATTATTGCAAATGAATTGAGTGTTAACAGCCAATTACTTAAAAAATTCGATAAAGAAAAACAAGAAAAGCAACACTTTGCTAACGATTCTGTGAAAAAATTCTTCTACGGGACACCCGATAAGATATATACAACTCAAAAATACATTGACCTTCCTAATATTGAAGAGTTTATATATGAGGTAGTTAAAGAATTTTCTGTTCTTCACAAAAAAGATGAACCATACCTTTCCATGAAAGATAAAAATACATTTCGCAATTACCCGCCACTCACTTTGGTCGATAATGTTCCAATAATGTTAAAAACACTGCTTGCAATAGATATGAAAAAAGTTAAGCAATTGGAAATTATTAACGGAGGCTATATTATTGGCGATTTAAAATATTGTTCTGTTATAAATGTTATAACCAATAACAGCGACTTTGCCGGTATTACCCTTCCGGAAAATGCTATGTTTTTCAACTATAATCTACCCGGAAAAAGCTATTCACACGAATTAAAAACAGACAACCCTGCCAATAAAGGGAGAATACCCGATTTAAGAAATACTCTGTATTGGAATTCCGATATTCAATTTATAAATAACAGTTCTTCCATTTCATTTTACACATCCGATATTACAGGTGAGTACCAAATAATTGTTCAATCTGTTTCAAAAATAACAGGCAATGTCTCTTATTCTGTTAAAGAGTTTGTTGTACATTAAGCACTCATATGTTATATTTATAAGTGTTTAATTAAATGAAGCGGATTTACTTAAAATAAAACAGATGAAAAAGATACTTTCTATTACTGCATTTTTTGCATTTACAGCCGTTACTCTATTTTCTCAGCCCGATAGTGTAATGATATTCGACTTTGAAAACAACACCGATTTTTATAACGAAAGTATCAAACAGTACGATGCAACATCGGAAATAACCAATATTGATGGCAATAAACTTTTAAAAGTATACAGTGGTTTTACAATACGCGAACCCGGAGTTAAGCTATTACGCAACAATACTACAAATTGGAATCTTACAGGCTACTATATGGTAAAAGCCGATGTTTCAAATCTTAGCGATAAAGAAATACAAGTTGAACTTTTTGTCGGCAACGACCCCGACGGTTTGGTACGCTGGTTTTGTTCCGATTATATCGACCTGAAACCCGGACAATCGGGAACCATTACAGTACCCTTAGCATGGACACCATGGATATTTAAGCCTCAGCTTACTGTTGAAGGTGTACGCGGTGTACACGGCAAACTTAAATGTAATGACCTCGGAACAATAGATGAATTTACTTTCTGTACCCGTTACGAAACTACACCTAGTGTTTTTACTGTCGATAACATACGAGCCATTGGTAAATTAGAATACAAAGATACAACCGGTTTTTTCCCGTTTATAGATATGTACGGACAATACAAGCATGAAGACTGGAAAGGTAAAGTTAAAACCACTAACGATATAATAAAACAAAAGCAAGATGAACTAGCCGATATTGACAAAAATAAATCACCCGAAAGCCTTGGTTTGTATGGAGGCTGGGCAGGAGGTCCGAAATTGGAAGCAACCGGATATTTCAGAACCGAAAAATATAACAACAAATGGTGGATGGTTGACCCTGAGGGTTATTTGTTTTGGACAGCAGGGCTAAATTGTGTATCGTCATGGTCGGTGGCTACCGGTGTTGAATATCGTGAAAAATACTTTGAGAGCGTGCCATATAACGACCCCGATTATAAAGATTTTTTCTCAAAATCGACCTGGGCAAGTATGGGTTTTTATAATGGTAAAGCCCCTTATAAAGCATATAATTTTCATCAGGCTAATCTTTACAGAAAATATGGTAAAGAGTGGGTAGAAGAATATCGTAAACAGGCTCATATACGTTTAAGAAGCTGGGGGTTAAATACTATTGGATTTATGTCAGATTTTCAAATGGCTCTACAACACAAAACACCATATGTTGGTTCTATTTGGATTCATAATACCCCAAAAATAGAAGCCTCGGAAGGTTACTGGGGAAAATTTCACGACGTGTTCGACCCTGAATTTCGCAGTAATGTACGTAAATCGATGGAACGACAAAAAACCGGAGCCGGCGACCCATGGTGTATAGGTTTCTTTGTCGATAACGAATTGTCGTGGGGTTTAATAGGTTCACTTTCTGTTGCAACACTTAAAAGCCCGGCAACCCAACCTGCTAAAAAGGAATTTATTAACGACCTTGAAGCCAAGTATAAAGCCATCGACAAGCTAAATGCACAATGGGGAACCAACCATGAATCGTGGATTACACTGCTTAATAATACAACTGCACCTGATGAAGAACGTGCAAAAGATGACCTATACGCATTTTATGAAAAAACAGCAATGACATATTTTCAGATACTTCACGATGAGCTGGAACGAATAGCTCCAAATCAGAATTATCTGGGTTGTCGTTTTGCTTGGGCCAACAACTATCTTACACTTTCCGCTGCGGCTAAATACTGCGATATAGTTAGTTTTAACAAATACGAGTTTGGTGTAGAGAAAGTAAAACTACCTGAAGGGGTTGATGCTCCTATTATGATTGGAGAATTTCATTTTGGCTCAACCGATAGAGGAATGGCTCACCCCGGAGTAAAAATAGTTGCAACACAAGAAGAGCGCGGCATAGCATATGAAAAATACATAAAAGGGGCTTTACGTAACGAACAAATAGTAGGCGCTCACTGGTTTCAATACCTCGACCAACCTTATACCGGTCGCGGCGATGGAGAAAACTACAATGTTGGTTTAGTTGATGTTACAGACAAACCACATCAGGAACTGATTGATAAAATACGTGAAACCTGCTACAATATGTATGAATACCGTTTAGGGAATTAAGCAATTGTAGGTTTTTAATAAAGGGGTGCAATAAAAATTATATACTCGTATTTTGCATTACTGCATAAAAAAAGACTGCCTTTTTAGACAGCCTCTCAATAATTAAACCATTCCAAAATGGACTTACGTTTTAAGGATTCACTTTATGATATTAACTAAACGCTTACATATAAATAGACCATTAATAATGAAGTTACCCTACTAAATAAATTATTTATAACTAAAACATATATATTTATACTTTCAATAAATATAATATGAGTAAACGAAAATTAGTAGTACTAACAGGAGCCGGAATGAGTGCAGAGAGTGGCATATCTACTTTTCGCGATTCGGGCGGGCTTTGGGAACAATACAAAATAGAGGAAGTTGCAACTCCCGAAGGGTTTGCAGCAAACCCTGAACTTGTACTTGAATTTTACAATAAGCGAAGAGAACAGCTTGACTCAGTAGAACCAAACCTTGGACATAAAGGGTTAGCTGAATTGGAAAATAATTTCGATGTTCACATAATTACCCAGAATATCGATAATCTTCATGAAAGAGCCGGTAGTACAAATATACTCCATTTGCATGGTGAATTAACCAAAGTTCGAAGTACAAAGCATCCTGAACTTGTTTACGAAATAGGGACAAAACCAATAAAAATAGGCGATAAATGCGAAAAAGGTGCTCAGCTCCGACCACATATTGTATGGTTTGGAGAGCAGGTACCTGCTATGGAACAAGCTGCAGAAATAGTGTCGCAAGCCGATATATTTGTTGTAATAGGCAGTTCGCTAAATGTATATCCGGCAGCAAGCCTTGTTGCATATGCTCCGCAAACTTCGCCCAAATATATTATTGACCCAAAAGATGTTGATATACCTTTCGGCTTATCGTTCTATGCTATTCAAAAAACTGCCGAAGAAGGTGTTAGCAAACTGATACAACTACTAAAAAAATAATGAAAATACAGAAATTATTTACACTTTTTGCACTGTTCCTATTTTCAATATCGGTTTACACACAAGGTTTCGATGGCGGATTATTAATAGGTATAGCACCTACTCAAATAGATGGTGACAATTATTGGGGGTTCAATAAAGTAGGTATAGTTGGCGGAGCATTTGTAACACGTGAATTTAAACAAGGTATAGGCGGAAAAGCTGCATTACGATATATTGAAAAAGGGAGTCAAAAAGGCGATAACGATGAACCTTTACCCTACTACAAAGCACGCCTACATTATGTAGAAATGCCTGTAACAGCAACATATAATTACAAAAAGAAACTGGAACTTGAAGCCGGTATTTCACTCGGATACCTTATAAAAGCTAAAGAAGCTTATATTAGCAACTATATGAACGAGCCTGTATATGTTTACGAACCATTTGAAATTGGCGCATTAGCCGGTGTAAGCTATCATTTTCACAAATTATTTGCTGTAAATGCCCAGTTTATGTATTCACTACTGCCTGTAAAAAAATACAACACTAAAAACCAAACTGCCTTTAGCGGGCAATACAACCAGGTTGTAATACTTACCCTGATTTATAAAATGTCGCCAAAATAAACGTCAATAGTTTAAAAAACTGATATAAATAATTATATACAGAGCCTTTATTTACAAATAAATTAATACTTATGTTTGTATTAACAATTAAATTATAAGCTTATTAAAAAACATTAAATTGATAATTTCTTTTTATGAAAACTACTAAAAACTATCCATTAATAGAAGGTTGGATTTCAGTAATAATCAATACTCTGTTATTTGTATTAAAATACTGGGCAGGAATAGTTACCGGCTCAATAGCTTTAATAGCCGATGCCTGGCATACACTAACCGACTCATTCAGTTCCATAATAGTAATAGTAAGTGCAAAAATAAGCAACAAACCTGCCGATCATAAGCGCCCATTCGGTTATGGACGCACCGACCTTATAAGCTCAATAATAATAGGTGTTCTATTGGCATTTATAGGAATAGAATTTATATCAAAAAGTATAAATCAGCTAAAAGGGGGCGAAAAAGTAATATTTGGAACCATAGCGTGGGTAGTAACTATTATTTCCATTATAGTAAAAGAGTTGCTTGCCCAGTACGCATTTTGGGCAGGCAGAAAAACTGACTCTCAAATACTTAAAGCCGATGGCTGGCATCATCGCACCGATTCTTTATCGTCGGTAATAGTTTTAATAGGGATTATATTCGGCAAATATTTTTGGTGGATTGATGGAGTACTTGGTATAATTGTAGCAATAATGATATTTTATGCAGCATATGAGATACTACAAAGCAGCATATTACGCCTTATGGGCGAAACACCCGATAACGAAACTATTGAAAAAATTGAAAAAATAGTACTCAATATTGATTCAAATCTGGGACCTCATCATTATCATATTCACAAATACGGTGGACATATAGAACTTACATTTCATGTATTTATGCCAATGAACTGGAGCCTTATAAATGCACACGAAATAACCGTAAAAATAGAAGATACTATTAAGGAACAGCTTAACATAGAGGCAACTATACATATGGAACCCGATTGTATTGATGCTTAAGAATCTAATTTACTGTACACATAAGAAATATACAATATTTAACTATAAAGAGTTTTATTAGTATATTTGATAACAAAAGCTACAATTAATGCCCTGCACAATGATACCAAAAGGGAAATATTTATTGTTCATATTGTGTACTCTTTCACTTATACCATCTACCGGTTTTTCACAAAAAATATCGGGAGTAATAAAAGATGCAGAGGGCAATGCTATAAAATATGCTACCCTTTATATTGAGGAATTACAAACAGGAACATCGGCTAATCAACACGGCGAGTACGCTATATATACAGGCAAAGGGGCATTTAACCTAAGTGTGCGGGCTTTAGGTTTTACTCCCTCTTACGAGAAAATAACGGTGAAAACTACTGATGTGCAGAAAGATATAACCCTTTACCAACAATCGTACATATTGGCAGGTGTTACCATTCGAGCCGACAATGAAGACCCCGCATATTCAATAATGCGAAATGCAATAGCCCGTGCACCTGCTTTTATTAATCAGGCAGAGTCGTACAGCTCAGAACTGTATATGAAAGGTGCAATTAAGGTTAAAAAAATACCAAAAATAATAGCCAAAAAACTTGAAGTAAACGGCGAGCGTCCACAGGAAGGGCAAATATACATTAACGAATCGGTTAGTCGAATAACTTTTAACGCTCCCGATAAATACCGGCAGGAGGTAATATCGGTAAATAATACATTTCCGTTTGAAAATAACGATGCCCCGGTTTTGCAAATGTCATCAGGTAGCATATACAAGTCAATGGACGATTTTTATATATCGCCGTTTGCACCAAATGCATTTGCACATTATAATTTTGAGCACGTTGGTCTTTTGCAAGATGGCGAATACTACATTAACAAAATAAAGGTAACTCCAAAGCGCAAAAGCAAATTGCTTATGGAAGGGTATTTGTACATAGTTGATGAATTGTGGTGCGTTTATAGTTATGATATAGTTCTAAAACCTATGTTTACATCGGTAAGGCTTAAACAATTTTATGCTCCGGTAAAAGGTAACAATTTCCTTCCGGTAAATATTTTTGCAGAAGCCGACTTTAGTGCCATGGGTGTTGAAGCTTCGGGTACTTATACCAGTACTATTAAGTATTTTAATGTAAAAATAAACCCTCAATTCTCAATGAACAGTATATCGAAACAGGTATATAACCCTGTTGTTGATACTACTGCAAAAAATGAAAAGCCACAGAACGAAAAAATAGAAAAAATAGACCTAAAACTTGAAGAGCTATTGTCGAACAATAACCCTACTACCCGTGATATGTTCGAAATGGAGAAGCTTATGACAAAAAAGGCTGAACTGTTAGAGGTAGAAGAACGCGACAATAAACTTGAAGTAGGCCCTTATTATGAACAAATAGTAAATAAAGACGCATACAAACATGACTCAACATATTGGGACTCAATACGACCAATACCTGTAAGCGACGAAGAACAATACACCTACAGGAAGCATGAAGAAAAACAAATTCAGGAAGAGTCTAAATCGGTGGTTTTAAAAAGTTTGGAAATAGCTGCAATAGGTAACAATGAATGGGAACGAAGCCGTAAACACTATTTATTCTATCCCGGATTGTTTGCGTTACGTAACATAGGCTTTAATCCTGTTGACGGATGGCAACTTAAACAACACCTGAAATACAGGTGGAATATTGACTCTCTATCGCATATGATAGAAATAACAGGCCATGCTGGATATGCTTTTAGCCGCGAATCGTTTTTTGGTCATGCCCACGCTGTAATAGAACATATTCCAAGTAAAAATGGAGTTATTATATTAGCCGGTGGATATGGCAGTCGAAACTTTAATACCGGCGGCGATATGGGTACCCCTGAAGATATTAATATGTTCTATAACCTATTTATAAAGGAAAGTTATGTGAAGTATTTTCACGATACACATTTCGGAATATTCCATAACATCGAACTTATAAATGGGCTTTCAATGTTTACAGGCTTAGGCTACAATAAAATTGACAGTTTGCATAACAATACTAACTTTTCGTTCCTATATCCCGACGACCAATACTTGCCAAACATACCGGACAATAGCGAACTGACTGTTGAAAATATTAGTCCCCGTGAGCAAGTATCATATAGAATTGGTTTGGCATACACCCCCAAAATGACATATAGAATTATAAAAGGCAAAAAATATCCCGAAAGAGCTAAATATCCTATTATAGCTGCAGGCTACACCGGTAATATACTATTGCCGGGCAATGCTACCGGATTTGGAAAAGTTAACTTTTCAGTATCACAGTATTTCGATTTTTACAAAATATCATCGTTAAAATATAAATTAGAAACAGGCACTTTTGTACACAACAATAATGTACATTTTTCAAACTTTAAACACTTCAGAACATATAGTGAAATATTTACTACCCGTTGGTTCAATTACGAGGGTTACTATTTGCTCAACAGCTATGAATACAGTACTATGGGTAAATATTTTGAAGGACATATTCATTACAAAAACAAATATTTGCTATTAAAGCGGCTTCCCATAATTAGTAATACTTTGTGGGATGAGAACATATACGCCAGCTGGCTTACAGTAGAAGGTAAGAGACCATATTTCGAAGTGGGTTATTCTATGAGCGATATTATGTTTATGGGCGAAATAGGGCTATTTGTTGGTTTTAAACAACACTATTTTCATGGTGTTGGTTTAAAGGCTTCGTTTGTATTTTAGTATTAGGGTTTAAATAATCGGGAAGAGATTGTAAATTAAAACTCTTCCCGATTTTAGCCAACCTTTATTATCAATTAATTGAAAGTACTATTCTAAATATAGTTTTTGCACTTTATTATCAATTTTAATAAAATATAATCCCTTTTGTAAATTTGAAACATCCAGGGTGTAACTGTCTGAATTTTCAATAATTACATCTATCATTGTTACACCATTTGTATTGTAAATAGTAACAGGAGTTATTTCATTTATTTGTTCAAGCTGAATATTTACAACATCGGTTGCCGGATTAGGGAAAATTGCAAATATTGGTTCATCAGCATTGGTATCTTCTGTCGATATTTGTCCGCTTTTCATTGAACTAACA
Source organism: Bacteroidota bacterium (assembly GCA_003250355.1). Taxonomy (GTDB): domain Bacteria; phylum Bacteroidota; class Bacteroidia; order Bacteroidales; family SZUA-534; genus SZUA-534. The sequence goes on from QKGS01000069.1 coordinate 120,034, forward strand.
CGTGTCATTACAATTTTATCAAGATTCCATGTCCAGTTGGTACCACCGGCCGATATTCTTATGGTATGATTACCCTTTGTGAAGTTTGCTGTATTGCTGGCTTTAAGAGTTTTATAAGTATCCCAGGCTCCATTGTTAGGTACTGTTGTAGTATTCCAAACATTGGTTCCCATACCAAATTTGATGGTTGAACCTGTATTAGGCGACGATATGTAGTAAACAATTTCATAAGCACCGTCTTCAGGTATGGTTATATTAAAATCCATCCAGTCGTCTTTATTAATGTAATTTGCTGTCCAGCTTGTTTTGTTGGCACCGTAAGGAACTTTACCATCGTTGAAAGTACCACCTGTTTTTGCAAAGCTTTCGGCCTGAATAGTAATAGAGCTACCTGTAGTAGTTCCTCCTGTACTGCCACTGCTACTTGCAACAGGCTTATATACACGCACCCAATCAACTTTCATTTGATTTTTGGCAGTATTGTTCAAGTCGGCACTTGAAGGAGTTTTGTCCAATAACCAGCCTTGCGATTCCATATTAATTATTATTTGTAGCTCTTTAGTAAATCCTTTGGCTTCGTTAGTTACTCCATTGCCATCGGTATCAGTATTGTCGCCACCCTGGAACCATCCCGGATCTATAACATTGTAACCTTTCGATGCATTACTTGCAGCCTGCAGTTTCGAGAAACTATATGAACTGGAAGTCGAGTGTACTGTTACAGCAGAATATCCGTCACTACCATTTGTAGGCATATAGTACCCGTTTCCATCTTTAGTTACAGAGTTATAATATGTATACTGCCATGTACCATTCATATTAGTAGCCATAGCATTATAATACATTACACGTACCAATGCCCCATCAATATAATATTCAAAGTGTTTAGGACTTATCCAGTATACACCCATTCTCATATATCGGCGATTCCCACCGTTCCAACAGTAAGCCCCCCAACCTCCTGCAGAAGTTATTTTTGAGATAGGATACCAACTATTTTTGTCGCGTGGTTGATAATCGGTAAACGGACTCCGAACAAATGAGTGATGACTTATGTGAGTGAAGTTTTTAAAATAATCGACACCGCCATAGTTTTCAATTATGTCTATCTCTTCAGTATCGTCGGGGCTTAATAGCCAAAAACAAGATGCTAATGAAATGTTAGCAACACTAAGCGATGCTTCAACATATACCGGGTATTTAACTTTATTGTTCGATGTTACACAACCCGATTGTACGCCATATGAGCCACCTTTAGTTTTATTCGAGGTATAACCTACCTTTACTACAAGGTTATCACCATCAACGGAAACGTTTGCAGTATTCCAGTAAGTGTACCCCGGACCATCCCATGCATTGTGGTAGAAATTACTCCATTTATTACTTCCAAAGTTTTTTCTTGCAGCATAGCCGCCTGAACCAAATGTTGCATTATAGCTGAAGTCATCGGACATATTGCTTTGAAGCTGCCATGTTTTCCCCGAGCCTGCATTGGCCGGCACCGGTATCGACGACCATTCTTGTGCATAAGCACTTGAAAATAACAGTATTAGACTAACCAATGCTGTTTGAAACAAAAATGTTCTTTTCATAACTGAAAATTTTTTAGTTAAAAGTTTAATAGTTTTTCGTTACTCAAAGTATTAATTTTTGCTTTTCAGTTTACCAATTTGTGAAATGCTATTGCTCAAATAGTTAAGAAATTTTATAGTGTCATGTTTTTTCGCAATAGTTTTGTAACAAAATTGTAATATTGGAGAGCTTATTAATAGATGTTAGAAAATAATAGAATAACTACGATTTACGAATATTGAATGTCATACTGCTTTTTTTCTTGTGTGATGATATTGTCCTGATGCTTTAGGGTTAGTAATCAGCTATTTTAAGCTTGAAATGTTTAGGGCAGCAAGATAAAAAGGTATATAATAGCTATTAATGCAAGTCAATAGAATTAAGCATTCTAAATGAATGCTCAATAGTTTTATTTATCTCTTCCAGATATTCTTTTACAGCTTTTACACTTCCCGGAATAGCATATATCTGAGTGTTGTTAAGTACACCGGCAATGCTTCGGCTGGTAAGAGCATTTGGAATTTTGGCACCATACTTTAAACGTATATGATCCATTATTCCCGGTATTTCAAAGTCAATAACATCGGCAACTACTTTGGGAGTAAAATCACGTTTACCAATACCTGTTCCTCCGGTTGTAATAACTATATCGTAATTCTCTTCAGCCGATTTCAGGAGTATATCTTTAATTTTCTCAGGATCATCAGGAAGTATCGTATTTGTAATCTCGTATGTGCGGTTATTCTCTTTAAAGAACTCTTCCATTATCTGAGAAGCAGTTGGTCCGCTTTTATCTTCATATTCACCGGCAAAAGCACGGTCACTTAAGGTAATAACGTGAGTTTTTATTACTCGGGGTTTGTATTCAAGAACATCGCCGGGTTTTAGTTCACCACCTTTAATTACTCTTGTGAAAATGCCCTCGCGCGGCATAACACAGTCGCCAACTATATGGAATATCTCACATCCGTGGTGACATTTTTTACCTATCTGTGTAACTTCAAGTTCAACGTTATCACTTACAAAACGGTCAAGAACAGCAGTCTTATGTAACTCAAGTCCTTCTGTTGTAATATTTTCGGCAAACACTCCGTAGTCAAGTTTTACATCTTTCTTCATCTGCTTCATTTTGTCGAAGCTTTCAGTTCCTAACAAACTAACTTGGCGATGCCATTTTCCGGCATGAGCATCACCTACAATTCCCTTATCGTCAATTGTAATAGAATCAACAGGTTTTTTAACTACACCTTTTTTCTCTGATATGTTTAGTGAAATTACTTTTATTTGTGTCATGTTCGTTACAGTTGGCAGTAATTATGAATAAAGCTTGTTCCTTAATTATTTATACCTGTAAATAATTAATATTTAATTTTAGATATATTTCTTCTATATATTATCGCTTGCATACCATTCAGCATACGAAGTAGCAGTTTCATATAGTTTTATGCTAAATAACTTTAACTCATTGGACAAACACTTCTTTATTCTATCTGCAAAATCGACAACAAAATTTTCACAAGTTGGTTGATAATCAACATAAAGAGTATTGCCTATCATCTCAGACATTGTAATACAATCAAGCATAGAATCATTACTTAATACCAGTGCATGATCAAAAACATCAACTATTTCAGCTTTAACTATTTTCTTTAAATCACCGAAATCAATTATCATTCCAAGTTTATTGTTACCCTTATCGCCTATTGGTTCACCAATTACAGTTACAAATAGTTTGTACGAATGTCCGTGAATATGTTTGCAAGGTCCATCGTAGCCCTTTAGGGCATGAGCCATTTCAAAATCATATTGTTTTGTTACTCTAACTACTGCCATTTATTTTTTTTTTGCAAAGTTAGTATTATTGATTTATAAACAATCTTTTTGGGTGTAATTATTTAGAATGAAAATAAATAAAAAAATGGCTGTTCGGAATACTCCAAACAGCCATTATATATTACTTTATCTATATTTATTTTTTATACTTATCGGCATGAACATTAACCGCTCTACCCGAAGGGTCGTTCATGTTTTTGAACGATTCATCCCAAGCCAAAGCCTCGGCTGTGCTACAAGCTACCGAAGGTACTGAAGGTACACTTAGTGCTGCTGTTTCCGATGGGAAATGACTTTCAAATATTGAACGATAAAAGAATTCCTCTTTACTTTTTGGAGTTTGTGTAGGGAATTTATATTTAGCATTAGCTAATTGTTCGTCGGTAACTTTCTCAGCAACAAGTTCTTTCAAAGTATCAATCCAATTGTATCCAACACCGTCGGAGAATTGTTCTTTCTGACGCCAAGCAACCTCGGCAGGTATATAACGCTCAAAAGCCTTACGAACAACCCATTTCTCCATACGCTCAGGAGTAATCATTTTATCTTTAGGATTTATACGCATTGCTATATCAATAAACTCTTTATCGAGGAAAGGTACACGACCTTCAATTCCCCATGCTGCAAGCGATTTATTAGCACGCAAACAATCGTACATATGCAGTTTACTTAATTTACGAACTGTTTCTTCGTGAAATTCCTTAGCATTTGGTGCTTTGTGGAAATAGAGGTAACCTCCAAATATTTCGTCAGCACCTTCGCCCGATAATACCATTTTTATACCCATGGCTTTAATAGCACGCGCCATTAAATACATAGGGGTAGATGCACGAACTGTAGTAACATCATAAGTTTCAAGCTGGTAAATAACATCGCGAATTGCGTCTAAGCCTTCTTGAATAGTAAATTCAACTTCATGGTGAACAGTTCCGATATAGTCGGCAACTTTTTTAGCAGCAGCTAAATCGGGAGAACCTTTTAATCCTACAGCAAAAGAGTGTAAGTTCGGATACCAAGCCTCTGTTCTACCGTTCTCTTCTACTCTGTCTCGGGCATATTTTTTTGCTAATGCCGATGTAACAGAAGAATCGAGACCACCGGATAGCAATACACCATAAGGAACATCAGACATTAACTGACGCTTTACAGCTTGCTCTAAAGCATCTCCAAGTTCTTCTATACTTGTTTCATTATCTTTAACGTTATCAAATTCTGTCCAGTCACGAATGTACCATTTAACTAACTCACCCTTTTTGCTAGAGTAATAGTGTCCGGGAGGAAATAATTCTATTTTGGTACATACTCCCTCAAGTGCTTTTAGCTCCGACGCAACATAGAATGTACCATTTGCATCCCAACCCATATATAAAGGAATTATTCCCATATGGTCACGGGCAACTAAATATTCATTTTTCTCAGAATCATAAAGTGCAAATCCGAATATACCATTCAGGTCATCAAGAAATTCTGCACCCTTTTCTTTATAAAGAGCTAATATTACTTCACAGTCTGATTTTGTTTTGAAATTATATTTTCCTTCAAACTGTTTACGTATTTCAAGGTGATTATATATTTCACCATTTACTGCAAGTATTACTTTATTATTGTCACTGTACAATGGCTGCTTACCCGAAGTAGGGTCAACTATTGCTAAACGCTCATGAGCAAGTATAGCTTTATCTTCACAGTGTATTCCGCTCCAGTCGGGCCCGCGGTGGCGTATTTTTTTCGACATTTCAAGCAAACGCGGTCTAAGCTCATTTGCATCTTGCTTTAAATCAAAAGCACAAACTATTCCACACATATTTTATAAAATATAATCTTTAATTACCCCTTGTTAATAATTTGCCACAAAAATATATTCTTTTCTTATAATTTGTAACAAAACTGCTCAATAATTTTATAGTCTAAAATAAGACTGGGCGAATTTACTTATTTTTTTGCAGCATACAAAAAGTTTAACACACATATGTTTTATAAAAGAGGTTTTACTAACGTGATTTTGATGTTCGATGTGAGTGATATTGTTTTTCAAAATTTAAACTTCTTTCATATTCAATTTCAGGTTCTTCCGCTAAAAACAATTCTAATTGGTTCTTATCTTTAAATCCACCAAGTTTTTTTCTATAAGTACCAAATATTTGTGGATTCTCGATTTCAAGTTTTCTATTTTTAGAAATACTCAAAAATTCTTCGAATTTATCAATTCCTAGAAATTTTCTATTTGCAAGATTTGCAGCAATTCCTGTTGTCGAACTGCCCGTAAATGGGTCTAAAATCCAACCGTTTTTTTCAGTAGATGCTAAAATGATTCTTGTCAGCAATGCTAAAGGTTTTTGTGTTGGATGTTTTCCACAAGATTTTTCCCAAGGAGCAATTGCGGGCAAATTCCAAACATCTTTCATTTGAGTTCCACCGTTAATGGTTTTCATTAACTCATAATTGTAATAATGAGAGGTTTTTTTGCTTTTTCGAGCCCAAATTATGAACTCTGCCGAATGAGTAAAATAGCGACAAGAAAGATTAGGTGGAGGATTTGTCTTTGCCCAAGTAATGCAATTCAGAATTTTATAATCCAATTCTGTAAGCATTTGAGCAACAGAAAAGATATTGTGAAATGTTCCGCTTATCCATATTGTACCGTTTTCAGTTAAATGCTCTTTACAAGCTTTTAACCAGTTCAAATTAAATTCATTATCCTTTTCAAATCCGTTAGAACGATCCCAGTCTCCTTTATTTACGCTAACCATTTTACCACTTTGTACAGAAATACCGTCATTTGATAAAAAATAAGGAGGGTCGGCAAATATCATATCAAACTTAAAATCAAACTGATTAAGAAGTTCAACACAATCGCCTTTTAGTAATGTGAAGGCTTTATCGGTGGATTTAAAATAGGGATTAATCATGCTGATTAATTAGGTAATCCTAACCATTTTAATGGAATTTCATTAAACATATAGTGACAGTTCATACTGTGAATATAATCTAAAGTGTCTTTATAACATTCATTTTTAAACCAGTCATTTAGAGCATAGACGTATTCAACTCTCCAACCTAAAGAATGAACTAATTTTGTATATTGTTTTCTTTTAAAGTCGCATGTTTGAAGCTTTTCATCAACAGAACCAGCTACTTGTTGAAATTTTATTTCTATAATAAACAATGTGTCTCTGACAACTACAAATAAGCCATTGTCAGGTAATAATTGTTTAGAAAGATAATCTTTCCAGTCAATTGTAAATTCTTGAAGGAATCTGTAGAATTCATGTTTCTGAAAGCACCTTGCAACTTCATTACCTTTGAAGAAGACTTTGTATCCAGAATTATTTGTAGTTTTTTTTAATTCATATCCATCAATACTCTGTAATAAATTCTTGATATCAACTCTTTCTTCAAAATGGAGACCTGTTTTTGTACGTGCACCACCAATACCATCTTTTATCATAAGTTTTAAAAATAATTTCGCTGTATGTTAAATTGCTCTGACATATTCTAATTTTTCTGATGGTTGGTTGGTAATTAATAATTCCGTTAGTTTTCCTCGTTTTTCTGCATTTGCATTCACCATCCTAGTTGCAAAAACCCTTTTTATGCTAAATTGCTCATACAAATCATCAAAAAAATCATCATTAGGATTTTTACCTTTTACATCAGAATTGCTTAAAATAAAGTTATGACCAAGCAAATTTATTTTTTTACAAAAATTCCCTAATCGAATTTGCTCATTGTCGTTGAAATCTTCTTTTGCGTAAGAATTGAAACTTGACGTTTCACTTAACGGTTTATATGGTGGATCAAAATAAAAGAAACTATTATTTGTAGCATATTTTAATGTATCCTCAAAATCTCCTGTCAATATTTCTACTTTTTGCAGTAATTCACTATCTGCAAAAATTGTTTGTTTGTCGCAAATTTTAGGATTAGCGTATCGTCCAAATGGAACATTGAAAAGACCTTTACTGTTTACACGATATAAGCCATTGAAACAAGTACGGTTTAAAAAGATAAACAATGCAGTATTCTCAATGGAGTTGAGTGATTTTGTATTAAACCGTTCCCTTTTGTTCAGATAGTATTCTTTCCGTTTTTCTTCATCCAATGGCAGATACTCATCTTGAATTATTTGAAGAAATTTAACTAATTCGGCCGGTGTTTCTTTAATTGTTTTATAAGCCGCTGTTAAATCAGGGTTTATATCATTAATAACCGCTTTTGTAATATTCGGATATTGTTGTAAAATCCAGAATAAAATAGCTCCTCCACCAACAAACGGCTCTATATATGTAACATTTTTAATTTCAGCAAAATTCTCAGGCAAAGCCTTTTCTATGCTCTCAATTAGTTGGGTCTTTCCGCCAACCCATTTAATGAATGGTTTTGCTTTTATCGTCATATTTAATTTCTTTCTTGCAAATTTACAATTTTATTTTCGGTTTGCTGTATGCGTGGTTTTCACAGTTGCCGACTGCCCGACTGGCTACTGTGAAATGCCGACTAAAAACCGAAGCATATTTTAGGTGAATAAATGAAATTATTTTCACTAAAAGTGCAGTAGCACCTACTTTATTAGTATTATGCCGTTAAGCATATTTGCAAATAAAACTAAATAAAAGACAATATTACTATTGTATTTATTGAAACTTTATTGTTATTTCGTCGTAGTGCAAACGTTTTAATAGTACTTGAGGGGGTATTTATTGTTTAGCACTTATTATTTATTAACTACTAATACAAAATGAGATGAAAAGAACTTCTTACAAATTTTTACTTACCGTTTTTGCAGTATGTGGGGTTCTGCAAACGTTTTCGCAGTACGATTGGGATGCTATTCCAATACCTGCAAGTGCCGGAACAGGCAAAGTATGGGATTTAGATGAGACTATTTCCGACGATTTTAACTACAGTGCATCATTTGCTTCAGGAGGCTATGCTAACCGTTCAAATTTTGGCAATGGAAAATGGTCAAATTTTTATCATAATGCATGGGATGGACCGGGTTATACTTATTGGAACAATCAAAATGTCTCGGTCGATGGTAACAATTTGGTTGTAAAAGTTGGTTATACTTCGAGCAATATTAAAGGTGGCACCTATGGAGTATCATCGGGTTGTGTAACATCGAACAATAAAGTTAAATACCCGGTATATGTTGAAGCTTCACTGAGTGTGGCAAATATTTCACTGGCTTCGTGCTTTTGGTTACTTAGCCCCGACGATACTGAAGAAATTGATATAATTGAGAACTATGGAGGTGTTAATTATTATAAGAATTATACACATATAAGCCATCACTCATTTGTTCGGAGTCCGTTTACCGACTACCAGCCACGCGACTGGAATAGTTGGTATCCAATATCGAAAATAACTGCAGCCGGTGGTTGGGGTGCATACTGTTGGAATAGCGGCAACCGTCAATATATGCGTATGGGAGTAAACTGGATAGGACCAAAGCATTGGAAGTATTATATTGACGGTGCACTGGTGCGCGTAATGTATTATAATGCTATGGCAACTAATATGAACGGAACATGGCAGTATACTTACTATAATTCTTTAGCTGATAATGGTAATGGTTATTATATGCCGGCAAATGATGGTTATGGGTATTCGGCTGTAACAACATATGCAACAGGTTCTTCTTATTCATTTGCAACATTGCAAGCTGCCAGTAACGCATCGAAAGGATACAGTGTAATAGATCCGGGGTGGTTTCAGGGAGCCGATAATACTGATATCGATGGCAATGGAGTAACTAATGAGCCAAAGGGTTTTACTAAAGAGCTTGAAATAATTATTAATATGGAGTCGCAAAGTTGGTTAACCGGCTCTACTCCATCGTATAACGATTTGATTGATCCTTCAAAAAATCAAATGAAAGTTGACTGGGTTCGTGTATATAAACCAGTAACAGGTAGCGGCGATTCAGGGAATGTACCGGTTACCGGAATAAGTATATCGCCAGCTACACTTTCGTTAAATGTTGGTGAAACAGGTAATATTACAGGTGCAGTAAGCCCTGCAACAGCAACCGATAAAACCATGACATTTACGTCAAGTAATACTTCGGTAGCAACTGTAACTCAGAGCGGTGTAATTACAGCTATTGCAGCAGGTACTGCTGTTATTACAGCAAAATCGACCAATGGCGGATATACAGCTACTAGTACAGTAACTGTTTCGTCAGCAAGTAATGGAGGTGATGATACAAACGGTGATATAGTGATTGAGGCAGAGAAATTTACCTCAACCGGAGGAACATTTAACGATGGATATGTTCCAAATGGGGTAAATGCCACTACTTCAACTATAAACTATGTAAATACAGGCGACTGGGCTACGTACACTATATCAAATGTAGCCTCGGGTGAATATAGCATTGCATACAGTATTTCCACACCTATGGATAATGCATCAATATCGCTTTATGTTGACAATGTTCTTGTTTCAACCGATGCAGTTACTAACAATGGAGCATGGGATTCGTATTATATTATTACCTCAGCATCAAATGTTGATTTATCGGGTACTCATACAGTAAAAATTGTTGCAAGTGGTACAAATAACTGGCAATTCAACCTTAATAGCATATTATTTACCCGTAAGGGAGATATTACCGACCCTACTGTAAATGTTACCGGAATAAGTATATCGCCAGCTACACTTTCGTTAAATGTTGGTGAAACAGGTAATGTTACCGGAGCAGTAAGCCCTGCAACAGCAACCGATAAAACTATGACATTTACGTCGAGTAATACAGCGGTAGCAACAGTAACACAAAGCGGTGTAATAACAGCCGTTGCAGCAGGCTCAGCTATTATTACTGCAAAATCAACCGATGGTGGATACACAGCTACTAGTACAATTACAGTACAAACAATTAATAATGGAGGTGATAATAACGAAACCGAAATAATTATTGAGGCCGAAAGTTTTACAACAACCGGAGGAACATATAACGATGGATACGTTACTCATGGAGTTAATGCAACCGCATTGGCTATAAACTATGTAAACACAGGCGACTGGGCAACATACAATATCTCAAACGTATCGGCAGGTAAGTATAGTATTGCATATAGTATTTCTACACCAATGGATAATTCCGCAATATCGCTTTATATCGACGATGTATTGGTAGCAGCTGATGCTGTCACAAACAATGGAGCCTGGGATAGTTATTATACTTTAACAAGTTCAGCTAGTACAGAACTTTCAGGTTCACATATTGTAAAGTTTGTAGCCGGTGGCTCTAATGCATGGCAGTTTAATTTAAATAGCATTACTCTTACTCGTACAGGCGATATATCATCAGATATTCCTGTTACCGGAGTAAGTATATCGCCTGCTACACTTTCGTTAAATATTGGTGAAACAGGTAATGTTACCGGAGCAGTAAGCCCTGCAACAGCAACCGATAAAACCATGACATTTACGTCGAGTAATACAGCGGTAGCAACAGTAACACAAAGCGGTGTAATAACAGCCGTTGCAGCAGGCTCAACTATTATTACTGCAAAATCGACAAATGGTGGATACACAGCTGCCAGTACAATTACAGTATCGGAATCGACAGCTAATATATTAACTATTGAGGCTGAAAAATTTGCACAAACCGGAGGAACTTATAACGATGGATTTGTTCCTTATGGTATGAATATAGCGTTGGGCAAAGGGGTTAACTGGGTTAACAACGGTGACTGGGCAACTTATAGTATCACAATTCCGGAAGATGGAAATTATAATATTGTATACTATATATCATCGCCCATTACAGGTTCTACTATTGAGTTTTTAGTGAATGATGTATCGTATAATACAACTACTGTTCCTAATAATGGAAGTTGGGATAATTATACAGCCTTAGAAGCAAGCGGAAATGCGAACTTTACGGCCGGAACTCATGTTGTTAAAATAAAGGCAGGTTCTACTTCATGGACATGGAATCTTGACAAAATAACCCTTGAAAGAACAGGTGATATGGTTAAGAAAGGTTCTGTTTCAAATTCTGAAAACAATTTTGAAGTAACTATTTACCCTGTACCGGCTACCGATTATTTTAATGTTAGCGGATTGGGTGACGGTATATATGATGTATCAATAATAAACATGATAGGGGTAGTATGCAAAACGGCAACAATTAGCGGTACTAACAGCTCTGTTAATATTGCAGACCTTACTACCGGCAACTATATTGTTACTATAAAAGGTGCTGAAATAAGTAAAGTATTCCGTTTTACTAAATCAGAATAAAACCTTATATAATTAATTTATCTGAGGCTGTTCTTAATTGAGCAGCCTCTTTTTTATATTTGCAACTCATATTTAATAATAATGGAAGAGAAGTTAAAAGAGCATTTATTAGCCGAAATATCGAGAGCCAATAACGATATTATAGTAGCTTATGTTGAAAATAATCCTCAATATGTAAATACTCTTGTCGATTTTGTATTACTAAATGAAAAAAAGCTTTCGATGCGTGCAGCCTGGGCACTCGACCACATAAACTCAAATGGTAAAATAAACTTACAGCAGGCTGTAAACAAACTGATACCGCATTATGGCACACTTACCGAACAAGGAGCAAAGCGTTGTGTTTCAAAATTGCTAATGACCAATATAATACCTGAAGAATACGAAGGTGAGGTACTCGATATTTGCTTAACTGCTATTGAAGACACAAAACAGGCTTTGGCTGTAAAGGCTAATTGTATGACAATAGTATTCAATTTACTGCCCAAATACCCCGATTTGAAAGATGAGGTTTTTGCAATTATAGAAGACCAAATACCTCATAACACTATTGGCTTTAAGTCGAGATTTAATGTATTGAAGCGTAAACTTAATAAGGTATAGAGTCAAAGTGGAGTTATACAAAACTAAAAAAACCGTTTGCTCAGCAAACGGTTTTTTTATATTTATAAAACAATGATTATCTGTCAACACGAGCAGAACCACCACCTATAATTTTCTTAACCTCATCTAAAGTAGCCATAGTAGTATCACCCGGAGTTGTCATAGCTAAAGCACCGTGAGCAGCACCATATTCAACAGCGTCTTGTCCGTTGTTGAATTCCATAAAACCATAAATTAAGCCTGAAGCAAAACTGTCGCCTCCACCTACACGATCCATAATTTCAAGATCTTCTCTGTGCTGAGCTTCAAAAATTTTACCATCGGCATAACAAATAGCACCCCAAGAGTTAACAGTTGCCGATTTTACGGTACGTAAAGTTGTTGCAATAACTTTGAAGTTAGGGAATTCTTTAATCGCATTGTTAATCATGCTCTTGTAACCCGATAGGTCAAGCTCTTTAAGGTTTTCGTCGTTACCTTCAATTTCAAGACCTAAACAAGCAGTAAAGTCCTCTTCGTTACCAATCATTACATCAACATATTTTGCAATTTCACGGTTAACTTCCTGAGCTTTTTTCTCGCCACCAATAGCTTTCCATAGCGATGGACGGTAGTTAAGGTCATAAGAAACGATAGTTCCGTATTTTTTAGCAATCTTAACAGCTTCAATTACAACTTCGGCAGCAGTTTCAGAAAGAGCAGCAAATATACCGCCTGTGTGAATCCAACGTACTCCTAATGTACCAAATATGTATTCCCAATCAATATCACCAGGTTTAAGCTGCGACGCAGCTGTATTACCACGGTCAGAAACACCTTTTGCACCACGAATACCGAAACCTCTTTCAGTAAAGTTTAATCCGTTACGAACAGTACGACCACAACCATCGTAGCCAACCCATTTAATAAATTGGGTATCTAATCCGCCTTGTAAAATAAAATCTTCAACCAAAGCTCCTACTTCGTTATCGGCTAATGCAGTTACAATAGCGGTTCTTTTACCAAAACACCTTCTAAGACCACGCGATACGTTGTATTCGCCACCACCTTCCCATGCACGGAATGAACGAGCTGTTCTAATGCGACCTTCTCCCGGATCAAGTCTTAGCATTACTTCGCCTAATGAAATACAGTCGTATGCACACTCTGAAGCCGGTTTGATATTCAATGTTGCCATTTGTTAGTTTATTTTAATATTAGTAATTACAAATTTTCGCCAAAAGTACCTTTTTCATTAATATTTTAAAAGATAAAGGCAAAAAATTAATGATTAAGCTGTTTTAAATAAATGTATTAAATGACATTGTTCCGTTTTCTCTTTTTAAAAGGAGAAATTATGTTTTCCGACATTAAGAGAGTTTTGTTAACATATATATATTACATTTAATATTATTTATATTTAACCCAAAGAAAATGATATCGGTACAATTATTAAAAGTAGCCCACCATGGCGAAGTGCGTATAGCTTTTTGTTTTGAATACAATATTTTATTAAATGAAATATTTATGAGTATTTATGAGGCAAAGTATAGTAAAACACTAAAAATGTGGCATATACCTTTTAGTAAGCATACTCTTTTTGCGATAAAGGAAAAACACTCATTGACAATAATTAATTTAGAAAGCTTTGTTCAGAAAGAGTTCGATGAGGAGATAATTCCAAATTTGAGATACGTGTATACAAAAAGTGAAGTTGAAAAAATTATAAAAGCAACAAAAACCATTAAAGAGAGAGTTATACTGTTGCTCTTATATTATTGTGGATTAAAGTTAAACGAAGTGTTAAGTATTAAGGTTAACCAATTGAGCAGTAGTAATAAAACGCTAATTATTTCAAATAGTAAAGATTTACAAGAGAGGGTAATACAGTTAAACAATTCAATGTTTGGACTATTAGTAAAGTATTATAAGGAGTGTCGACCTATGGAGTATTTATTTGAATTTCAGGCAAATACTCCACTCAATACTAAATGTATCCAAAGCATTTATAATAATGCCGTACTTATTTCCGGAATAAAGAAAATTTCGGGAGTTAATACATTAAGACATAGTATGGCTGTCCATTTGTATGAAGCAGGAACAGATGTATCAATTATAAAAAATTTGCTGGGGCATAAATGCCTTAATACTACAAAAGAGTATTTGGGAAAATACTATTGTAGTAATTCGGAACATAATGAATTTGCAAAGATTTTATATACTATCGAACCTCAGAACCATTAGGGAAATTTTTATCAGGGCTAATAAAACTAAGCTCTCCTTTGTTGTTTTCAGCCATAAGAATCATCCCTTGTGATTCAATTCCTTTAATATTTCTTGGAGCAAGGTTAATAAGAATACTAACTTTTTTGCCAATAACATCTTCCGGATTATAGCTTTCGGCAATACCCGAAACTACTGTTCGTTTATCAATACCCGTGTCAACAATAAGTTTCAGAAGTTTTTTTGTTTTAGGAACTCTTTCGGCTTCAAGAATTGTAGCTGTTCTAATATCCATTTTCATAAAATCATCGAACGCACATTCTTCTTTTGCCGGAGCAGCTTTGCAATTTGCAGCGTTGCTCTCCTTTGTTGCAAGTAACTTATTAATTTGAGCTTCAATATCGGTGTCTTCTATTCTGTCGAAAAGTAGGAATGGTTTATCGATATTGTGACCTGCAGGTATAATATTAGGGCTTCCCAGATTATCCCAATTTTGCTTTTTTATATTAAGTATTGTCCTTATTTTTTCTGTTGTAAAAGGCAAAAATGGTTCAAAAGCAATAGAAATATTAGCTGTTATTTGCAAACTAATATTCATAATGGTTTCAACCCTTTTTTCATCGGTTTTTACAACTATCCATGGTTCAGTATCGGCCAAATATTTATTACCTAATCGGGCAAGATTCATGGCCTCTTTCAATGCTTCACGAAAACGGAAACTTTCGAGCGACGACTCAATTTTTTCTTTGAATGTTAACAGTTCTGCAAGTGTTTCTTTATCGAAATTGGTAAGCTCTCCCAAAACTGGCACTTTACCATTGTAATACTTTTGAGTAAGAACAGTAGAGCGGTTTACAAAGTTGCCTAAAATAGCTACCAGTTCGCTGTTGTTACGTGCCTGAAAGTCTTTCCATGTAAAATCGTTATCTTTTGTTTCGGGCATATTAGCCGACAATGTATAACGCAGTACATCTTGTTTGTCGGGAAAATCGACAAGGTACTCATGTAGCCAAACAGCCCAATTGCGCGAGGTTGATATTTTATCGTTTTCCAAATTTAAAAATTCATTTCCGGGAACATTGTCGGGCAAAATGAAATCGCCGTGCCCTTTGAGCATCGACGGGAATATTATGCAGTGAAATACAATGTTATCTTTACCTATAAAATGAAGTAGTTTAGTATCATTGCTTTGCCAGTATGGTTTCCAGTCTTTACCATTTTGTTCGGCCCACTCAATAGTATTTGAAATATAGCCAATAGGAGCATCGAACCATACGTACAATACTTTTCCTTCGGCACCTTCAACAGGAACAGGCACGCCCCAGTTAAGGTCACGGCTTACTGCACGCGGTTGCAATCCGGCATCGAGCCAGCTTTTGCACTGCCCGTATACATTAGCTTTCCACTCTTTATGCTCTTCAAGTATCCATTGTTTAAGAAATTCTTCGTCTTTATCTAGGGGCAAATACCAGTGTTTAGTCTCTTTTTTTACAGGTGCGCTTCCGCTCAAAGTCGATTTAGGATTAACTAAATCCATTGGGCTGAGCGATGTTCCACAAGCTTCGCATTGGTCGCCATAAGCACCATCGGCATTACACTTCGGACAGGTTCCAACAATGTATCTGTCGGCTAAAAATTGTTTTGCCTCTTGGTCGTAATACTGCTCCGATGTTTTTTCAATAAGCTTCCCTTTATCGTAAAGCTTTTTAAAGAAATCGCCGGCGGTTTTTTTATGTGTTTCCGATGTTGTACGTGAATATATATCGAACGAAATGCCAAAATCTTCGAACGATTTTTTAATAATGCCATGATACCGGTTAACAATATCTTGTGGAGTTACACCTTCATTTTTTGCCTTAATAGTAATAGGAACACCGTGCTCGTCGGAGCCTCCCACAAAAAGAACATCTTTACCTTTTTCGCGCAAATAGCGAACATAAATATCGGCTGGTACATAAACACCGGCCAAATGACCAATATGAACAGGGCCATTGGCATATGGTAAAGCTGACGTTACTGTATAACGTTTAAATTCTTTTGTCATCGACTAAAAATCTTTAAAAATTTGTGGAGTGCAAATATAGAAAAATAGTACCAATGTAGGTTAAGAGGAAGTTGATTAAAGGGGCATTATTTTTTATCACTTACAGTATTTGTATCTGATTTTAAATTATTATCGGGAAATGTAATGGTAACAGTAGTGCCCATACCTGATTCCGATTTGAAAGTTATATTGCCTTTGTGGTTGCTAATAATTTTATATGTAATGGATAAACCAAGTCCGGTACCTTCATTTGGCTCTTTGGTGGTAAAAAACGGGTCGAATATTTTTTTAATATTTTCCTTCGGAATACCTATCCCTGTATCGATTATTTTTATTTCCCACCCTTTTACTCTCTTCGATGTTTTTATTTTTATCTCTCCTTTATCTTTTATAGCCTGAACCGAGTTTGACAGAATATTTAAAAATGCCTGATGTAGTTTGCCGTCATTACCAGTAATAACCGGAGGGGTTGTTGAATATACTTTAACAAGCTTAATCTTATATTTTATTTGGTTTTCAAGCATTACAAGGCAATTGTTTATAATTAAATGTAAGTCGCATCTTTCATTCATCTCTTCGCTTTGTCTGCTAAAATGATTTAAACTTTCAACTATTTTCGACACCCGGTTTACTCCATCTTTAACACTCTCAAGAACCGGCATTAGCTTTTCGCTTTTCTCTTTCATATTCGACGATATAAAGCGTTCAATTGCAATAGCTCCACCGCTGATAAAATTCAAGGGGTTGTTTATTTCATGTGCAACACCGGCCGAAAGTATACCTAGCGATGCCATTTTTTCCGATTCAACCAATTGCTGTTGTGCAATATTTAAATCGTTAAGTGTTTTTTCGAGCTTTTCTTTATTAAGAGTAAGAGCTTTGTTGTTTTTACGCAGTTCATCGTTTGCCAGTCCAAGTTCTTCGGTACGTTTTTCAACCAAATTTTCAAGGTTTACCCTGTATTTCTCCAGCTCTTTCTCTATCTCCTTTTTTTCTGAAATATCTATTGTTGAACCTATTATAACAACATCGTCTTCCATTACCAAAGGGCTTGTAGATAGTATTAAGTATGTACTTATATCGTTTTTCGATACTAATACCTCGCGGTTTCTTAAACTTCCAAATGTTGTTAAATCGTATACCTCGCCACCATCAAGCCCGTGAATAATTTTTATTCCCAGTTCATGGTTTATTTTACCAACAAACTCTTCGCGTTCTAGCCCAAAAGTAAAAGCGTATGCATGATTAACCATTAGGTATCTGCCATTGCGGTCTTGTAAAAAAACGCCATTGGGACTTAGGTCAACTAAATTTCTGAACCGTTCTTCACTTTCGCGCAAAAGTTTTTCGGCTTCATGTTGTTTATCAATATCTATTACCAACCCTCTTACACCTACAGGTTCACTGTTTTGTATTATTAACGATGAATATATTGAAATTTTAAACTCACTTCCGTTTTTCTTAACAGCAGTATATTTGTTACCATTACTCTTAAGCCCCGACAGTAATGACTGAAAGTTATATTTTGCATCTTCAATTTCCGACTCCCGTATTACCTGAAATATATTCAACCCTTTTTTAATGTCTTCATTCGAATAGCCAAACATTTCATAGCCTATTTCATTGAAATAAGTAATGTTGCCGTTAATATCACATTCAAATATTAGCTGAGGTAACATATCGGTCATAATCCGATATTTTTTTTCACTTTGCAATAATGCTTCCTCAGTTTGTTTTAGCTTTCTTATTTCAGAATCGGCCTTGTCAAATATTCGCTGATTTAATCGATAAAACATATATGATATTAAAGCAAGAAAAATAAATGGAACAATAATATCAATTAACTGAACCATTTGAACTTTACCAATATCAATAATATTGCCAAGGAAAATAAATGAAAATATAATTGCGGCAAGAATATTTGTAGTTAAGTATAGTATTACCGACCATTTCGACTTTGTAGCTGAATATGGTAATAATATTATTAATCCGGTTAAAAATATGTATGCCTCAATTCGAGACACCGAACTATCTTTGTTAAATCCTATAATTGAAATAGTTATTAACAGCAAGCATAGCATTAAACTTATCATTGCAATTTTTATATGCCCTTTGCGAATAAAAATACAACCTGTTATTATCGCAGGAGCTATTGTTAATTCTACAATCATAAGAGTATTAATATATTCAACAGTTGAGCTAAAGAATATATCTATTAAAAAAATGAATATTGTAATAACAGTAATTGCTATACATAATTTATACAATAAAGCTGCTTTCAACTTGTCGGAGAAAGCTTTGTCAATATGCAAATTATTGTATTTACCTGTCTTATTATTAGAAAGTTTAGAATACATTTATACTTGAGGGTTAATTAAAAATAAATATACAAAAAACAGTTTGATTAGGGTTTAATACGATACCTACAAAAGTTGTTAAAGAACATATTTTTATTATTTGGTACACTGTACTTTTAGTTTACAATGTCAATTTATTGGCATTTAAAATGTTTCGATTTTTATAATAATTTTGCCACTCACATATAAAAGTTTCCACTTATGATAATTCCACCATATTTAAAGCAAGGCGATAAAGTTGGCATAATAGCACCTGCCCGGCATATTGAACAGAGCAAATACGAATCTATTATTAATATTTTAACCCGTTATGGATTTAATACTGTTCGTGGTAATACTACATATTTGGAGTATGGTCCGTTTGCAGGTACCGATACCGAAAGAGCGGCCGATTTACAAAGTATGATCAATGACCCTTCAATTAATGCAATATTTTGTCTCAGAGGAGGTTATGGTACAGTACGCATAATTGATAAAATTGATTTTTCATTTCTTAAAGAGAACCCTAAATGGATAATCGGATTCAGTGATATAACCATACTTCATAACGTATTGCACAATGCAGGTATAGTTTCCGTTCACGGGCAAATGCCTCTTAACTTCGCCGAAAGAACAGAAAACAAAGGTCTCGACAAGCTTATAAGTGCATTAAAAGGTGAAAGCGTTAATTATAGAATAGAAATGTTTAAATTAAACAGAGTCGGAGTATCGTCGGCATATTTGGTTGGCGGCAATGTTGCTATACTAAGCAGCTTAATAGGTACACCATACGATATAAATACCGATGGCAAAATTCTGTTTATTGAAGAAGTGGGTGAATACCTGTACCGATTTGACAGATTAATGTATCATTTAAAATTAAGTGGTAAGTTAAGCAAGCTAAAGGGGCTTATTGTAGGAGGCTTAACCGATATGAAAGATAATATTCCTGAATTTGGTCAATCGGTTGAAGAAATAGTACACGATTTAGTTAAAGAATATAACTACCCTGTTTGTTTCAATTTCCCGGCAGGACATATTAAAGAGAATTTTCCACTTATTTTCGGAAAGAAAATAAAAATGGATATTTCTGAAAACAGCTCTGTAATAAGTTTTTAAAAAATTTATTACAGTTTATTTAAGGTCAAGCGATTTTGTCCCAATGGTATGGCCATCGCAAAAAATATCAACCTTATATGTTCCTGAAATCAATGGCTCACCGGTATTTTCATAATAAACAATACCATCTACTGCTAAACCTTCATAATTAATTTCACGAACAGCCGAATAGGCTATTTGCTCACCTTCGTAGCTAAAAGTATTTTCTTCACTATTCAATAGTATATGGTTCTCAGGATTGGTAAAGCGAACATAAATATTTTTTTTACCTTGCGGAGCTATTGGATTCTCATCGAGAGTAAACGCAATAGCAAGGCGTAAAACCTTCTTTGCTTTGTCGGTTGGCTTACCTTTATGATTGTACGATTCAAAGCTCATATTTATAGCCCTAATAACCGAAGCTATTGCAACCTTTTCTTTTTCAGCCTCTAAAGTTTGTGAAAGTTCAGTCGACTTCTTCCTTTCGGTATAAAATTGCTCTTTAATCTCCTTATTTTCAGCCCTTAGTGCAATATTCGACTGATTCAATGAATCTATTTGAACTATGAAACTTTTCATAATATCGCGAAGGGTTTTTAGTTCCTTTTCGTATTTTTTTATTTGTTCTTTATTTTGAGCTTTTGTTGAGCGTAGTTCAGCCATAATTTGCTTAATACGTTCACGCTCCTGAGTCAATTGACTATTAATAGAATCGTTCGATGCTTCAAGATCTTCGTATTCGTTGAGCAAATCTTGGTACTCATAAGTTAACTCAAGCTTTTCATTGCTTACAGTTTCTATTATTTGATCGCTCTGTTGAGTCTCAAAATAGTGGTATACTCCAAAACTAACTAACAGGAGACAAAGAATAATTATTACTATATTTTTCTTTCTTCCATTACCTGAATTACCTGCACTAAACTCTTTAATATTATCCACAATTGTATGTTTTTAAGAACCGCACAAATTTATTATGTTTTTTGAAAAAACCAATGTATGAGTGTATTATAAAACATAATGATTTGAATGGAGCAGGGTTTTATGATCATGAAATGTTTAGTATATTGTGTTCAAACTATTAAATAATGTGATTATGAAAACGATTCTTTACTTATCACTTGTTGCCACTTTAGGGTTTATGAGCTGCAACAAAGACGAAACAAAAACCAATCAGCTTACAGAAAGCAAGCTGGTTCCCGAAACATTTAAGGTAGACGTGCCTTCATCAATTAGTTCATTAAACATTGCTAAAGGTGCTGCAATAGAAGTAAGCCCGGTAAGTGGAAACGAATTGTACAAACACTTGAGAAATTTTGTTGCTGTTGGCGAATCGGCTGCCGATGTTGTAGAGCAAACATTAGATGCAGTAGCAATATTTATAAAAATAGATAAAGAACTTACAGTAACATTGGAGTGGCAGAGGTTGGTTTTCCGGCTATTAATTTAAACAGCTCTTTGAGAGATGATATTCTTAAAAAACCTTCAATAAAAAATGTTTTAACCAATGAAATAAATGCGGTTGCTAATATTCCTGCTAATATACAGTCGCTAATATTAGCCGATACAGAAGCACCGGGTTTTTTCGATGCTAACGGATTCAAAGCAGCAGGAACTGCCCCTGCCAATTCATACAATGAACTGGTTACGGCAATTAAAGCTCTAACACCATACAATCCATACACCATCATGGATTTAACTATTGATTTGGAATAATAATTAAAAACAATAACTGTATCTATAATTGTTTCACCGAATAATAAAACACGTTAACCGATTAAATATTGGTATCATACATTCATAATTATATTTTTGAATCGGATATTAGAAATAATGTCGGCATTTAAAAACTTAAAAATTTAGCTATGTATACCAATATGCACGAAAAACGGGAGCGACACTGCTCAAAAAAGGATGGTATTCCAATTCTTGGATTCGGACTTATAGCAATAGGGTCAGTATTTTTATTCGATAAGTTGGGATTAATTGACGATTATTGGAGAAGCATAATTATAAGTTGGAAATCGCTGTTGATATTTCTTGGAATTATTAATTTGTTTAAACATAATTCACGTTTACCCGGTATTGTACTAATAATTATAGGTTCAGCATTTATGCTTCCCGAATTAGTTGATATATCATTTGAAATAAAGCAACTGATATGGCCTGTAGTATTGATACTGATAGGTGTAGCAATAGTTGGGAAAGCCCGCAATTTCAAAAAGAGAGAGTTCAAAACACAGTTAGGCTCTACCGATACCGACGATCGGCTTGAAGAGGTTGCAATATTTGGTGGAGGCAAACGGGTAGTTACAAATAAAAACCTTAAGGGGGGTTCAATAACTGCAATATTTGGCGGCCTTGAAATAGACCTTTCGGAGGCCGACCTGCACGATGACGTAACATACCTTGAGGTTACAGCAATATTAGGTGGGGTGTCATTAATGGTAAAACCGGAGTGGGACGTTCAGGTGCAGGTTAATACTATATTAGGTGGATTTTCCGATGAACGACGCATTTACAAAAGTGATAGCAACACTACTACTGCAAAAAAACTTATAATAAAAGGTTCTGCAATATTTGGAGGTGGGGAAGTTAAGTCGTACTAAACAGCTGAAAACTAAAGAAATAACAATGGTAACAAATAGCTATTAATATAGTACTTATTGCTCCCCATTGAAAATAAAAATGTAACTAGATGAAACACCCCATATCGCAAAAAACCAGGTATCTGCTTGTATATTTTGGCATATGGTCTCTTATTACAGCTGTGCATATAGCCAATATGCATATTGTTAACAGTTTGTCGTTTTATGCAGCATTTATTGATGCAACTATATCGAACGGATTGTTTTCGTTAGTAGGATTAGCTCTTTGGTATCCGGTTTTATATACTAATTCGGGACGGCTTTCTTATGTTAGCTTAATAGTGAACCATGTAAGCATATTATGTGTAGTTCTTATATTTTGGATAAGTACACTCTCATTTTTCTCAAATATTGCACTTAAAAATATTGAGGAATATGTAATATTTATAGAGCGCAGTAAATTATCGTGGAGAATTTTTACAGGTATTTTTTACTATGTGCTTATTGTAATGGTGTACTATTTATACATATATGCAATTGACTTGCAAATGCGTTCGGTGCAGGAATCGAAACTAAAAGAAAAAATAAAAGAAGCTGAATTACAAACACTTAAATCGCAAATAAATCCACACTTTTTGTTTAACGGGCTTAATTCTATTAGTTCACTTACATTGAGCGACCCCGAACGAGCTCACGACATGATTATTAAATTATCGGGGTTTTTAAGGTATTCATTGGCTCACGACCCCAATAAGCTTATACCGCTTAAAAGCGAAATAGAAAATATGGAGTCGTATGTAGCTGTTGAAAAAACACGTTTTGGAGATAAGTTAATATTTGAAAAAGAAGTTTGTAAAGGATGTGACAATAAGAACGTCCCATTTTTAATATTACAACCGCTAATTGAAAATGCAATAAAACACGGAGTGTACGAAAGTACAAAACCTGTGGTTATAAAGTTGTTTTGCAAAGAAACAACCGACGACAAATTGCTGATAGCTGTTTCAAATAATTTTGACCCTGATGCAGTTCCAAGAAAAGGGACAGGCACAGGGATAAAAAATATTAAAGAACGGTTGAAAATAATATACCAAATGGACGAATTATTGACGATAAAAAAAACCGATAATTATTTTGAGGTAACTCTGGTTATACCTAAAGCATAATGAGTATTCACAACTAATATCAAAAGCTATGAAAGTAATAATAATAGAAGATGAAGCACCTGCACGTGATATTGTAAAAACATTTTTGAAAAGTGTACCGGAGATTGAAATGGTTGGTGAGTACGATAATGGATTTGACGGCATGAAGGGTATAAAAACTCATAACCCCGATTTAGTATTTCTCGATGTTCAAATGCCTAAAATAACCGGTTTTGAAATGCTCGAATTAATGGACGAAACACCTGAAATAATTTTTACAACCGCATACGACCAATATGCTATAAAAGCATTTGAACTAAATGCGGTTGATTATTTGTTGAAACCTTTTTCAAAAGACCGTTTTATTCAGGCTGTTGAGAAAGCAAAAATACGTTTAGAGTCTAAAATAACAGATCATAGGAATAGTGTTAAAAAAATTCCTCAGTCACTTGATGAGAATGAGGAAAATATATTTCGCATTGTTGCAAAAAAGCGTGGCGATATTCATGTTATACCGGTTGAAGATATTTTGTTCATAGAGGCTAAAGATGACTATGTAATGATATATTCAAAAGATGGTAAGTACCTGAAAGAAAAAACCATGAAGTATTACGAAACCCATCTCGATGGCTCTGAATTTGTACGTGTTCACCGATCGTATATATTACGAATCGACCAAGTTAAAAGACTCGAACCTTATGGTAAATCGAGTTATTTGGCAATACTTAATAACGACCAAAAGGTAAATGTTAGCAGTAGCGGGTACAAAAAGCTAAAGGAGGTTTTGAATTTTTAGAATGATTTTGTTCCTACTTTTTTAACTTAGCTTTCAGGTTTTATTCTATTGTTTTATTACTATCTCATAGTCAAATTCCATAGTTTGCTTATATACTGCAGCTACACCGCAATATTTTTCAATTGACATATCAACAGCTTTTTTTACTTTATCATCGGGTATATTACTACCTTCAAGTTCATATATAAGCTTTAACTTATCGAAATGTTTAGGGTGATCTTCTGTAAGATTTCCTTCAATCCTAATGTTTAGCGCTGTAAATTCAACCCGCATTTTTTTTAAAAGTGAAACCACATCCATACCTGTGCAACCTCCCAGTGCAACAAGCATAAGAACCTTGGGGCGAGGCCCCGAATCATTGCCGCCTGCATCGGCAGGTGCATCAACTACAAGTTTATGACCGTCTATTTCGGTAGAAAATGCCATTCCACCTTCAAACTTCATATTTATCTCTTTTTTCATAATTGTATTGTTTTTCATTAAAACATTAAGATACATAAAAAGTTAGGATTCTTAGCTAAACCTATTTTAATGAGTTATAATTATTTATTCTTGTGAAAAATTGTCATTGGTAGCTTTTTGCCGGCAATCTATATTAATTGAGCAGCTTATTTAAAAGCAATCACTATTGAATATTGCTTTTATTACACGTATGTTTAGTATAATTGTATTATTAAATAAATGAACAACAATAACAATTCATATAAATCAAAAATAAACTACGTATTGTTTCACCTGAAGCAACACATGGAATTGTCCGATTCATTAATGAACCATTTCCTTTTTTTTACAAATAACGAAACCGGAATAGGGATATTTTTCAATACTCAATTTTCTGAATTTGATATTGATAATGTAAAATGGGTTGATAATATTCCTGTTCTATTTCCACAATCTGACATTGATGAAATATTTTCCGTTAAGGGGAAATCGGTAACATTTAATCACGACCTTATAAGTTCTGCTTTCTTTCTGCTTTCAGGTAAGCAAGAAACCGCAAATTTTATCCCCGACAGTTATGGACGATTCCCTTATGCCGAATCGGTTCAATATAAGTTAAATATACCCCATATTCCTGTTGTTAATTATTACTTTGAATGGATAATTCAGGGTATTGAAAAATTTGGAGAGTTAAATAGGATAGAAGTAAAACGTAAAATCTCTAAAGCTCCTTTTACATTTGCCCTGAGCCACGATATTGACCGTATAGATCGATACGACCGTTTTTATGTTGCATATCATTTTAAAGAGTTACTAGGTATTGAAAAAACGGATAAAACAAAGTATAATGCCTTAAAAGATTTAGCAATATGTACCTTTGAATGGGTAAAAGGTAAAAAACGTAAAAACCCATGGTGGAACTTTAAAGAGATTACCGATATTGAAAATAAGCTGGGAATAAAATCGGCGTTTTATTTTTTACCAAATCATAATTATAAGGTCGATGCATTTTACAGCCTCGAAGAACCCAGAGTTATTATGCTAATGAACTCACTAATCAATAATGGCTTTGAAGTTGGTATGCACGGTGCTATGGCTTCGGCTAATGATGAACAGGTGCTAAAGGGTCAGATACAGAGGCTCAATAAGCTTTTGCATGAACCTATTTCGGGTAATCGTCAACATAATCTTTCATTCAAATATCATGATACTTTAAAGTATTTACAAAGTGCCGGAGTTAAGTACGACACAACACTTGGTTTTGCCGAACATGAAGGTTTCCGTAACAGCTATTGCCACCCATTTAAACCATTTGATTTTGATAATAATGAAATGTTGGATATTTGGGAAATACCATTGGTAGTAATGGATGCAACCCTATTTAAATACCAAAAGTATAGTTTTGAACAAGCCAATAAAGCTATTGATAATCTGATAGTTGAAATTGAAAAATTCGGGGGTGTTTTCTCATTGCTATGGCATAATTCGTATTACGATAATGAAGTAATGCCGGGCATAATAGAATTTTATGAAAATATGCTGGAAAGGGTTATGAATAAAGGAGCGATTGCTAATACAGCCAAAAATATAATTAGAGTAATTGATAACCGGTTATAGCACCTCACCTATATTCTCCCTATCCACAATGTAGTTAAGTTAATACTAAAATACTGTCAGTATTGATAATAATGACCTGAAAGTGTTTGATAAAACATATTTCTCCTAAGGAGTATACTCGTAAAAACTACCTTCATGCATAAAATATGCTTTATTACCTATAGTAAATGAGGTAATATACCAAGGCGAACTGAATATTGAACTTTCCAATACTTGTGTCCATGTTTTAGTGGTAGCATTGTATTCCCATAAATCGGTATAATGTTTAGGATTACCCTGATCGGCCGCTGGAAATTCGATGCCAAAACCAATATACCCCTTGCCATTGACTGTAAATACAGTAGGATAGCTTCGTGATTGTCCCTGGAAATTTGTGTTTTTTGTCCAGGTGTGGTTTGAAGGGTTATATTCCCAAAACTCTTTTGTTCCGTGAGCATATACATAACCCTTGCCATTAATTGCAAAGCCACTCGACGACCAACCTCCTAAAGAAGGGTGAGTCCTTTGTGTCCAACTGTCGGTTGCCGATGTATATTCCCAAAAAGCCTGAACAGAAAACCAATTATCATTTAAACCAGCACCTACAAAAGCAATATCATTAATAACGAATGTATATGCAAGGGATGTATTACTCGGGAAATTGTTTTTTTGTGTCCAGGTACCGTTTCCTTCGGGGTTATATTCCCATACTTGATTTGATGTTGTGGTGGTCCCGTTTGTGAAACCTCCAACAATATATGCTTTGTTATTTACAATAAATACTGAATATGATGAGGTTGCTGTTCCGGGGTAGCTTAGTCCGATACTCCAGGTATCTATGGTCGGGTTGTATATCCACAGTGTTTTGTCTGTATTTATTAAGTATCCCTTATTACCTATCGAAAAACCAGTACAAATACCAACACCTGCTAGTGATGCCTTTGTGGTTAATGTACGGGCATTTACAACAGTAATATCTGCAAAGGTAAATGACTCACCAAAATCGTTTCGAGCTGTCAGCTTAATAGTATAAGTACCGGCAGTAGTATATGAATAACCAGGTGTAGCTCCGGTTGCTTTATCAGTATTGCCAAAATCCCATTCGTAGGTTGTGGCATTTGTTGTATTGTTTTCAATATTAAGCAATTCGTTTGTGCCAACATTACTATATAAAAGTGTAAAATTGGCATTTGGAGCATATCCTACTTCAATAAAGTTGACAATAGCAGCAGTTGTTTCGCCGTAGGCATTTTTTACAGTTAGAGAAACACTATATTTGCCGGTCTGGGTATAACTATGTTTAGGGTTCTCCTCTGTCGATTTTGCTGTATTATCACCAAAGTCCCATAAATATGAATCGGCACCTTTCGAAGTACTTGTAAACTGTATCTCGGTATTAATGGTAACAGTTTGGTCATCGGCAGTAAAATTTGCAAATGGCTTACTGTTAGTTGTTAGCTCTGTTTCATTGCTGTATGAAGTGCCGTTTTGGTTTGTTGCATAAGCACGTACATAGTATTTAGTATTCTCGGCAAGTCCGGTTAAGGTGCTTGTGTAATTGTCGGTTACTGTATCGTTAGTAATGTGTAAGCCTGTTATATCTGGGTTTTCGGCAGTACTCCAACATACCCCTTTGTCCAGTATATTACCTCCGCCATAGCTTGTAATTTTCCCTCCGGTGGTTGCACTTGTAGCTTTAACATTAGTAACCCCCGAAGTAGTAACTTGGGGTAGTTCTATTTTGCTTTTTTCTTTATAATTACTTCCGTTTTTATCGTTTGGGTTATCCCACTCACGTGAGCACGATGTAATAATAGTTGCTATTGAAACTATTATTGTATATGTAGTAAATATTTTAGTTTTTAACATGATTATTTATCCTTTATATTAATATTCTGCCGACATATTCTAAGTAATTAAAAGTTGTAGCTAAGCTTAATTCCTGCACCATTATTAAATGGTACATATGAAGCTTTTAAGCTTGTTTGTTTTGCTTTATTATTGGCAATAGTAAAGTAAATTCCTGTTGCCAATGCTGCTGTTGCAACCCCAAACGATGCTTGCCAAATAAGGTCTTGAGTCTTTATTTGGGTATGCAGGTTGGTTGCGTTGTCGGTGGCAATTTTATATTCGTTGTATTTTTTATTAGCACTGTAAAAGTAATATCCACCGGTAGCTGCTGCTGCTCCGGCTATTGAAAAACAGGCTATTTGTGCAGTTTTGTATTTGCTTCCGGTAGCATTATTAGCAATTTTTGGTTCTTTCTCTTTTTTTGGTTCTTTAAGCACTATTTCTTCTTTATTCGATTCAGGTTTTTCTTCTGCTATCTTCTCATCTTGTTCTTTCTTTTTAGCTGCAGCGGCTTTTTTATCTTTTGCCAGTGTTTCGTTTAGTTCGGTTATTTTATTTTCAGCTATGGTTACATTTTTAACTATATCGTTATACCCCTCTTTTTTAATAGTAACTTCATATTCACCAATCATCAAATTACTAACGGTAGTAGGAGTTTTACCTTTTTCTTGTCCATTTATAATAATTATAGCATCCATAGGCGATGTCATAACATCGAGCTTACCGGTTTTTCCGTCGAGGTTCAAGTTAATAGTTTTTTCTTCGCCTGCTTTTACTTCTATGCGTTGATTGTTGGAGTTATAACTCTCTTTGCGAGCTTCAAAGCTATGAATACCTTCCATTACACGACCGGTATAAGTTCCAAAGCCAACTTTTTCGGCATTTACATAAATATCGGACTCGGGGCTGGTATTAACAGTAATAACTGCAAATGAAGGTTTTAGCTCTATTTCAACTACCGAAGTATCACCTTTTGTAATATTAAATTCTTTTATTTCGGGTTGGTACATAGGCATTTTTACTTTTACACGGTGTGTTCCTTCTTTTAGTTTACCCGATACAACAGGAGTTAGGTTAGTAATTGGTTCACCATCAATTTCGACCGAGGCACCATTTTCGGGTTTAGTAATGATTTGCGCAAACCCAAACGATGAAACCATATTGAGTTTTAGCTCCTGACGCAGTGTTTCTCCTGTAATAGCTATATTGCCTGCTATAGTTTCAAACATACTTTTTTCAATACGGTATTTGTATTGGCCGGTGGTAAGCTTTTTGTTGAAAGGGGTTACACCCATGTAAGTATCGTCAATATACACATCGGCACCTTCGGGTTCGGAGTGTATTATAAGGTATGCGGTTTTTATCTCTTCTTCAACAACAGAGGTAACTACTTTGGCTGTGGTAAGATCCATAATATACACAGTTGCTTCTTTTATAGATTCGGTATATAAATAGTTGTCGAGTACTCCCAGCTGTTGGTGTTTTATGGTTATTTTTTTTGCCTTTGCGGGAACATACACCCATATTTCACCTATTTCTTGTTGTGTTTTAGTAATGCCAAGCATATCGCCTTCAAATACAAAGCCCTTTTGTGAAGTGCGTACTTTTATAAGGGCACATTTATCGCCATTCTGGTCGGTAACAGGGTTGGTTACTCTGGCTGTCATATCGTCGGTTACTACTCTGAAACTTTTTACAGATATATTTTGCGCTGCTACAAACAACGGCAAGAAAGACAATAGTGTTAAAAGGTGTTTCATATTTTGGTGCGTTACTTACTTATATATACAATCTAATTAAAATCACTCAAACCGTAAACGCTGTCGTTGGGTCCAAGTTCGGGTTGCCATGTACGTACATGAATTACAGGTTCATCGGGGTTATTCAAGTCAACCATAAGGAACAAATAACCAACATCGCCATAGTTACTCGAAAAATAGTTTTGCTTTATTTGAACTCCGTATATATCGCCACCTTTACCTGCTTTACGTATTTTACTCTCCTCAAATTTCAGGTTAATATATTCCTTACTTTCAAATGAATATTTCAAATTCTTAATATATTGTTCCTTGCTTTGACGGTTATATTGAATTATGCGGTTGCCTTTATAACGGTTCACTTCACTTGGTTTTACCTTCACCAATGTTCCGGTTATAATAAGAGCATCGTCGGCAAATATTTGCTCAATATACTCTAGTCGTTTCAGGGCATAGGCTGTTTTGTAGTTTTCAAGAAACGAAACAAGTATCATGCGGTCGCGTTCGTTCCAAACATCTTTTTTAACAATGTCATTGAGAGCAACACCTGAAAGTCCGAAGCTGAGGTTGTCAATTTTCCCTTCATTATTGATCTCAAACACCACATTTTCAATAAATTGTTTATTGTTGCTTTTGAAATTAAAACTCATTGGTACAGAACGGCAAATAACTTTATCTTCAAATTTTATAAAACGTAGTTCAGGATTGCCTATTACCTTAGCATTTCCGTAGGTTATTAAGCGGTTAAATATGTCGTAGCCCTGTGCAGTAAAATATGGCTGAACCGACTCGTATTTACCTGCTTTTATCCCGTTAATTACATTCGCTATATCAGCTTTGTAAGTTTGTTGGAAATCAGTTGATACTTCAGTTAACGGAGCTTCAGCTATATCCGATTTAAGGGGTTTATTCTGCTTAGGCTTTTTATCGTGCGATATGGTATAATAGCTGTTGCGGAAAGGGACAGGGTCAATCTTTTTCAATACATCTTCCAGTTCACGGTCTATGCGAGCTTCGCCCTCAAATATATATTCGGCTTTAAGCTTTAATTGCTTTGCATCGCTTGCTACACCAAACAGTTCAATTAAGCCTATACCATTGCGTGCACTTACAATATTACTCCAATCGGTTCCGTCCCAAAAAGAGTAATCGAAATTTTCAACTTTGTTGTTTTTATAGCTAATATTTAAAGTGTATAGTGCATATCCCTTTTCTATCTCTTTTTCTGCAATACTAATGTCAATATCGGCAAATATATCGTTTATCTGTTTTGGCAACCAGGTAGCCATAAGGTGGCTGTTCCCGTTTTCATCGGTATATTTTATATCGTTTCCTTGGGGGTGGCTTTTCAAAAGGGTTAATGGCCAATAGTAATAACGTAATCCATCGGCTATCTGGTTATTAGCTATCGACTTTTCAGCATTTTTTGCAAAACCTGCAATTTTCTCTTTGCGGTCGTTAAATACCTTTGCTATCTCTGCTCTTTTTATATATCGAAATACCTTTGCATCGGGTTCATTTCCAAGTACAATACGTTCAGTGTTTTTTAGCGTAGCACCCGAATATGTTTTTTAACAGAGTTAAATGTCTCGCTGTATTTTTCAGAATTTTCGTTCTGCGACATCTCATTTTTAAGTAGGGTAAATGAGCTTTCAACCTGAGTTGATATCTGTGATATAAGCGATGCAAGGGCTTCCTGGTCGGCTTTATTCAGCGTTACTCCCGAACCTTCGCCCCATAAATATGTTTGGCGGTCGGCTTTTATTTCTTGAACAGATTGTGAATGAGCATTTACAAAAGTAAACAATACAAACAGTAATAAGTAAATGTTTTTCATATTAAATAGTTTGTTTGGTTATATTATGAAGCCAACAAAAGTAATAAATACTCTTAATTATTCATAGGCTTAATGTGATAATGACAGTTTTTGTAAAAGAATGGTTGCTTTGAACATGAACATTTCTACTTTTTTTACCTTTGTAAAAAATATATAGAAATTATGACAGAACAGAAACAGCTTACCGAATTGAAAGATTTAGGCGAATTTGGTTTAATAGAAAGGCTAACAAGAGATATAGAACTTAAACATAAATCGTCGGTAAAGGGGGTTGGCGACGATGCTGCAATACTTGACTATGCCGATAAACAGATGGTAGTTACCACCGATTTGTTGGTTGAGGGGATACATTTCGACCTGGTATATACTCCATTGAAGCATCTTGGATATAAAGCTGTGGTGGTTAATTTGTCTGATGTATATGCCATGAATGCCGTTCCAAGGCAAATAGTGGTATCAATGGCAGTATCGGGGAAGTTTTCGTTAGAAGCTATCGACCAGCTGTACGAAGGGATACATAAAGCTTGCGAGCATTACAATGTTGACCTTATAGGGGGCGATACCACATCGTCGGTAACAGGGCTTACATTGAGTATTACGGCTATGGGCGAGGTTGAAAAAGGGGCAGCTGTTACCAGAGCAGGAGCCAAGCCCAACGATTATGTGTGTGTATCGGGCGATTTGGGAGCTGCATACGCAGGCTTGCAGTTGCTGAAACGTGAGAAAGAGGTATTCTTGATTAACCCTAACTCACAACCCGATATGAGTATGTACAATTATATACTTGAACGCCAGCTTAAACCCGAAGCGGCTAAAGATATTCATAACGCACTGAAGGAGAATGGCATAGTGCCTACTGCTATGATTGATATATCTGACGGTTTATCGTCGGAGCTGTTGCATATATGCAAACAATCGGGGTGTGGGGCTAAAATATATGAAGATAAAATACCTGTTGATGCCCAAACAGTTTCTTTTGCACAGGAAATAAATATGGATACTACCATAATGGCACTAAACGGGGGAGAAGACTACGAGCTGCTGTTTACGATAAAACCCGATGATATTGAGAAAATATCGAAGATAAACGGTATTTCGGTTATAGGCAAAATAGTACCAAAAGGCGACGGGTGTAAACTTAAAGGACGCGGCGAAGGGGAAGTTGAGATACGGGCTCAGGGTTGGAATGCATACTAAATAAAAAAGGGCTTCAATTATGAGGCCCTTTTCTATATTTTCAAATAAACTATTAGTTTACTGCTTCATCTAAAGCTTTGCCGGCTTTGAATTTAGCTACTTTTTTAGCTGCAATTTGAATCTCAGCACCTGTTTGTGGGTTGCGACCTGTTCTAGCTGCACGCTCACTTACTGAAAATGTTCCGAATCCTACTAATTGGATACTGTCACCTTTTTTTAAAGTCTCTTTTGTAGCCTCAATTAATGCGTTTAATGCTTTCTCTGAGTCAGCTTTAGTTAATCCTGCTTTTTCTGCTATTGCAGATACCAATTCTTGTTTATTCATTTTATAGAAATTTGGTTAATTGAATATAAAATTAATTATTCTCTTTTAGTTTTTATTTGTTTTCAGGCATGAAATGTAATAAATAATATTTGAGTTTTCAAACTATAAAAGGCATTTACAGGAAAAAAAAGCAAAAAAAACTTTATTTAGTATAAAACCGTTACATTTTGCTAACCCCAAATTACAAAATTACTATCAAACCATATCCGTATTGATATAATCGGCAATTTATTTAAATTTGCCACATATATAATTATATGTACTGCAATGATAGAAAAAATAAAGGATATATTACAAAGTGTAAATAGTTTTGAAATAAAAACTGCCGATGAATTGGAAAAATATCGCTTAGAATTTTTAAGCAAAAAGGGAATTATTACCGGATTGTTTACCGATTTTAAGAATGTTCCAAATGAGCAAAAGAAAGAGGTTGGTCAGGAAATAAACAATTTAAAGCAGGCCGCTCAGCAAAAATATGATACACTTAAGGATTCGCTTGAAGAATCGACAACCGACAATTCAGCACTTGACCTTACACGTTCAGGAGAGCCATTGGAACTGGGTTCACGCCATCCTATATCTTTAGTTAAAAATGAAATTATCACCATATTTTCGAAAATTGGTTTTACGGTAGCCGAAGGGCCTGAAATAGAAGACGACTGGCACGTGTTTTCAGCGTTGAATTTTCCGCCCGAGCACCCTGCCCGCGATATGCAGGATACATTTTTCATTGAAAAAAATCCCGACATTCTTTTGCGTACACACACTTCGAGTGTTCAGGTACGTGTTATGGAGAATCAGCAACCTCCTATTCGCAAGGTATTTCCGGGGCGTGTATTTCGTAATGAGGCTATTTCGGCGCGTGCACACTGTATTTTTCATCAGGTAGAGGGGTTGTATGTAGCTGAGAATGTATCATTTGCCGATTTGAAGCAAACGCTTATGTATTTTGCTAAAGAAATGTTTGGTGAAAAAACTCAAATTCGCTTACGCCCGTCGTATTTCCCGTTTACAGAGCCAAGTGCCGAAATGGACGTGTCGTGTTCTATATGTGGAGGCAAGGGGTGTAATGTTTGTAAATATACAGGCTGGCTCGAAATATTAGGTTGCGGAATGGTTGACCCCAATGTGCTTGAAAGTTGTGGTATTGATAGTGAAAAATATACAGGCTTTGCTTTTGGAATGGGGGTTGAACGTATTGCTATGCTTAAATATCAGATTAAAGATTTGCGTTTATATTTTGAAAACGATGTAAGATTTTTACGTCAGTTTCGTTCGGCTTATTAATGATAACTGAAAAGAGTATATTCAATGTCAATCAATATTCAGAGTGTAACAAAAATATATGGCGAGCAGAAGGCATTAGATAATGTGTCGTTTTCCATAAATACAGGCGAAATTGTTGGTTTTTTGGGACCTAATGGTGCAGGAAAATCAACTATGATGAAAATAATAACAGGATATATTCCACCAACTTCGGGTACTGTAAAAGTTAATGATATTGATGTAATACAGCAATCGCTTGAAGTTAGGAAGCAGGTAGGATATTTGCCCGAGCATAATCCGTTGTATCTCGATATGTATGTAAAGGAGTACCTTACTTATGTTGCTGACATATATAAACTGCATAATAAGCGAGAACAGGTAGATAAAATGATTGAGCTAACAGGGCTTACTCCTGAATACAAAAAGGTTATTGGAGCTCTTTCAAAAGGTTATCGTCAAAGGGTTGGTTTGGCACAGGCTCTTATTCACGACCCTAAGGTACTTATTCTCGATGAACCAACATCGGGGCTTGACCCAAATCAGATAGTTGAAATACGAAACCTTATAAAGGAGGTGGCCTCTGAGAAAACTATTATGCTTTCTACTCACATAATGCAGGAGGTTAAAGCTATATGTAACAGGGTAGTTATTATTAAAAACGGTGTAATTATTGCCGATAATATTCCTGATAATATTGGTAAAGTAAATACCGATAATTTCATTATTGAAGTAGAATTTGCTGATAGTATCTCTATTGATAAGCTTAAAGCAATAAATGGCGTTGTGAATGTTGTTGAGGCAAAAACTAATGTTTGGGTTATTGAATGCAGTAATGATATTAGGAAAGATATTTTTGCCTTTGCAGTAGCTAATAACAGTTCAGTTTTAGCTTTACAGCAAAAGCAAAATAGCCTTGAAGAAGCATTTCAGGAGCTTACAAAACATGGTTAATCAGATAGTTCGGGAATACGCTTAACGAACAGGATACGTTTTTTCCAGTAGCTATCCCAACTTGCATTGTCACCATCAATTATTACCCCTCTCGACGATGAATGTATTACCAAAATTCCATTATTATTGAATCCGTAAACTATACCGGCATGTTGTGTTCTCCAACCTTTACTGTGCTTTGTTCCAAAAAATATTAAATCGCCCGGTATGGCTTCGTTTATTGTAAGTGTTTGGCCACTTAATTGACTTTGCATATGTGAGTTATGGGGGAGTTCGATTCCTACTTTTCCATACACATATTTAACAAAACCAGAACAGTCGAAACCTGTTTCAGGTAATTCTCCACCGTATTTATATTTATTACCTACTTGTTCTTCAGCTGTTTCAATTATTATTTCTCTAATACTTTTTTTATTTTCAGTTGACTCAGGAAGCTTGTTATCAGTAACGATTGTAGGAGAAGTATTTACTGCTTGTGATATTTCCGACAAGTATTTTTTATATTCTTTTTTAGCTGATTCTATGTGTTTATTTTCATTATTACTCCACAAATTAAGATAATCATTTATAGCATTGGCAACTGTGTCTTGCCAGTTTTTGTATTTATCGTTCGTAAGTTTAGTGCTATATTTAATTGACTTATGTAAGTGTTTCCATTGGTCAATATGTGGTTTTGGGGAAATATTATCCGATTTTTCAAGTTCTATTTTCGATAGAAAGTAATAAGAACAATCGAGCGATTTGTTTTTTGAACTAAGTTTAACGGCTTTTTTTTCAAGTTTCTCTATCTTATTTTGATTGTAGAGTTTATTGAGCTTTTTCTCAACTTTTACAGGATTCTTGGCATATAATCCGTTAACAATAATCAGAAATAATAAAGAGGATAATATCCGTAACATAATAACGGTTTAGTACAATTATTTTGAATAGAGCCAAACGTTTTTAAAGTCTTCGTTACCTCTAATTCTGCGTAGTTCATGAAGAGCAGTAAGCTTGTCGTTGTATTTTGCAAGCGATACCCGGTATAGGTCGTCAACTTCAAGTATTTCAACGGTTTCAAAGCCTGAGTTTATATAAGTTTCACTATTTTCTTCAGCATTGGTTTTATCTTTATAGCTGCCACCAATTATATAAAATGTTTTTCCTTCTGAAAATTGTCTTTTTTCAGTAGTATTTTTCTGAGGAGAGTAAAACAGGGCGGTTCGTTTATCGGTATCCATTTTAAAATCGCCCTCGGTGTGTATTTTTGCATCAATAGCCGCAGCAGAGTGTGTATTTTCAATTGATTCTTTTACAGTAATGCCTGAGTCGACAATGGCAGTTATATTTATGCCGGCTTGCTGTTGCTTATGCTTGTTGTAATAGGGTAACAATGCAATAATACCTGCAAGTGGCAATACAACAGCCGTCCATTTGAGCGTTTGTTTAAAACCATGGTTCATAGTATCTCTGTTATATTGTGGTACAAAGTCTACTGTTTTTTTCTGATAGCTGAGTGGTGGAAACCGGAATGAACCAAGTCCGTAAGAATCGGTCAAAAAGTTCTCAGTATCGCTGGGGGTAAAGCTTAATTGGTTTTTGTTGTCGTAGCAGAATGTTCCAACGCCTTCAAAATACACATTTTCGCCTTTGTCGAGTTTTAGCCATGCTTTTTGAACTTCGTCGCGTACTATTTCTTCTGCTTGAGTGTAACTTACTCCTTGGTTTTTAGCCAGGTAATTGATTAATAAGCCGTCGTTGTAAGTAAGGTGGCGATTAAAGATAACATCTTTTTTAGGTGGGGTAAATGTATGGTTTTCTTCATTGTGCCCGGCCGATTGATAATTGCACACAAAGCCACCAAATCCCGGTAGTATAACACAATCGTGAATAAAAAGTAATCCGCTTATATATTTATTTGTATCCTGCATTTTGCCCCAATTAAACCAAAGTTAAATGTTTTTTTCTGGTTTACAATACTTTATAGCATTCCAAGTTCAAGTTTTGCCTCTTCGGTCATCATATCCATAGTCCATGTTGGCTCAAATACAAGATTTATGTTAGCTTCTTTTATCTCTTCAACAGCTTCCATTTTTTCCTTTATTTCTGCCACTATTTGGTCAGCAACCGGACAACCCGGAGCTGTAAGAGTCATTTCTACTTCAAGAATCCCATCTTTTTCGTTAAGGTCGTAAATAAGACCAAGATCGTAAACATTTACAGGAATTTCAGGGTCGTATATTGTTTTTAGTTCAGCTATAAGCTTCTCTTCAAGTTCTTTTTTCATTTGTTAACTGTTTATTTTGGTGTTATATGCCAAGGCATACATTTTCATTTGTTTAATCATTGCAGTAAGCCCGTTGGAGCGGGTAGGAGATAGGTTTTCGCGCAGTCCTATTTTATCAATAAAGTATAGTTCTGCTTCCATTATCTCTTTTGTAGAAAGTCCGCTTAAAACTCTTATAAGTAAAGCAACTATACCTTTGGTAATTATGGCATCGCTGTCGGCATAGAAATTCACATTTTCACCATCGAGTTCCGAAAGTAACCAAACCTTGCTTTGGCAGCCATTTATTATTATTTGATCGTTTTTTTTACTCTCATCAAGTGAGTTAAGGTCTTTGCCTAAATCAATTATATAAGCGTATTTATCCATCCAATCGTCAAATACGCTGAACTCTTCTACTATCTCGTCCTGTCTTGTATTTACTATACTCATAATTTATAAAAATGTATTACCCGAACAATTCAATAACCTTAATTAGTCCGTTATAAAGTTCATTTATTTCTTCTTTTGTATTATAAAACGCAAAACTGGCTCTAATGGTTCCGTTAATATTAAAATGTTGCATTACAGGCTCAGTACAGTGGGTTCCTGTTCTTACTGCAATGCCCATTTTATCTAAAATAGTTCCGGCATCGAATGAGTGTATTCCTTTAATATTGAACGATATAACGCTTGTTTTATTTGTAGCCGTACCTATAAATTCAATTTGCGGAATCGTTTCCAGTTTTTTTTGTGCATATTCGAGTAATTCGTGTTCATATGCCGCTATATTGTCTATTCCTATTGATTCAACATACTTAATAGCTTCGCCTAAAGCAATAGTATCGACATAGTTAGGTGTGCCGGCTTCAAATTTGAAGGGGAGTTCGTTAAATGTTGTTTCTTCAAATGAAACGGTATCAATCATCTCACCACCACCTTGGTATGGCGGCATTTGCTCAAGCCACTTTTCCTTTCCGTAAATAACACCAATGCCGGTAGGGCCGTATATTTTGTGTCCTGAAAATACATAAAAATCACAGTCGAGTGCCTGCACATCAACGGCAATATGTTGTATAGCCTGCGCACCATCAATCATTACCGGAATGCTTTTGCTATGGGCAATTTTAATAATATCTTCAATAGGATTAATAGTTCCTAACGAATTGGAAACATGGTTTACCGTAATTATTTTTGTTTTATCGTTTATTAATGATTTTAACACTTCGATACTTAGCTCTCCTTTGTCGTTAAATGGCCATTTTATAACTTTTGCACCATATTTTTTAGCTACAAGCTGCCATGGTACCAGATTTGAGTGATGTTCCAGCTCTGAAACAATTATTTCATCGCCTTTATTTATATACTTTTCAGCAAATGAGTTAGCAATTAGATTAATACCTTCTGTAGCACCACGGGTAAATATTACCTCTTTTTCAGAACCTGCATTTATGAAATTTTGTACTATTTGTCGGGCTTCCTCGGTAAGTGTAGTAGCCTTGTTGCTCAAATAGTGAACCCCTCTGTGAATGTTTGAGTTATATTTAGTATATACTTCTACTATTTTGTCAATTACAGCTTTTGGTTTTTGAGTAGTAGCAGCATTATCAAAGTAAATAAGAGGTTTGTTGTATATTTTTTCTTTAAGTATAGGAAAATCCTCTCTTATTGTGTTTACATCAAAGTTCATATCGAAATAAGTTTTGACAAAAATAGCCTTTTATATTTTAAATACAGGCTAAGCAAGCAAAATTAATGTTAGGGAGAGATATTTAAACGCTAATATTGATAATAGCCGAGGCTAGAGATCGAAGACAGGAAACCGGAAACCGGAAACCGAATTAAGAAATGGTTTTAAAGCCGCTAATTCGCAAATTGAAACGAAAACGAATTAGATATAATGCCGCTAATTCGCAAATTATAACAAATTAAGGAGAATGAAGACCGGAAAACGGAGACAGGAAATAGAAACTTGTAACCAGTCCTCAGTCTCCAGTCTCCAGTCTTCTTGCAACCTTGTAACCCTGCAACCTAATCCTCAAACCTCTCCCAAACCATACTCACCACATTTTTATCCTCACTGCTAAAGTGCATACCTACAAAATATATTTGCTTGCCTGCGTTAAGGTA
>QKGS01000064.1 GCA_003250355.1 Bacteroidota bacterium
GCATAAAATTAACTGATATTAACCAATTTAATTAAACAATAAACAAATGAAAAGAGTAACGTTACTGCTAACTGTATTAGCATTTAGTTTTGGTGCTTTTGCTGAATTACCAATAAGTTTAGACCTCATGGGGACAAATGGTATGGGGCCATCGAGTATAACTTTTAATGGAATGTGGAGTATTAATGGGCCTCAACTTAATATGAATAGTAGGCTTGTATTTTATTTCAAACCAAACGCAACTACTTATACTGAAGTATTGGGACTTGAAAGGAATGGGAGAACTACTTTTTATGGAGATACATATTTTAATAAATTGATAAATGCAACCGGTAGCGTTTATATACCAAACGGGCAGTCGTACTGGATAGGTTCAAACACCGATACCGGTAACAGGTTGCGTATGCACCACAATGGTTCAAGTGCAATGATTGATTATGCTCCTAACCTTTACTTTAGGTCGGGAATCGACACAAAAGTTACTTTTTTGGCGAATGGTAATGTGGGTATAGGGTGCAATCCTCAAAGCAAATTACATGTTGATGGAGGAATTCAAGCAACTTCGTTTTCACTAAACACAAATAACTATACCGGTGATTGGTGGATTGCAAATAGTATTGTAGCAAATAGAGACAACACAAAGTGTTATAATGTGCAAGATAGCCGAACCGGAGAAACTACATTTAACGTATATGGAGATGGAAGAGTTTATGCAAAAGGCTCGGTAGGTATAGGGACTACTGAAACTTATGATTGTAAGATTTCTATTAACGGCAATGCATTAATTCAGCAAAATAATGGTTATGGTTATTTGTATTTAGGCGATAAGTATAATTATTTAAAGTATGAGTACGGTTATGGATTAAAAATTGGAGTTTGGCATCATGGTGGCGAAGTAAAAGATGTAATGGGGTTCGATGCTTATGGCAATGTAAGTATAGGAGTATTTGAACCCAATAATGCAACAAAGTTTAAATTGAAGGTAAATGGACCAATAGCAGCTACTGAAGTTGTTGTAGCATTAAAAGAAAATTGGCCCGACTATGTTTTCTCCGACACATACAAGCTACGCAGCCTTACCGAAGTTGAAAACTTTGTAAACCAAAACAAACACCTGCCCGATGTGCCTAAGGGGTCAGAAGTAGAGGCTAACGGCGTAGGCCTTGGCGAAATGAACCGCATACTGCTGCAGAAAGTAGAAGAGCTTACGCTTTATATTATTGAGCAGGAGAAACAAATAAAGAGTTTAAGAGATGATATTAACTCTTTAAAGTAGTTAGTTATGAGGGCATTATCGAAGTTGTTGCTATTTGCAACAATGCTATTTATTATAAAAATATCATCCGGTCAGGTTATAAAACTAAATATTTCAGCGACTATAAGTGTTGGTACTGAAGTTAGTTATTCAATTAAGCCTTTCAGCAAGTTAGGTAGCGTAAAAATATTTGGAGGACATATTGCTTACACAGTCGATTATGCCGATGTTGCTGTTGTTGAATGGACTGAGCCCGGGTTAGGTGTTATAGGTATATTCGAATACGGAATACCTACAAGTATTGTTTATGAAACTGTAAATGAGGGTGTAACCGTTAAGTTTGATTACGACTACGACAATGCAGGTAATTTAAATCACAGATACTTGTTAGAACCTCTCAATACTTTAAAGTCGGGTAAGATACAGGCAGAAAACACTCAGGAGTTTATAAAAGAGTCAGAATCAGAAAATAGTTTCAGCAATAATTCAAATTCTGAAAATATTGTAATATATCCAAACCCTGCATACGATTACTTTAACATACAAATAACAGACCAAGATACACCTGTGGGAAATTATACCCTCTATACCATTCTTGGCAAAAAAGTACTCTCAGGAACTATCGATAGTTTTATAACATTGGTAAATATTAACCATTTGTCAGTTGGAAATTATGTATTGAATATTCAAACAGGCGGCGTTGCCGAAAATATTCAAATAATGAAAACAAATTAACCAATCATAAACACGTGAAAAAGCTAATATACCTTACATTAATACTTTTGGGATTTATTTCGGTTAAATCCCAAACCCAAACCGGAAAAAATTTAGAATTTAAAGAACAATTATATACATCACAGCTTTACGATATTAAAGCAAGCCGTTCTATTACATTCAAGCCCGGTTTTGGTTTTACAGCAACATCGGCAGCGAACCTTAAAGCATATATCGATGAAAATTTTGTTCCAAGAACAGAGTATGCTGATATTAACACCGGTTCTCAAAGCATTGATATTTCCGGCGGTAATTATATTGTAGGTACAATACCCGGTTCGGTAGATGTATCACCCTCGGGTAGTGCCACATATTCAATAGCCATAGATATACCTGCGGGTATACGAAATATTCAACCTAACCTTTCGGTAAATTACAACAGCGGGGGAGGCAATGGGCTTATGGGAATAGGTTGGGGACTTTCCGGCTTATCGGTAATATACAGAGCTCCGCAAACCATGGTTCAGGATGGTAAAAACACCGGGGTTACATATTCCGCAACCGACAAGTTTGCACTCGACGGCCAACGACTACTTTTAGAAACAGGCAGTTACGGTGCCAATGGTTCAACTTACGTTACCGAAATGTATTCAACCGCAAAAATTACAGCAAAAGGAGGTACGGTTGAAACCGGACCCGAAACATTTGAAGTAATAAATAATGGAATAAAAGCCACATATAGTGCTTATACTGTAAATTCAGTAAAAGTGGTGTGGAAAATAACCCGAGCCGAAGATTTTTTGGGCAACTATATGATCTATAGCTACGAAACCATTGAAGATGAGAATGTAATAAAAAGAATAGATTATACCGGAAATACCAACGGTGGAGGAACTTTTGCAAGTGTTGAGTTTTTCTACACCGCTCAACGTTATAGAACACAGAGCTACCTTAAGCCGGGGGTAAAAGTGAGCCAATCGCTTTTACTTGACCGTATTAAAAGTAATGTAAGTGGCAGTGTATACCGTATTTACGACTTTGACTATATATACGACGGCATAGCAAGCAAACTTGTAAA
>QKGS01000034.1 GCA_003250355.1 Bacteroidota bacterium
TCCCATATTTTTTCTATGAAATAGGTTTTATCCCCATTAGGGAACTTGGTAGAAAACGGTAGTATCATATCTTATTCAATGTTAAAATTATATACTAACAAATCCTTTATCTGTAATTATCAGGCTGTCAATTAAGTGCAACCCAACCAACTCACAGGCTGATTTTAGTTTAATTGTAGTCTCCTTATCTGATGAGCTAACCTTTAACGAGCCACTCGGATGATTATGTGCTACTATTAACGAATGCGCCCTGCATAACAACCCGCACGACAATAGTAATTTCATATCAAATCCACAATCATTCTGCCTCCCTGTTGATATTAACCGAAATGCTAATGCTTCTCCCTGTGTATCTAGATATAATGCACAATATTGCTCCTGAATATTCATTAAGTCTATATCCCAATGTTTTAGCAATACTCTTACTGCATCAAGAGTGCTTTTAAT
The DNA here is from genome assembly GCA_003250355.1 of Bacteroidota bacterium. Taxonomy (GTDB): domain Bacteria; phylum Bacteroidota; class Bacteroidia; order Bacteroidales; family SZUA-534; genus SZUA-534. The sequence continues at coordinate 448 of QKGS01000034.1, forward strand.
TATTACGGGCTGTTTCTTTCTCTTCTTATATTTAATTTGCAATTCTGCAACCTGCCAATTATTATCCATATACTTCAACCCCTTCTTTTTTCCTTTTAAAGTCGCTGCCGGTTCGCTCGGGTATTTGCCACCCTTTAGCTTTACATGCAGCACGATTGAACATTTCCCAAACCTGCTTATCTTTAAATTTCACATGCATGGTTCCTACTTTTATTTGAAAGAAATTCCAATCGTACCAAGTTCCCCATTCTTTATAGCCTTTCTCTCCTCTTGTGTCTTCACGGAAAAAGTCAATCAATGGAATCATGTCATTGTAATTCTTTCCGGTAACCATGCATAAAGCTTTTATTAAATCTTCCATTCGTTCAGCTCTATCACTATAGCTGAATGTAGGTTGACCACTCCATCCTTTTTGAAGTCCACAATAAGGAGCGATAAACTTCATACCTACGAAATACATGCTATTTGTTTTCCATCCTTCAACACCTTGGCGGTTATCGTGATGGTGCTCAGTCAACCAGTCGAAAACTTCCTCAATAACTTTTTGCATTCTTCCTTCGTGAGTACCAACAATAAGCTCAGCCATTTTGAAAATATTTTTCATGGTAAAAGGCTTGTTTGTTTGCTGCTCTACGAACTTGTTTATTTGCTCTTTAGCTGATTGAGTTAAGTACTTCTCCATTTTCATTTCACGGAAAACGCTACGCCATGCCGATTTTTGCAAACGCTTTTTATATTCTTCTCGTGTTAGCTCTGAAAAACCATCATCCCTATGCTCTATTGCACTAAACGAAAGTCGGAATGAACCACCCAAAGGTTTTATAGTATCGTTAATTGCACTTGCAGTACCTATAACAGTATCAAACATTTGAACACCTTGAATGTATCGGCCAACTATATCACGAATCTTTGAGTACTGAACCAATCCGGAAGCACCGAAATATTGTTCCTCCTCTTCCTCTGAAAACATAAAATCATCAAACTCATTCGCTCCTGTTTTCGGCTTGTAAAGCTTAATTAAGCCTATATCAATTTCGGTTGTTCTTTCTGCTGTTGAGAACACATCGCCAATATTTTCTGACGTACCATATTTTGCAACAAGCTTGCCTAACCTATCTCTATTCCTGCTATACTTGTTGCTTACAGTCTCATAGTTACAAAGAGCTACTATTACACACCCCTCAGGAGCTATCTCATAGGCATGAAGAATATGTTTATCAGCGAAAAGAAAAGGAGGATTCATTATTATGAAATGAACATGGCTTATTTCATCGCTTGTCACCTGTAGGAAATCGTGCTTTATAAAAACGTCAGCCTTTTTTGATGATATTAGGGCTAAATCTTCGTTTTTCTCACAAATAACAACCTTGGCTCCTGATTCTTTTAAAACTTTAACTATATCTCCTTTTCCGGCACTTGGCTCTAATACTGTTTTACCATTCAAATCAAGCTCTGCTATCATTTGGTAAACTACACGTACCGGTGTTGGATAAAATTGCTTATCGAACATACTACTTGCTTATTTTCATATTCAACTTCAACATATCCTCCGCTATCTCTGCTATTTGCTTTAGCTGCGTATAGGTGAGCTTATTCATTCGCATCAGAATACCCACTTTATCAAAGTCTCTTTGTGTTGCCAGGTCTTTTCTTTTCTTTTCTAACTGTTGTGTATTAGCCATTCTCTCTTTTATTTATTGGTTAAAAAATGGTGGTACAAAAAGCATTCTCGCGAAACATCCCACCGTGTTTACTTATATTCATTTTCCATCCTATTCAAAGGCTTCGGGTCTGAATTTCTTTAGTTAGTTAACTTTCTAGCTTTAAGTGTATTATAATAGTTGGTCAGGTTCTTTTTCCTACCTTCGTAATCATACCCCAATTCAATAAGAGCGGTATCGTGAGCTTGTAGTCTGTTTAAGAAAAACAATTGCTCATTTGTCATTATCTCACGGAAATTATCAATACCCTTTTCTTTTTTGAGCTTTCGGCTACTGCAACCGAGGATAATGTCGTTAATCATAAAATTCTCATTACTGAAATGATGTGGTTTAGGATTCCCCTTTGCTGCCATTAATGCATCAGTCATTGGGCGATAGCCTAGTTTAGTATTTTCCCGCTCAGCTATCCATGATTGCATTTTGTTATAATTGTTGATATAGCTTTCCTTCAGCATTCCGGCTCTTTTCCCTTTGTATCCCATTACTAGAAATACAAACCCATCTTTTGAAATAATAAACATGCGTTGCATTTTCCCACGCTCATCTTTATATTTTGACGGCTCAAAATTGAGCTGCGAGAATTCTTCGGAACAATCAAGATTGTCGATATCACGTAAAACATTTTTATGTTCTTTACTAAATGTTTTAGCAATCAACAAGCTATTTGTTGTTGCAGCTCCATTATGATTAAATACTAAATCATTCATACAGCAATTCCTTTCTTGTAAGTTATTCTTAGGTAGGGATTGAATATTTCGAGTTGCTTCTTTTTAGCTTCTCCAACTTGCTCTTTTAACATGCGGTTTATTTCTCGCAAGTCGGTGTTGATAGATTCTAATATATCTACCATACTGGATTTATGTTCCAGTGCATCTTTAAGTCGGGTATTCTCTGAGGTAAGTGATTTTACAAGTTTGTCGCTACTTGCAAGCGTTGCTATACAGGTACTATTATTCACTGTGGCGCAATTTTCATTTACTAAGTGTCGCATCTGTAAATTAATTGCTATCAATACAAACAGAAAGAGCGTAGCTCCCTCTAAGTTGCGACACTTACTAATAGCACTGCTAATAGGATGAGGGAAACTACGCCTATGTCGTTGTTTCGATGAAAACTGCTTGAATATTGCAGTACTATTTAATAAATGTCGCATTGCAAATATACAAATTATTTTTATTGTTCTCATTTTTTTATTTGTTTCTGTGTTTTTTTAAAACGTCCGTCTTCCCGGCTCTCAATCAACCGGACTTAGCTACCATTGATTCCGATGCTATAGATGTCCTTCCATCAGTCTTGTGGAGACAGCAGGATTCGAACCTACTTCCGCTTTAGCCTTTAACTAGTATGGCGGGTCACTACACACATCTCCATTCTGTCTTGTCTCCGAATCTCAGGAGTAAGATTTGCGGTACTCCTGAGCTGTTAAAGAATGACCTCACTTTTTATGAGTGGGGCAACCTTCGGCTGTTCTGCAAATGTGAACTTTATATCTGACGGCTTGCAATTCATCAGCTCTGCAAGCTGTTCTTTTAGCTTTGTTCTATCTTTCTGCGTGTCAACTAATACATTCGCTCTGCTTATAACTACATTAGTTATTACTATTTCTTCGCTCATACTCCTCGTTATTTTTATATTCATAAACTTCCAATATAGGGGTAGCAACTACCTGAGGTATCTCATAATTCGAGATAGAACTATTGAATAATTCATGCACCTCTTTTATGGCATTTTCTGAATTATCAGCTTGAATCAGATAATATTGAGCAACCTTAGTTTCAATCCCCCGTTCTTCATTAACCGCAATGAACTCCACTTTGCATTTAAACCATTTGCTCGCATTATCACTATAACGTAGCTCCGTATAATTAGCTCGTTTTATAGTTAATACTACAATGTTGTAGCCGGCAAACTCAGCAACTATCCTTGCCTCAGCTTCTCCGAAGGTTATAGCATCTACTAAGTACGTTTCTGCAACTCTCTTTTCCTTTCCGGTTCTTTCATCTACTTTCTCGTAAGTGATTTTTGTTTCAAAATATGTTTTCATATTAAATCAATTAAAATGTATATTACTGTATTAATATTGCCCCTATTAAGGCTATACTCGTTCTGTTCATTTTCCCCATCGTACAGTTAAGTGAATGCTGTAACTTGTATTAAAATTCTCAACAACATTATACCCAAGCTCTACTAATGCTGACTTTACGCAATGCATATACTTTGGATCGCCCGATAATTCATATTCCATTCTTCCTGCATTTTGCTTTATCGTGTGTATTGCTTGCCGTATTTCGTTTTCATATTCTGCATAAGCTGCTTCTTTTGCATCTTGCGCATTAAATAAGGTTTCAAGTTTCATCAATATTTATTTTTGCTAATCTGGTCCAAAATCCAATCTTCATTAAACTCAACTTTATTATGCTTCAAGAAATTCAGATGCAATTCATATAACAATGCTTTATACTGCTTCTTATCACCTAACTCTTCATGCTCAATAGTAGTTAGTGCTATAAGGTTTTCTATTCTGTCAGCTTCGTTATTCCCACCCATACCGCGGCGTTCAATATGGTGAATATCGTTACTCTGCCGTCCGCTCAATTCCGATGGGCGAAATACTCCTTCGGTAAATTCATAACCCAATGCTTTGTGATATATTTCAATGTGTTTTGCCGCCATTCTAGTCAATTTTAAAATGCCCCATTTTGTACAGCTCATACACAATCTGAGCTTCATGTTTTGCATCGTCTAACCCCCGGTGCAATTCTTTATACTCTACATCAGGAAAGAAGTGTGCATAAGCCTCTTCAACATTAGGCCATTTAGTTCCTTTTCCATTCGCAAACGGAATATTGCATATAGGGGTTGCTATCTTCATTGGGCATGGTAACTCTCTTAAAAATGTAATTCCCCGGTTTTTCAAAAAATCAAAATCAAACTTATTATTAAAGGCTGTAGCCCCGAGTGGGTATCTGTTAATTATATTCTGTACCTCCTGTTTTACTTTAACAAAACTAGGAGCATTACGAACCTCTTCTACCGTTAAGCTTGAATTTTTAAATATCCACCCATCTCTATGACGTTGCCTTAACATCTCCTCTCTACATACTGAATCATATATTTCTGTAACTTCGCCTGTATCAAGATTAAGCTCTACTATCCCTATTTCAACAATAGACCCGTCATCTTTTAAAAAACCGGTTGTCTCTATATCTAATACAAGTATCCTTTTCATTTTAAAATTATCTTGAAGCTCTCCTGTTTCGAGCAAGTTTTTTAATTTAATTAATCGCTCTAAGTGTAATGAATACTGCCTGTCGTTTCTGTTTTTATTCCTAAGTATGTTTAGGTGCGAATTGATGAAAAGCTGCGGATTAACTATCGTTGACCAACTCGTTAAGGGTATTGGCTCATCCGATAGTTCAACCCCTTGAAAATAATCCGCAAGCATTTCATAATCCATTAATTCGTTCCGTTTTAATCAAGTTTAAACTCTGGTTCATGTAATTACGTGCCAACTTTAATACCTCCTTACCTTGTCGCAGCATCTTGTCGTTACGGTCTACTTTGAATACTTTAATTCTGTCTTCAACCGGTATTTCAACAAATACATTCTCGAACCAATCAGCTTCAAGCGTTCCTGACTGTTCAAGCAAGTCAATAAGCCCCTCATATGTGTATATCATATTGCATACCTTCTCTACCACAAGTGAGCGGTGCTGTTCTCTTACAGCACCCTCATTTGTAAGTATGTTATAGTCCCAGTCCAGTCTGCGTATTACATCTTCAACCAAGCGCACAGGGGTGTCTACTAAGCAATATACAAGTTCCGCTTTCTCCAATTCCCACAAGTCCATGTAGCCTTGAAGCTGCCACGCATATATATTATTCTTAATATCACGGTCGGCAATTGGAAATGTTGAGTGGTCCCACGAAGTTTTAAAGTCTCTCACTATATTATGGCTTACATTATCGGCTTCGCCTATAATATACTCGTTCTGCTTTCGTTCAGTATTCTTAACAAGCGATTCGCCAATATAACTGCCATATAGTTCTATCGAAGCCGATTCCATTTCTATACCTTTATCCATATACTTAGTCTCAATAATCTTTCGCCGCCCAAATACATCTTCTCGAACTAACTCCGAACAATAACTTACAGCTCCGTCCGATAATGTTGCTTTAGCTCTTAATCTTGCTCCTAAGTCATAATAATCACTCTCCTGCTTTTCGGTTAATGGCTTGCCATTGCCCATGAACCGTTCGTGATATGCACTATATGTTTCTGCTTGCCTGTCTGTTAACGGCTTTGGAATTCCCCCCATAAGTTTTCCCCACCCTGAGCACCGGAATAAATAATCATCGTAGTTAGGTCGATTATGCAGGTAGTTTACAAATGTTTTCTCTCGAACAACTTTCGGATACTTGTTGCGTGGGCGCATTGCTGCACGTTCTTTAGCTTCAAGCTCTTCAAGAAGGTCGCTATATCCTGTTGGAATATTTGTTTGGTTTTTCCAAAAATTGTTCATCTCTAATAATTATATATTTCAAAAGGATACTTACCTTTCCATATCGCATTTAAATCAATTAATTGCTTCTCAGTCAACTCATCAACAACTCTCTGTACTTCGGGAGCAAGCGGTTTATGAGGCTTCGGTATTACCTCAAATTTTGTGTCATTCTTACCTGTTCCCTCACGGTGTATATTTATGTTAAAATCTCTTAAATCACCCCAATCTTCATCATTAGTAAGAGCATACAAAGGTTTTAGAACTGATACTTGCGTTATCTCAAGTATCTTTGGGGCTTTCGCTTCAAAATCCCATACAAGCATCAACCAAAAGTGTTTACTCCATTCAAAGTCACCATCTTCCTTTCTCTTAGCCCCCATTGATACCAACTCTTCATAATTAAATTCGCCCTCTTCGTAGTGTCTGCGTACAGGAGTGCCATCATCTTTAAACACTATCCACCCTAGCAATGGTGCTGATAGAACTCTAATAAGGTTGTCGCCCGGGGTTAATTTCATGAATTGCTTAGCCTTATCGGGTACCTGATAGTTGTCGGGTAAGAACGATTCTTTCTTGATTATTTCTGTTTCCATATCTCATATATTTTTTGTTCTATAATTGGTTAATTATCGCAGTATATTTTTCTTTCAGCTTGCTAAATTCCGATAGCATATTGGTCATGATATTCTGAGCCTCTTCAGTGTTTAGCATTACATTAATGCCTTCTATTGATATTGAATTGATTGCTTCATACAGCTTTGTTTTGTCAGGTTTCACCCCCTCTAAATATTCGCACTCATTAGCTGCAATACTTTTATATTGCTCAAATAGCTCAACCCATTCGCTTGTTTTTAATTCGTTCAGTTCAATTATTTGTCGCCCCATTTGCAATATCTGAGTCTCTTTGATATATACAAATCCTAACCCTTCTACTAAAGTTACCCTATGCTCAATCTCTTTTTGTTCTTCCTCTTTGCGTTTAAGCTCGGCAAGCTCCTGTTCTTTAGCCTCTTTTTCTGCTTGTTCTTTTGCAAAACGTTGTTTTTCGGCCTCAATAGCTTCACGTTCTTTCTGCAATGCTGCCGCTGCCTCGGCTTGCTTACGGCGCATTTCTTCCTCTTGTTTCCAACGTTCTGCTTCAAGTATTGCCCGTTCCTGTTCCAACCTTTTACGCTCCAACTCCGCCGCAGCCCTTTGCTCTCTCAATCTCTCAGCCTCTTCAAGTTGTAAGTTCTTCGATTTTAACCTGTCTATCAAATCGCTTCTTACAGCTTCATAATCATTGTCAAACTCTTCTACATCTATCGAGTGTTCGGTGATTTCCGACAGCAGATTCCCTACATTTATTAAATCTACACTCTGAATTTTTAATGTAAATTGATTTTTAAACAGGTCAATTTTTGAAAAAATACTATTAATTCGCTCCTTCTCCTTGCGAGCTTTCTCCTCTCTCTCTTGCTCTTTAATTGTTTCGTAGCGGTCTATTTCCGATTGCTGACGCTCTTCTGCATTTTGCGTAATAGCAATAAGTTTCATGGTTTTATCTTTAACCATATTGCGGAAGTTTTGCAGCTTACTTGCAATAGCTTTCTCCCCATTTTGCAAATCGGTACGCCCTTTCCTTAATGCCGTTCTTGCTTTCTTCGCTTGCTCGTATGTTGCATTATCAACTATTGCAACGTAAGGATTCTGCGTTACCAATTCATACTGTTTCTGTTCAATACCTTTAAACTCGGGTAAGTTCTCAATGTCTAATGTTATAACATCAGGTCTTAATTCTGTTTCCATATCTCTTCGTTTTTTTTGAAAAATTTATAAATATTCGGGTCCTACTAATTCTGTAATTATTTTTGTTCTCAGTTCATTGTATATTTCAGTCGTTATAGTATTACGGAATTCTTTCTTTGTAACCTTCCCGTGAAAACTTACAAATACCATATTTCTGCGGGTATCAACTGTGAACATTAAATGTTCATTCACTATATCTTCCCATACATAAGTGCTTGCTGTTGCTGAACTCATTGTTATATATTTTTAGCATATTTATTCTTGTTGCTTATCGACATTCTCCACCAATCTGGGTCGAAAGCTGCAATCTCATCATCGTAACCGCAATTCGAACATTCACATTGTCTACTCAATACATCGGTATTAGGCTTACATGGCTTGCCGTTGTCATCAATAAAGTACAGTCGTATATTATCCGACTCACATACCGGACATTCTAAATATTTCTTTAGAAGCTCTTCAAACACTCTGATAACATTAATATGCTTTACAGGCTTTGTCGATTCGCTTCGCCCCAATAACGAGTTAAATTCGCGATATTGAGTTGGGTGCGGATTGTATATAGCTATTTCCATAATTATATCTTTAAGTCATTTATTGTCGATAAAGCTTCAAGCTCTTCTACATCTAACAGAGTACTGCCTTGAATCTTTACCGGTTTTATCTTTTTTTCCCGCACCCAGTAATCCACAAGCCTACGTGTATATCTCCTATAAGCTTCCGCTTTAGTTATTTTTGTTTTATTTATTCCAAGCTTCACAAGTGCACTGGCTGCTCCCATTTGCGCTGCCGACGTTAACATCTGCAGTAACTGTTGTTGGTCTAGTGTGATAGTCATATTACACATATTCAAGTTTAAACTCTTTCCCTTTTCGCAAAGGCTTAATACTACGTAAGCTCCTAATACTCTTCCCGTACTTCTTAGCCCTTATCATTTCTGAATCATCGGTGTATTCGGCAAGTATTAGCATTCCCAAACACAGGGTTATTTTCAATATTTTTTTTATTTCAATTCCGAGTACATTTTCCAAATACCAGTTATATAACTCTATTTCGTTCTGCACCTTAACCTTTGTGTATATGTTTTGAAAATGCTTTTGAATAGTACCCTCACTGCGTTGCAGTTCATTAGCAATCTCTTTCCGCTGCAATCCAAGCAACTTAAACTGAACTACCGTATCTTCGGTTTTGGTTAAAACTGCCGCCGACATGATTTAAGCATTTATAGGTTCCCCGGTCCAGGCATCATACCCATACTTGCAAAACACTCGTTCAACCGCATTTTTCTCAATATCTGTCAATGCTCTTGTTCCGTTTTTTTTCATCGAAAAATACTGAGTCGTTTTCCAACCCGCCTCAATCATTACCTCATCTCTAATGTTGCTCTGCATATTGCCCGGTAACTTTCCGTATGCCATCGCAAAATTTTGTGTACTCATTTTATAGTATTGTTTATATTGTTAACATTTGTTTATATTTGTAACTGTCATAACTTTAATATGGTTGTCAACTGACTCAAATGGTGGCTACACGACAGTTCTGGAATCAATGAAAGAGGTTGCCCAAATTATAGAGCAATCACTCTAAATTGATTCGTCGAACGGGTATCCCGATTTAAAACGAACCGTTACTATTCGTTTATAAACCGGAATACCTAAAAAGTACCATGTAACTACTTTGGGTCCTTCAAAATAATGGGTATTACCCTTATGGGTTTCAAAATAGTTTTTCGACTGTTTTACTTTTTTTATTAGTAACATAATTGTTTGTATTTGTTGTTATTGCTGTTACAAATATAAACATTTTTCTTTTTTAATACAAATATTTCTTTATCAAAATAAAGAATTTTATTTATTTTATTTATAACAACCTGTATATGAATGGAAAAGAGGTAAAAGAAAAATTACTAAATTCTGGATATAAGCTCAAAGAAATTGCTGAATTAATGGGAGAAAGCCCTCAAAGCTTGCAGTCGTTATTAAACGCTAAGGATATTAAAACTGGCACATTGGAACGCATTGCAGAATCAATAAAGAGAAGTGTTTATTTTTTCTACAAAGAACCTGTGTCAGAATTTGTCATTCCAAACAGACCTTTAGAAGATGAAAATAAGGTTGAACAACTAGAAAAACATATTAAAACATTAGAAAACACCATAAAAGACAAAGAAGAAATAATACAAATGAAGAATGAAAAAATAGCTTACCTGGAATCTATTATCGAAAGCCTGGGAAGCATTAACAAACAAACAGGTTAAAAATAATATACAAAGCACCCCTTACCCGCATAACGTAGTATGCAGGGATACAAAGTACCCTTTGATATTTCAATTAATAGAAGATTATTGGGGAAATGGTGGTTCATTGCAATTATAGCTAACATAATTATTAACAAAAATGATTAAAATCAATTAACATAAATTATTTAAAAATGAAGAAAATTATTTTACCACTATTGGCAGTTGCCTGTAGTTATTGTTATTCACAGGTTACATTAGATAAAGAGTTTACGATTTCAAATAGTGTGGGGGGATGCTTGTTTACAATAAATCTTGACGTGTCCGGATTCAAGTATGTTGTACTTAGGGAATTGCATCGATTCGATAATGACACTGTTATGTTCTACAACCCCGACTACTCTATATTTAAAGAAATTATTATTGCTGATAGTCTTACCGACCCCAACCGAAAGTATTATTTTTCCGAAAAACTATTTGACAACGACAATGAAATAGAATACATAGCATGCAATGAACGCTCGTTCAAATATAACACTTACATTATTGACGAAAATGGAGAAGTTGAACAGACATTCAAAGATTGTTCAATCCCATATAAGTATTCGACCCCCAATAGCACCCCTGAAGAATTTAGCTTTAATCAAGACTTTATATATAGTATCGGAGACCAAACTAAAATGATTTTATATAAAAATACCTACTCATTCGATAGAATATATAATATATACAATCTCCCCGGGCAACTTATAGGGATACAAGAATCAGACAATAGTAACAACAGTAGAGTAATTAATGCATACCCTAATCCAACTTCGCACAAAATAACATTTGAGCTCCCTAATGATTCGAAAATGGCAACAATTGAAATATTTAACTCAAACGGAACCAATGTAAAATCTTTTAATGTAGACAATACATTTGGTAAACTTCTAGTTGATGTTTCCGGTATGAGTTCAGGTTTATATATATATAAAATAACCGGCTCTAACAGTCTTATATCAGAGGGTAAGTTTATAGTAGAATAAAAGAAGAAATAAAAAATTCATACGTAAAATACAGTGTTAACAATCAAATTCAAATACTCTAAGTCTAAGAATTATACCGAGGCTTTACGATACTGCAAACACTTTAAAGGGTATACACATAATAATGGTATTAATATGCTCGAAATAAGCCGTAACGATATATGTTACCGATGGGAGTATTTGAATTTGATATTTCAAACTGTA
>QKGS01000106.1 GCA_003250355.1 Bacteroidota bacterium
TGAAAGCTTTTTGCTGTATAAAATGAAAATACCTAATCTGGAGATTCAAAAATCGCTCAATGCTTTGTTTTTCGATTATTTGAGCAATATGTCAACTCAAAAAACTACTCACCAGCTTAAAATTCATAATATTCTGAAAAGCAAAGACTTTTCGAGTCTCGAAACCGAAATAAAATCACTCTTTGCTGCCATTCCGTACCAGAACTATGTAAACAACAATATGGGTACTTACGAAGGGTACTACGCCAGCGTTATGTACACTTTTATGGCTAGCCTTGGCTTTTTGGCTTATGCCGAAGATACTACCAACAAAGGGCGAGCCGATATGACTTTAACAGGGCCGAACGAAATTGTAATACTCGAATTTAAAGTTGATATGCCCGCCGAAGATGCCCTGCACCAAATTAAAACCAAACGGTACTACGAAAAATACCTGAACCACGGCAAACAAATATATTTTGTAGGTATGCACTTTAGCAGCGACGAGAAGAATGTGGTGAGTATGGTTTGGGAGAGGTTTGAGGATTAGATAGGTTGCAAGGTTATAGGTTATAGGTTGCAAGTTGCAAGTTGAAGGTTGAAGGTTGAAGGTTGAAGGGAGACTAAAAAGTAAAAGGTAAAAGGTGAAAGGTGAAAGTTCTATTTCCTGTCTCCGTTTTCCGGTCTTCGGTCTCCAGTTTCCGGTCTCCGTTTTCCTTAATTTGTTATAATTTGCGAATTAGCGGCTTTAAATTATTGTTTTTGATTTTTTTTCAAATTGAATTATCTTAATGCGAAATAAAGACAACAACCATGGCTATAATCAAACCATTTAAAGGGCTGCGACCACCAAAACATATTGCCGCAAACCTTGCCAGCTTACCTTACGATGTTATGAATAGCGAAGAAGCAGCACAAATGGCAAAAAATAAACCTGAGTCGCTCTTACATATTACACGAGCCGAAATTGATTGCCCCCCCGGAACAGATATACATTCTGAAACAGTATATAAAAAGGCTGCCGAAAACTTTCAACTATTTAAAAATAAAGGTTGGCTTATACCCGATAGCGAACCTATGTATTACATATATGCTCAAACCATGGGCGACCGCACCCAATACGGTATAGTTGGTGCTGCAGCTTGCGAAGACTACGAAAACGGCATAATTAAGAAACACGAACTCACACGCCCCGATAAGGAAGAAGACCGCATGATACTTACTAAGCATTTGAATGCTAATATTGCACCTGTATTTTTTACTTATAATGCTGTACCCGAAATAGATACTATTGTGGAGAAAATTGTATATGAAAATGAACCTGAATATGATTTTCGTGGCGATGAAATGGGTTTTGGACATAAACTGTGGTGTATTAGAGATACTAATGTTAACAAGCAAATTGAAAAACTATTTGCCACAAAAGTACCTTACACATACATAGCCGACGGACACCATCGTACTGCAGCAGCAGCAAGGGTTGGTATTGAAATGAAAGCAAAAAACCCAAATCATACAGGTAATGAGCCTTACAACTACTTTATGGCCGTTCATTTTCCACACAATCAGTTAAAAATAATTGATTACAACCGTGTAGTAAAAGACCTTAACGGAATGAGCAAAGAACAATTCATAGCAGCACTTAAAAATGACTTTGAAGTATCAGAACAAGACTCATGTATACATTTACCAAAACAACTACACGAGTTTGGAATGTATTTGAACGGTTCGTGGTATCAGCTTATAGCTAAAGAAAGAACTTATAACAATAATGACCCTATAGGAGTACTCGATGTAACTATACTATCAAATATGGTTCTTGATAAATTATTAGACATAAAAGACTTGCGAACAACTACCCGATGTGAGTTTGTAGGAGGTATTCGTGGTTTGAAAATACTTGAAGATAAAGTAAATAGCGGCAATATGAAAGTTGCTTTTGCATTACACCCTGTCTCTATGCAACAGCTTATAAATATAGCAGATACAGGCAATATTATGCCACCCAAAACTACATGGTTCGAACCAAAATTAAGGTCAGGATTGGTTATATACGAATTATAATTTTGTATTTGTTAAATAAAATTTCATAAATACAAACATCTTATTTTCTCTTGCTCCAATCACATTATTATATTTGCACAGTAAAATAAATATAATATGCCTCAATATAACAGAATAGCCATAAAAGTAGGAAGCAATGTGCTTACCAATTCTAACGGAAGTTTGAATTATGAAACCATAAACCATATAGTAGAACAAATAGTAACCCTCCGAAGCCGAGGTATTGACATAATACTAGTATCGTCGGGAGCAGTAGCTGCCGGACGCAGCGAAGTTACCCTTTCAAAAAAAACAGGCCCGGTCAATGCTAAGCAGGTTTGGTCAGCAATAGGTCAGGTTAAGCTTATGAGCACATATTCCGAACTATTTAAAAGACATGATATTTATTGCGCACAGGTGCTTACTACAAAAGAGAACTTCTCTGACCGTCGCCATTATCTGAATATGCAGAACAGTATATCGGCCATGCTCGACAATAATATATTACCTATTGTAAATGAGAATGATACAATATCGGTAACCGAACTTATGTTTACCGACAACGATGAACTATCAGGGCTCATGGCTTCAATGATGCAGTGCGAAGCATTGTTTATACTATCCAATATTGATGGAGTATATACCGGCAACCCCGCCGATGAAGGCACTGAGCTTATTCCGATTATCGACGAAAATACAAAAAAGCTTGAAGAATATATTGCTCCCACCAAATCGGGGTTTGGTCGCGGTGGCATGATTACAAAATGCAAAATATCACGTAAAATATCGCAGCAAGGCATTGATGTATTTATTGCAAATGGTACACGTGCAGGTATTATAGGTAAAATAATAGATGGCGAAAATATTCCTCACACCTGTTTTAAAGCATCGGAACAAAAAACAAAAAGTGTAAAAAACTGGCTGGCTCATTCCGACACCTTTGCCAAAGGCTCAGTAACTATTAATAAAGGAGCACAAGAAGCATTGCTTAGCGATAAGGCCAATAGCCTGTTAATGGTTGGTATTACTAAAGTTACCGGATATTTCAAAAAAGACGATATAGTACGTATTGAAAATGAAAATGGCGATATTTTGGCAATTGGCAAAGCTAAAATCGATTCAGAAAAAGCCAATGAAGTAAAAGGGATAAAATACGACAAACCTTTTGTTCATTACGATTATCTTACCCTAATTTAAAATAAAACGAAAACCGAAGACTGGAAACCGGAAATAGAAAATTGAAAATTATAACAGTCTCCAGTAGGCAGTATACTTGATACTTGATACTTGATACTTATAACCTATACCTTTGAACATATACTACAATATCACTAAATTTGTAAATAACACTAGTTTTTAATTGCAAATTTTAAATCAGTTTATAATGATTTCAGACGAAATAGCAAAAATCAAATCAGAAATTCCCCATTACGTAAAACTTATTGCTGTATCAAAAACCAAACCCAATGAAATGATACAACAAGCTTACAATGGCGGACATCTGATATTTGGTGAAAACCGCCCTTTGGAGCTGAAACAAAAACACGAAGAATTACCTCGCGATATAGAATGGCACTTTATAGGTCATCCGCAAAGCAAACAAGTTAAGTATTTCTCAGAATTTGTATCACTTATTCATGGTGTTGACAGTATTAAACTTATGCAGGTTATAAATAAAGAGGGGATAAAACATAACAGAAAAATACCCTGTTTGCTACAATTTCATATTGCCCAGGAAACAACCAAATTTGGACTAGTATACTCCGAAGCCCAACAAATATTGGAAAGCAAAGAATTTAGTGAACTCAAAAACATTGAAATAGCAGGTGTTATGGGTATGGCTACATATACCGATAACAACAACCAAATAGCTTCAGAATTCCGTTTATTACGAAGTATATACGAACAATTAAAGCAGACGTATTTTACTAACAATGAATACTTTAAAGAATTATCAATGGGTATGTCCGACGATTACAATATTGCTATTGACGAAGGAAGTACTATGATTAGGGTTGGAAGCAAAATATTTGGTTATAGAAACTACAACCAATAATCAGTTACAATGTTATTTCTACTGAATATAGAAATATGCATAATAATAAGTTAAAAGCTATTTCCCCGAAAAAAGGATAAGCGGGGCTTTTATATCTTCAATAAATTTATATTTTTGCTTTATACCTTTTATTTATTTAAATATAAACTATGTCACAATTAGCTACACAATATTTAGGGCTGAAACTAAAAAATCCGTTAATAGTAAGTAGTTCAGGATTAACAAATTCTGTCGAAAAAATAGAAAAGGCTGAAAGAGCCGGAGCCGGTGCAGTGGTACTTAAATCGGTTTTCGAAGAACAAATCAATTATGAAGCCGCAGCTTATCAGGAAGTGAGTAATACCAATGCCGAATCGTTCGATTATTTACAAGGCTATGTTGCAGCTAATAATTTAGACAACTATCTGAAACTTATTTCCGATTCAAAGAAAAATGTAAATATACCTGTTATAGCAAGTATTCACTGCTTTAGCGATAAGCGATGGATTGATTTTGCAAAAAACTTTGAAGAAGCAGGTGCCGATGCTCTTGAGCTAAATGTATATATACAACCTATGGGTAGAAATATTAGTGGAACTGATATTGAAAAAAAATATTTAAACCTTGTAAAAAAGGTTACAAAAAAAGTATCAATTCCTGTTTCGGTAAAGCTTTCAAACCAATTTACCAACCTTGTTAATATTACCGATAAGCTATATGGAGTTGGAGCTAAAGGGGTTGTATTATTTAACCGTTTTTACGAACCCGATATAGATATTAATAAAATGAAAATGTCGTCGTTCGATGTGTTTTCAAACCCCGAAGACCTTCGCTTTGCTTTGCGATGGGCTGCAATTATTTCAGACGAAGTAAAAGAGATTGATATAGCAGCATCGACAGGGGTACACAATGCCGACAGTGCCATAAAAATGATACTTGCTGGAGCCGATGCTGTTCAGTTATGCTCTGTGCTATATAAAAAAGGTGTTTCTCATATACGCGAAATGCTTGAACAAATGGAGATATGGATGGCAAAACAAGGTTACGACTCAATAAAAAATTTCAAAGGAAATATGAGTTACAAATCAATAAAGCATCCGGAACTTTACCAACGTTCTCAGTTTATGAAATATTTTTCAAACTACGAATAAAACAGGCTTAAGCCTGTTTTTTTTTTATTTATTAATAAACTTTGTGCATTTTTGCAGCCTTAATAAGGTAAGTATATGGGTATAGTTATAAAAAATGCTGAGCAAATTCAAGGTATAAGAGATAGCTCACGATTAGCCGGTAAAACACTTCTAATGATTGCTGAATATGTTAAAGAAGGTGTTTCAACCGCACAACTCGATAAAATAATAGAAGAATATATTCGCGATAATGGAGCTATACCTGCCCCATTGAATTATAACGGTTTTCCAAAAGCAAGTTGTATATCACCCAATAACATTGTTTGTCACGGTATTCCCAACGATAAAACTATACTCAAGCCGGGCGACATATTGAATATTGATGTTACCACCATACTAGAAGGTTACTATGGCGATACAAGTAAAATGTTTACTGTTGGTGACATTTCAGATAAAGCAGCACAACTTATTGAAAATACCAAACACTGTCTGAACCTTGGAATAGCACAGGTTCAACCCAATAATAGTTTTGGAAATATTGGCTTTGCAATAGGACGATATGCAAAAGCAAAAAAATATTCGGTTGTATACGAATTTTGCGGACATGGTATTGGGCTTGAATTTCATGAAGAACCACAAGTAGAGCATACAGCCCGTCGTAACAGTGGCCCGCGTATGAAACCGGGTATGATTTTCACCATAGAACCTATGATAAATGTAGGTAAACCTAAAGTTGAAATAGACCAATTCGATGGCTGGACAGCCAGAACTATTGACGGTGAGCTATCGGCTCAGTTTGAACATACTGTTTTGGTTACTGAAACAGGTGTTGAAGTTCTTACCGATGTAAGCGGAGAATACTAGAAAAGACTGAATTTAGAATTTTGAAGTAAATAAATGCTTTTATTTTTACTTCAATAAAAAATCATCGCCATCGTCGAGTACCGGGAAAGTTCTGCGAAATGCTGTAAGTTTTTCCAATGATAGTTCAATAGTTCCATAGTTTTCATCACTTCCAAGGTCAAGTAACACTTCACCACGGGCATCAACAACCATAGAACTGCCCAAATATGAGGTATTGTTACCATCGGTTCCTACACGGTTCACCCCTATTACATAACACTGGTTTTCAATAGCACGAGCCTTTAGTAAAGTACGCCAAACTTCTGTTCTGGCAGCCGGCCAGTTGGCCACATTTATTATTATATCATAGTCGCCACGATTCCTGCTCCATACCGGGAAACGCAAGTCATAACATATTTGCGGAAGTATCCTGTATCCTTTAATATTAAATACCTTACGCTCCTCTCCTCTTTGGTAATAATTATGCTCGTTGCCCGGCTTAAACAAATGACGCTTATTATAATATTCCTGCATATTGCCATTAACCATATAAAGCCTGTTATAAGCAATACCATTGTCTATTACCGGAATGCTCCCAACAACAGCTGTATTGTATTTATTAGAAGCATTTTGCATCCACTTTATGGAAGTACCATTAACTGATTCCCCACTTTTTTCAATATTCATTGAAAAACCTGTGGTAAACATTTCGGGCATTACCACAATATCGGATTGTGGAATACTATCAATAATGCTATTGTATTTTAAAATATTTGCCTCCGTATTTTCCCAAACAATATTGGGTTGTATTAATGCTATTCTAAGCTTACCGGCAGACATTTACACAAAATCGAAAGTGAATTTTTCGGCGTGTTTTGGTGTAGGATTTTCATTTTTATAATAATTACGTATAAAATCAAAATCCTTTTCAACATCGCCCGACGGCATAAACTTGGTTTGACCTACCGTAGCTATTTTTCTTTTATAGTCGAGTTTACCTAAATAAACAGGTACGTTAGCTTTTTCGGCAATAAAGTAAAAACCGCGCTTCCATTTTTTAACCAAATTGCGGGTACCCTCGGGAGTTATACAAACAATAAATTCATCGTTTTTTTCAAAATGATAAATAACCTGCTCAATTAACCCCAATGCCCCACGTCCGCGGTTTACCGGTTTTGCTCCTAATGCTTTGAGCAAAATACCAAGCGGAAAAAAGAATAGCTCCTTTTTAATAAAAATAATTGTTTTAATACCAACACTTCTAAAATGAAGCCATCCAAGAATAAAATCCATCATACTGGTATGTGGTACCGATATTACTATATACTTTTTGTCGGCAGGTGGTGCCCCCTCGTAAT
Source organism: Bacteroidota bacterium (assembly GCA_003250355.1). Lineage (GTDB taxonomy): Bacteria > Bacteroidota > Bacteroidia > Bacteroidales > SZUA-534 > SZUA-534. The sequence continues at coordinate 7,389 of QKGS01000106.1, forward strand.
GCCAGCCTATACACCACAGAATGAATTTGCATATATACTTTGTCATAAACTATTATATAAAAAAATATGTATTAGCTCAAAAATTTGCACAAAAATAATACTTTTGTCCTTTCAATAAATAGCAAATGATGGGTAGTATAACATTTAACGGAGCTTTTTTTTCAAAGTTTATAAAATTTGGTGTAGTTGGTGGAACTGGTGTTGTTGTCGATTTTTTCTTTACATGGTTATTTAAGGAAAAATTCAATGTACACAAATATGTTGCTAACGCCTTAGGGTTCTGTATTGCAGCTACTACTAACTGGTATTTGAATAGAATATGGACATTTCATAGTCAAAATGCCGAAGTATTGCGTGAGTTTGTCGATTTTTTTGTAATAAGTCTTATAGGGTTGGCTATTAACAGTATGGTACTATGGTTTATTACCGATAGGTTAAAAGTGAATTTTTATATTTCAAAGCTTGGTGCAATAGCGGTTACTACTGTTTGGAACTTTTTTGCTAACTATATTTATACTTTTGCTCAATAACGGAGACCGTAGACCGGAAGGAATATAATTATTATTGAACGATAATATTTAAAATAGTTTTAGTAAAACATTTTCCTCATTCTCCCAACATAACTTTTGCGAAGCAAGTTTGGTGTTTTGTTGCCAATATAAATACTGTTCTGTATTATCCAACATATTTTGAATTTCACGAGCTACATTTTCAGGGCTTCTGTCTGTTAAAACTTTGCCAATACTATAATCGGTTACTACCCTGCTCATTTCCGGAAGGTCAGATACTAATACCGGTATATTTGCATGAATATAATTAAATAACTTATTGGGCAATGCATATCTGTAATTAAGCCCCATATCCTCCTCCAGCGATAAGCCTAAAGAAGCTCCATGCGTATATGGCAATAATTCTGTGGGGGTCAACCTTCCGGTAAATTCTACTTTATCGGCAACTTTTAAGTCTTTGGTAAGCTTATGTAATTTATCTTCAATATCACCCGCTCCTGCTATTACAAGCTTATACCCATTTGCATACTGCATTGACTCTATCATAAGTTCAATACCGCGACCTACATTTAATACTCCCTGATATATTACATATGCCATATTGCTGTTATACTTAGCTGATGCCGATTCTGATAATACTGGAATATTACGAACTACCGAAAACTCAGTTCCATATTTCTGTTTATAAATATCGGCTATTGACCCGCACACTGTATATGCATACTTTAGCTGTGGAACAATGTATTGCTCTATTGACAGCCATGTTTTTTGCTGAAAAGGTCTGCCTATTAATTCGGGCACTTCAGTAAATAGCTCATGGCTGTCGTAAACCAATTTTTTATTCCTGATTTTTGAAGCCAAATAGCAAGCCGGTAATGTATCCAGGTCGTTTGACAGTATTATATCTACTTTTGCAAACAACAATTTAAAAAATAACCTGATATTATAACACGCATAAAATGCTGCACCGCTGTTGAATAAGAGTCTGAACCGTTGAGTTTTATATGGTCGGTTTATAGTTGCATAATTATGTAGCAATCTGCCAATAAGCACCGGTTCAAATCCACGTTTTAATAACGTACAAGCTACCTTATCGACACGTTGGTCGGTTACAAGGTCGTTGGTTACACATATATAAACTATTCTATTTTTCAACATGGCTCTATTATAATACAAATGCTGCTAATTAATATTTAATACATTTGCCGCTAATGCGCTAATTATTATTAATTGATTTTATTAGCGAATTGGCGGCTTTGTGTTTTATTGCGAATTGGCGACTTGTTTTTAATAATTTGTCTTTATTAGCGAATTAGCGGCTTTGTGTTTTATTAGCGAATTGGCGGCTTATCTATTATTAACTTTTTTTAGCAGCCACGACATATTTGTTCCTAAATCATGCATGGTTTTCATTCCCTCTTCGTCGTTAAGAACATCGCCGGGAGCCTTGCCTATGCCTACGTTCCAGTACGAAGAACCGGGAATAATCATTTGACTTAGAAGCAAAAAACTATTCAGAGCATGAAAAGTATACATTTCGCCGGCACGTCGTACTGCTACCACTCCTGCCCCAACCTTGTATTTCAATGAGTTATTGGCACGTGTAACATAACCGGCACAATCAATAAGTGCTTTCATTTCGGTAGTCATATTTGAAAAATATACCGGTGAGCCGAGTATTATAGCATCGGCAGCTTCCATTTTTGGTATTACTTCATTTATGGCATCGTTTTTAATGTAACACTTACTTGCCGGTATCTCACGGCATTTTAAACAGGCAGTACAACCATGAACTTGCTTACCTCCCAACTGATATAATTCGGTTTCTATACCTTCGGCTTCAAAAACTTTAAATACCTCTTTTATTAATAAAGCAGTATTTCCATCTTTTCGCGGACTTCCGTTTATTCCAAGTACTTTCATTATTAAAATTATGTTATAATGGCTTACAAATTAGTATTATTATACCTTTTTTACAAAATACCCCAGCTTATATATATTAAATAGCAGTGCATTTGAAACACCTCGGGCAAAGAGAGGGTTTAACACTTTTGCCAATAGTTTTAATGCATATTTCACCAATGTTTTATTATTAATTTTCAAATATACAGCGGTGAGTGTTATACTTTCTGCAAATTCCTTATTATTAATGTTATTATGATACAGAAGAGCCAGATTTTCGATCCCTTTTCGTGTTTTTTCAAGAAATACATCGGTTGTCTCAATATCGCCGTTTAGAACCGGATTGTTTATATGGCAAGGAATAATTCCGGCTTTATACAAATCGTAGCCGAACAGAGTATCTTCGTGCCCATATTTTAGGAGGCTTTCATTGAAAGTTATATATGAAAATATTTCACGCTTTATAGCAAAATTATTTGTCATAAATGAGCGTGAAGGGTTCATACTTCTGTATTCGGCTGAACGACTTTCATATTTACGACCGTAATTCCAACGGAGCATTTGTGCTTTATTGGTACAAGTATCAGGATATTCCCGCCCCCCACAAATAACTTCATAACCGGCGGCAATAGCTTTTATATAGTTGTCAATAAAATTAGTCCGGTGTATTATTACATCGCAATCAAGAAAGAGTATGTAATTGTATTTAGCTTTAGCTGCAAGGCGGTTTCTGATTTTTGACCTTCCTATATTCTCGCTCAATTCTGTATAATTAACTTCGGGCAATGTTGCCAATGGTGAATTTATGCTACGAAATCGAGCATCAGAAAAATCATCTTTCAATATAATTTCAAAATCAACGTTAAGCCCTTTAAGCTGCTGTATAAGAGTATACACGGTATCTCGTACATCGAAATTATATATTGGAATACATACCGATAACGGTTGAATACATGAAATGTTTGGCATTTTATTTCTTCTTTTTATGTTCTATCTTTTTTATAGCTTTTTCAAAATCACCTTCTTCAAATATGTTTTTAAGGTAAATGGTAATATGATTTGTTATTTATTTTCTTCCATGTGAATAATATTGTTATACCAATGTATCGTTATCCCAATTTGCAGGGTTGTTTATTATGTATTCCGATATTTTTATATACGATTTTTCATTGCGTATAATGTGTTCGTGGTAATTGCGTTGCCATAATTTTTTATCAAATGGGTGCCAATTATTGTTTTTCACACCACGAATATATTTTACCGTTGTTATAGATTCGAATGCACCAACCATATCACCAATGGTTTTCCCCGTAGGGGCAATCCCTTGTGGTTGCCCTTTTTTGTTTTGGGCGACCATGTCGTTTTGGGCGACCATGTCGTTTTGGGCGACCATGTCGTTTTGGGCGACCATGTCGTTTTGGGCGACCATGTCGTTTTGGGCGACCATGTCGTTTTGGGCGACCATGTCGTTTTGGGCGACCATGTCGTTTTGGGCGACCACAAGGGTCGCCCCTACGATTTCCAATATGGCGTGGAAATGATTGGGCATAACAACGAATTCGTGTAATGCAATATTTTGAAACCGTTTTGGCAATTTTAACCATTCGTTTTCAACCATCTGTCCGGCATCGTTTAATTTCATTTCGCCGTTTTCAATGTGGCCAAACCGGCAAATCCTGTCCTGACAACAAATGGTTATAAAATATAACCCTGCCTGCGAATAATCGTAACCTTTCAGGCGGATGCTGCGACGATGGTGCTTTGAGGGGTTGTAGGTCATTGTTTTATTTTTATTATTATAGAGTAGCCGCAAGGGCTACCATTACTTTTGTGGGTAGCCACAAGGGCTACCTTTACTATGTAGGCGACCAGTTGGGGCACCCCTCGCGGTTGCCCTTACCTTAGGCTGCCTTCTATTATCGCTATTTCTTCTTCTGTCAATCCGTATAGTTGGTAAACCAATTGGTCTATTTGGGTTTCTAATTGTGAAATATCAGATTTTTTATCTCTTGTTTTAAGTTCTAAAATGTTTGATACAAAACTTGAGATTTCCCCACTTGCATATTCTATATTTGGCACAGGCAATGCGTTAAATTCCTTCACTTTAATTTTTGGGAACAACTGGTCGAATTCATTATTGATATTCTGAAAATACCAAAAAAGAAGTTTTGAGTTTAGTATGCCTAGATAAAATAAAATGTCTAATTCCGATTTTGCTTTTGCGATATATGCAGTTTGGTCAACAACAAATGTTTCTTTAATAAATGAAGCAATCAGAGATTCTTTTGCTGGAATTTGACGAATTAAAATTTTATCGCCTTCAAAAAAGTCAGGAACTCTTGGTTCGGCTAACCACGTTCCATAACTAATATATTCGTTTTCCCAAGTAAATGAATACTTTGATAAATTTTTACCCCTAAGTTCAGGAAGGTAAGTATCGTCAACTTTACTATTTGCATTAAAAACCTTCTCTTTTACCTGTGCATCATTTTGAGGTGGTTTCCCTTTTCCAACTTGATATTCTTTTATGCCTGAAATAGTGTTGAACAAATCAGATAATTTTACAGACTTTATAAGGATTTTCGAAATAATGTCCTGCCTTTTCGTATCAACTGTAACTGTAAAGTTGTTGTTAGGTGTGTTTTGGAATGCGTTAGTATCAAAATTGTTATTGTAGTAAAAACTACCCTTTTCTGCAATGAAATATTGACTTAACGATGAAACACGAGATTTGTTAAATATGAAAATCAATACTTCTACTGATGCTTCTTCAAAAACATCATCCTTAACTTCAATAATTCTATCTATTGAAAAATTATCAAGAATGAATTTCCTTAACCTAATGTTGTTTTGGTTTGCTAAAAAAGCATTAGGAACAATTAATGAATGAACACTATCTTTGTTTGCAATTGCAAAAGACCTTTCAATAAATAAATGATATAAGTCTAATTGGTTTTCCGAAACTGAATAATTGTCAAAATAATATTTTCTAACTTGCTCTGATTCGTCTCTAACTCTAAGATACGGTGGATTCCCAATCACGACATCAAAGCCCACAAAATCACCGTTATCGTCCAACACTTCGGGAAACTCGAACCGCCACTCGAAAGCGTTTTCATAAATCTTGTTGCTTTTTATCTCCTCTATTTCAGTTTCTAGTTTTTGGGTTTCAGTAGTTAGTTTTGATACCTTTTTATTCCATTCTGTCTTTTCCTTTTTGCTCATTTCAAAAAGTTGACCTTGATTGGTCATTTGGAACAATTCGCCGTTAAGCTTATAGAGTTTTTTAACTTTTGGATCGTTTGCCGAAATTTCGCTTCGGAAATTGGTTTTTATTTCATTTATCAAACGCTCCATTTCCCGCTTTTGCTCTTTGCTTTGAGCGTTTCGGTATGTGTCAACTGCAATTCTGTAGCTATCAATTGTCCACTTACTTGCACTTTTTTTCAAAGCCTGTTTTAAATCGGCATCAAGGGCAAATCGGCTTATCAGCGAATTTCCGCATTTTATGTTAATGTCAATGTTGGGGAGGGTTTGTAGAGACTGGGCATGCCCCGTCTCTACATCGTACATATAATAAGCATTTTTCAGAAGCTCAATCCACAAACGCAAACGGCAAATTTTAACTGAATTAGGGTTTATGTCAACCCCAAACAAACAGTTTTCAATTATGGTTTGCTTTTCGTGGAATAACGTTTCCTGAATCCGCTGGCTTTCTTTATTTGCAGGATTGTATTCAAATAGTTCTCCATCTTCGTCGGTTACAATCAACTCATCATTTACCACTTCAATCTCGTAGCGGTTCAGCGATTTGCCTGTTTCATCTTCGAGTATTTTCAAATCGTTCTTTATGGCAATTATCTCATTTAAAGCAGAAACCAAAAAGTGACCAGAACCTACAGCAGGGTCGCAAATTTTTAAAGAATTTATTATCTCATTTGCCTGTTTACGGGTAAATTCTTTTCGCCCAATTGCTTCGTATATATCATCTATCGTTTCATATTTTTCAATCCTGTTAATCTTTGAATCAGGTAAATCATGGTTAAAACTGTTGAATTTTTGAATTACCGATTTACGAATGGTTTCACGGCACATATACATGGTAATGAAACCTGGTGTGAAGAATGAACCATCTTTATAACCATTTATTTTTTCGAATATCAATCCAAGAACTGAAGCGTTTATAAGGGTTTTGTTATCCTCTTGTATTTCTTCGCTTCCTTCGCTTGTAAAATCGTAAGCACTTAAAAATGCGAACAAATATTCAAGCGGGTTTATTTCGCCGGTCCGTTTTTTACCTTTGTCGTCTTTTAATACTGTTTGTGAATAAAGCGGAATGGCTTTATCATTTCGTAACTGACTTATGAATAATGTTGAGTGTTCTATTTCAGTTGGTTCAAAAAGCGAACTGTTTAAATATGGTACTTTTGAGAATGCTGTTTTAACATCTTCGTTTCGTTCATTTTGTTTTCGGGCTAATACTTGAAAAAACAAACTGTTTAAATCGTCATAATCCTTTATTTTCTCAGTACTCAAAAATTCAAATGACTTGTCGCCTTTATGATAGGTAACTAATTGAGCTTCTAATAATTTCAAAAATAAAATACGATTTATCCATGTGATGCTTAATTCAAGCCCAACACTGAAAAGTCGTTCTTGCAGGTTTGCCCCAAATTGACTTGGATTTTCAAGCCTTGAAATTTTATCAAGGCTTTCTAATTGGATAATTGCATTTTCTAAGAACGAACCGGTATTTCTTTCTCCCTCTTTGTTTCTTTCAATTATTTTTTTGCTTCCGTCTTTTGTTTCAGTAAGTCCAATTATGTGGAGTAATTCTCCATAAAACCGTTTGTCAAGACTGTTGCTGTCATTGGTAAACGGCAATTTCAGAAGGTGTTCGGGAGAAAGTAATTTGAATAAAGCTATGAGTTTGTTATCGTCTTTCTTATCATCGTTTCTGAGCGGTTTTTCAAACTCGCGAATATCAAAGTATGTAAATTCAATGTTTTGCTTTATTTCAGAAATAAACGGTTCTGCGATTTGTTTGTAGAAAAAATCGGTTTTCGTGTCTGCTAATCTTCCGCCTTCAAAGTCGTTGAATTGTTTTACGAGATTTTTATTTTGAGCAAACAATCGGTCAAAAATAGTTGCGTCAAATATGAACCATTCGTTGATATTAGTTGCTATCAGGTATTTAATCTCAATGTTTTTAAGAGTAATCCGTTCCCGTAAGTAATACAAAACCAATTCCTGAAATGCTTTTACATTGATTTTAGAAAGCATTTGCTCCGGTGTATCGCCCGGAGCGAATGCTTTTAGCATTTCCGATTTGTTTGTCGGCTTTTTGGCTTCAATAATTACTCCGACTGTTGAAGAGGCTTTATCTCCGTTATGAATTACAAGGTCATTCCGTCCTTTGGTGTTTACAAAATGGTTTGGGTCGTAATAGGTTTTCTTTAAAAAGTCAATAACGAGGTTTTTATGAAACTCTTCCGATTCTGTATCATTTATGCTGTCAAGTAACTGGGTGAGATTGGTCTTGAAACTTTCAATTTCAGTCCTGTTTGGCTTCACTTTTAAAAAGGCTTTATT
>QKGS01000079.1 GCA_003250355.1 Bacteroidota bacterium
TTAGAGGTGAATTTTAGATTGAAAGAATTAAGGCAAAAAGCTAAGGAATTATTAATGAGTGAAAAAGGACTTTATCATCGAAGTAAACGACCAATAGAACCAGAAGCTGTTTTTGGGCAGTTGAAATCGAATAATAAATATAACAGGTTCACACTTAAAGGATTAAGCAAGGTAAACATAGAGTTTGGCCTAATGGCAATTGGTCATAATTTGAGAAAAATGGCAGCAAAAGCTGCATTTTCATCACATTTAGTTTCAATGATGCAAATTTTAATAAGTCATATACATTTTTTGAAGTCAATTACTATTTGTATTTATCCAAATCATCTTTTCTTTTTAAAAGAACAGCAAAATGAAACCAAATTATATTTTGCTGTATAAAAAAAGAGACTGCCTTTTTAGACAGCCTCATTGTTACGCAACTATAAAAGTATTATTGTAGTTCTTTAAGATAAAGTTCCACCTGCTTTACAACATTTTCTGCTGTATAGCCTAATTTTTCATCCAAAACTGTATACGGTGCAGAATGACCAAAATGGCCTAAACCTATCGATTTTCCAATTGCCCCCACAAGACCTTGTAATGTTGATGGAAGACCGGCTGTAAGCCCCAGTGTTGGAATCCCCTTTGGCAAAACCTCATTCTGATATTCTTTACTTTGCAACCTAAATAACCCTTCAGAAATAGCAGAAACAACTGATACATTCATCCCTTTTGTACGTAATATTTCTGCACCTGCAACCAATGTAGATACTTCCGAACCATTAGCAACTAAAATAATGTCAGGCTTATCGGCTTTCTGTAAAATATAAGCACCTTTTTGGGCTTTAAGTGCATTCTCAAATTTTGACACATCGTTTACAGGAAGGTCATTAACATTTTGTCTTGATAATATTAGTGCAGTTGGCGTTTCTGTATTTTCCATTGCCATTTTCCATGCAACAGTAGTTTCATGAACATCGGCAGGACGCAATGCCAGTACACTTGGTTTTCCTGAATGATTGTATAATTGCTCCATTAACCGTATTTGAGCTTCCTGCTCAACAGGTTGGTGAGTTGGTCCGTCCTCTCCTACTCGGAAAGCATCGTGAGTCCAAATATATTTAACAGGTAACTCCATAAGAGCTGCCATTCGCACTGCAGGCTTCATGTAATCTGAAAACACAAAGAATGTTCCGCAAGCTACAAATAATCCTCCATGAGCAGCTATACCATTACAAATGGTTGCCAATGTAAGTTCAGCAACTCCTCCCTGCAAAAATTTACCGCTAAAATCGCCTTTTCTAATCTCCGTTGTTTTCTTAAGGAATCCGTCAGTTTTATCGGAATTAGCCAAATCGGCAGATGACACAATCATATTGTCAACATTCTCGGCCAATACTCCTAATACTGTTGCAGAGCCGGCTCTGGTTGCTGCATTATCCTTTTGAACTATTGCTTTATAATCAATATTTGGTACTTTTCCTGAAAGGAAAGAGTCTAACTTTGTCGATAATTCAGGATTATTTTTTCGCCACTCCTGTTCTGCTTTCTTTACTTCTGCCACTTTTGAAGCCTTTACTTTTGAAGCTTCGGCATAATAATCTGCAACATCAGGAAATATTACAAACGGATTGTCAGGATTTCCGCCAAGATTCTCAATCGTTTTATTAATTGAAGCTCCTGCCGCCGACAAAGGTTGTCCATGAGTAGATACTTTTCGTTCAAAACTTGAACCATCCTCGGCAACAGCCCCCTTACCCATAATTGTTTTACCAATAATTAATGTAGGTTTTTCTGTTTCGGCAATCGCATCATTAAGAGCCTGTCTAATTTCATCGGCACTGTTACCGTCAATAGTTGTTACTTTCCAACCCCATGATTCATATTTTACTGCAGTATTTTCTGAGGTAACATCATTAACCTCAGTTGACAACTGTATATCATTTGAATCGAAAAACATAATTAGGTTACTAAGCCCTAAGTGACCTGCTATACGACCTGCTCCTTGTGATATTTCTTCCTGAATACCTCCATCAGAAATAAACGCATAAGTTTTGTGAGCCATCCATTCTCCAAATCGAGCTACCATAAAACGCTCAGCAATTGCAGCACCAACAGCCATTGTATGTCCTTGTCCAAGTGGCCCTGAAGTATTTTCAATTCCACGTACTATATCTCTTTCCGGGTGTCCAGGGGTAATACTTCCCCACTGTCTGAAATTCTTACAGTCGTCCATTGAAAATGAACCAGTAAGAGCTAACTGAGCGTAAAGCATTGGTGACATATGCCCGGGATCTAAAAAGAAACGATCACGATATGGCCATGTTCTGTCAGAAGGATCGTAATTTAAATACTCTGCATAAAGAATGTTAATAAAATCGGCACCTCCCATTGCACCCCCCGGGTGTCCTGATTTAGCTTTCTCCACCATTGATGCTGATAAAATACGAATATTATCAGCTGCTTTGCCGGCAATTTTGTTGTTCATTATAGTTTATATTTTTGAAATAAAATATTACAGCACGCAAAAATATATATTATTTACAATCGGTCAATTAAATAATATTATTTTGTCATAATATTACCAACAACTTATATTTAAGTCTTGTTTTTATAACCAAAAATATTGCACAATACATATTATAATATATTTTTGTGCTGATTAAAATATATATACAATGCAAAGCAAGCTATTCCTTACCATTTTTATTAGTACATTTTTATTTTCACTAAACATATTTGGCAATGAACCATTTTCGTCAGATAATGCAAAATGGGAACTAATATCGTCGGAAAATGGGATAGATATGTACGAAAGATGGGTTGAGAACGAACAAAAGTGCAAAGTAAGAGAGCGCTCCGGCAAAATGACTTTAAACTGTTCTAGTGCTGAAGTTATAGATTTAATATCGAATGCAAAAAAAACTCACCTTTGGATGAGCTGCGTTGAGAAAGTAAACATTATAGAAAATACAGGTACTAAATGGTATGTTCATACTGTTTTTGAATATCCATGGCCACTGGGAAAACAAGATATGGTTTCTGAATATTCTGTAAAAAAAATTGGGGACAGAACTGTTATTTTCATAAATCAGGCATCGTCGAAATACCCAAAACAAAACAATATAAAGCGTCTTGACAGTTTTGTTGCAAGATGGGATATTGTAGATACCGGCAACAATAAGCTTAAAGTTACTTTCACCACCAAATCGAATACACCTCCCGAGTATCCAACATGGGCACAAGACCCTATTGTAAGAAAGTTATTCCTTTCAAACCTTAGAAACTTCAAAAAAGTTCTTAAAGAATCTGAAATAAAACAGGCTAGTTTATAATAAGCTGCTATAGATATTTTTTTGTATTATAGTTATCGAACTTCATAATTCAAAATATCCTTGTTTGATGTAAGTTTTTGATTACTTTTGCGCCCTCAAATGCTTGGCATTTTTAAATAATAACAAAACACATAAATAATGGCTCTACAATGTGGTATTGTAGGATTACCAAACGTTGGTAAGTCTACTCTTTTCAACTGCTTATCGAATGCAAAAGCTCAATCGGCAAACTTTCCTTTCTGTACTATTGAACCTAACGTAGGAGTAATAACTGTACCTGATCAAAGAATAAACGACTTAATGGAGATAAGCAAATCGGAAAAAGCAATTCCCACAACTGTAGAGATTGTTGATATTGCCGGATTGGTTAAAGGGGCAAGTAAAGGAGAAGGACTTGGCAATAAATTTCTTGCAAATATAAGAGAAACGGACGCTATAATTCACGTACTACGCTGTTTTGACGATGATAATATAACTCACGTTGATGGTTCTATTGACCCGGTAAGAGATAAAGAAATAATTGATACTGAACTTCAACTAAAAGATTTAGAAACAGTAGAAGCCCGAATTAGCAAAGTAAAAAATCAGGCCAGAACAGGAAACGATAAGCGCGCTCAAAAAATCATGAGCTTACTTGAACAATATAAAGAGGCACTGGAAAAAGGATATTCTGCAAGAACGGTTTCAATTGATGATGCTGCAAAAGCAGAATTTTTAAACGACCTCCATTTACTAACCGACAAACCAATATTATACGTTTGTAATGTTGACGAAGCTTCGGTGAAAACCGGAAATGGTTATACCGAAAAAATTAAAAAAATTGCAGAAGCAGAAAACTCTGAAATCTTAATAATTGGTGCTGCTATAGAATCGGATATTGCCGAACTTGAGAGTTACGATGAACGCAAAATGTTTCTTGAAGATTTGGGACTTGAAGAGGCTGGAGTAAGCAAACTTATAAAAGCAGCTTATTCGCTACTAAAATTAAAAACATATTTTACTACGGGCCAAAAAGAAACCAGAGCATGGACATTTAAAGATGGAATGAAGGCTCCACAGTGCGCCGGCGTTATTCATACCGACTTTGAGAAAGGGTTTATTCGTGCCGAAGTAATAAAATTTAACGATTTTATTTCATTAGGTTCAGAAGCTGCCTGTCGTGAGGCAGGAAAAATAGGGATTGAAGGCAAAGAATATGTTGTTCAGGATGGCGACATAATGCATTTCAGATTCAATGTTTAAAAGAAAAACATTCTACAACGAACATTCATATTAATGGATAAAATTCATCAGACCATTAATTAAATATTTTTTCACTCTATTTTTAGTATTTTTACAAAATGTATAAAACACTAAAAATAACGATATTAGTATTACTCGTGTCTACAAAATATGTTTGTGCTCAAACGTATTTCGACTGGAATAAAAGAATTGAATACATCGGTTTTATTACAAAAGCGGATGTAAATAAAATAGACAGCTTTGCAACCTACTCTGTTGAAAAAGTTATTGGTGAAAATGTATATTTAAATCTTAATAAATATCAATATAACAATGTTATTGCTCGCAGTATAAAAATATATCCCGACAACAGAAAAAACACAAAATCGGCAACGGCATTAAATATAGCTTCGACAGTTGCCGAAATGTTACAATGGAATGCATACCCCACTTACGACACCTATTTACAGATGATGTATGGCTTTCAGGATAGTTTTCCTGAAATATGCAAAGTAGACACAATTGGATACTCAATAAATAACAGACTGATTCTTGCTGTTAAAATTTCGGATTATGTAAATAAAAACGAAACCGAGCCAAAGTTTTTATATACCTCTTCGATGCATGGCGATGAGGTAGCCGGTATAGTTATGATGCTGCGATTGGCAAACCAACTACTGACACAATATGGCTCCGATGAACTAATTACAAAGCTTGTTGACAGCGTTGAAATTTACATAAACCCAATAGCTAACCCCGATGGAACTTATGCCGGAGGAAACAATAATATAAGCAATGCTACACGTAGAAATGCAAATGGAATAGACCTGAACCGAAACTTCCCCGACCCTGCATCAGGATTGTATCCCGATGGTAATGAACGGCAACCTGAGAATATTGCCATGATGAACTACATATCAACTAAATACTTCTCCTTGTCAATGAATATACACAGCGGTGAGGAAGTTTTAAATTATCCGTGGGATACATGGAGCAAACTACATGCCGATAATGATTGGTATTACCTGATATCGAGAGAATTTGCAGACACAGTGCATTCATACAGCTCTAACTATCTTACAAATTTCGATAATGGAGTAACTAATGGTTATGCCTGGTATTCAATAGATGGCGGGAGACAAGACTATGTAAACTATTTTACAAACGGCCGTGAAATTACTTTTGAAATAGCGGAAAGTAAATTATTCGACAGCAATATGTTACCAACATTATGGAACTATAATTACAAATCGTTTCTTAATTACATAAAACAATCGCTGTACGGTATATATGGTAATATCACCGATATTTATGGAAATGCAATAAATGCAAAAATTGAAATAACCAATCACGACAAAGACAGCTCGCATATTTACAGCAATACAAATGGAATGTTTTTTCGATATCTAAAGGAAAGTGTTTACACAATTAGGTTTACAGCTCCGCACTACGATACTCTTGTATTAACTAACGTTAATATTAACGATTTTAGCAAATATGTTATTAATATTACAATGAATCCTATTTCTAATAGAACTTATGTAAATACTTCAAACACCTCCCCTTTCTGCATATTCCCCAATCCATCATCAGGAACTGTTTATATATTACCTCAAAATAATACCGAATACTTCAAAGTAGATATTTATAATACTAAAGGGCAACTCATTAACTCACAAACAAACAATGGAACCGTTACAATAAAACACCTTAATAAAGGATTGTATTTATTAAATATATGTTCCAAAAACAACTCAGCAACATCAAAAATAATAGTAGAATAAAATGATTTGCTGTGTTAATATTTTTTCATAAAACATCTACTCTTTAATACACTATTAATAAATAAATAGCTAGGTTTGCCGGGATTTAAAAAATAAATTATGTTCCGAACAAAAACAATTCTATCTATAATAGCTGTAATAGTATCGATAAATACATTTGCGCAACGCAAAAAAAACATACCTCCGGAAAAGCCTAGTTTAATTGTAGGTATAATTATTGAAGATATGCGGTATGATTATATTGACAGGTTTTGGGATAATTTCTCAGATGGAGGGTTTAAAAAACTGGTTCAAGAAGGTTCATTTTGCAGAAATGCAAATTACAATTATTTGCTTACGCAAACTTCTTCGGGAATAGCTACAATTGCAACCGGCTGTGAACCTGTAATACACGGAATAGTATCAGACCAGTGGCACAATCAGTTGAAAGGGATAAACATAAAATCGGTTTACGATGATAAAGTGCTTGGAATAAACGATGAAAAGCAAAAATGGCAATGTTCTCCAAAACATTTACTCACTACAACATTTGTTGACGAGTTGAAACTATACAATAACAATAAATCGAAAGCTATAGGCATAAGTGTTCATCCGGAGGGAGCAATTCTCCCGATAGGCCATATGGGCAATGCTGCTTACTGGTTCAACGACGAAACAGGCAATTGGATAACCAGTACTTACTATATGGATACTATTGCGGGATGGATTAATGAATTCAACTCTAAAAGATTTCCAGACATATACAAAGAACGTGATTGGATACCAACATATGAAGAATCGAAGTATAGGACAGGATCTGAAAAAGGTGGTTCTAAGTCGATAGGATTCAGCTCTACCGATAAATTTGCAAAAAGAATAAATTCTTTAATGAATAAAAATTCAGTATATAGCAAAATAAACTCGACCCCTTTTGGCATAAACCTTACTAAAGACTTTGCAATTGCTGCTATAATAAATGAAAAGCTAGGTAAAAATAATAACACAGACTTTCTTAACATTTGTTTTTCGTCAACATCAATAATAAGCGGTGCTTGCGGTCCTAATTCAATTGAACTTGAAGATACTTATATTAAATTAGACAAAGAGCTAGAACATTTATTGCAGTTTATAGATAATGAAATTGGCATTGAGAATGTATTAATTTACCTCACTTCTGACCATGGAACATCGTATGACCCTGAAAAACTCATTTCGAATAATATACCTGCAGGTAAATTTGACGGTGAACGTGCCGTAATGCTTCTTGGAACTTACCTTAACGCTATTTACGATAAGGGGAAATGGGTATCGGCATATCACAACAAGCAAATATATTTGAACCACAACCTTATAGAAAAATCGGGGGTAAGTTTAAGTGACTTTCAGAAAACTGTTGCCGATTTTATAATACAATTTACAGGAGTAGCAAACGCTATAACTTCTACAACGTTAGAACAAACAAACTTCACTCACGGAGTATTTAATTATATGCAAAATTCTTTTAATCAAAAGCGTAGTGGCGATATAATCATAAATTTAGAACCCGGATGGATAGAAAAAGGTGATTATGTATCAACTGCAAATTCGGCAAACAAATACGACCGCCACGTTCCTTTAATTTGGTATGGTTGGAAAATAAAAAGAAGCAGTATTGAAAAAGAAGTTCAAATAAAAGATATAGCTCCAACAATATCTGATTTTCTTGAAATACCATATCCTAATGGATGTACAGGTACTGCAATTGAAGGTTTGGTAAGGTAAAGTTAACTAACGGGGAGTTCTAAAGTAAAGGTACTCCCTTCGCCTTCAACACTCTCCACATCGAGTTTACCGTTGTTTCGTTCTGCAAACTCATTACATAAAATTAGTCCAAGACCTGTTCCCTTTTCCTGTGAAGTTCCTAGAGTACTATTGGCTTTTGCTTTATCGAAAATCACCCCCAATCGTGCTGCATCAATACCAATACCTGTATCTGCTATTTTTAAAAATACAGTACTCTCTTTAGTGTAAGCCTCTACCCTAACTTTACTATCGGGATACGAAAACTTAACAGCATTGGCTATAAGGTTTCTTATTATTGCTGCCAACATTGATGGGTCTGCAAACACATAAATATCTTCACTTATTGATAGTTTTATCTTTACTCCCTTATGCTTTGCAATAATTTTTATTGTATCTAAAACCTCCTCTGTTGCGTGTAACAGATTAACTTTTTTTGCATTAACCTTAATTTTTCCAGTTTGAGAACGTGTCCAATCTAATAAGTTTTCAAGCAATTTGAATGTATTTGACGAAGCTAAATATATTTCTTGAATAAGCTCATTGCGCGATTTTAACGAAAGACTCTCTTTCTCATCAATAAGAATTTCAGATGCTCCTATCAAAACATTGAACGGGCTTTTTAAATCATGAGCTAATAATGAATAGAATTTCTCTTTATCCTTTACTTCATTTTCAATATGATTTTTTGCTTTTAACAATTCTTCATTAATTGAAACCAGTTCATTGTTCTGTTCCTGAAGCTCTTTGGTTCTAGACTCAATAATTGACTCAAGATGTTTGAATTGCTTAATTCTATTTCTATTTACATAACTATCTCTTATTAAGAGTATAAGTACAATGGTAACGATTGCAATAGCACAAACATTTAAATCCAATGCTCCTGAAATATTATGAATAGAATTGCTACAAAAGATTTCTTTTGGTATTAAAAAAAGTAACAATATGTAAAACAAATGTTTCGACATTGTTTAAATATACACTTATTTCATAAAAATATGTTTACAAACATAATGATATTTATCAACACATCTACTGACAACGGTCAGTGTATTTTAACTGATACTATTAACCTTTCATAAAAATATCTAGAATTCTATCATAATCCCTATTGTTGGCAATACTGTTCCTATTCCATCTGTTTTTATATATGTCATAGCATATTTCTGCAACTCAATCGGGTCTGTCGGGTTTTCAATTATCTTATTTCCACCTATATCCGTAGCAGGAACAAGGATATCGGGCGTATCGGTTTTTGAATTTGTGATATTTTGAATGTCAAGATAAAGCATTAACGACCATTTATTAAAATAATAGCTCTTATCCACTCTTATATCGAGCTGAGTAAATATATTTAGTCGCTCTGTATTAAATTTAGTATAATCGGGGTATGCTCTTTGATTTACCTTCCACGCAGTTACTATGCTTGATTTTTCAACATTATCGGGAGTATATGGTGCACCTCCTGCTAAACGAAATTTAAAGCCAAAATCCCAATTCCCCTTAAAACTCCTAGTTGCAGTCATACTCAACAAATGCTGATTATCCCATGCTGTTGGTATATAATTTCCATTAATGTCTTCAAACTCACTCCGCACATAAGTATATGAAAGCAAGGCATTAAACTTAAAAATATTGGTATGACGCATATATAATTCGGCTCCATATGCACGCCCCTTGCCTATTGAAATAACTTCTTCGTCGCCAAAAGTACCAAAGTCACTTCCTTTGCTTGCTATTGCAACTGAATCATTAACCGAAAAAGGATAATCATTATAAACCTTATAAAAACCCTCAATAGTAATTTTCGACTTCTCATTTGGTAAATATTCTATCCCTCCTACTATATGATTAGCCGCAATATATTTAATGCCATTTGCTTTATTTACAAGAATATCGGTAGTATCACCAAACCCCAATGCTGTATATGGTGGCAACTGATAAAAACGCCCCATATTATAATTCAATGCCCACTTGTTGTTTAATGGAATACTTAACGATAATCGGGGAGAAAATTGCTCCAACATATTTGCCATATTAGCGGAATAATTATTTGCATCCATCCTTACACCAACCGATGCAATTATACGTTCATCGAAAATACCTTTGCTTATCTGTCCAAATGTACTCCACTTAATAATATCAATATTTGTCCTATAATCAATTACTGCAGGGAAACGAATAAGATTAGTACTATTGAAGTATTCAGCATATTCAACTCCTGCTCCATAGTTTAATTTATAACCTGAACTATAACGAACTGTATTTTCATATCGGAGTTTAGTCTCTATCTCGTCTGACCTGTAATCGAGTATCTTTATACTATCCTCATTATTGTCGGCATATTTGTAACTTATATTATTTAAATGATTTCTGCTAAGAACAAACGTATGATACCCCCTTGATGCAAAATGTTTAAAAACAACACCTGTTGTATAGTTCCATTGTTCATTAACCGGAAGATAACCTAGCTGATAACGTTGTTCTTCTGTTTCGTTGGCTTTCAAATTCAGCTCAAACTGGTCTAAAGCCCCCAAACCAATAAATGTTATCTCATTTTTACTATTAATTTTGGTTTTAACCTTAAACTGCGCATCGTTATATGTAGGCAAAAACGGTAAGCCTAAGGCTGAAAATAAGAATTGCAAATATGAACGTCTAGCAGAAAAAACTATACTAGTATTATCGCTTATTGGCCCATCGGTTGTAAATGCCAAATCAGATGCTCCCACAGTAAGTCTGTACTTCATTTTCTCCTTATTGCCATCAACCTGTTTAAAATCTAAAACAGAACTCATAGCATTTCCCCTGTTAGCAGGAAATGCACCTGAATAAAAATCGACCTCCCTAACAAAATCAACATTAATTATGCCCACCGGTCCTCCGGAAGCACCTTGTGTTGCAAAATGATTCAAATTAGGTATTTCTACACCATCGAGGTAAAAACGATTTTCGCTGGGGCCTCCTCCGCGGACAATTACGTCGTTTCTAAATGAAACTGAACCAGCCACCCCGGGCAACGATTGTATAACCTTACTTATATCACGATTACCTCCCGGATTTTTCTCTATCTCAGAAATACCTATACTGCGCATTGAAACAGGGCTTTCCTCAGTTTTCCTAAATGGTGATGCCTTAATCTGAACTTCAGCCAATTCAGTCGATGTTTCAACAACAGGTATCTCAATAAAAACCGTTTTTGCATTAGTTACCAATACTTCGTTTGAAACCGCAGCTTCATATCCAAGCAAAGAAACCTGAACCCTAATAAATCCCGGCTCTAAATTTTCAAATAAAAATTTTCCGTCTATATCTGTAACCTGACCTATTGTTGTACCATAAACAACAACATTGGCAAATGGCAGAGGCTCATTGGTTATAGAATTAACAACAACTCCTCCTATCTTACCATTTTGTGCTCTTGCTGTAAATAAAACACAAAATAAAACTGATGTAAATATATATCGCAACATAACTTTTTTGTTTACTTATTATTAAGCAAACTTATACAAAAACAACATATATAGCTCAAATAACTATATATATTGATTCTATACATATATAAACGCTCTCGATTTATAATGTTTTTTATATTTTTATCAAAAAAAAACTAAAATGAAAGTTGAAGAAATTATAAAAAAACTTAACCTAAAGGTATTAGGTGGCGAAAACGGATTGAACAATGAGGTTACCGGTGGATATACATCAGACTTACTTAGCGACGTAATGGGAAATATTGATGATGGTCAAATATGGATTACCCTTCAAACCCATAAAAATGTAATGGCAGTAGCTTCATTACGCGATGTTCCCGCCATAGTTTTAGTAAGAGGATACCAACCCGATGCCGATATGCTCGAAAAAGCCAATGAAGA
This sequence comes from Bacteroidota bacterium, assembly GCA_003250355.1. Classification (GTDB taxonomy): domain Bacteria; phylum Bacteroidota; class Bacteroidia; order Bacteroidales; family SZUA-534; genus SZUA-534. Next base: position 11,956 of record QKGS01000079.1, read on the forward strand.
TGGAATACCTGTACTAACTACTGAAATGGGAGCATTTGAGGTTACAGGAAAAATATATCAACTTATAAATGGGTAACACAGGCTACTAGTTATAAGTAATAGATTGTAGGTTCTAAGTTCTAGATTGAAATGATAAAACAGAAACATCATTTGAGTCCATACTCCAACTACTAGAATCAAGAGACTAGATACCAAAAACAATAACTGTTTATTAATCTATATCAATAATATATAGTCTAACAGGTATTTTAAGAGCAACTCTTTTTCAATATGAACACATATAAAGCCGACTTTCATATACACACCATACTTTCACCATGCGGTGATTTATTTATGAGCCCGGCAAATATTATTGCCAAAGCTTGTGAAAAAGGCTTAGATATTATTGGCATTACAGATCATAATACAACTCGCCAATCGCGTTTAGTTAAACAATTGGGCAAAAAAGAAGGTGTATATGTATTGTGCGGTGCCGAAATAACATCAAAGGAAGAGGCTCACTGTTTAGCCTATATGCCTGACATAGAAACGCTAAACAAACTCCAAGAGTACCTCGATAGCCATTTACCAAACATACCTAACAATGTTGAACAATTTGGCTATCAGGTTCAAGTTGATGAAAATGAAGATATTTGCTATGAAGAACCAAAGCTATTAACATCGGCAATTGACCAATCTGTTGAGCAAATTGAGCAATTTGTGCATTCGTTAAACGGAATTTTCATTCCTGCTCATGTTAACAAAAGCCGCTTTAGCCTTACAAGTCAACTCGGATTCATACCTCCCGACCTTAAATATGATGCTCTGGAGCTATCAAAACACATTACACACGAAGAATTCTTACTACAGAACAGCTATTTAAATAATCCTACAATTATAAAAAGCTCCGATGCTCACTTTGTTGACGATATTGGTTCTGTATTTTCAAAATTCTCAATGAAGCACCGAAGTTTTGAAGAAATAAAAATGGCGCTTAATAATGAGAATGGAAGGGAGGTAATTAGATAATTTATTGATTAAATAATGTTCTAATTTTAAAATGTGATATATTAAATATAAGTTATGAATTTGAAAATTATGAAGTGTGGAAATTTGAAAATGATATATCCACAAATACTTAATCTAAAAAATACAAAACTCTTTTCATCCATTAATTTCACGAATGAACACTAATTACGTTTCTTGGTTAGTGAAAATTAGTGTAATTCGCAGACCTTTTTTTATGACAGCAAACTATTTTCACATTTTCTAATTTCCTAATTATCAAATTATAACAAACATGAAAGACATTTCACTCCACATTTTAGATATAGCTCAAAACTCTATTTCTGCAAAAGCATCGGTAATAGCTATAAATATAACTGACTCAATAAACCAGAATATATATTCTGTAGAAATAATTGACAATGGGAAAGGTATTCCTTCCGAAATGATGCCTACAATTACTGACCCATGGACAACATCAAGAATAACCCGCAAAGTTGGACTTGGCATACCACTGTTTAAACAAAATGCGGAACTCACCGGGGGGCATTTCTCAATAGAATCGGAAGTAGGTATAGGTACACAATTAAAAGCTACTTTTATAAAAGACAATATTGACTGTTTGCCACAAGGCGATATTCAGGGAGTTTTATTAATGCTTGTATTCTCAAATACAGAAATCGATTTTTCATACACATTCACAACCGATAAAGGCGAATATACTTTCGACACAAATGAAATAAAACAAGTGCTTGAAGGGGTATCAATTCTTCAACCCGAAATTAAAAAATACCTAAAAGAAATGCTTGCAGAGAACATAAAAGAACTCTATTAAAGAAAAAATTCCTTATTTCCTTAATTTATTTTTAGTCTAAATAAATAAGCACTAATAATCATTAACACTCTAATAATTAAAGAAATAAATCTTTATTTAAAATAATTACGCCTTGTTTTTCGCCATTTTTTTTATCATAATCGGAACTCAAAACCCCTTATTTAAAACCGTTCCAAAGTACTAACTTCTTATAAACTAAAGTTTTTAGTAGATTTGCCAAGTCTCAAAAATTGAGGTTAATTATATAAAAAATAAATACATCAAAAATGGCAAAAATTAAATCATTGGCAGACCTGCAAAAAATGAAAGCAGATGTGCAAAACAAAGTTGATTTAAGGGAAAAAGGTGATGCTGTTGACAAATTGGTACAAGTAAAAGTATCAATGGCAACTTGTGGTATTGCGTCAGGTGCTAAGCAAATCATGGAGTTCTTCATGGATGAATTAGACAAACGTAATATTGGAGCTGTTGTTACTCAAACAGGCTGTATGGGATATTGTTATGCAGAACCAACTATTGAAGTTACCCTTCCGGGTCAGGAGCCGGTAGTATACGGTTATGTTGACCAGTCGAAAGCAGACGACATTATTGAGAAATACATTAAAAACGGTGAGTTGGTAGACGGCATTATTCCGCAGAACTACGAAACTATTGATGATAAAAAATAATTAGGGAGGTTAATTATGTCAAAATATAAAATGCACTTAATGATTTGCGGTGGTACGGGTTGTCGTGCTTCTGAAAGCAATATCATTGAGGAAAAGCTTAACAAAGAGCTTGAAGAAAAAGATTTACAAAACGATGTACAGGTAGTAATGACAGGCTGTTTCGGTTTCTGCGAAAAAGGGCCTATTGTAAAAGTACTTCCTGACAATACATTCTATACTCAGGTTACGCCAAATGATGCAAAAGAAATTATTGAAGAACACTGCATTAAAGGTAGAAAAGTACAACGACTACTTTACCAAGATCCTGAGAAAAAAGAGCACGTTGCCGACTCTAAAAATATGGGTTTCTACAAAAAACAAATGCGTATTGCTTTACGTAACTGTGGTGTTATTAACCCTGAAAATATTGAAGAATACATAGCACGTGACGGTTATTCAGCTCTAGGTAAATGTTTAACAGAATTGACTCCACAACAAGTAATCAATCTGGTTAAAGATTCTGGGTTACGTGGTCGTGGGGGAGGCGGTTTCCCTACCGGGTTAAAATGGGAATTTGCAGCAAAAAACGATGCCGACCAAAAATATGTAATCTGCAACGCCGACGAAGGCGATCCGGGTGCATTTATGGATCGTTCTATACTTGAAGGTGATCCTCACTCTGTACTTGAGGCTATGGCTATTTGTGGTTACACAATGAAAGCTACAAAAGGTCTTATATATATACGTGCAGAATATCCTTTAGCTATTGAGCGTTTAAAAACTGCTATTCGTCAGGCTCGTGAATTTGGATTACTTGGAACAGATATATTAGGTACAGGTTTCGAATTCGATGTTGAGCTTCGTTATGGTGCAGGAGCATTTGTATGTGGTGAGGAAACTGCTCTTATTCACTCTATGGAAGGTGAGCGCGGCGAACCTACTTTCAAACCACCATTCCCTGCCGTAGAAGGATACAACAAAAAACCATCGAACGTTAATAACGTTGAAACATTTGCTAACATTCCGGCCATTATTCTAAAAGGTTCAGAATGGTTTAGTGCTATTGGAACTGAAAAAAGCAAAGGTACCAAAGTATTTGCTTTAGCAGGTAAAATTAACAACGTAGGTCTTATTGAGGTTCCTATGGGTATCACTCTTCGTGAAGTTATTTACGAAATTGGTGGTGGAATTAAAGACGGAAAGAAATTTAAGGCAATCCAGACAGGTGGTCCTTCCGGAGGTTGTTTAACTGAAAAACACCTTGACATTCCTATTGATTACGACAATTTATTAGCTTCAGGATCTATGATGGGTTCTGGTGGTATGATAGTAATGGACGAAGACGACTGTATGGTTTCTGTTGCTCAGTTCTACTTAGAATTTACTGTTGAAGAGTCGTGTGGTAAATGTGCTCCATGTAGAGTAGGAAACAAACGCCTTCACGAAGAACTCGACAAAATATGTAAAGGTAACGCTACAAAAGAAGATTTAGATGCATTACGCAATTTGGCTAATGTTATTAAAGACACTTCTCTTTGTGGATTAGGTCAAACCTCTCCTAACCCAATATTATCAACACTCGATAACTTCTACGATGAATATTTATCGCACGTTGTTGATAAAAAATGTCCTGCCGGAGTTTGTAAAGACTTAATGCAGTATGTAATTGATCCGGAACCATGTGTTGGCTGTACTGCTTGTGCAAGAGTATGTCCTGTTGGAGCTATTGCAGGTGAGCGCAAAGAAGCTCATGTTATTGATACTGAAATATGTATTAAGTGTGGTGCTTGTATCGACAAATGTAAATTCAATGCTATCAGCATTCAATAATGAGGAGGTTTAAACAATGGAATTTGTAAATTTAATAATAGATAAAAAACCTGTAAAGGTTAAAAAAGGGACAACCGTTCTTCATGCTGCTAAAGAAGCAGGTATTGACATACCTACTCTTTGTTACATGAAACTTGATGACGTTGGCATTGAAAATAAGCCTGGCGGTTGTCGTATTTGTGTTGTAGAATGTAAAGGTCGTAAAAACCTTGCTCCTTCTTGTGCAACTGAAGCAACTGAAGGAATGGAAATTACAACAAACAGTATGCGTGTTTTAAATGCACGTAGAACCGTAATGGAACTAATACTTTCTGACCACCCGTCTGATTGTTTAGTTTGTGCAAAATCGGGCAACTGCGAACTTCAGGATATGGCTCACAAATTAGGTGTTCGCGATATTCCTTTCAAAGGTGAACAATCAACTTACAAAGAAGATTTCTCTCCATCAATTATCCGCGACATGGACAAATGTATTATGTGTCGTCGTTGCGAAATGATGTGTAACAAAGTTCAAACTGTTGGTGCTCTATGGGCAATTAACCGCGGTTTCGAATCTGTTGTTTCACCTGCTTTTGAAATGGATTTGGAAAAATCAACTTGTACATATTGTGGACAGTGTGTAGCTGTATGTCCTACTGCTGCATTAACTGAAGTTGACCATACTAAAAACATCATTCGTGCTTTGGCCGATCCTAATAAAACAGTTGTAGTTCAAGCTGCTCCGGCAGTACGTGCTGCACTTGGTGAAGAATTTGGTATGGAGCCAGGCACACTTGTAACCGGTAAAATGGCAGCTGCTTTACGTGCATTAGGTTTCAACAGCGTATTTGACACCGACTTTAGTGCCGACTTAACAATTATGGAAGAAGGTACAGAGCTTCTGGGTCGCTTACAAAAGCACTTAGATGGCGATAAAACAGTAAAACTTCCTATGCTAACATCATGCTGTCCTGGATGGGTAAACTTCTTCGAAAAGCAATTCCCCGATATGCTTGATATTCCATCAACAGCTCGTTCTCCACAACAAATGTTTGGTTCTATTGCAAAAACATATTACGCCGATAAAATTGGCGTGAAACGTGAAGATATGGTTGTTGTTTCTGTTATGCCATGTTTGGCTAAAAAATATGAGTGCCAACGCGACGAATTTAAAGTAGATGGCAACCCCGATGTTGACTACTCAATTTCTACAAGAGAACTTGCTGACTTAATAAAAGGAGCAAATATTGACTTCAACAAATTACCCGATGAAGATTTCGATGATCCTCTAGGTGAATCAACCGGTGCCGGTGTAATATTCGGAGCTACAGGTGGTGTTATTGAAGCTGCTTGCCGTACAGCATACGAAGTTTTTACTAAAAAGAAACTTGAAAAAGTTGATTTTGAACAACTTCGCGGTATGGAAGGTATCCGTTCTGCTACTATCGACTTTGATGGTCTGCCAATTAAAATTGGTATTGCACACGGTTTAGGTAATGCTCGTAAATTACTTGAAGATATTCGTGCAGGAAAATCAGAATACCATGCAATAGAAATTATGGCGTGTCCGGGCGGATGTATCGGTGGTGGTGGCCAACCATTACACCATGGCGATTCGTCTATTCTTAAAGCAAGAACTGCAGCTATATATCGTGAAGATGCTAATAAGCCTATCCGTAAGTCTCATGAGAACCCATCTATTGTAAAGCTTTACAAAGAGTTCTTAGGCGAACCTTGTGGTGAAAAATCACACAAGCTATTACACACTCACTATTTCGATCAAAATAAAAAATAGTTATTATGTCAACAGCAGATATTAAATTAAACCCTGTGGAAGTAGAAAAGCTTAAAGCAGCTTGCGCAGAATTAAATAACGAACCCGGTGAATTAATCAATGCTTTACACAAAGCTCAAAGCTTATTTGGTTATTTGCCGGCTGAAGTTCAAGAGATTATTGCTGAAGAAATGAATGTTCCGGTTGCGAAAGTTTACGGAGTTGTTACATTCTACTCATTCTTTACAATGACACCTAAAGGAAAACACCCTATTTCAATTTGTACTGGTACAGCTTGCTATGTACGCGGTGCCGACAAAGTAGTGGAAGAATTCAAGAAAAAACTTAACCTTGAAGTTGGTGAAACATCTGAAGATGGTAAATTCTCACTAAGCTGCTTGCGTTGCGTTGGAGCTTGTGGTCTTGCACCGGTTGTTATGGTTGGAGAAAAAGTATACGGACGTGTATCTCCCGACGGTGTTGCTGAAATTCTTGAAGAATATGCAGACTAAAACATTGTAACCTTAAACAATAATATAGAAGAAGCGTTATTTTTATAACGCTTTTTTTTATTTATTTTAGCACTATTACCAGTATTTATTATATTTAAGTTCTTATTTAAAAAATATACGTTTAGCCTTATGGATAGTATAAATTTATCACCAACAGATGAAAGCCCCGAAGTAATATTAGATGCTACTTCTGGTGAATTTAAATTTAAAGGAAAGTCATTGCCTGAAGATGTAGCCAAATTCTATAAACCTATTCATGAATGGATAGATGAATATGCAAAAAATCCGAATCCTGATACAAAAATAGAATTTGAATTCGAATATTTTAATTCTGCTTCTTCAAAACAAATACTCGACATATTAGAAAAGTTTGCTGTAATTTCAAACACCCCTAATAACGTGTCTGTTGTTTGGAAATTCCTTGAAGATGACGAAGATATGGAAGAAGCAGGCGAATCATATTCCGAAATAGTTAATATCCCTTTTGAAATGATGCCTTATTAGAATTATGTTGCGCTTAGGTATATTGGTATACTTATGGATTTCAATAACCATAACCGTTTATAGTCAAATTTATCACCAAAATACAGGCAAAGTAATCCCATCAAACACGCCTGACACCATTATTTGGTCAGAAGGTATTTTCAATAATTATAATGCATTTTTCGGAACTCTGTTAGTTAAAGAGAACCGAAAAATGCATAATTCAAGATTAATATCTATTCCTGTAATTAGAATACCTTCTATTAATTCAAATTCGTCAGAGTCTCCATTGTTTATTATGAATGGAGGTCCGGGCGAATCAAACATTAACAAACTCTTATTTTCTGATTTAATTATTGAAAACCGCGACATTATATTCGTAGGTTACCGTGGTGTTGATGGAAATATAAAACTTGACTGCCCCTGCTATAAAAATCTAATCATAAATAATCATATTACAATCAATAACAACAGCAACATTTTTACAACAGCCGCTGATTCATGCATTAAAATATGGAGCAAACTCAAAATTGACATTAGCGGTTATAATATGCACGAAGTTATTATTGATTTCAACACAGTAAGAAAAATTTTGGGCTATAATAAAATTTCATTACAATGCTACAGCTTTGGCACTTTACTTGGACAACAATTTTCAAGTACTTACCCTGAATATATTGATAAACTTATACTTATTGCCCCCCGAAAACCATACGACTTTTTATTTACTCCGGAACAAATAAATAATGGTAGCTCAATTATTATACAGCACTATTTTAAAACATTTTTACAAACAAGCATTAAAAAAGAAGAAACCCAAAACTATTTAAACGAATGTTTTAAAAATATCATTGATAATTGCCAATGGCTAAATGAATACAAATTATATATATTATTCTTTTCAAAATTATATGACATAAACAATGCTTTCGAGATACTTAAAGCTTTTGATAATGCCAACAATGGTGATTATAGCGACATAACAAGAATATATAATAGCTTCTTTAACCATTTTATGAATAACAATATCATTGGCGATATTTTTATTAAAAAGCAAGGGTATATAAGCTACCATACTGATACAAATTCAATCGCCGGAAAAATTGCAATGGCTGTTAACAATACTTACTCTCCTGTTATTACAAATAATAAATATTACAATACTTCTAACATATATATGCCAAATAAGATTGATATGCTTACTATTTTCGGAGAACTCGATATTGTATCATCTCCTGAATACTTTTTTGATTCTATGAATATAACTTTACATTCTTCAAATATTGAAGTAATTGAAAATGCCTGCCACCTTGATATTTTTTATTCCTATAAAGAAAAACTCGACTCTGTGATATATAAATTCATGGAAAAATAAAAAGGAGAGTTAAATACCCTCCTCATTTAATTCTTTAAATAAAAGCATATTACCACCAAATACTTCTTTTAGGTGGATTTCCATACGATTCAAAAGTATCGCCGGCATCGTTTAATACTGCCATTAATTCTTCAACTGTGAATTCGAATCCATCTTCGGCTGCTCTTTCAATAAAAATCTCTTTTGACTTTGCTGCATCGTACTTTGCACGAAACACCAAATCTTTTCCTCCTTTTGTAAGAAGATCTTCTACTGCTTGTTTTGACATTTTAGTTTGAGTTTATAAGTTAACAAACGTAAATTTTGCCAATTTTAAATTAAAAACCAAATGTTAATTTCATTTTTCAAGCAAAAACCCACAAATCAATGATAAAAAACAGGAAAAAGCTTTTTTTACTTAAAAATACAAAGCAGACACATAAGTATTATTAACTCCATCATTAACAAAATACTTCCACTCTATTGTCTTATAATCAGCTGAAATTACTCCCGTTCCGGAAAAAGAAATACCTAATGTCGATGTTCCTGTTATTTTAAGAGTTCCTTTAGGATCTTCTGTTACATATACTTCCTTTGATTCTGATATCCCCTGATTATAAAAATTATTTATAACATATTCATTATCCTTACTAAGTGTTGATGGGTTACGAATAATACTTACCTGATAAGTTCTCTGACCTAACAGATCGGAATGTTCATTACAATTCCATGTGCCAATAATTGTATTAGCAGGTCGTTCCATTTTCTCACATGAAACAAGCAATATGAGAATAGCACTAATAATTATAATTATCCTCATAACGGTAAACTTTATTATTTCCCAATTACAACAATCTCAACACGTCTATTTTGTCTTCGCCCTTCATTAGTATCATTGTCGGCTATCGGACGCTTATTCGCAAAACTCAAATACTTAACCCTGTTACATCCATTTGCAATCAAATAATTTGCAACAATCTTAGCTCTTTCTAATGCTAAATCATTATATGTTTCTTTTGTTTCTAAATCATCGGCGTGCCCATGAACAGCAATTTTAACTGAAGGATTTTTCTTCAATGCCTTAACCAAACGTTCCAATTCAGGGAAACTCGTTGGTGGTATTTCAGTACTTACCGGGTCAAAGTTAAGTGTTTTCATTGGTATAAGCTGTCCAACAGTAATACCCTTTAATAATACCTCTTTCTTAAGATTCTTAAATGTCACCACTTGCTGACTATGTAGCTTCTCGGCATAATACCAATACTCATCGGCAGTTACCTCTACAATGTAATCATCGCCGGCAATGAAACTCAAGGTAAATACCCCCGATTTAACCCCTGTTTTACCAGAAGTTACTACTCGTCCGTTCTTATCAAGTATTCTCACATCGGCTACAATAGGTTTAAGGGTAGTTGCATCCTTAACTATACCACTCAAATTTGTTCTTCGTACAATTTCAACTCCGGGTTGATCAATATCTGCTGTAAATGAAGACGAAAAATTGATTTTTCTTTTCTTCTCATTAAATATAAAGTTTACCTCAAACTGTCTGTATCCATTAAGCTGAACATGATAATTATTCTGCTCAAGCGTAAAATTCTCATAAAAAATATTATTTACACTAACGCTATACTTATCGACATTAGGAACATAAATTTTAAACTCTCCGCTTGCATTTGTTAGAGCTGAGTACTTTTTTCCATAAGAATCCTCTGCTGTAATTTTAATATTACTAATATCAATATTACCCAAATTTGATAACTTAGAACGATTTAATATAATATTTCCAAAAATTAAATTATTCTCAGTGAAAGGTATCTCTATATTTTTATCTTTATCAATCTTAACAAGTTGCATAGTTTCATCAGTACTAAATGCCCCTTCAATTTTTGAAACCGGAAAATACTCTAACAAATAGAATCCTTCAGGTATATTTTCGTAAGTTACAGTTCCATTAAAATCAGACAATAAATCGGCTGTCATAAAATAACCGGTTGTATTATAGCCATCCTCCTCTTCGTTTTCATCTTTTCTAATAGATAGCAATACATTTTTAACACCCGGCTCTCCATCGTCGCGAACTTTATTTCCATTAAAATCTTTATAAAATATAACATTCAAATCATGATAACGATACTGTGGCTGATTAATAATAATATCCTTACGTAACCTTAACTCAAAATATGTACTTGTGTATTTATACCTCTCCTCTGTTACCCTATCAATATTTGTTTGATAATTAACTGTGTTAGTTAAAGATACTTTCCATGTTTTTGCAAATTCACTCGACAACTCATTCGACCAATAAATACGTGTTACTTTCGATGTAATATCTCTGTCGAAATTTAGTCTGGAAATAAAACGCAAATAATCTGATGCCAATGGAACATCTAAATAGGGCATTACCCTTATTACCTGAGGTAATTTTGAACCTATAAAATAAAGATACTGCCTATTTACAGTATTGGGTCCATGAAAATATGTTGCTGATAAACCCCAAATTCTGCTTCTGTAACCAAGAGTTGTTTTAAAATTAAACCAATGCTTATTCATATCAGGCAATACTGAATCGTATGATTCGGGATAATCAGATACCCATGAATATCCACCCTTAAAATTCAACGTAAAAACATCAACCGACGATGGAATTCTAAATTTCAAATCACCCATCAACAATGAGCTATATGTAGCAAAATCATCTTTTATTTCACTCGAATAAACCTGATTAGTTCCACGCCCTTCAAATACAACACCGGCAGCATAACTTACTTTTTTATTAAGTGTTTCATTCAAATAAAGTTTTGTTTCACTATAATTTGTGTAATTGCTCTGAACCAATGAATCACCTACGTATGAAACCGGTGTATATTTCATATTGTAATAATTCAAATACAATGACTTTCTATTAACCAAAGGCATAAAAAAATTGCCATAAATTCTCAATAAACCTCCCGAACCGTAGTAAGTTGGCGATGTGTTCATTACTGTAACATTGAACTTCGATTTCTTAATAGTATTACTATATCCTATTATGCTTCTTATTCCTGTTTGTGTTTTGGGTTCACTATAATTCCAATCGGCTATTCCTAAAGCCATTTTTATATTAAAACTACCTATTTTTGGAAATTGAGTTGCAAAATTCACAAACCCTACTTTTGACTGAACCTTTCTAGTATCATTCTCAACAAACGACACCCCTCCGGCAACAGAATAATCAGAAAATGTATGCTGATATGATGTTCCCAAATTTATTGCATCATAAAACAATGAACGGGTTGCTATTGCCTCAAATTTAGAACGTTTAAATGTATAATCGAACATTCCTCCCCGTCCGTACATACTTTGCCCCATATCTTTAGATATATCTCCTACCCCAAATTCTACTCCTCCTTTTGCATAACTCAATATGTATCGTCCATATTTCCATGGGTCATCCCAAAATGTTTTACCATATCCTCGCAGCATATAATGAAACTCCGATTCGTCTTTAAATAAAACATTCCCGTCAACATAAATAGAATAAGATGGCTTTACTGTAGTAAATAAGTTCTGTGCCGCAACCTCTATAGTAAGAAATTTATAATTGTCGGGAATATTATTTTCATAATAGCTACTCAATTCTTTTAACCATACAACGCTACTAAAAGCAGTATCGGAAGTATATGCTTTAATGTTTACTTTGTGAAATTTCTTTTGATAATAATTAACCTCCTTGGTAAGATATACCGGTAATTGAATTATTGTATCTGACAATGAAGGTACCGTTACCTCCATCCTAAATAAGTTATCTTTGGTTCCTACAGCCTCTATAGTCCTGTCAAAAGTGAAATCGAGATACATAATCTCATCCAAATTACCATTATTAGCAATTTTCAAATAAATATCGGTTCCTTTTTTTGCTTCGTCAATATATTCAACCCTACTGACAGGTTTGAACTTCATATCTTTTATTTTTGGAATATTAACAAAGCTATACTGATTTTTTATTTGCTCTCCATTTAAATCGGCTATTGAAGCCACTATTGAATAACCAATACCTCCTTTTACATTATGGGAAGGGGCAACCCTAAAAGGCAAAAAAATTGAATCGTGAGGTTCCAGTGTTATTCGTTGATTCTGAATACCCATAAAAGACCAATTAGCCGGATAACTGAAATTAGTTTGAAACTCAACCGAAGAGTTCGATGGATTCTTTATCTTTACTGTATTAAAAAAAGATTCTTTTGCTGACACTTCAACTTTTTGCCTAAGAAACTCTATTTCCAGCTGATCGTGAGCATCTTCTAAAAAATAAAACTGAGAATGCATTTTACCGCTTAACAGCAATAAAAAAAGAAACACCAATATATTTCTAATAATAAAATGCATTATGGAATCCCCGTATATTGTTTTAATTCAAAATCTAATACTGATGTAAAAAAGCCGGTACTCATATTAGTTAAAGCTCCCATATTATACGAAATTGAAACCGAAGCATTTACAGTCTGCCCTAATCCACTGTCAGCTATTGGCCAATAACACAAAGGTTGAAATGTATCGGACAATAAAATTGATGGTAAATCAATTCCCCCATTAGTACTAATTGTACTAATTCTCATTTTATCCAAATCAATTGGAGTAGCTCCATAATCAGGGTCAAAATTGGAATAAGACGATTTTACATACAAAGCCATACCGTCTACTGTTAATGTCAATCCGGCAGAGTCAACAAATTGCACATTGTATGTTGTATAATTATTGAGTGTTATACCGAAATTAATACTATTCAATGATCTATAATAAAAATCTAACCTACCGGTACCGCTTACATCATATATCTTTACACTATACCCCTGACTTAACAAATCAAACGATGATAATAATAAAAAGAATATGTAAAATATCTTTTTCAATGGTAAATAATTCTATAACTATTAAATACAATTCATAATATACAAAAAAGTCAAACAGTTAACAACTGTCTGACTTTTTACAATATCTTAAAAAAGTTTCTAGTCGTGAGCTTTTAACGATACAAATACGTTAGTTGAATAACGGTCAGCAGGTAACCCCAAACTTAATAATGTTTGACCTGCAGGTACTCTGGCAGCACTTACAACAGCTGTACCAAGTTCCCACTGAATTTGAAACTTGTTAACATTAATATCTCCTGCACCACCGGTTGTTGCCGAAGGTAATGATTCAATAATTTCAAACGGAGCATTAGTTAATAACTGTATTGCACTAGGGTCAACACCTGCACCTGCTAAATTAATATCGGTACCTACGGTATGTCCAACTCCAGTATAATCAACAACATAACCTACCATATCTAATGGAAATCCGGCATTGGCACCAACTCCTGAAGCTCCTGTACCTGTAATATCGCTACCAATAAAAGTAGCATCTTCGGCATATAACTCTACATCGTAATCGATAGACGATGCGATAGTAAATTCTGTTGTGTGATTAGGTGTATTTGCAATACCATACTCGTATTGGTTCAATGTATTAACTGCAAAATCGATATTTCCACCTGCTGTTACATTAAGACGCAAAATGGTATTTAAAGTAATTGATACCGGAATTGTTGCATTATCAACTACTGCTTGTCCAAAGCTGATTATTCCAATACTGCTTAGGGCGATAAGAGAAAAAATCTTTTTCATATTCTATTTGTTTAAGTTTCCATTTTATAATTAACACATTTTAAAGACAAAGATAAGCTAAATATGTTCATTATACGTAACTAATATGACTAAATAATTATTTTTCTACACTAATTATTCATTTTTTTTGCGTCAATTAAAGTCTAATTTAAAACCAATAACCAAAACATCATCTATCTGATAATAATCCTTTCCTATCCAATTCTCAAACTCCTGCTCTAATATTTCTTTCTGTTTTTCAAAACTTTCAGAATGAATTTGATGAAGCAAACTTCTAAATTTCTTAATCATATATTTTCTACCCTCGTCGCCCCCAAACTGATCAATAAAGCCGTCGGAAAAAATATAGAAACAAGTAGGTCCATTTATTTCAATTGTATGTAAATCATATGTTGCACTTTCCTCTTTTCCTCCAACTCCCGACTTACTCCCCTTTACCTGAGATACTTCACCGTTTTGAACATATATTAAAGGATTCTTTGCACCTGCAAATTCAATGATTTTCCTTTCCGGATCAATAGAACAAAGTGCCATATCCATACCATCCTGATTGCTTGTTTCATCTTGTTTTAATGTAGAACGAACACTTTGGTGCAATGCTTCAAGTATAAGGTCGGGTCTGGTAATACCTTTTCCCGATATTTCATCAAGCAGATTATATCCAATCATACTCATAAATGCCCCGGGAACACCGTGTCCTGTACAATCGACGGCAGAAATAAGAATCTTTTTTGATGACTCCTCAACATCTTCATCTTTTGATTTTCCATGCATATTGAATATTTTAAATATATTCGATTTTGCATCAACTTCCCTAAACCAATAAAAATCTCCACTTACAACATCACGAGGTTTAAAAAGAACAAATGAGTCTTTAACTATTTGATTAAGCTTATCTGTTTTTGGAAGCAACGCTTTTTGAATTCCTTTTGCATAATTAATACTATGCTGAATATTGTCGCGCTGTTTTTTTATCTGCCCCATCGCTTCCTCTATCTGATCATTCTTTTCTGCAATTTCTTTATTCTGAGCCTCCAGCTTTATATTAGCGCGTCTCCTTGCTCTATTTGAATAAAGCATAAAAACAGCTAAAATAATCATTAAAATAAGCCCTACCGCAATCATTTGAGCTCTGGCTCTTTGCTCCTTTATTTGTAAATCTTGTAACTCTTTTTGCTGATTTAGGTTTTCTATCTCAAGCTCCTTTTGTTTAGCAATTCTGCCGGCATAAGCAAGACTATCTTCTTTAATCATAATAGATAGGCGCATAGAGTCTCTAGTTTGTTCAAATAATTGTTGTCGTATTTTAAACAATTCGGCAGCAAGTCTTTTTTCCTCTTCTGTTTTAGCAACCTTTTGCTGTGTTTCAAGTATTTGCTCAGTAAACTCTTCGTTTATGCTTTCCCCTTCAAGAAATTTCATATATGAATCGGCCTTTTCCATATATTCCTGATACTTTTTCATATTCCCAGCCAACTCATAATTGGTGCCAAGTTGTTGGTAACAAGCTAATATTAATCGAGGGTCTTTATTATCGGTAGCCAATTTTAAACTCTCTTCTAATTTTGCAATAGCATCTTCATAAAAACCTAATAACTGATTAATATAGGCTACGTCAATTAAGCCTGCTGAGACACTAGTTTTATTACCTACCTTTCGCCTAAGCAGAAGGCTTTTTTCAAAATATTCCAGAGCAAATTCAAGTTCTTCTGCATCGGTATATAATACAGCCATATTGGTATATACATTTTTAGCATCGTCGAACCTATCGTTTTGGAGAAATAAGTCGGCCGAAATACTAAAATTACTAATAGCATCATCAATAACACCTGCACGCCAATATATTAAAGCTATTTTACTATAAGTTGAGGCTGCTCCTGCTGCATTGTTCCCATTAATTTGAATATTTGCAGTCTCTTTCAAACGGTCAACCTGCTGTTGTTCATCACCACTTAACGTTCTGAAATTTTGGCTATAAATATTACTTATTAAAAATGAGGTCAATATCAATATATATATTCTCATAACATAATTCTTTATTTTTCAATATAAAAAAATCACTTGTTAAATTAGCATTTCTAAACAACAAAGTGATATGAGGGTTTAAAAGTAATTCAATATTATTTTCATAACAAAAACAAAAGTAAAACTATTTTATATAATTTTGTTTTCTTAAATGTCAAACATTTATTTTTTCACTAACTTAGTATAAACATAGACTAAAAATGGATAGAGCAATAAAAATTATTGGATTATTACTAATAACACTTATATTAAACATTAATAATATAAATTCTCAAGACTTTGAAGTATCCCCGGTTAAGCTTTTTTATAATGCAGAGCCCGGAGAAGCTCAAACTAAATATGTTTCTGTTAAGAATCACAGTAATAAAACACAAACATTTATAATAAATATTAGCGACTATAATGTTAACAACAAAGGACAAGGCGAATACCTTGATGCAGGTAGTTTGAAGAATAGTATAGCAGATTGGGTAAGTATAGCACCATCATTCTTTGAACTTGAACCAAATGCTGAAAAGGAAATAACTATTACTCTTCAACAGCCTGCCAATGATTATAGTTCAAAGTGGGGAGTTTTATTTTTTAGAACAGCCAAAGAACAAACTGCTTATTCGGCCGATAAAAGCTTGCAAACATCAATGAATGTAAGTGCAAGAATTGTAGTTGACATTTATCAAACACCAAGTTCAAACAAAAATTATAAAGTTACAATAGGTCATTTATCGGAATTAATCACCGAAACAATTGACTCTACAAAAACATATACTGCTGTTGTAAATAATCTTGAAAATATAATAACAAACTGTAAAGTATTTTTAGTGGCGACAAATATTCATACAGGCGTTGAAAAAACTTACCCTCCGACAGAATTTGTATTAATGCCCAAAAGCTCAAGAAAAATACAACTTGAGTTACCTAATAATCTTGAAAAGGGCACTTATTCTCTAGCTGCAATTTTAGATTATGGCAGCAGAACCAATCTTGAAGGGACACAAATAGTAATAACTATTGATTAAATTGAATATAATGCGGATACTAATAATAACCTCATACATATTATTATTTTCTGCAATATCAGTAACAGCCCAGGATACCATTCGTGCATTTTACAATAATGGAGAATTAAAAGAAGAATTCCTAGGCTACTTTTCCGGCTCCGACACTATTCGTAACGGCTATTATAAATACTTTATTAAAAACAAAATAAGCCAAACAGCTTATTATGACAACAACAAACTACATGGTAACGTAACAATATATTACGATAACGGGAAAATAAAAGCCGAATATATATACATTAACGGATTACGAAATAACAATTATAAGTTCTATGATTATATAGGAACACTTAGAATCGAAGGTTCATATAAGAACGACTCATTAACAGGCATAACGAAAGTATTTGACATAAAAGGAAATATTGCCAGTTCCACAATGTATAAAAACAATAAAAAAGAAGGGATAGAACTCATATACGGAAAATACAACCGTGTACTTTCAAAAATAGAATACAAATGCGATACTGTTAACGGTTTGTACGAAACTTTTCATGAAGACGGAAACCTAAATTATAGAGGAAAAAAAATTGGTAAGCATTTTAATGATACCCTATATGTATATTACAACAATGGCGACTTACAACGCAAGTGCTATTATAAAAACGGAGTCTTAAATGGAGAACTAATAACATACTATAATCACAATAAAATAAAATCGGTAACCCAGTATAACGAAGGACAAAAAGTTGATGAGTTTATTGAATACTTTACCGATGGCAGCATTTCTCAAAAAGGACAGTTCTTTAACAACAATAAAAATGGCAAATGGATAGCTTACTACCCTAACAACGCCATGTTTTCTGAAGGAAACTTTAAAAATGGTAAATTTGATGGCGAATGGCTAATATTTTTTGAAAATGGCAGTATTAAACAACGAGGATGGTATACTAATGGGAAAGCATTGAGAGATTGGTGTTTTTACCACCCTAATGGAAGTATATGGAAAAAAGGGAAATATATTAATGACTTAAAAGAGGGAATTTGGGAACACTACAATGAGAATGGAAAGCTTGAAAAAATTTTTTATTACGAGCACGATATATTAAAACCTTATTCTATTATGAAATTATTAGACAACTGGGTTAAAGTATATATAAGTGGTGATAATATAATTCAAGTATTTCCATAATCGCAAGTTATTTCCCAATACTGATGCTATTATTAAATAACATATATTTTACATTACACACACAACTTGCCGCAAATATAAAACTCTTAAAACCAATAAAATACAATAATTACGTAAAAATATTTCAAAAATTTTTAGCTATTTACTTGCATTTAAATAAACAATATGTATTTTTGCATCGCTTTTGAAACAAAACACTTCACCTTACAAGGCAGTAATAACAAAGGCTAAGTTCTACAAAGAATGATTTCGGGGTATAGCACAGTCCGGTTAGTGTACCTGGTTTGGGACCAGGGGGTCGTAGGTTCGAATCCTACTACCCCGACAAAAAAGCTGATTCATTGTTGAGTCAGCTTTTTTTGTTTTTGTACTATTTTAATTATCACAAGAATTTTCATTTCATTATACTCAGAATCTCAAAAGAATAATCTTAAATGAGTAAATACAAAAAGTAAAAGCTTTCGGGCTGGGAACCCGAAAGCTTTAAACCATTTTATTAACCAAATCATTATGAAAAAACCTACATTAACTAAAACGGATATTTTTATAAAATGTTTCAAAAAAAGTCATTATTTTTTTTGAAATAATGACTTTTTTGAAAAGTACTTTATACTTGTACTACAAACACTTAGCTGCGTGTTTTTCGGCTCCGTAGCTACTTCGCACCAATGGGCTGCTTTCAACAAAAGTGAAACCCATTTCGAGCCCTTTTTCTTTATAAAATGCAAATTTATCGGGGGTAATATATTCAATTACCGGATGCAAATCGTTTCGTGGTTGCAAGTATTGACCTATTGTTACAATGCTAACACCAACAGAGCGCATATGACTGAGTGTAGCCAGCACCTCGTTGTCGGTTTCGCCAATACCTACCATTATACCCGACTTTGTAATTATGCCCGATTCCGATATATATTTAAGCACATTAATACTAAGCTCATAGCGGGCTACATTTCTAACTTGCCTTGTTAACCGTTCAACAGTTTCCATATTGTGGGAAATAACATCTGGCTTTGCATTAATTATAGTTTGCAAATGCTTTTTATTGCCTTTCATGTCGGGAATAAGAGCTTCAATAGTGATGTCTCTGTTTGTGGCTTTAACAGCACTTATAGTATCTGCCCAAAATTGAGCTCCACTGTCGGGTAGGTCGTCGCGCGTAACAGAAGTAATTACTGCATGTCGAAGTTTTAGCTTTTTTATTGCTGCGGCCAATGTTTCAGGTTCAGTGAAATCGACAGGTTGGGGTGTACCGTGTATAACATCACAAAATTTACAATTCCTGGAGCAAACATTTCCAAGTATCATAAAACTTGCAGTTCCTGCGTTCCAACATTCCCCTTTGTTAGGACAATTGCCACTTGTGCAAATTGTATTTAATTTATTGGTATATATAATATTATATACTTCAGAATACTTAGCCCCTTTAGGCATTTGTGCTTTCATCCATCGGGGAAGTCTGTTACGTTGTATGCTTTTCAAAATAACTAACGCTGCTTAAAGTATTACTTGTGTCTTTGTTGAAACTCTTTTAAAGTATTTACAGTTGCAATCTTGTCAAGAGATTTTGATATTGCTTTTGCCGACATTTCTGTTACTTCTTCATCAATTTGCTTATAAACAATATCGAATAAAAACTCTTTTAATTCGGCTCGGGTATTACCTTCAGAACGTTGAATATTTTTAATTAAACTATTCTCCACATCAATAATATTATCGACAGATGTTATTTTATCGGCTAGTCCATAGGCCAATGCTATTTGAGCTGTAAATGATTCAGCAGAAAGCATTAATGATTTACTACGTTTAAAGCCCATACGCTTAACAAGAAATGGTGCTATGGTTGCAGGGAGTAATCCGAGTAACACCTCCGATATACGCAGGTGACAGTTTTGTTCCAATATTACAAAATCGGACACAGCAAGCAGCCCTATTGCAGCACCATATAAATACCCATGACCAACAGTTATTGTGGTTTGCGGTAGTTTATGCCAGGCTCTTAGGAATTTCGATAATACTTTCATCTGGTCTATACGTTCTGACTCAGGCAGTTCTGAAGCTTCAAGAAACCATTCCAAATCGGCTCCGGAGCAAAAACTATCGCCACGCCCTTTGAGTATTACAATATCGGTACTTGTGTCATTTTGCAGCTCTTCGGAAAGCTCCATAAGTCTGCTAATCATTTCACCGTTAAGGGCATTTTTTTTCTGGGGTCTGTTCAAACGTACTGTTAATATGGTTCCGTTCTTTTCTGTATCAATATATACCGACATAACTCTATTGTTTTGATTAATAAAATCAAATTTAAAAACAAATAATTTAATACGAATAGTTTATTTATGACTTTTAACCATGTAAATTAAAACTCAAGAAGCTGCTTAACAATCAGTAAGTTTTACTTTTTAATAAGTAAAATCACTATTTGTAATTATTTTTTTTATTTCTGTTTCAAATTCCTGAACGTTATGGATGGTTTTAATTTTTTCAAATAGTTTATCCCCATTTACAAAAGTTTTGTAAAAATACTGCCAAAGTTCTTTCATACGGAACAGAAAGAATTTTTGATCTGTTATTTTGTTTTTATAAAATTCATGTAATGAATAATACAATTCGGTAAATTTTTCACGCTTATCATTTTCCGTAAGGTTAATGCCTTTAATTTGGTTTGTAATAAACGGATTTATAAAAGCTCCGCGACCAATCATATACCCTGTAATACCTGAGTGAACTTTTTCTATTCGTTCTACATCAGATACAGTTAAAATATCGCCGTTATATACAACCGGTGCATTGAACTTTTCGTAAATAGCTGCAAATGCATCAATATCGGCATGTCCGTCGTATTTTTGCACTCCCGTTCTGGGGTGTATAATTATCTCTTTAAGCGGATAGTTGTTGAGTATATCAATTATAGGTAAAATCTCATCTTGAGAGTAAAAGCCCAGTCTTATTTTTACTGATAAATCAATTTTCATATTAGACATTACCCCATCAAGTACTTGCTGTATAGTTTCAGGATAAGGTAAAAGACCGGAGCCGCGTTTCTTTTTTGCTACTTGTGGAAAAGGACAACCAAGATTCCAGTTTACTTCAGTAAAACCATATTCATGAAGTACATTTGAGTATTGCAAAAAACCTTCTGCTTCATTGCTTAGCAATTGAGGAATAAGGTCAATATTGGCATCAATATCTCCGAAAATATTTTTTACTTTCTGTATTTTAATTGGCGATTTTGTGCTTGCAAGTAAATAAGGAGCCATCATCTGTTCAAATCCACCAAATACTTTATGATATGTGTTCATAAATATGGTGTCGGTCATTGCCTGCATAGGTGCAAGCTGTAGTTTTTTGTCCATTTCAATAAAATAATGTACAAAAATAGCATATATTGATAATATGCAGCAAAAAACAGATATTTGAATACAGTGTAATATCAATATCTCCAGAAAAAGAAGAAGATTTGGTTCTACTACCATTTTAGTGGGTAAACTTATATGTGTTTGTGCTCATTACTTAAAATTAAGTCGGCAGCCCACAGTCGGCAGTCGACAGTAAAAAAGAGGTCTGCGAACTGCCTACTGAATACTGCTGACTAAAAACGAAGCATAAAAACGAAGCATATTTTAGGTGAATAAATAAAAAATCTTCCACTAAAAATGCAGTAGTACCGAAGATTTTATAGAAATGTTATACAAAATAAATCCCGATATAGTTATTAAATGAGCTTTATATTTTTTGTAAATTTAATGATTATTAAAACCATAAGTCATGAAAAATTTAGCATATAAAAGAACCATAAACGGAGATTATAACAGGGTATATTCAAGAGTTGAAAATGCACTTAACATAGTGGGGTTTGGTATAATTACCCAGGTAGCAATGCACGAAAAAATAAAGGCAAAACTCAATAAAAATATTCCTATTTATCAAATACTGGGGGTTTGTAGTCCAAAACACGCTTATGAAGCATTAAAAATTGAAGAGAATATAGGTTTATTTTTACCATGTAAAGTTCTTATAAAAGAAAAAGGTGAAAATGAGTTTGAAGTTGTAGCCATAAATTCAAAAGAGATGATGGGAATGCTCAATAATGAGGAGCTTATGCCTATAGCAACAGAGGTAAATAATTCGCTTTACGCTTTTATAGAGTCGCTGTAAAAAATCCTATTGTTCAAATCAATTAATTCCTAAAACTATATTTGACAAAAAAAGCGGCTCTAAAGCCGCTTATCACTATCCTAAATATGTTTTCAATAATTTACTCCGTGAAGTATGTCGTAACCGACGAATTGCCTTTTCCTTAATCTGACGAACACGCTCACGTGTTAATCCGAATTTCTCACCAATCTCTTCAAGAGTCATTTCCTGACA
This sequence comes from Bacteroidota bacterium, assembly GCA_003250355.1. Taxonomy (GTDB): domain Bacteria; phylum Bacteroidota; class Bacteroidia; order Bacteroidales; family SZUA-534; genus SZUA-534. Next base: position 34,585 of record QKGS01000079.1, read on the forward strand.
AGCTATACCAAAGAATAAACGAATAATATCGCGCTCCCTTTCTGTTAAAGTAGCTAAAGCACGATCAATTTCCTTAGCCAACGACTCATCAATAAGTCCGCTATCGGCAATAGGACTGTCTTTATTCTCAAGTATATCTAGCAAGCTGTTATCTTCACCTTCAACAAAAGGAGCATCAACTGAAATGTGACGACCCGATACCTTTAATGTATCAGCAATTTTGTCTTTAGGTATATCTAACTCTCCTGCAAGCTCTTCAGGCGAAGGAGTACGTTCGTGTTCCTGCTCAAATTTAGAATAAGCCTTATTTATCTTATTCAATGACCCTACCTGGTTCAAAGGCAAACGAACAATTCTCGACTGCTCAGCCAAAGCCTGAAGAATTGATTGGCGAATCCACCAAACTGCATAAGAAATAAATTTAAAACCTCTTGTTTCATCGAACTTCTCAGCAGCTTTAATTAATCCAAGATTCCCCTCATTAATTAAGTCCGGCAAACTAAGACCTTGGTTTTGGTATTGTTTGGCAACAGACACAACAAAACGTAAATTCGCTTTAGTCAACTTCTCCAGCGCAATTTTATCGCCTTTTCTGATACGCTGTGCCAACTCAACCTCTTCCTCTACCGTAATCAGGTCTTCTTTACCAATCTCTTGCAAATACTTATCTAACGAAGCACTCTCACGATTAGTAATAGATTTTGTGATCTTTAACTGTCTCATCTAAGTTTACCTATATAATTTAATAACTCGATATGTTAAAACAAAAACCCGAATAAAAATGTTTAACCGGGCTCTGATATTTATTGCTTTACTCTATGAATTTATCCCTTTTCAATATTGCGTTCTTATGTAAATACGTACCCTACGCAAAAAGAGTTACAAAAGTATATAAAAATATTGATATTTTATATATGACTAATACACTTAATTAGTGAAATAGCGTTAATTCTCACACTCCCAATGCAAATACATTTTAGTATATAAAACAGATTATAATAAGCTATGTTAAAAATTAATATTGTACTTTTGTGCATTAATTTTTTTCATTAAAAACTGCATATAAATAAATGTCAAAAACAGTTAATTTTTTCAAATATCAAGGAACAGGTAACGATTTTATAATGATCGATGGCAGAGGTGCTAATTTCCAAGAATTAACACAGAATGAAATAGCTTTTCTGTGCCACCGCAGATTTGGAATTGGCGGCGATGGTCTTATAATTCTTAGAAATAAAGATGGTTATGACTTTGATATGGATTATCATAACTCTGACGGTAACCGAGGCTCAATGTGTGGAAATGGAGGTCGATGTACTGTTGCTTTTGCTTACGACCTTGGTATAATAAAAAACAGAACCACTTTCTTTGCACCCGATGGTGAACATGAAGCTGAATTTATTGACCACAACAATATAAGGCTTAAAATGCAGGATTTAAAAACCATTGAGAATCATAAACTTGGCCCATTTATGAATACAGGTTCACCCCACTTAATTGTATTCAAAAATACCAACGATGAATTTGACGTTTATTCCGAAGGCAAAAATATACGCTATAACGACACATACAAAAAAGAAGGCACTAACGTAAATTTCGTAAAAATTAACAATAATTATATTGATGTTTTTACTTATGAAAGAGGTGTAGAAGACGTTACATACAGCTGTGGAACAGGAACTGTTGCTTCTGCTATTGCTGCAAATATATATAATGGTTTTAGCTCTCCTGTAACTGCTCAAACAAAAGGGGGAATACTTAAAGTTGATTTTGAAAAAAACGGATCTGAATCGTTTTCAAACATATGGTTGCAAGGTAATGGAATGAAAGTTTTTTCAGGTTCTGTATCTTTTTAACTAAACTTTTAAAAAAAAACTATATATTTACTGAAAACCTATTCAAATTAATGGCTAACCCTAATAAAATAAAGAACGGTTTCACATTTAAGTTATTCAAAGGGATACAATCCGATAACTTAAACTACATATATAGGGGTGTTTTTACCCAAAGTATTACTGACAATATTCTGAACCTTACTGAAATTAATCTTGACAAAGCCGGAGAAAATGCCAAGATAAAAAAACGTGTATTTACAATAATGGTTGAAGGGCTTCAAAATATTACCCGCCATCAGGAAGTTGAAGAGAGTAAAGAAAAGGTAGAATCAGGGGTATTTATGCTGCAAGATTTTGAAGGCAAATACTTTATAACCACCGGAAATCCAATATATAATGCTAACATTGAGAAACTTACAGGTCAAATTGAAAAAATAAACAATCTTGATTCTGAAGAGCTAAAGCAATATTATAAAAGTGTATTAAACGATAATATTATTTCAGCTAAGGGTGGTGCCGGACTTGGTTTAATTGAAATGGCAAGAAAATCGGGCAAGAAACTGGTTTATGATTTCGTTAAGAAAAACGATGATATTTCATATTTTTATCTGAACACCGAGATTTCACATGAAAATGAAGAACAGAGTTTAAAAAAACGCAACCTATCTCTTGATCACATTAAGGATATTCACCAAATGCTAAATACCGAAAATATTGTTTTAATATTCAGCGGCATATTTAATCAAGAGAGTCTTTTGAGCATATTAAGCATAATGGAAAACCAAATGATGGAGCATACCTTAAATCTGAAAAAGAAGGTATTTAACATTATGGTTGAAATGTTACAAAATATTGTAAAGCATGGAGTTAACGGCAAGGAACCAAACCAAAATCCGGGAATATTTTATATAAGTCAGGTTGGTGAAACATATATGCTAAATGCCGGAAACTACGTTAATAAGAGTGAAGAAAAATCGCTATGTGAAAAGATAGATTATGTAAATGCTTTGTCGCAAGATGAATTGAATGATTTTTATGAAGAGAGTTTATTCAATTTTAAAATTGATAACAGCAAAGAATCGGGTCTTGGACTTATTGAATTAAGACTGAAAACAAAGAAAAAGATTAACTACGAAATTACTCCTTATAATGATAATTTTTGTTTCTTTGTAGTACAAACCCAAGTAGAATAGATTTATCTGATGAATAAATTTTATTGCGATTATACAGAAGACACTCCGGAAGTTGTGCTCGATTCAGAGAATGGTATTTATACTATAAAAGGCAGGTCGTTACCTGAAAATGCAGTAGGATTTTATGAACCTATATTTGAATGGTTTTCAAACCTTAAAAATGCCAATGATGTAGACAATATTGTATTGGATATAAAACTTGATTATTTTAACACATCATCTGCTAAGCAAATAACCAAACTATTACTGATAGTTCAAAAGGTTTCTGAGTCAAAAAACATTTTAGTTAACTGGCACTATTTTAAAGATGATACCGATATAAAAATGTCGGGTGAACGATTTGCCAGATTGATTGATGTAAAAATTAACATTCTACCTTATAACGATTAACATCAATTCTTCATTCATTATAGAATATCGAAGTATCTTTTACAAAAAACACCAATCTAAAAACCACGGCTTAAACAAATGATATAATAAAAGTAATTAATATATGCCGTTAAATATCAATTTTATTCTTCATGTACCATTTGAAACACCAGGTTGTATTGAGAAATGGTGCAAACAAAATAATCATAATACTTCATTCACTAGATTATACAATAACGAACCACTTCCCTCTTTCGAAAGTTTTGATTGGATAGTTATAATGGGTGGTCCTATGGGTATATACGACGATAAAGATTATTCGTGGTTAAAATTAGAACGCAGTTTTATAAAAGAGGCAATAAATGCAAATAAAGTTGTATTAGGCATATGTTTAGGCTCACAATTCATAGCCGATGCTTTAGGAGCAAAAGTATACAAAAACAAGGTAGATGAAATCGGTTGGTTTAACATTGAGAAAAATCAAGAATCAAATCATCCTATTATAAATAATTTACCAGAGTTATTCCCTGTATTCCACTGGCATGGCGACACTTTCGATTTACCCGAAGGTGCATTACATCTATTTTCAAGTGAAGCAACTATTAATCAGGCATTTATTTATAACAATAAGGTTCTTGCCTTGCAATTTCATATGGAAATAACACCTGAACTACTTAACGGCATGATGGATAATGTTAATGCTAACTTAACTGAAAAGGAATACATACAAACAAAGAAAGAAATACTTTCACAAATTGAAATATCGGAGCTAACCAATAAATTCATGTTCAGTATTCTTGATAAAATGGCAATCATCTAAATTTACACATCGAATCTTATACCTATCACCAAAATATCATCGAGTTGACGGTGCTCGCCTTTCCAGTAATTAAATTCATTTTGAATTATATCACGTTGTTTATCCATTGGCTTTTCATGATTCTTAGCAATAAAATCATGAAAGCGTGATGAGAAATATTTCTGTTTGTTAATACCTCCAAACTGATCCTGAAAACCATCGGAATACATATAAACTGTAGTTGGACTATCAATTTTTATAGTATGTTTTTCATAGTAAATACCATCAAGTCCAACATTACCTCCTACGCTAAATATATTACCCTCGATAGTATAGCGTTTTCCATTTTTAAAATATAACGATGTATGACCGGCTAATGCTATTTCAACTATTTTCTCTTTTTTGTCGTAACATAAAAAGGTAACATCCATACCATCTTCGCTAAAACCTTGACTTTCGCCTTTGTCGTATTGCTTTAGAGTATCAACTGTTTTTTCATTAAATGCCAATAAGACTTCTTGAGGGTCGTACACTTTATTTTCATTAACTACCTGATTAAGAAGAGTATTTCCGATCATACTCATAAATGCTCCGGGTACACCATGACCTGTACAGTCAATTGCAGCAATGAATACTTTATTACCATGGCTTGCACTCCAATAAAAATCACCGCTAACTATATCACGAGGTTTATAGAATATAAACATATCGGGTATTTGCTTCTTTAAATTTGCTTCAACAGGTAATATTGATTCCTGAATTCTGCTTGCGTAATTTATGCTATCAATTATTTGGTTGTTCTTTTTTGTTATTTCTTTATTTAGCTCCTGTAATTTCTTATTTGCTTTTTTCCTTGCTTTCATTTGTTGATAAGCATATGACGCAAATACTGCCAATAATGAAAAAAGGAGCAGCATTAATAATATAGTTCTTTTCTTTTTGCTAAGCTCCGCATCTTTTTGTTGCAAAGTAAGTTCATCAATTTTCGATTGCTGATTTAAAAGCTCTATTTCCATTTGCTTTTTCTTTTTCTCTATCTCAGCAAGTTTCAACGAATCCTGAGTTATTCTAAGCTCCCGTGTTTTTTGGTTTTTCTCTTCAATTGCAACATTTTTTTCATTTTCAAGTTTTGTAACAGTCTGATTTACACTAGTCATTAACAACATTTTATCAATTGAGGAGTAAAGTCCAAAATATTCAACCGATTTATCTTTATTGCCAAGTTTTTCGTAAGCTTCATACAAAATTCCATAGAACTTACGAACAAGCTTCATGTTATTAAGCTCCTTACTTATTTGTAATCCTGCTTCGGCTTCTTTTATAGCTTCCTGAGACTGCCCGTTATTATTAAGTGCTGATGCCATATTTCCATAATATCCGGCTAACTCTTCTTTGTTCCCTTTACTTTTAATAAACTCAAAACTTTGCTTAAAATACTCTATTGATTTTGGGTACATTTCCATATCGGAATATACAAAAGCTATATTCTGCAATACTTTTAATTGCCCATTATTATTTCCGGTAAGTTTACTAATGGTAAGTACTTCGTTGAAGTTAGAAATAGCACCTTCGTAAATAAAGTATTCCCAATATAAAAATGCCATTTTATTATAGTATGATGCCGCAGCACTTTCATTACCTGCATTACGACTCTTAATAGCATTAATTTCATATGCTTGTATTTGTTTCTGAACACTTTCGGGAAGTTGTTTTTGTGGATATAATACACTAGAAACAAAGAATATGAATACAAATATTATTGATGCTTTTTTCATATGGCTACTTGTTTACATATAAAGTTAACGAAATAATATGTAAATAGTAAATGGCTATCAACTAAAAATAAAAAAGGGGCACTTTGTATAAAAGTAACCCCTTTTTAAATATACCCATGATTAAATTATTATGCATCAATTTTTGCGTATTTAGCATGACTTTCAATAAACTCACGTCGAGGGGGAACATCATCGCCCATAAGCATAGAGAAAATATGATCAGCCTCGGCAGTATTATCGATAGTTACCTGACGTAGTGTTCTGTTTTCAGGATTCATGGTTGTGTCCCAAAGTTGTTCTGGGTTCATTTCACCAAGACCTTTATATCGTTGAATATTTACTGAACTGTCGTTACCTCCACCCCATTCTTTTACTAATCGTTCACGCTCGTTGTCGTCCCAGCAATACTGCTCTTTGTTTCCTTTTTTAACCTTATACAATGGTGGTGTTGCAATATATAAGTATCCATTTTTAATAAGGTCTTTCATGTATCGGAAAAAGAATGTCATAATAAGTGTGGCAATGTGGCTACCATCTACATCGGCATCACACATAATTATGATTTTATGATAACGCAACTTTTCAAGATTTAGAGCTTTACTATCTTCTTCTGTACCAATAGATACGCCTATTGCTGTGAAAATATTTTTAATTTCGTCGCTTTCAAAAACTTTGTGGTGCATAGCTTTTTCCACATTTAATATTTTACCTTTAAGTGGTAAAATTGCTTGGAAATTACGGTCGCGACCTTGCTTTGCAGAACCTCCCGCAGAGTCACCCTCGACAAGGAATATTTCGCACTGCTGAGGGTCACGATTTGAGCAATCGGCAAGTTTTCCGGGTAAACCACCACCTGTCATAACTGTTTTACGCTGAACCGACTCGCGAGCTTTACGAGCAGCATGGCGAGCCTGTGCCGCCAGAATAACCTTTTGCACTATTGCTCTAGCATCTTTCGGATTTTCTTCCAAATAGTTGGTTAGCATTGTACTTACAGCCTGATCAACAAATAGGCTTACATCGGAGTTTCCTAATTTTGTTTTTGTTTGACCTTCAAACTGAGGTTCTGCCACTTTAACAGAAACAACGGCTGTTAATCCTTCACGGAAGTCGTCGCCGGTAATTTCTATTTTATTTTTAGCTAGATTTTTTAATAGTCCTGACTTATCTGCCCAATTTTTAAGTGTACGTGTTAAACCGCGTCGAAAACCTGTTAAGTGTGTACCGCCCTCAATGGTATTGATATTGTTTACATAAGAATGTACATTTTCAGAAAAGGAACTATTGTACTGCATTGCTACTTCAACTGGAACTTCGCCAGTATCTATTGATATGTAAATAGCATTATCAATAAGAGTTTCGCGAGTACCGTCAAGATATTTTACAAATTCCAACAATCCATCTTCAGAATAGAAATTATCGGAAACAAAATCGCCGTTATCTTTAGTATTTCGTTTATCTGTAAGTAATATTTTTATCCCTTTATTAAGGAAAGCGAGCTCTCGCATACGGGTTGCAAGAATATCGTAATGATATTCTGTAACTGTAAATATTGAACCATCGGGTTTAAAAGTTACAGTAGTACCGGTACGGTCTGTTTCACCAATAACCTTAACGTCGCCTTGTGGTTCACCTATGCAATATTCCTGAACAAACACTTTACCATTACGGTGAATTTCGGCACGTAAGTGTGTTGACAATGCATTAACACAAGATACACCAACGCCGTGAAGACCTCCTGATACTTTGTATGTATCTTTATCGAATTTTCCACCGGCATGAAGTACTGTCATGACTACTTCAAGTGCTGATTTCCCTTGTCCTTGATGTATTTCAGTTGGAATACCCCTACCATTGTCGCTTACTGAAATTGAATTATCTTCGTTTATGGTTACTTCTATTGAGTCGCAATGACCGGCAAGAGCCTCATCAATTGAGTTATCAACTACTTCGTATACTAAATGATGCAGACCTTTAACTCCTATATCACCAATGTACATCGCAGGTCTTTTTCTTACTGCCTCTAAACCTTCTAAAACCTGAATATTACTTGCTGAATATTCGGGTTGTTTTAAGTTTTTCTCTTCGATATCGCTCATTTTAAATTTTTATGACAATAATCTTATATTCAATTATTTACAAGATATTAATTCTCAACTTATAAATTAATCAAATATACCATTTTCAGTATGGAGACTATTATATTTTGGAGTAAAAAAATGGAGAGTTTTAAACAAGAAATTAACAATATTGAACAGTAAACCTTCCTGATAAAAGTTTAAACGAACAGAATCGAGTAATTCGAAATTGACTCCCATAATAATTAAGTGCGGAGTTTATTCTATTATATTGGCATAAAGGTCGTGAACCTCAGCTTTAGTTATACATACATATATAATATCTCCTATTTGAATTTTATCGGTATGTTTTATAAGTATTTCATTGTCGACTTCGGGAGAGTCGAACTGTGATCGGGCAATAAAGTATTCTCCCTCAATTCTATCTATTAATACTTCCATTGTTTGGCCTACCTTTGCTTCGTTAAGTTCAAGTGATATTTGCTCCTGAATTTCCATTATTTCAGCAACACGCTCATCTTTAACTTCTTGCGGAATATTATCATCATAATTATCGAATGCAAATGTATTTTCTTCGTGTGAATAAGGAAATACTCCCAAACGATCGAACTTTATATCACGCACAAATTGCTTTAACTCTTCAAAATCGGCTTGGGTTTCACCTGGGTGACCAACAAGCAAAGTTGTTCGCAATGCAATTCCAGGCACTTTTTCCCTACACTGCTTCATAAGCTCATATGTTTGCTCCTTGTTTGTATTTCGTTTCATCAGCTGCAACATATTATTACTTATATGCTGCAATGCAATATCCATATAACTGCAAATGTTTTGATACTGAGCCATTACATCAAGTACTTCGAGCGGAAAAGCTGCCGGATAAGTATAATGTATACGAAGCCATTTTAACCCATTTATATTGGCAAGCTTTTCCATTAATGGAGCAAGCATTCGCTGTTTGTATATATCAATTCCGTAATATGATAATTCCTGAGCAATAAGGATAACTTCTTTTACTCCTTCTGCCACAAGAGCTTCAGCCTCTTTAACTATATCTTCCATTGGTTTTGAAGTGTGCTTACCTGTAATACCCGGAATTGCACAAAAAGAACAGGCTCTGTCGCATCCTTCCGATATTTTTAAGAATGCATAATGCTTGGGTGTTGTTATTTTGCGTTGTGGCATCAAAACAGGCATAGGGTTACAACCAACATAACGCAGTAGCTCTTCCAGTTCAAATTTACCAAACCATGCATCTACCTCGGGTATTTCCTGCTGTAGTTCTTCTTTATAACGTTCTGACAAACAACCAAATACTACAATACTACCAATATAACCTTCTTCTTTATCGGCTGCTAGTGACAGAATTGTCTCTATTGATTCTTCTTTGGCATCGCCAATAAAGCCACAGGTATTCACCATAACATAGTCAAACTCTCCATCTTCGCCTTCATGCTGCACTAAAAAGCCGTTTACTTCGAGTTGACGAATAAGAACTTCAGAATCTACAAGGTTTTTTGAGCACCCCATAGTAATTATATTGATTGATTTCATGTTTTTAAGTTATAAGTTAGAGTTTATGGGTATTGGGTATTGGATATTGAGTTGCTAGTTGCTAGTTGCTAGTTGCTAGTTGCTTTTTACTGTCTCTAGTCTCCAGTCTCCGATTAACATAAAAAATTTAGTTGAAAAGGGAGTCGACAAATTCGTTGCGGTTAAATATTTGCAGATCGTTTATACCTTCACCTACACCTATATATTTAACAGGTATTTTAAATTGGTCAGAAACACCTATAACTACCCCTCCTTTTGCAGTACCATCGAGTTTGGTAATGGCTAACGAAGTAACTTCGGTTGCAGCTGTAAATTGTTTGGCTTGTTCAAATGCATTTTGCCCTGTAGAACCATCGAGTACAAGAAGAACTTCATTAGGAGCAGCAGGGTGTAGTTTTCGCATTACATTTTTTACCTTAGATAGTTCATTCATGAGATTTATTTTGTTGTGTAAGCGACCTGCAGTATCAATAAGAACCACATCGGCTTTTGAGGCTATTGCACTGTTAATAGTATCAAAAGCGACAGATGCCGGGTCGGCTCCCATTTTTTGTTTAACAATGGGTACTCCTACACGTTCGGCCCATACCTGAAGTTGGTCAATTGCAGCAGCTCTAAATGTATCTGCGGCACCAATCACTACACTTTTACCAGCATTTTTAAATTGATTAGCAAGTTTACCTATTGTTGTAGTTTTACCTACTCCATTAACACCTACCACCATTATAACATATGGTAATCCCGATTCTGTTTTGGGAACATCAAAGTCGTCGAGATCAACAGTATTATTTTCCTGAAGTAAAGCTGCAATTTCCTCTTTTAGTATTGTTTGCAACTCTTGAGTTCCAAGATACTTATCGGCAGATGCTCTATTTTCAATACGTTCAATTATTCTTAATGTAGTATCAACACCAACATCGGAAGTAATAAGTACTTCTTCCAAATTATCGAGTACTTCATCGTCGACTTTTGATTTACCAACAACAGCTCTTGAAAGTTTTTTTAGTACACTTTCTTTAGTTTTTGACAATCCTTTGTCTAAAGTTTCCTTCTTCTGACGCGAAAAAATACCCATTGTAGTTAGTTATTAAATATTATTTCTCTATGTATAGCAGCTTTGAACGTGGCAAATATAGCAAAAAAGAGGTTTTTAAAGATAGTATTTATCTAAAAATGAGGAAAAAACAGATTTTACGATTCAACACTTAACTAATTTAAAAAATAAAAAAGGCTTTCTCAATATGGGAAAGCCTTTTTTAATATTTTAATAAAGATTTGCTTATGCTTTAAAGAAATCTTTTACATTTTCAGTATTAACAACCTCTTCTTTAAACTGGTAAGCACCGGTTTTAGGAGATTTTACCATTTTCACCACTTTAGCATAGGTTTTGCCTGTACCTGTTTTAAGTGTTGCTACCGTTTTCTTAGCCATGACTCAATATTATTTAATTTCTTTATGTACTGTTACTTTTTTAAGAATAGGATTGTATTTTTTTAATTCCATTCTGTCGGGAGTATTTTTTTTGTTTTTAATGGTAACATACCTTGAAGTACCCGGCATCCCGCTTTCTTTGTGCTCTGTGCACTCTAATATAACCTGTATTCTATTACCTTTCGATTTCTTAGCCATCTCTTCTCTTTTTTAGTATTTAGTTATATACCCTTTAGCCTTTGCCTCTTTAAGCACTGCAATTAATCCGTTTTTGTTAATAGTACGAATACCTGCTGCAGACACCTTCAAAGTAACCCAACGATCTTCCTCCGGAAGATAGAATTTCTTTGTAAACAAATTAGGATAAAACTTCCTCTTAGTCTTTAAATTTGAGTGGGAAACATTGTTTCCTACGATCATTTTTTTTCCTGTTACTTGACAAATACTTGACATCACAATATCTTTTTAGTTCCTAATCATTCGATTTTTCGGTTTGCAAAATACGGTATTTAATTCCATATAATCAAACTTTCAATCGCTTTTTTTTTTAATAAATGAATGTTTTTCACATAAACAATAAAAGAGATTAAAAACCAAACATTTAACAGGCAGATTTTAAACAACTTACATTAACGACATAAGCTATAAATTATCAATTTGAAATTGTAGATTTTTAAAATCGAAGCAAAGTTATTTCATTTTTTGTTTTACCCAATAGTTGTCAATAGCATTTTTACCAATAATTCGCCCTACTTCAACAACATTTTGCGATTTATGAAAATCGAGAGTACCACAAGTATCACTCGACATTTGAATAAGAATATCGGGTTTATGTTTTTGTATTTCAATTTCCGACATTTTACTAATCATTATGCTAATACTTTTATCAATCAAATAGTGAAAACCTAGATTATCGTCTTGCGCTAAGGGGTTTAATTTTTGGATATGATGTGTAAATTCTTTTAGTTTTTTCATATAAACAGGTTCGGGCTCTTCTTTCTTTTTGGGTTTTGTTTTTATAACCGGAATATTTGCATTAACATCGACAACCACCAATATATCGCCCGGGGTACGTTTTACATTTGAAATAGGAACATTATTGACTACTCCCCCGTCAATCATATATATTTTACCTTTTTTAAATGGTGTAAAAACTGTTGCTATTGAAATAGATGCTCTTATAGCATCAAGTATTTTCCCATTTTGCCATACTATTTCTTCGCCTGTCATTAGGTTTGTAGCATTGGCTGTATATGGTATTGTGAAATCTTCTATTTTTTTATCATCAATAAAAGTTTTAAGCTTATTCATAACCTTATCGCCTTTAACCAAGCCATTGTTACTGAATGAAAAGTCGATAAGCTGAAATATTTTAAATTTATCGAGTGTTAGTGCCCATTCATAAGCCTGCTTCATTTTGCCCGACACAAATATACCTCCTATTAATGCCCCCATTGAAGTACCTGCAACCGATGTAATTTCAAACCCATTTTTCTCCAATTCTTCAATAACTCCAAAATGTGCAACACCACGTGCCCCTCCGCCCGATAATACAAGGGCAACTTTTTGTTTTTCCATAAAATATAAACTATATAATATAGGTAAATATAAAATAAATAAAAAAGCAGAGATTCATTCCCTGCTTTTTTACTAGATATTTTAAAAATTTACACTTTACTTATTGCTTTACAAACTGATGAACATAAATTTCATTGCCTGCTTTTAACTTCAATACATACACTCCGGAATTGAGTTCTGAAACGTTAATATTATTTACCGCTAAAGAGTTATTTGCTATTAATAGACCTTCAATAGTATAAATAGCATATTCCGAGGCATTATTACTGATATATATAATATCGGTAGCAGGGTTAGGATATATTTCTAAATTTTCATCCTGCTCAATACTATTTGAACCGGTAATATTACCATTTTCAAGATTAAATACTCTCATAACCATACTGGTAACATATCCGCCGGCATCGGGAAATTCAACTGTAATGGTATTATTGGCTTGTAAATAGTTGTAAGGGATATTAATCTCAATCATACCAAAGAACGATGCTTTATTTGACTGTGCATCGCCTCTTAAATCGGTTGGAACTATTATGGAATTATTATTAACCTTAACAATAGGTTGCAATGATTTGCCATGGTCACGTCCCACGCCAATTTTTAAAGTTGCAAATCCATCGGCAACCAGGTTAAGGCTGTTTATTGTAAAATTAATTGCTGTATTTGCTTCAATTGATTGTTTGTATGTTGTTGCATAATTACGTGTTTCGGTATAAGTATTATCTATTTGCAATGCCGAAGCTGTGGTATATTCTACAACCATAGTTGCCATACTTTTAACTGTCAATGTTGTAGGCGCTCCTGAATAGTTAACTGTATCAAGTTTTACTTCACTGTTCCAATAAAGATGCTTTGTCATAGTTGATATAATATCGTTTGCGGCTATCCCCAATTCGCTTATATTAACTGTAATATCGTTATTTTCAAGGTTATTGAGTATCAGGTATGTTTTATTCCCATTTGCATAAGCATCTACTTGCAAGTCGAGGTCTGAGGTAGATGTAAATAATCGGGTACCATCAACACCATGCCACAATTGGTACAATTTTATATAATCGGTATATTCGGCTGTTGCTTTATCCGGATTAAATATATTCCAATCAGTAGACCAAACAGCCATTATAAATGGTATTACCCCTTCCATCATATCGGGTCTGTCCATAAACTGCATCATCATAGAGCTAATAGAACTTGAACAACGCCAGTCGCGTTCCGGATTTCTTTTATGATCTTCAATATTTCGTGTTCTTGCTCCAAATTCGGTGACTAAAAATGGTTTTTCATCTCCCCAAGTTATTGTGTTATAGTGTGATAAAATATCCATAAATGCTTCCATATTACCCCCTTTTCTAAATTTATCGGTTGGCTCGCTAAAATCATAAAGGTGAAATGAATAAAAATCCATATCATTACCACAAGAATCAATAAATGTTTTCCATCGAGTATCCCAATTAAAGAAATTACGCGATTCCGGGTCGGGAAATGCCTCTGCAAAACCTCCCACTCGTGCATTAGGATACTGCTTATGTAATTCTCTTGCAGCTTCGCGATGAAAAAGAAAATGCTCATGAAGTATATCTATTTCCTGAGCTTCGGTAGGTCGAAGCGGATCGGTTGTTTTCCAAAGTACATACTGGTCAATTGGTTCCCAAAGAGGTTCATTTAGTATTTCCAAAAATTCAGGTTGTGGCATTCCGGTATTACCTCCTGTTCCACAAGCTTCAGTAAGATATATGCTTAATAAATCGCCATAGTTTTTTCCGGCAATTGCATGATTATGTGATGCTGCTGTTACAAAATTATCATACACTCCATATTGACCGGTAACTGTTAGTTTTTGAGATGATTCTAAACCATGAGCTCTAGTATTTAATTTATAACTATTTTTAAATGATGTACAAGAGGCTAAAGTATTTGCCGAATAATTATTTGCAATATTTGTAAGGTTTCCGGTTTCTCTTCCATAATAAACATTAAGGTCGCTTATTATATAATCTATAAGTGCATTGCCTCCCGACTTCAATCCTTCATAATTAGCCGAGTGTATTGTAACAAATTTTGAGCGTTGAAACTCTCCTACGCCACCTACCAAGTGCTTACGATTAAAATAAACATTAACATCGATTGCATTAGCCGACATAACCCCTAATACCAGCAATGTAGTAATGAACAAATTCTTTATCATTGTAATTGTTTTTAATTATTAATAAATAGTATTTAAGTCTCCTAAGTTAAGTAAACTTTGCCTACATATCAATTTTTGCACATATTACTAAATGAATGTATATATACTAAAATACACATTATGAAATATCCGACACAATTACTCTGATTAATAAAAATACAAACCCAAATATTTCTAATTGATTATTTTATTGAATCTACTAATAAAGTAACTTTACCGATTCAAAAACTATAAACAACTATGAGTGGCATAAATACAAAGCTGATACATGGAAATATTAGTGATACACACAGAAGCTTACGTACACCTGTATATTTAAATTCATCGTTCGATTTTGAAACATCGGTCGATGTAGAGAGAGCATTTCGGGGTGAGACCAATGCTTATGCGTATTCGCGAATATCGAACCCTACGGTAACTGCACTTGAAGAGAGATTAAATGCTCTTGCCGGTTCCAATCACTGTCTTTGTTTTAGTTCCGGAATGGCTGCAATAACCAATACTATAATGGCTATTTGCGAAAGCGGCGACAATATAATTACTTGCAAATACTTGTTTGGTAACACCTACTCACTGTTTGCAAGAACACTTAAATCGTTTGGAATTGAGGTTAGGTTTGTTAACCTTGAAAATAACGATGAAATTTTGTCTAATATTAACAATAATACCCGTGCAATATTTTTTGAAGCAATATCGAACCCTCAGCTAATAGTATTCGATATTGAAAAAATAACTGCTTTGGCAAATGAGAAAAAAGTACTTACAATAATTGATACCAGTCTGCTAACTCCATATCTTTTTAATAGCAAAAAATATGGTATTGACATTGAAATAATGTCAACTACCAAATTTATTTCGGGTGGAGCCACATCGGTTGGAGGTGCTGTACTTACATACAACTCAGCTAAATGGGAAAATATTCCTAAACTAAAAGAGAGTTTTGAAAAATTTGGACATGGAGCTTTGCACAAGAAGCTTTATAAAGAGGTGTACCGAAATTTTGGAGCCTGCCTCGACCCACATAGTGCATATTTGCAAACATTAGCTTTAGAAACTCTTACCTTGCGAATAGACCGTATATGTTACAATGCATCTGCACTTTCACAATACCTTGATAATAACAACAAAGTACACAAAGTTGAATATTCAACATTAAGAGGTTCAAAGTATTACAGCCTGTCAGGCAAATACTTTAACTCAAAGCCGGGTTGTTTAGTAGGTTTATGGCTTAACGACAAGGAAGAGTGCTACCGCTTTATGGATGCATTAAAAATAGTAAAACGAGGTACAAACCTGTGCGATAACAAATCGATGATAATACATCCGGCATCGACTATATACTGCGATTTTAGTGACAAGGAGCGAGTAGAGTTCCGCATTACCGATAATTTTATGAGGCTTGCTGTAGGATTGGAAGATATAGAAGACTTAATTGCAGATGTAGAACAAGCACTCGAAACATTATAAATAGTTGTTATACCTCTATTAAGTGTAAATATTTCCTTTTTTTTATATCAGTCAACTTCTTATTTTTGTCAAAAATTTTGATACAATGAAGCATTTACTTTTCAGCATAGCTGTTATCATTTCTTTATCTGCTGCCGCACAAAATGTTGGTCAGGAAAGCGGAGAATCTTTAGTAAATTACCAAGACATTAACGGTTACAAACAAGGTTACTGGAGAAAAATAAACGTAAACGGATATCCTATATATGAAGGTTATTTCGTTGACAACAAACCTGTTGGCAAATTCAAACGATACGACCAAAAGGGAAACATATATGCAGATATGTATTATCACAAAAGCTCCGACAAAGTTAATGCTGTATTCTATCATCGCAATGGCAAAAAGGCTGCTGTGGGCAACTATATTGGACAACAAAAAGACAGCATCTGGTTATATTATAACGAAGATGGCCGTTTAGTTATTGAAGAAGGATACTTAAATGGCGCAAAGCACGGACAATTCAAACAGTATACATACGAAGGTGTTTTATTTGAAGATATTTCATACGTCAAAGGCTTAAAACACGGCTATTATAAAAAGTATTTTTACGACACAGGACGATTAATGTCAGAAAACAATTATAAAAACGACACGCTGCAAGGCAAGAGTATTTCATATTATAAAAATGGCAAAGTTTATATTGAAGGTACTTACGTAAATGACTTAAAAGAAGGTGGTTGGTTAAAATACAACGACAACGGTAGTGTAGACAAAATATATCAATACAAAAAAGGGAGTTGCCCTCAATTAGATGCAGAACAAGACAAACAACTAAAACAGTGGGAACAAAATAAAAACCAATTCCCTGAACCGCTTAATGCAAATGACATTGACTGGCTCCGTGGAAACAGTGGTGACGGGTATTAGTAGGTTATAGGTTATAAGTATCAAGTAGCAAGTAGCAAGTAGCAAGTAGCTGTTTCTAAACAAAACAAAAAGCTATCTGTATATACATCCGAATAATATAATTGGCAAATAATGAGCAAAGGAAGAGTTTTAATGGCAATGAGTGGTGGTATTGACAGTACCGTAGCCGCTATGCTGTTAACCGATCAAGGATATGAATTAGAAGGGGTTACATTTCGCTCATGGGATAACATTTCATCGGCTTGTATGGAAAAAGAAACAGGCTGCTGTAGTGTTGATGCTATATTTGAAGCAAAAGCCATAGCCGACCAATTTGGATTCCCTCACCAAATACTCGACATACGCAAAAAGTTTAAAGAGAGCGTAATTCAAAACTTTATTGATGAATACCTTAACGGACGCACTCCTAACCCTTGTGTAGTTTGTAATTCTGACATAAAGTGGGGTGAAATAGTAAAAAAAGCCAATGAACTAAACTGTGAATATATTGCTACCGGACATTATGCTCAAATAATTGAACAAAACGGACGATTATTTATAAAAAAAGGGGCTGACGACACCAAAGACCAATCATATTTCCTTTGGAACTTATCGCAGGAAAACCTTAAAAGAACCATATTCCCTTTAGGTAACTTAACCAAAGAGCAAGTTAGAAAAATAGCCTTTGATAAAGGTTTTGTTAAGCTTTCACAAAAACGCGAATCGCAGGAAATATGCTTTATACCCGATAACGATTACCGCCGTTTTTTACGTGAAAATGTATCTGATTTTGAAACCCGTTTTACAGAAGGTAATTTTGTCGATTCATCGGGTAAAATCATTGGAAAACACAAGGGATACCCAAACTACACTATTGGTCAACGCAAAGGTTTAAATATTGCCGTTGGTTACCCGCTGTATGTTCTAAACATTGATGCAAAAAGCAATACTGTAATACTTGGCACTAAAGATGAACTTAACAAAACTACTTTTCTAGTTGACAACTACAATCTTATGATGTTCGACAAAATAGATGGAGAACTTGAGGTAACTGCAAAAATAAGATACCGTAATCAGGGAGGTTTAGCAAACATAAAACACGAAGGTGAATTAATTAAAGTAAGCTTTTATCAACCTATGGATGCAATTACTCCAGGACAATCAGCTGTTTTTTACAAAGATAATTGCTTAGTGGGTGGAGGCGTCATTAAGAAAGTACTTTAATAGTCGGTAGTTAGCAGCCTTCAGTAGTCAGCATAAAACATACAATAACCGGTTTACTTTTTTCGGTTTCCGGTCTGCAAAAAATTATTGAAAAATGAAACTAAAAAAAATGATACCCGAACTGGTTGAAACAATTGTAAAAGCCGGCTACGACAAAGAACCCAAAGAGCTTCAAAGCTTGATAATTCCCAAAATAAAATCTGGTGCCGATCTTATAGTAACAGCACCTAAAAATTCGGGTAAATCAACCGCTATAAATATTGGAGTTATACAACAACTCAAAAAACCCGAAGACAAAGCACCAAGAGCTATTATTGTTGTAAAGTCGAAAGACGATGCTTTTGCGTTCGATGAACAATTTGAAATGCTGGCTGAACTTACCGGACTGCGTTCCCTTTTTGTATACGACGAAGGACACCTGCTTTACCAAAAAGATATGATATATGAAGGTATTGATATTCTGATTGCAACTCCCAAAAGGCTTACAGAATTACTAAACAATATGGGTATTCCATTAGGTAAGCTACAAATGCTTATTATAGACGATGCCGAAACTATATTCAATTTCTCAAACCACACCCTTATTCATCGAATTACCGACAGCAATAAAGTTCAGGTAATGCTTTTTGCAAACGAATGGAATAAACGATTCGATGACCTTGCAGACAGAACTATGCGAAACCCCGAAATTATAACTCTTTAACCTAAATAATTCACATAATTATATACTCAAACAACTATTTATTAATAAAAAGATACTAATCCACTTTTAGTGGAAAATGTCAATTTAACTAATATTTTACTGCATTTCTGTTAAATGCTTCCAAAATCGCTTAGGCATATTGTGCATTTGCAAACGCTTATTTGAGCGTTCTTTTATCGATACCGATTTAAAATAATTCTTCCATAAATCCTGAAATACAAGCTCTTCTGTATTCAAAATACTTTTATCTATATCACCACTTCTGGAAATATTTGAATCAACAAATCGTATTTCCTGAACATCGAACAAATTGTAGTAATATCCATATTCCCTTATTGTATCATATATTACCCATTTTTGATCAGCAAAGCGGTCTTTAAAATGCTTAATACTAATAGGCAACACATTGTACTTGGGTTCAAATGGTGCAAAATATATATTATCGGCAGTTTTTTTGAACCTAACAAACATGAGCGTATGTTCTGCCTCCCTGCTCACTCGTTTGTGAATATCATGAACTTCGGCAACAATAGGATTCCCAAAGTCACCAAACACACTCCTCTTATACGAAAATACAAGCTGAATATAATTTAAAAGCAACAATTCAACATCGGGTAATTCAGATAAGAATACTCTATAAATCATATCGGCATTCTTTTTGTTTATTTTTTTCAATAAACCATTCCATACTCTCTCCGATTTTTCAAGTTCTGTTACAATTTGTATCTCTTTTGAAAACAACATTGATTGATTAATCCCCCTTTGCATAATTTTAAAAGGTGTTGTCTTTGTCTCAAAAGCATAAAAAACTACCGAGAGAAATCCTTCAAATGTCTTGTCGTATATATATATTTCCATTTTTCAAGTTGTAGGTTATAAATTATTTGTTTATAAGTTCGATATTCCAATACTTTAATTTTTTAAGCATCCACCTGAATTACAAATTTCACAACTCTTCTTTTATAATCTCATATTTCACTTATTAGCACATTATCTAATTAAACTCGAACTAACGATAAAGCGGGTTAAACTGTTAGCTTATAACTTAGCATTACCACAAACTCAACTGCATATAACCGTCCCCAGCCACTTTTAATTTCTTTGGTGTTGGTTCAAGCAATATTTTCCGCACATTTTCAGGTTTTAACTCATTTATAGTTGGTGTAGGTAACTCATTGCATGAAATAAAATACTTTGCACGTTTTAGAACAACCCCCATTTTCTTTAAGTGCTGAAAATTTAACCGCCTGTATGTTCGTGCCATTATAATTTTTTGAGCCGACTTCACCCCTACTCCCGGTATTCTCAGAATCATTTCATAATCGGCTTTATTAACATCAATAGGAAATAACCATGGATTACGCAAAGCATAGCCAAGCTTTGGATCTATTTCCAAATCAAGATTAGGGTGTGAATCGCTTACTATCTCTTCCATTGAAAAATGATAAAACCTAAAAAGCCAGTCAGCTTGATAAAGCCTGTTTTCTCGTTTCAACGGAGGCTCTTTTATTGCAGGCAATCTTGTATCTTTAGTATTTATTGGTAAATACCCCGAATAATATACGCGCTTCAAATTCTGCCCGGTATACAAATTAGCCGATAAATCGAGTATTGACTTATCAGTATCGTTGGTAGCTCCTATAATAAGTTGAGTACTTTGTCCTGCCGGAGTAAACTTTGGTGCCTTTATGTTTATTTTTCGCTCATACTTATTCTCAATAATACCTGCACCAATTATTCCCATAGGGCTAATAATACTTTGGTGGTCTTTCTCTGGTGCTAGCATTTTTAAATTGGGTTCGGTTGGTATTTCCATATTTACACTTAAACGGTCGGCATACAATCCGGCTTGTTTTATTTGCTCATTACTTGCTCCGGGTATTGCTTTCAAATGTATGTAACCGTTATAACGATGCTGTGTTCGTAATTCCTTAGCTACTCCTACCAATTGTTCCATAGTATAATCAGGATTACGAATAACTCCTGAACTAAGAAACAAACCCTCAATATAATTTCTTCGATAAAAGCCTATGGTCAAATTAACCAATTCATTAACAGAAAAAGTCGCCCTAGGTATATCATTTGACCTGCGACTTGTACAGTATGCACAATCATAAATACAATAGTTGGTAAGCATGACTTTTAAAAGCGAAACACATCGTCCATCTTCAGTAAAACTATGACATATACCCCATGCAGCAGCATTACCAATCCCATTGCCGGTATTACTACGTTTAGTACCACTCGATGCACATGAAACATCGTATTTAGCCGAATTTGCTAATATATTTAGTTTATCAAATACCTCCACATTCATTTATCCGTATTTTATTAGCAAATATACTAATATTTTTAGCATAAATCTTAATTATGCTAATTATTTTTGCTTTTAAACTAAAAAATTCGTTATTTAGCTGAAAATTAGAATAGTATCAGAAAAGAAAGATTATATCATAAACAAATAAAATGATAGAGCAAAACATAAAATACCTACGTAAAAGCAGAGGCTTAACTCAAAGCGAACTGGCCGAGAAAATTGGAGTAAACCGTGCTATGATAGGTTCATACGAAGAAAAGCGTGCACAACCAAAAATATCAGTTCTGCAAACATTATCGGCATTTTTCAGAATAAGTATCGACGACCTTATAAATACCGACTTATCGACAAGTATTATTGATACAACAAAAGATCACCGATTGGGTAAAAACCTAAGAGTTCTTACGTCGGCAGTCGATAAACAAAACAACGAGCTAATATCAGTTGTACCGTCTAAAGCATCGGCAGGATATACTTTCGGATATGCTGACCCCGAATATATGGAAAAGCTTCCGGTATTTAACCTGCCACTTACTGAACTTAGCTCAGAACGCAGCTACCGTGTATTCCAAACCAAAGGCGACAGTATGAAGCCAATAGAATCGGGCAGCTACATAATTTGCGAATACGTACTTAACTGGGACGATGTGCAAGAAGGAAAACCTCATATATTATTAACAAAAGAAGACGGAATAGTTTTTAAACGCCCATTCAGACAACACAACAATGAACTGTTGCTAAAATCGGACAATAAAGAATATTTGCCATACTCAATTCAATTTTCAAATGTATTAGAAATATGGAAAGCTCTGGGCTATATTAGCTTTACACTGCCCAACCACGGAGCCCCAACAGTTGACTCTCTACACGAAATGTACAAAAAGCTTAAAAATGAAATAGAAGGAATGAAAAGTTAGATTTTATATTTCTACGAAACTCCCGGCATTTCTTGTATTTCTTGTAGCATCTGATTAAAAATATATTTATTATCAAAATCAACTAATGCCATTTCGCTTTCTTCCGGTTCTTTATTTGTATTATAAATAGCTATTTGATCGGTATGATAATATATATTCCATTCTCCATTATTGTATTCAAGTGCTGTAAGGTTTTCAATCCAGTCGCCTGAGTTTAAATATGTTATTGTATGGTTATTTACAATATGATTACTCATTTGAGGATGGTGAATGTGTCCGCAAACTATGTAATCGTATTTTTTATTTACTGCAAGTTCAATAGCCGACTTTTCAAAATCATTAATAAATCTTAATGCCGATTTTACGCTGTTTTTTATTTTTTTCGATAGCGATACTTTTTCTCTCCCAAGAAAAGCGTTTATTCGGTTAATAAATACATTGATAGCTATAAGACTGTCATAGCTTATTGCACCTAGTTTTGCAAGCCATTTTGAATGTTGCATTATTACATCAAAAACATCGCCGTGAAAAAACCATGCTTTTTTACCGTCTATGTCAAGAGTAAGGTTATTTACTATTTCAAGCTTACCAAGTTTAACACCGGTAAATTTCCGAAGCATTTCATCGTGATTGCCGGTAACATAGTATACCTTAGTCTGTTTTGTTGAAAGGTTTATTATGTGTTTAATTATTTTTATATGAGTTTTTGGAAAATAGCGTTTCTTAAATTGCCATATATCAATAACATCACCGTTCATTATTAATATTTTCGGGTTTACTGATTTTAAATAAGTTAATAAATCTTTAGCTCTACAACCTCCTGTCCCTAAGTGAATATCACTTATAACAACTATTTCAATATCTCTCTTTAATCCTTTCATTTCAAAATGCTATACGTAATTAGTATACCGAATGTAAATAATTAGCCTACTATTATTTGGGTTAAAGAAACAGAATTAATATCTCTATAAGGTTAAGTAAGTTTTAATTTAATGGTATATTGATGGAAGTTGTTAACACATACGCATTTATATTAAAAGAAAATGGTTGTGGTATACATATTGATGTGCTATATTCATATTTCAATACAAAAAAAAACCGACCCTACAATAGGTCGGTTTTTATTCTTCTTCTAATGTAAAGCTATTGTTCAATATTGCTCTTATCAACAATCAGAATTTTTTCAGGATTAACTTTACTTATTTCCTCATACCATCCTTTTATTGTTACAAGATTCTTATATAATTCATCAACCGCTATAACTTTTCCAATATGAAAACACGATGTTTCATTCATCTCTCTGTCATATGCAGTATATAAAACAAGCATACCTTCCTTTATATTCTCTGTTGTAGCTTGATGCCATTGAAAAATAACATCTTTACTCCAAATTTCTTCAGTACTGCAATCGCCCATTGCCAATACCTGATACTCCCCTTTTGTAGCATCGGTAGCAACAGTTTTTACCTTTGCCGGGCTATACTTTTTATACTGAAATCGGGTTTCTTTATCAGATTCAACCATAAGTTTGCTACCAACAGACACAGTGTTCGCTACCGTTGTAGTTGTAGAAACTGATGGCACAGAAGCAGCAGGAGTAGAAATATTTTCTTGCTTTGCCGCTGAATTATCCTCAGAACTCTGCGATGATGAAGAAACTGCCTGCGATTGAACAGGCGCACTTCCCGATGGTGCAACTTCTTGTACCGGCTCAATTTCGCTAAGTAACTCCATACACATATCGTAGCACTCTTTACTTACTGAAGGTACTGATTCTAAAACTTTAATCGCCTTGTTATTCTCACCTTGCTGATGTAATGCCTTTGCTCTTGAAATTATAAAATCACATTCCGAATTATAGAACTCAAGTATTTTCTCTTTTCCTTTCTCAACAAATGCTTTAAACTGGCCGGCATTAGTATTCAACACTTTCACTGCTTCCATATAGGCTTTAGTTTCATTTTTTCCTACACCTTTTACTTCTATGGATGTTTGGCTATACACATTGCCCGACATATTGTCTTTAATTTCAAAATTCACACTTAATGTAAGTGCGTGCATTGGTGGAGCACTTGGAGTAATATCTTTTGTTAGTACATCAATACTTACATCCATTACAAAAAAAGGATTTTCACCTTCTCCCGACATTCCATTTTTAGTACAAATTTGCTTCATTTTATTTATAAGCAAATTCTTGGTAGCTTGTGGAATTGCCTGATCTGATACTTGTGGCGTTATTGCAATACGCGCTGCGTCGTCGGCTTTTGCTTCATTATTCTGAGCTGTAACCGTTGTTAAGCCTATGAATAATACAGCTAATAGCATTATAATTTTTTTCATAATCATTCAATTTTAGTTTTATTACTTTATTGATGCATTGAATAAATAATATGTTGCTTGCAAACCGATTATTTTTCACCAACAATTAACCATGCTTCACCTAAACCTTTCAAATAAACTTTACATTCAATCATGAAAGGCTCATCAGAAAGAAACTTTTTTAAGTCAGTAACGAATTTTTTAGTATCCATTGCTCTCTGTGAACCATTACGTTCGTAGAATAAAGGAGTGCGAACTTGTTCAAAACGCATCATATTAGCAGTACCATCCGATAAACTGAATCGTCCCTGAACTGTATTTTTTGCCATCCAGTCTTCTATGAAAATATTTAATTCGTCTGTTTCACCATCAAAATCATACTCTGCTTCCAGATCACTTCCCCAGCCATCGAAAACCATAACATTAATACGCACCTCGCGTCCATTGGCAAACATATCTTCAAAATGAGCCATTAAACGACCATTGAACTCATCCATATAACTCAATACAGCCTCTTCAAGAAGTAATTCTGCCGGCGCAGCAGTACTTGGAGCTCCTGTTCCTGCGGCTGATGCTACAACTTTGCTTGTATAAGCATCGAGTCCTTTTAAGTTAAATGTTATATATTGCTTTGGCCCTTGTTGCTTTACCTCATAGTCGAGTTCCATTATAATATCGGCTTTAGCAGTACGCTTCAATGCATCAATAGGCGACTCTGCTATCATGCTACCCATTTTACTAGTCATCATGCTAACTTCAGCTGCTTCTTGCTCCATTTTTTTCATCTCTGCCTCAAGGTCTTTTAATGGGAAACCTCTGTCTGCCATTATTCCCGACATTTTTGTAATAACAAGTCGCAAACTGGCATCATTCTGAAATGCCTTCTTATAATCGGGTAAAACTACCTCTGATCCCTGATTATCGAATTTCATACTATACCCTTGGCTAATACACATTCTGTCGCTTGGCACTACCATTATTGTAGGCTTCTTTGCCTGACTATATGATGCTATTGAAAATAAAGCTGCTACTACTATTAATATAAGTTTTTTCATTGTTTTTATTATTTATATATGTAATAAGGTTAATTAAAATCCTGCATCAAGTGCTCTTGCAATTCCTTGCTTTTCCAGTTCTTTTCTAAGCTCATCAAATGCAATAGAAACTGCTATGCCACACTTATAGTGTTTATCCATTTTTATCCGTTTGGGGGCAACATCGCTACTCATATTTACATATAGCAAATATTGACCTCCGGGTTCAAAGAATTTTTCAAAATAATCGTAATGTTCATCGGCAGCATTGCTATTGGAACAAATAGGTGGTGTTTTCGCCGCTTTTCCTCCTCCGGCAGCAGGAAATCCTTTAAATATTGCACAGGCTACTGCATTCATTTTTGCATTTCGGGTGGCATCTTCAGCCTTCTTTCCATATCCCCACACTTCAATAAGTTTAGTTCCATCAACACCTACTGCTATTGTTGCTACTTCATAGTTGTATGAGCTGTTATACTCCATTTTACGCACCTGATTTCTTGTTTGTGCATTAAGTACTGTTACATTAATTGCTGCAATTGCAATTAATGTCATTGCTAATTTTAATACTCTTCTCATTTTTATTTACATTTTAATTTAGGTTTGAACTTTACTACTATATAAATATATAATAGGGGTTGTTTAATTTTTAGCGCAAGCTACAATTTTTTTGTTTAATGCAATTAAAAATCATCTTTTTTAATCGTTAATTAATCGGTTTATTGAGACAATAAAAGAGTGTTTATATCAAAAAAAAGACCCATAACTACGTTGTTGTTATAAAATACTTTGACAAACATTCTTCAATAAAACATTAAACAAACAACTATAAAAGACTGATAAACACAACTTAAATACACCACAGCCATCCATCTAAATAATACGCTAGTATTATTTTATGACCTATATCAATTTATAATATATCGAAGAGCATATTGTATTTTTAAAATCGTAAAGAATATGGCTGTATATTTGCATCATAGGTTATAGTTCTTTGAAATGCTTGTTGT
Organism: Bacteroidota bacterium; assembly: GCA_003250355.1. Classification (GTDB taxonomy): domain Bacteria; phylum Bacteroidota; class Bacteroidia; order Bacteroidales; family SZUA-534; genus SZUA-534. The sequence continues at coordinate 61,254 of QKGS01000079.1, forward strand.
GGGAATCTCTTCTTTAAATTCCTAAAATGCTATAACCTCTTCTTTAGGGCTACAGTAATTTTTTTCATGGGTTAATTAATTTGGTTGAATAATATTGGACAATTTTTTCTCACAACAAGCTTTCATTTTTTATCATCTTTACACTGCACAAATAAATCATCTCCTCAAAATTAGCAAAACATTTTTCAATTAAGCTTATTAATATGACACTACTCACTTTTTGTAGAGAATGTCAATTTATTAGCTTCTAAAATGTTTTCATTTTTAGTCAGCAGCTCACAGAACTCTATTATATTCCGCCTGTAAACTATTGACTCAATTCCGATTAAAGAATACTAACACCTAAAAGATTACCCGCTAAAATAGCAGTAGAACCATTTTTTTTATAAATCAGATTTTGATTTTTGTTGAATTTATTGTAATTTTGATTGAACAAAAGGTTATAGTTCTTTGAAATGCTTGTTGTGGAGTACTCTTCTTATTAAGCTCATTTTTATTATGAGTTTTCTTCAATGTTACAGTAATTTTTTCATGGGTTAATTAATTTGGTTAAATAATATTGAACTATCCACAACAAGCTTTCTTTTCATCTCCTAAACTAAAAAATCACATATTATACATTTATATACAGCGTATTAAAGAATACACACACAACCGTTTGTATTTTTTATTTATTGAACCTATGCATTCTTGTAAAAAACATTATTTTTGTCGCTCTTGTATAAGCAACATTTTTTTACGATATAAACATATACCATGAGTGTAATAGATAATATTTTAACCAAGATATTTGGTAATAAATCAGACAGAGACATAAAAGAAATAATGCCATTTGTAGAAGCTGCAAAAGAAGCATATTCAAAACTTAGCTTATTATCGAACGATGATTTGAGAAGCAAATCTACAGAACTAAAGCAAATAATTTCAGACTTTATTATTGAAGAAAATAACGAGATTTCTGAATTAAAAAAGAAACTCGACTCTGATGATATTCAAATTGAAGAGCGTGAAGATATTTACAAGGAAATTGATACTATTGAGACTAAAATAGATATTAAAATTCAGGAAATTCTTGACAATATTCTTCCCGAAGCATTTGCCCTTATTAAAGAAACAGCACGTCGCTTTGCTGAAAACGAAATAGTAGAAGTTACTGCAAATGATTTTGACAAAGGACTTGCGGCTATACGTAATAACATAGAAATTAAAAACGATAAAGCTTTATGGAGTAACACATGGATTGCAGGCGGAAATCCTGTTACTTGGGATATGATTCACTACGACGTACAGTTAATAGGTGGAGTAGCTCTTCATAAAGGGAAAATATCGGAAATGGCTACCGGCGAAGGTAAAACACTAGTAGCTACATTACCTGTATTTTTAAATGCATTAACAGGAAGAGGTGTACATGTAGTTACTGTCAACGACTATCTTGCAAAACGTGACTCGGAGTGGATGGGACCTTTATATCAATTCCATGGTTTAAAAGTAGATTGTATCGACAAGCACCAACCAAACTCAGAGAGCAGACGTCAGGCTTATCGAGCCGATATTACTTTTGGTACAAATAATGAATTTGGATTCGACTACCTGCGCGATAATATGGCTCTAAGTCCCGACGACCTAGTTCAACGTCGCCATAACTTTGCCATTGTCGATGAGGTTGACTCTGTTTTAATTGACGATGCCCGTACTCCATTAATAATTTCAGGTCCGGTGGCAAAAGGCGAAAACCAATTGTTCGATGACCTTAAACCCAAGGTTACTAAATTATATCAGGAGCAGAGAAACCTTGTTACACAAGTACTATCCGATGCTAAAAAATTATTGTCGGAGGGTAAAGACGAAGAAGGTAGCTTACTGTTGTTTAGAGCTCATAAAGGTTTGCCTAAAAATAAAGCTCTAATTAAATATTTGAGTGAGCCTGGAGTGAAAGTTATGATGCAAAAAACCGAAAACCTGTATATGCAGGAAAATGGTAAAAACATGCATAAAGTAACCGATGACCTTTTCTTTGTGATTGATGAAAAGCAGAACTCTATTGAACTTACCGAAAAAGGTATAGACCTTATTTCAGGCGATGCTGAAGACCATAATTTCTTTGTATTACCAGATGTTGGTGCAGAAATAGCAGAACTTGAAAAACAAAATTTAAGTGTTCAAGAAAAAGTTGCTGAAAAAGACTCTTTAATTCAAGACTATGCTGTAAAATCGGAAAGAGTACATACTATAAACCAGCTTCTTAAAGCATATGCCATGTTTGAAAAAGATGTGGAATATGTTGTAATGGATAATAAAGTAAAAATAGTTGATGAGCAAACCGGTCGAATAATGGAAGGTCGCAGGTATTCCGACGGATTACATCAGGCTATTGAAGCTAAAGAAAATGTAAAAGTAGAAGCAGCAACACAAACTTTTGCAACCATAACATTGCAAAACTACTTTAGAATGTACAACAAACTGGCTGGTATGACAGGTACTGCTGAAACAGAAGCCGGCGAATTTTGGGATATTTATAAGCTTGATGTTGTTGTAATCCCAACAAACCGCCCAATTCAAAGAAAAGACATGAATGATTTGGTTTATAAAACAACCAGAGAAAAATATAATGCGGTAATTGATGAAGTTGTCAAACTTGTAGAAAAGAATCGTCCGGTACTTGTAGGTACTACTTCGGTTGAAGTATCAGAACTATTGAGCCGGATGTTAAAAATGCGCGGCATAAAACACAATGTACTTAATGCTAAAATGCACCAGCGTGAAGCAGAGATAGTTGCCGAAGCTGGTAAACCTAAAGCTGTTACTATTGCAACTAATATGGCAGGTAGAGGTACCGATATTAAACTTTCACAAGAAGTAAAAGATGCAGGCGGTTTAGCAATACTTGGCACCGAGCGCCACGAATCGCGCCGTGTCGACAGACAGTTACGTGGTCGTGCAGGTCGTCAGGGCGACCCTGGTTCTTCTCAGTTTTTTGTTTCGCTTGAAGATAACCTAATGCGCTTATTTGGTTCCGATAGAATTGCAGGAATGATGGATAAAATGGGGCATAAAGATGGCGATGTTATTCAGCATTCGATGATTTCGAAAAGTATTGAAAGAGCTCAGAAAAAAGTTGAAGAAAATAACTTTGGTATTCGTAAACGACTACTTGAATATGATGATGTAATGAATAACCAGCGTGAAGTTATTTACAAACGTCGTAAGCATGCATTATATGGCGAACGTCTTCAGGTTGACATTATTAATAATATGTTCGATGTTTGCGAATCATTAATTCATGAATATCAGGGAATGCAAGATTTTAATGGTTTCAAAATGGAAACAATAAGAGCTCTTGCCATTGAATGCCCGTTCAAGGAAGATGAATTCCTGAAAGGTAGCTCAAAAGAACTAGTTAACACCTTATACCATTCAACACTTGAAGCTTATAAACGCAAATCAGATGTAATAAGCAAACAAGTGTATCCTGTTATAAAAAATGTATACGAAAAGCAAGGACAGGTTTACGATAATATTGTTATCCCAATTCAAGATGGACAGAAACAATACAACATAGTAACAAACCTGAAAAAAGCTTACGAATCGGAAGGTAAAGATTTGGTTCGTTCTATCGAAAAATCTATAAGTTTGCTTACTATTGACGAATCGTGGAAAGAGCATTTGCGCGAGATGGACGAGCTTAAGCAATCGGTTCAAAATGCTACTTATGAACAAAAAGACCCATTGTTAATATACAAATTTGAGTCGTTTGAATTATTCAAAACTATGCTTGATAAAACAAACAGGGAAATGGTATCAGTTCTTATGAAAGGAAATATTCCAACTCAAAATGAGGATCAGGTAAAACAAGCAGAACAACGAAAAAAAACTGACATGAGTCGCTACAATACTTCACGCGAAGAACAAGGTAGTGAAACAGAGCAAAAAAAGAGAGTTCAACCGGTAAGAGTTGATAAAAAAGTAGGACGCAATGAACCTTGTCCTTGCGGTAGTGGAAAAAAATTCAAACAATGTCACGGAATATCAGAAGCCTAACAAATGGGTACGGAACGAAAAAAATATAATCCAATAATAATATCTGTTAGTAGTTTTATAAGAGACCGATATTTAAATAATAAAACCCGAGCAGTAAAAAGTTGTTCCATTCAGGAGGCAAAAAATATTGGCATTACATTTAAGGCAACTTCTAAAGATGAGTTAATAACAATAAAGAAAGCTATAAAGTATATTGCAGATTACACAAAATCTGACATTACTCTATTAGGCTATATACCTAATAAAAAGCCTGATGATTTCTATTTAACCCAAAAAGGAATCACTTTTATTTCCGATAAGGATTTGGATTTTTTATACAGACCCAAAACTGAAATAACAGGTGATTTTATTAAGACACGTTTTGATATTTTAATTGATCTTGGAAGCAAAGAATACTATCCTATGGATTATGTACTTAGAATGTCTGATGCTAGTTTTAAAATTGGAAAGTTTGGTGAAAATACACCCTTCGATTTCATGCTAAATATTGATAATAATAAAGGATTAGATTACTTTTGCGATCAGGTAATATTATACCTTTCGCAAATAAAAAGTAAGTAGTATATGGATTTACAAAAGTTAAGAGGAGTTGGAACTGCATTGGTAACACCATTCAGAAATGATGGAACTATTGATTTTACTGCTTTAAAAGATCTTATTGAATTTCAAATAGACAATAATGTTAACTTTTTAACAATATTGGGAACAACCAGTGAGTCGGCAACTATGACCAATAGTGAAAAAAATGCTGTGGTTGATTTCATAATAGAAACAGTTAATGGCAGAATACCTGTGGTTGTTGGTTGTGGTGGAAATAATACCTCTCAGGTAATTGATTCAATTAAGGAATTAAATAAACCAGGGGTTGATGCAATATTGTCTGTTGTACCTTATTATAACAAACCAACTCAGAATGGTTTATTTCAGCATTTTAAAGCTATTGCAAACAGCACTGATTTACCCATAATACTTTACAATGTTCCGGGTAGAACAGCGTCAAATTTAACAGCTGATACTACTTTAAAATTAGCTCGTGAGTTTAAGAACATTATAGCAATAAAAGAGGCTTCGCCCGATTTTAGTCAGGCAATGCAAATAGTGAAGAATAAACCTGATGATTTCCTTGTACTATCAGGCGACGATGCATTAACACTTCCGCTGCTTTCATGTGGCTTTGATGGTGTTATTTCAGTTGTTTCTAATGCTTTTCCTTCGGAATTCTCGACCATGGTTTGGGATGCCTTAAATGGTGGTTTTGCAAAAGCTAGAGTAAACCATTACAAGCTTATTGATATAATTGAAAGTATGTTTGAACAGGGTAATCCGGCTGGGATAAAAGCTTTTTTAACACTAAAGGGTTTTATTGAAAATAATCTCAGATTGCCTTTAGTTCCGGTGAGTGGCAATTTATTTGCAAAAATAGAACAACAACTAGTTGAGATACAAGGTTAGAATAAAGAATAAAATCAAAAATTAACCCTACAATTTCATTATTTGTATGGTATGCTATATTTAGCTCCATCATAAGTTAAAAATGATTCTGAGAATTCATCTTTAGCTTCTGCTAGAAAGCTGTTAAGTTCTTTATACCTGTTTGAAAAATGCCCCAATAATAATTTTTTAACATTTGCTTCTTTTGCTATTATAGCAGCTTGACGTGCCGTAGAGTGTCCGGTGTCTTTAGCTTTTTTTCGGTCAATATCAATATATGTAGATTCATGGTAAAGCATATCGACACCTTCAATATACTTAACAATTTGTAAGCTTTTTGAAGTGTCCGACACAAATGCGTAGCTTCGGGGTTGAGCAGGAGGTATTGTCAAGTTTTTGTTTAAGAATACAGTTCCGTTTGTATCAATAAAATTGGCTCCTTCTCTGATTTTTCGAATCTCTTTTATGGGAATATTTAATTCATTTACAATGTTTTTTTGCAGATTTAAAAGCCTTCTTTTCTCTTTAAAAATAAATCCGCAGGTTGGAATCCTATGTCTTAAAGGGAACGATTCTATAGTGAGTTTATCATCTTCCCAAACTAGTTCTAATCCACTATAGGTTAAGGGGCGAAAGTTAACATTGAATTTTAATCCTCTATCAAGAGTTGATATGTAAATGTCAATTATCTCTTTTAAGCGATGTGGTCCTATTATTGTTAGGTCGTGTTTTCTGCCTAATAGATTCAGACTTGAAAGTAATCCGAATATACCAAGAAAATGGTCGCCATGCAAATGACTTATAAGTATTGTATTGATTTTATGAAAGGGTATTCGAAAGCGTCGCATTTGTATTTGAGTGCCTTCGCCACAGTCAATTAAAAAAAAACGCTCAAGTACGTTAAGTACCTGAGCGGTTGAATATCTTTGGGGTGTAGGTGTTGCAGAGCTACACCCCAATATTGTTAATTCAAATGTCATTAAGCATTTTCATTATTAATAATTTCAACGGCTTCCGCAACTTCGATAGTAATATTTAATACCGTATCAAGTTGCGAGATGGTTATCAGCCTTTCAACAGCTGTTTGAAGACCTGATAATACAAATGTACCATTTGCATTTTTACATAAACGGTTAGCAACCAAAATAGCACTAAGACCTGATGAATCGCAATAGCGACAGTTTTTCAAATCAAGAACGATGTTTTTTTCACCATTCCCTGCAATTAAAACCAATTCTGATTTTAATGAAGGGGCAACATGAGTATCGAGCTTATCGATCATTACCTCGATTTGTGTGTAATTATCAAGTTTATCAATTTTAAAATCCATCTGACAATTGTTTTTTGGTTAACGATATTTGATTTTCATATTATCAAATATAGTAAAACTATTGTTCAAAACCGAATAAAAAAATTTAAAATTTACTCAGCTGATTCATTTTTAGTTTCTGCGTCATCTTTTTTAGTAGCAGGCTTTCCTTCCATCTCGTCTTTTAGTGCTGCCAATTCAGCAATATCGCCAAGTGTTGTTTTTTCCATGCTATCTGAAAGTTTTTTAGATGCTGCTTTTGTTGCTTTTTGAGCTGTTGCTTTTTGAGCTTTTCTTTCGTCTTCGAAAATACGAGAGTGGCTAACAATAATCTTTTTGCTTTCTTTGTTAAATTCTATTACTTTGAAGTCAAGTTTTTCATCAAGAACAGCAGAAGAACCATCTTCTTTTACCATATGTTTAGGAGTACAGAACCCTTCAATACCATAAGGAAGAGATACTACGGCTCCTTTTTCTGTAAGCTCAATGATTGTACCTTCTTGAATTGAATCAACCTGGAACATAGACTCGAATACATCCCATGGATTCTCCTCTAACTGTTTGTGACCTAAACGAAGTCTGCGGTTTTCTTTATCTATTTCAAGAACGCAAACATCAATATCAGCACCTATTGAAGTAAATTCAGCAGGATGTTTGATTTTCTTAGTCCAAGAAAGGTCTGAAATGTGGATTAAACCATCAACACCTTCTTCAAGTTCTACAAAAACTCCAAAGTTTGTAAAGTTGCGAACTTTAGCAGTGTGTTTGGTATCTACTCCATAAGCACCTTCAATTTTCTCCCATGGGTCAGCTTTAAGTTGCTTCATACCAAGTGACATTTTGCGTTCGTCGCGGTCAAGAGTAAGTATAACAGCTTCAACTTCTTCGCCTACTTTTAAGAATTCGTTAGCACTGCGTAAATGTTGACTCCACGACATTTCACTAACGTGAATAAGTCCTTCAACTCCTGCAGCAATTTCAACAAATGCTCCATAATCGGCCATAACAACAACTTTACCTTTCACATTGTCACCAACATTTAAGCTTGCATCAAGAGCATCCCATGGGTGTGCAGTAAGTTGTTTTAATCCTAGAGCAATACGCTTTTTATCGTCGTCGAAATCAAGAATTACAACGTTAAGTTTTTGGTCAAGTTGAACTATTTCTTCCGGATGTGAAATTCTACCCCAAGAAAGGTCGGTAATGTGGATTAATCCATCAACACCACCTAGGTCAATGAATACACCATAAGAAGTAATATTCTTAACAGTACCTTCAAGTACTTGTCCTTTTTCAAGTTTAGTAATGATATCTTTTTTCTGTTGTTCAAGTTCAGCTTCAATAAGTGCTTTGTGAGAAACAACAACGTTTTTGAATTCGTGGTTAATTTTAACAACTTTGAATTCCATGGTTTTTCCTACAAATACATCGTAATCGCGGATAGGCTTCACATCGATTTGAGATCCAGGTAAGAAAGCTTCAATTCCGAATACGTCAACTATCATACCACCTTTTGTGCGACATTTGATATATCCTTTAATAATTTCATCATCTTCAAGTGCTTTATTAACACGATCCCATGAACGTAAAGCACGAGCTTTTTTGTGTGATAATACCAGTTGTCCACTACGGTCTTCTTGTGTTTCAACATATACTTCAACAGTATCGCCTACTGCAAGTTCAGGGTTGTAGCGGAATTCGTTCATGTTAACAACACCTTCCGATTTGTACCCAATGTTGATTAAAGCCTCTCTTTTGTTAAGGTTAACAACTGTACCGTCAACTACTTCATTTTCATTAATTGAAGATAATGTTTGAGTGTACATTTCTTCAAGTTCTTGGCGTTTTTTTCCGCCAAATGATTCGCCTTTTTCATAGGCATCCCAATCAAACTCCTCTGTAGTAACAGTTTTAGTTACTACTTCTTCATTCAAATTTTCCTGATTTTCCATCTAAGTGTTTAATAATTAATAGATTAGACTTTATATTATAAAATTCGGCACAAAATAAGTGTATTTAAGTGAGAATCACAAATTTATAGTTGTTTTTTTAACTGCCTAATATTGTTATTTTCAGGGTAAAGCTTTTCCAATGCATTGATGTATTTTTCAGCTTTATTTATTTTGTTTGATTTTATGTAGTGTATTGATATTGCCCATAGGAAGTCAAAATTTTCGGGTTCTATTGAAAGAGCTTTCAAATAGCTGATTTCTGCATTGGCAATCATGTTCAAATTGGTTTCAATTATACCTAAATTGTACCAAGCTCTTGCATTTTTTGGAGTTGAGTCTAAATATTTTGATAAATAATACTTACTCTCTTCTAACTTGCCTGTTTCGGCTAATAATAATGCAAGTGAATATTTAAAGTCTTGTATTTCAGACTGCTCCGAAATTAGTTCCTTATACATTTGCTCAGCAAGAGTATTGTTGCCTTGTATGTTGTATATAACAGCCAAATTGGCTTTTGACATATAAAATTTATTGTCGATTGCTAATGATGTTTCATAGCACTGCTGTGCTTTATTTATATCGCCTTTATTCATATACATATTACCCAAATTATATTGAGCTCCCGGAAAATCAGCCATATAAATGTTTATTTCTTCATATTCATTTAGTGCTGAATCAATTTGTGATAATTGTTCTTTTGACAGCTGATTTCTTGGTATTTCTGATAATTTATATGCAGCATGAGCTCGAATGGCTTTAGTGGGATCGTTAAGAAGAGGCATAATCCTATTTAACAGCTCTTTACTATTGGAGGGATTAAAACTTTCAAGTGCACTATAACGAATTATTGATTCCGGGTCTGTTAGAAGAGTTTCAAGCGTGTTGTTAGATAAGCTGTTATTAAAGTTTTGCAAGTAATAAATGGCTGCTGTTCTTACCATGAGCGGATATACTTCATTTAAAGCATAATGAGTAGTATTGTTTAGTGCAAATGTATCTCTGCTGTAGGCAGCGTTAAATACAGAGCCGTAATGTGGTCGTATTTTTTGTCCGTACCATTGTTTAATATACTTGTTAGCCCAGTCTGGATTTTTGTCGATGTGGCAATTGTTGCAGGCGTTTGGTGTACCGATGCTTATTGTTAGGTCGGGACGTGGAATACGAAAGCTATGGTCGCGTCTGTAATCATTTCCCATATAATGGTTTCCATCCATATGGCAATTTACGCATCGCGCACCTTCGCCTTCTGTGTATGTTGGTTTTCCTGTGTTAGATGCTAATTGGGAATAATTATTTCCTGGCATTTTATGAAAATGGTGATTTGGTGTGTCGTATATTGATGGTTGATGACATTGTAGACATAAATCATTTTTGTGCGATTTTAGTTTTAAAGAATGAGAATTGTGGCAATCGTTACACTGAATATCTTTGGTATACATTTTGCTTTGCGTAAATGAACTATAAACATAATCTTCTTCAAGTATTTGTCCATCAACATAATAATAGGGTTTAGTTGGTTTTTCCGGAATTATATGGTTTAATAGTTCCGTTGTATTATTATTAAAGTCACACATAGCAGAACGGCGGGAATGGCACCTTGCACAATTGTTAACAAAATGGGTGTTTGATATATTGCTTGTTGCAATAATTAACCCTGCATTGTTGTTTGGTCGAGAATTTGCGGGTAGAGCTGCCCATTTTATATGTTCAGAGGCCGGACCATGACAAGCTTCACAGCTTACGTTTATTTCACTAAATGTAGTATTGTAGGTTTTGGTAATATGGTTATAGTTCTTTTTTAAATTAGTGGAATGGCAGTCGGCACACATTCCGTTCCAGTTTTGAGCCTGATTTGTCCAGTAAAGCCAGTTGTTTCCATTTAAGTTCTCATGTGGATACAGTGTGTCGCCTAAATGAAACCAGCGATTTTTATCGGTATCCCATGCTATTGGCAAGCATTGGTATTTGCCATTTTCAAAAGGTATAAGATATTGTTGTAATGGGGTCCAGCCAAAGGTATGTGTTATTTCAAAGTCTTTATGTTTACCTTCTGCATCGGTAGTGTTTACATAGAACTTATTGTCTTTTCTAAAAAAAGTATGTATTACTTTATTATGTCTAAATTTATAATTATTGAAGTTGCCTAGTACTGTTGAATCTGATGCTATGGTCATAGACATATCGTGGTGAGAGCCTTTCCAAAGATTATATTCTGTCTCATGACATTCTATACAAGATTCTTTGCCTGCAAAAAATGGCTCGTTTTGAGTAAAACTGCTTCTCCAAGGTTGGTTTATAAACAAATATAATGGGAATGACAGAATTATAACAAGAATTGATGTTTGACCCGTAATTTTCCAGACGGAAGAAAAATATTTGTTATTGGGCATATGTTAGCTGGTTAGTTGAGAATTTTGAACGTTTTACGCTTTTTGCTGTGTTAATAAGAATATTATTGTTGGAAATAATAACCGGAAAACTGTCTAAGGGACGAGGTGCCGGCGAAGAGAGTACATTACCCATAATATCGAAATGAGATGAATGACACGGGCATATAAATTGGTTTCGCTCAGCAACCCAATTAATGCTACAGCCTAAGTGCGTGCATTTTACACTAAATGCAATAAAGCCACCATCGGCATGTCGGTATAGGAAGAATTTATTTGCCCTAAATTGAGTTAAGGTTCCATTTTTGAAAGAATCAATATTTCCGGCATTGAATAATGATGTTTCACTAATTTGAGTCTTTTTTCGGGGGTTGAAAATAGAAAAACCTACATAAGTAAATTCAAAAATTGCAGCAATACCTGCAATTTTCCATAATGTTTTGATAAAATCACGTCTAGTGGTTATACTTTCTTGCTTTTGTGAAGTTTTATTCATGATACTAATATTATGTTTACTGCATTCTATGGCCACATTAGTTCCATTCCTTCGCCTCTGAAGAATATTCCAATTGCAGTAAATGTTATATATGATAGCGAAAGTAGAATAAATACAGATTGTATTATTTGTGTTTTAGAGGGTGCAAGATACTTTTTTGCTGCTTTAAGCAATATGAGCATTATTATTGAAATAAAAACTAATGGAATTAGACCTGTTGCGATGATTGGAGAAATAGAAGGAAACAGTGATTGAGGGGCAAACAATTCGCTGACCAAAACAAATAGTATAGTACCAAATATTGATATCGGCATTGTAACAATAAATAGCTTTTTGCTATGCTCAAAACCAAACCATAGACCGGTAGTGTTTGAATCGTTTTTACTTAAGGGCATATAAATAATAAATAACAAAAGTAGTAGCGGAAGTAATGCTGTAGCAATAAAAGGGTTAAAGTGAAGTAATATTTCCTGAAATCCTAAAAAATACCATGGGGCTTTAGCCGGGTTGGGACTTTCAATGGGGTTTGCACGTTCATGTAATGGGGCATCAATAAATATTGACATTAAAAGAATAAAAGCTGTTAATGCTAAAGCTACAATAGCTTCTCTTTTTATAAGATGAGGTACGGTATCAATCATTTTTGAATTATTGTCGGTTTTGCTCATAATTACACCACCGGCTTTTCTTATTTTCCAAAAGTGCCATATTGCTAATATTAATAGTATTAAAGGGAGAAAACCTGTGTGCAAATGATAGAAATTGGAGAGTGTTATTTCATTAATATCACAGCCACCGACAATTGCTTTTCTGAGTATTGTACCTGCGCCGGGGATATATTCAATTAATCCGGCAGATATTGTAATAGCCCAGTACGAAAGCTGATCCCATGGAAGTAAGTAACCCGTAAAATTGAAAAGTATAATAATGATTAACATTGATATACCTGTAAACCAGCTATTTTTTCTTTTGTTATAAAAAGCCTCGGTTAATACTACCCTCATCATATGAAGAAAAGCAATCAAAATCATTATTATAGCTGACCAGTGATGGATATTCCTAACTAGCTTTCCAAATATTAAACCGTTATTGATATATAAAATTGAATCGTAAGCATTTGCCGGGTTTGGTTGGTAATGGTATTTTAGTAAAAGACCGCTAAATACCTGTATCACAAAAAGAAACGCAGCCATACCCCCTAATCCGAAGGTGAGATTGAAGCGTATAGAGCTTTCCCTTATTTTTTTAGGGTGTAAATGGAATATGAAGTTATGTTTCATAATCTGCTTTTTTTTGAGCAAACTTAATAAAAGTATATTAATTTGAATTGTTAGTTAAGTGTTGAAAATAAAACATTGCTTTCCCCTATTCTTTTGTAAATTATTGTATTTTTGGTCGCTTAATAAGAAAAAGAGCAAAAGAATACTAAGCTCCATTTATAAACTAAAACTTTTTTGTTGTGAAAATTGCAATTGTAGGAACAGGTTATGTAGGACTTGTAAGCGGAACATGTTTTGCTGAAACAGGAGTAAATGTAGTTTGTGTCGATATAGATACTACAAAAATAGAAAACCTAAAAAATGGGATAATTCCGATATATGAGCCGGGTCTTGAAGCTTTGGTGACAAAAAATGCAGAAAAAGGTCGTTTAACATTTTCAACAAACCTTTGTGATGTAATTGAAGATTGCCAGGCAGTATTTATTGCAGTTGGAACACCACCGGATGAAGACGGAAGTGCTGATTTAAAATATGTTACAGCAGTAGCTTCAGAGGTCGGAAAATGCATGAACGATTATTTGGTTGTAGTTACCAAAAGTACAGTTCCTATTGGTACAGCCAACAAGGTAAAAGAAGCTGTTCAAAAATCACTTAATGAGCGTGGTGTAAATATCCCTTTTGATGTAGCTTCAAACCCTGAATTTTTAAAAGAGGGTGATGCTATTAATGATTTTTTGAAACCCGATAGAATTGTAATAGGAACAGAAAGCGAAAAAGCAGAAGATGTAATGCGCAGACTATATAAGCCATTCTTACTTAACAACCATCCTATATATTTCATGGACATACCATCGGCTGAAATGACAAAGTATGCAGCAAACAGTATGTTGGCAACAAAAATAAGCTTCATGAATGATATGGCTAATCTTTGTGAAATAGTAGGAGCCGATATTAATTCCGTTCGCAAAGGAATAGGTTCGGACTCACGTATAGGAAGTAAATTCTTATATGCCGGTGCGGGCTATGGTGGTTCATGTTTCCCTAAAGATGTTAAGGCTCTCATAAAAACATCGCAGGAAAAAGGTCATGTGTTGTCAATTCTGCAAGCTGTAGAAGATGTTAATGATCGCCAGAAGACTGTTATGTTTAAAAAAATAAGTAATCACTACAAAGGTAATCTTACAGGAAAGAAGTTTGCATTGTGGGGGTTGTCATTTAAACCTCAAACCGACGATATGCGTGAAGCTCCATCGTTAGTTTTAATTGATGCTTTACTTAAAGCTGGAGCTGAAGTTGTGGTAAATGACCCTGTGGCAATTGAAGAGTGTCACAGAAGAATAGGCGATGTGGTTAAATATTCAGAAAATCAGTATGAAGCACTCGATGATGCCGATGCTTTAATTGTAATTACAGAATGGTCGGAATATAGAAATCCGAGCTGGAAGGTTATGGAAAAAATGCTTAAAGAAAAAGTAATATTCGACGGAAGAAATATATATGAGCCTGAAGATATGAAAATATGGAATTGGACATATTACAGTATTGGGCGTGCAATAGTTAAATAGTTATCGGAATATATCAGATAGTAATGAAGAGAATTTTAGTTACAGGAGGAGCCGGATTTGTTGGCTCACATTTATGCGAGCGTTTATTGAATGAAGGGAATAATGTAATATGTTTAGATAACTATTTTACAGGCGACAAAAGGAATATTTTGCATTTAATGGATAACCATCTATTTGAAGTGGTACGTCACGATGTAATAAATCCTTATTTTGTTGAAGTAGACCAAATATACAATATGGCTTGTCCGGCATCGCCGGTTCATTACCAGTACAATCCTATAAAAACTACCAAAACATCGGTTATGGGAGCTATTAATATGTTAGGATTGGCCAAAAGGGTAAAGGCAAGAATATTACAAGCATCAACCAGCGAGGTATATGGCGACCCTGAAGTACACCCGCAACGAGAAGATTATTGGGGACACGTAAATCCAATAGGTATACGCTCATGCTACGACGAAGGAAAGCGTTGTGCCGAAACATTATTTATGGATTATTATAATCAGAATAATGTAGATATACGAATAATGAGAATATTCAACACCTACGGACCTCGTATGCACCCAAAAGACGGTAGAGTTGTATCAAATTTTATAATTCAGGCTTTATTAAATCACGATATAACTATATATGGTGATGGTTCTCAAACTCGCAGTTTCCAATATGTAGATGACTTAGTAGAGGGTACAATAAGGTTGATGAATACCGCCAACTTTATTGGTCCGGTTAATATTGGCAATCCTAATGAATTTACAATTTTGGAACTTGCACAAAAAGTTATAGACTTAACAGGAACAAAATCGAAAATTATACATATGCCTATGCCTAGCGATGACCCTACTCAGCGCAGACCTGATATTAATTTGGCAAAAGAAAAATTAAAAGGCTGGGAACCTAACATTCAACTTGAAGAAGGTTTGAGAAAGACGATAAATTATTTTGACAATTTATTGAAAGAGCGAGGAACAGAATACGGATATTAGTAAAAGGGTAATTAAGTATGAATGTAATAAAGACAGAATTTCCCGGGTTATTGATAATAGAACCCAGAGTATTTAACGATGATAGAGGGTATTTTTACGAATCATATAATGCTGTGCGATACAAGGAAGCCGGAGTTAATGCCGATTTTGTTCAAGATAATGAGGCTTATTCAACATATGGAGTAGTTCGCGGGTTACATTATCAGCTTGGTGAATATGCACAGGCAAAACTTGTTCGTGTAATTCATGGTAAGGTTTTCGATGTAGTTGTTGATATGAGAGCAGGTTCTCCCACATACGGAAAATGGACAGGAGTAGAATTATCGGGCGATAATAAACGACAATTTTATGTACCGCGTGGTTTTGCTCATGGTTATTCTGTACTTTCAGAAACAGCCATATTTAGTTATAAATGCGATAATTTTTACAACAAAGAGTCGGAAGGAGGAGTCAATTTGAATGATAAATCACTGATGATAGACTGGCAAGTTCCGACAGAAAAGCAAATTATTTCAGAAAAAGACTTAATTTTACCTGAATTTTCAAAAGCTATAAACAGTTTTAAGTTTAATGGATAAGAAAAAGGTATTAGTAACCGGAGCCAACGGTCAATTAGGCAGTGAGATAAGAGAACTTAGTTCGCAATATCCGCAATATGACTTCACGTACGTAGATGTAGAGCAGATAGATTTTACAAAAGGTCAGGAGATTGAAAATTATGTCATGAATAATCCGGTTGATATAATTATAAACTGCGCCGCCTATACAGCTGTTGATAAAGCCGAAGATGACAGAGATACGGCATTTTTAATAAATGCTGTTGCATTAGATTATTTGGCCGATGCCGCAATTAGCTGCAATGCATTGTTAGTTCATATTTCAACCGATTATGTATTTGACGGAAGTAGAAATATTCCTTTTACTGCCGACGAACCTACATTTCCACAATCGGTATATGGTGAAACGAAAGACGAAGGCGAGAAACTTTTAATGTATTCCGATGCTAATGTGGTGATTATAAGAACTTCATGGCTTTATTCAACATACGGACATAATTTTGTAAAAACGATAAAAAAACTTGGTTCAGAACGCAATGAGCTTAAAGTGGTGTTTGATCAGGTAGGTTCACCAACGTATGCACGCGATTTGGCAAAAGCTATATTAGAAATAATACCGCATTATAACAAAAACGAAGCCGTAAGAAAAGAGATATATCATTATACAAATGAAGGGGTATGCTCGTGGTATGATTTTGCAATGCATATATTGCGACATGAAAAAATTGAATGTAAAGTGAAACCGGTTTTTTCACATGAGTTTCCCACACGTGCACCACGACCACATTTTTCGGTTTTAGATAAAGCAAAAATCAGAGAAGAATACAATTTACAGATACCTCACTGGTTAGACAGTCTTGATGAAATGTTAGATAAACTTGGAAAGCAATAAAACTATATTCCTAATAAAGCGTATACTCATATTCAAAATCAAAATAAATAACATTACTTAATATGGATTTAATAAATGAAGTGAAAGCCAAAGCCCAAATTTGGTTAGACGGAAACTATAATGAAGAGACAAAAGCTCAGATTAAGCATATGCTTGCAAACGATGAAAATGAATTAATTGAATCGTTTTATCGTGATTTAGAATTTGGTACCGGAGGTTTACGCGGAATAATGGGAGTAGGAACTAACCGAATGAATATATACACGGTAGGTATGGCTACTCAGGGGCTTTGCAATTATGTGCTTAAAAATTTCCCAGGCGAAAAAGAGTTAAAAGCAGCAATAGCTTATGATTGCAGAAATAATGGGAAGCTTTTTGCAGAAACAACTGCAAAAATATTTGCAGCAAATGGAATAAAAGTTTACTTATTTGAATCGTTACGTCCAACACCTGAATTATCGTATGCAGTTCGTTATTATGGTTGTAAAACCGGTGTTGTAATTACTGCATCACATAACCCTAAAGAGTATAACGGATACAAAGCATACTGGGAAGACGGTGGTCAGGTAATAGCTCCACACGATAAAAATATTATAGCAGAGGTTCAAAAAATAAAATCAGTTGACGATGTAAAATGGGACGGAAAAACTGATGATATAACAATAATAGGCGAGGCGATTGATAAAGTATATATTGAAGAATTAAAGAAACTTACACTTTCACCACAGGCTGTTGCCAATAACAAGGATATGAGTATTGTATATACTCCAATTCATGGAACAGGAGTGAAACTTGTACCGCAAATACTTAAAGAAATAGGTTTTACTAATATAATAAGCGTTGCAGAGCAAGATGTAGTAAGTGGTGATTTTCCAACAGTAAAGTCTCCGAACCCTGAAGAGCCGGCAGCACTCGAAATGGCTATTAATAAAGCTAAAGAGACAGGTGCAGAACTTGTAATGGCAACCGACCCCGATTCTGATCGTGTTGGTATAGCTATAAAAAACGAGAAAGGCGAATACGAACTGCTTAATGGTAACCAAACTGGGGTGTTTTTGGTTTATTATCTGCTCACCAAGTGGAAGGAAAATGGTTTACTAAAAGGTAAAGAGTATGTAATAAAAACTATTGTAACTACTGAGCTTATAGTAGATATGGCAAAAGACTTTGGGGTAGAATACTACGATGTTCTAACCGGATTCAAGTGGATAGCCAATATTATTAAAAACAATGAAGGGAAGAAAAAATTCATTGGAGGAGGCGAAGAAAGTTACGGATACTTAGCCGGAGAGTTTGTTCGCGATAAAGATGCAGTAATGGCTTGTATGCTTATTGCAGAGGCAGCAGCGTGGGCAAAAGATCAAGACAAAACCATTTTCGATATTTTAGCTGAAATTTATCAAAAATTTGGTTTTTATAAAGAAGCGCTTGTTAACCTAGTTAAGAAAGGAAAATCGGGTGCAGAAGAAATACAGAAGATGATGGCAGATTTTCGCTCAACACCACCTGCCGAATTAGCAGGGTCAAAGGTTGTAGCAGTTAAAGATTACGAATTATCGGTAGAAAAAAATCTTATTGACGGAACAGAAAAAACAATAGATTTGCCAAAATCAAATGTATTACAGTTTTATACAGCCGATGGTGCTAAAATATCGGTACGTCCTTCGGGAACAGAACCAAAAATTAAATTTTACGTAAGTGTAAAAGCTCCAATGTGTTGTGCCGGTAAATATAGAGAAATAGAATCGCAGTTGGTCGATAAAATTAAGGCTGTTTGCAAAGATTTGGGAGTTTAGCATTGATTTAACATATTGAATATTAGATAATAAATAAGAAAAGCGAACATTTGTTCGCTTTTCTTATTTTCACTAATTTTGTAGTGTTTTAAAAAATGGGGTTAAAATAGGAATTATGAAAACAATTATCCGGTTATTTGAAGAGAATGTAGAGAAGTACCCGAGCAATCCGTTTTTAAAGGAGAAAATAGGTAGTGTGTATGTTGAAACTACTTATAAACAGACGTATGAGAAGGTTATAGACTTTGCCGGCGGTTTGCTTAGTATGGGTATAAAAAAAGGTGATAGAATAGCTTTATTGTCTGAGGGGAGAACAGATTGGGTAGTTGCCGAATTAGCAATATTATATACCGGAGCTATAGATGTGCCACTATCAATAAAACTGGAAGCATCGGAGCTAAAATTCAGACTTGAGCATTCCGGGGCACGAATGATAATAGTATCGAGAAGTCAGGCTCTTAAAGTTGAAGAAATACGCAATGAACTACCCTCTTTAGAAAATGTAATATACATTGATGATAAAAAAGAATTATCGGGAAAAGATATAATATGGGCAAATATTGCAGATAAGGGAAGAATGTATAATCTAGCCAATCCGGAAGCTGTAACTGATTCAAAAAATAAAATTACCGGCGATGATTATGCAAATATTACATATACATCGGGAACAACCGCTGACCCTAAAGGCGTAGTTCTTTCACACCGAAATTATACTGCAAATGTTGAACAAGCATTGTCGTTAATAACAATTCCTCCTACATATAAAACCCTTGTAATACTGCCACTCGACCATTGCTTTGCACACGTGGCAGGTATATACAGCTTTATGGCTTGTGGTGCGAGTTTGTCATTTGTACAACTAGGCGATACTCCTATGCAAACATTAAAAAACATACCAATCAATATTAAAGAAACTAAGCCAAACTTAATATTAAGTGTACCTGCATTGGCAAAGAATTTTAAGAAAAATATTGAAAAAGGTATTTCTGATAAGGGAAAATTTACAGAGTCATTGTTTAAGTTTGCTTTAAGTATATCGTATAAATATAATAAGGAAGGATATAATAAAGGCACAGGATTGACATTTATATATCAGCCTCTTGTAAAACTTTTTGATAAGATTCTATATAGTAAGGTGCGAGATGTATTTGGCGGTGATATGGAGTTTTTTATCGGTGGAGGTGCTTTACTCGATATAGAATTACAACGATTCTATTATGCAATAGGTATACCTATGATGCAGGGTTATGGCTTATCGGAAGCAACACCGGTTATTTCATCGAACTCACTCAGAAAGCACAAATTAGGTTCGTCGGGATATTTGGTTGAACCAATTGATTTGAAGATATGTGACGATGAGGGTATAGAGCTGCCTCAAGGTATAAAAGGAGAAATAGTTATTCGAGGCGAAAATGTTATGAAGGGTTATTGGAATAACCCCGAAGCTACTGCCGAAATGATTAAAGGAGAGTGGCTACATACCGGCGATATGGGTTATATGGATAAAGAGGGTTTCTTACATGTAATGGGACGTTTTAAGAGTCTGCTTATAAGTAATGATGGTGAAAAATATTCGCCAGAGTCGATTGAAGAATCGTTAGTAGCTAAGTCACCATTCATAGAGCAGGTAATGCTACATAATAATCAGAATCCTTATACTGTAGGTTTGATAGTACCAAATAACGAGGCTGTAAAGCGACATTTGAAAGAAATGGGACTTAATGCATCAGACCCTAATGGAGCAGCCGAAGCTTTGAAGCTTATACAACATGAGATAAACCAGTTTAAAAAGGGCGGCAAATATGCCGGAGAATTTCCTGAGCGGTGGTTACCTGCAGCAATAGGGGTTATTAATGAGCCATTTTCTGAGCAAAATAAGTTTATAAATTCAACAATGAAAATGGTTCGCGGAAAGATAACAGAACATTATCAAGATAAAATATCGTATCTGTATACTCCTGAAGCTAAGTTAATTGTAAACAGTCATAATATAGAAGCAATTCAAGCAATAAGTAATTAGTTTATTACATATTATAAAGACTTTATCTCTTCTTGCAAAATGTCTTGAATTTCAATGAAATTTCGCTGCAACTTATACATATTATCAGCATAGAATTGAAATATCTCAGGCCAGTTATCTGAATTATGATATTTTAAACCTTCCATACAAACATAAATCTGTGATACAAATTTCTTTTCAGCTAGTTGAATATCATCTGCCCATATTATCTCATCTCCAAAACCTTCATTGAGAATATTTTTATATTTATTCAGTATTAAAAATATTTCAAATCTCTTATCGTCATTAACCTCATTAACTTCAAGAACAACAGAATAAGAACTCTTTTCAAATCCAAATTTCATTTCTACACCTTTCACTCCCGTATCATAAAGCATCCATGAAATAGGCTCTCCTATTTTTTTACTATAATACCTTGTATAATTTGCAAATGACTTCCAAAACCTTTGCTTCAATTCTTTTGACTCTGCCTTGCTAAACATTTTTAAACCTTTTTATATAATCTGCCGATAAATAATTATCATACGATTTACACACCTCAGCCGAAAAAGAGACCGATGTCTTTAACATATTTATCACAAACTCTTCGCTAATTATTTTATTTTCATTTAAAACATAAGAATATATTATTCCTGCCGAAAATGTATCACCTGCTCCAATTGTACTAAGAGCATGAACTCTATCTGAATTTAAATCATAATCAAAACTTTCACTTAAATACCCTACCCCATATTCTCCTTTAGTGTAAACCAAATACTCGACATCATACTTTTTCACTCTTTCAAATACCTCATATTTGGTATTGAATCCAAAAATTAAATTAAAATCTTCATTTGAACCTTTTACCATATGTGACAAACTTAAATTCTCTTCAACATAAGGCATATATTCATTCAATTTATTCAAATAGGACTTTCGAAAATTTGGATCATATATAATAAAAGCCCCATTACTCCGTGCATAACGTAAAAAGCTAATTAATCCTTTTCTAAATATTCTATTCAAACTAAACAATGAACCAAACAAAACAATATCACCTTGTTCAATCTTTGGATAATTCATCTCTATTGACCGTTCCAATTCATCCTTATAAAAAGTATAATCGGCATTTCTATCACAATCCAAAATAGCTAAAGCTAAATTTGGTCTTACTCCATCAAAAAAAGTAATATTGTTACTATTTACGTTATTCTCTTCCAAAAAATCAACTATTAATCCGGAAGCACTCCCCTTAGCTAAATATGAAATATGACTAATATCTATCCCTAAACGCCCTAATGAAATTGCAGTATTTAACATAGAACCACCTACTCTAACTTTTGCACTATCTAATTTATCAATAACTATATCCAAAACAACTTCCCCAATTGTAAAAACTTCCATATCATTGAATTGTTAATTTTATTAGAAAACTAATATTTCGTTAAACATACTAACATTTTAATGTAATAAAACAATTCTGTTTTTTTTAATATGTTTTTTTATATATTTGTGTTATAAACCCATAGAGTTAATAATGATAATGGCTTTTGATGTAGGGCAATGGTTAAATAAGAATTCTGAAGGCGATGTACTCTTCCTTTTTAAAGGAGAAGTATCGAATAGCCTCGTTGCCGATTCTCTTGAGAAAATCGAGGAGAAAACATCAGAAGTACCTTCAAAAGTCAAAAAAAAAATATACAATGTTTTTGTAGAATGTATGCAAAACCTTTTTCACCACTCTTCTATCATACCTGAATTTGGAAACGGCATAAAAGGAAAGTATGCTATTTGCATTCTTAAACAAACAAAAACTAATTATCAAGTCATATCAGGCAACTTTATTGGCGACAAACAAAGAAACTTTCTAGAAAAGCATATTACACATATTAATTCTTTAGATTCAGGCGAATTGAAAGAATTATACAAGGAGATACTAGATAATCAAGAGTTTTCCGACAAAGGAGGAGGAGGCTTAGGCTTAGTTGATATGTCTCGCAAATCGGGAAGCAAATTAGAATACAAGTTCTCAAATCACGAAAATGGCTTTTTCTTTTTTGAATTATTGATTAACATTGATGTATAATACTTAAAAAACATTTAGATATGGAACCAATAACTATTGCAGGAACACCAAAAACACCTACCGTAAGTTTTGAGCCTTCTGGTAAGGTTGAAATAAAAGGACGCTCTATACCGGAAAATTCTATTGCTTTCTACAAACCGTTAGTTGACTGGTTAGAAGAATATATGCAAAATCCTGCTACAAAAACAGAAGTTAATATTCAATTAGAATATTTTAACACAAGTAGCTCAAAATGTATTTTAGATGTATTTAAAAAACTTGAAGCAATATATAAAAGCGGTAATGATGTTGCCATAAGTTGGTATTACGAGGAAGACGACGAAGATATGCTTGAAGCGGGTGAAGATTACCAATCTATCATCAAAATCCCGTTTAAGATGATTGAAATTGAAGAATAGGGAATAATTATAACTAAAAAAAGCTGATTAAATTGATCAGCTTTTTTTTATAGTTAACATTTAATTATTTACCTCTTTCAGAAATATATTCAAGCAATTTCCTTAACAACCTAAACTGTAAAACAAAATACAATAATATATTTGAACCCCATATTACTGCAATATTAATCCAATAAGTATCATATTCCAAACCTAAGAACCTCTTGTATGGTGAATAAAAATGAGCCTTAACAAAATTGCCTTTGGGATCCATATAAATTGGATCGATTTTCTGATACAGCCTGCCATTTATTTCTACTATTCTGTCAATCGTGTTAATGTTCCTTACAAAATCAGTTAGATTAGAATTTGTATATTTTTTC
This sequence comes from Bacteroidota bacterium, assembly GCA_003250355.1. GTDB lineage: Bacteria > Bacteroidota > Bacteroidia > Bacteroidales > SZUA-534 > SZUA-534. The sequence continues at coordinate 84,725 of QKGS01000079.1, forward strand.
TTTTTATCAATAAATGTATTTTTATTTCCTGATTCCTGTTGCATTTCATGAATAATATCATCCTTCATTTTACTTACCTTATTGTATTTCCTAAGGTAATAAACTCTTAAAGTGCTAAGATACTCCATTGTACTTAACAATACTTTATCATTCACTCTTCCTAAATACAAGTCAAAAAACACATCAGTAGAAACATTGGGATTAAACTCAAGCTCATCTCTGATTTCATGTCTTAGCAATTCAAGTTCATATTTTATCACTTGCTTCTTTGTTTCATCATTCAAGTATCTCCTACAATAAGATACTTTATTTTCCATTGTTTTTAACCAATAATTCTTCTTATAATCTGATTCACTTAAAATCTTATCATATAAGTAAAACTCCTTTTCAAACTCATTTGATTTAAATTGATGAACTGCTAATGCCTCATATGCCCATCGTGCTGTTATTATTTCACCATACCAAGGAATTTTATTAGGACTCGAAATTGCCGGATTTAATTTATCGAAAGAAATAATAATTCCACTAAGTATTAACTGAGGTATTACCAAAAACGGAATTAGAATATAAATAGTTACAACAGTATCGAAGCTGTCGGATATTATTAAACCTAATATGTTGGCAGAGAACCAAGCACTAAACAACACTAACCAATAATACATATACATATCGGTAATACCCATAATAAAATTACCTATAAGTACAAACAAAGCTGTTTGAATTGCACTAATAAAAAACAAAATTGAGAGCTTAGAAAAAATATAACTTGTTCTACTTAGATTTAGAAATTTCTCTCGTTTTAGAATTTTCTGATCCTTAATTATCTCCTCTGCACTTACTGTTAATCCAACAAATATTGCAATAATTACTGCCATAAACAGATAAACCGGTAAATTTGGATTCCCACTCAAAGTATATCCGGCACTATTAACACTATAATACTTAATAATAAATGACAATAAAAATGCCAAAGCCGGCACCTCAAAAAGGTTTATCACCAAATACTGCTTATTTGCAAGCTTTGCAAAAGTATCTCTTAAAACAAATACTAAAAACTGTTTTAATTTACTTGGTTTCTTGAAAATATTTGGAGGAAGCTTCTCGGTAACTTCATCACTTGAATCATATCTATCGAGCGAATTCTTATATCTTCTACTCCACTGCTCCGGCGATATTTTCCTGTTGGCTGTAGGATTACCATACTCATCAAGAGTATGTGATTCAATAATATTGAATATTTGTTCAGGGTTTACATTACCACAAAGACGACATTCACTATCATTCCAATTTGCATGGTGAATATTCGATTTAAAATATATAATTGAATCTATCGGATTACCACTATAAATCAAATATCCTCCCTGATCCATTATATACAACTTATCGAACATTTTAAATATATCAGAAGAGGGTTGATGTATTACACAAAATATCAACTTCCCTTTCAATGATAATTCTTTTAGTAAATCCATTATATTTTCTGAATCGCGCGAAGAAAGACCCGATGTTGGCTCATCAAGAAATAATATTGATGGTTCTCTAATAAGTTCAAGTGCTATATTTAATCTCTTACGCTGACCTCCACTTATTTTTTTATTCAGCGGACTGCCTACTACCATATCTTTTATCCCTAACAGACCAATATTATGCAATACTCTGAATATTTTACGGTTAATTTGCATATTGCTTAAACCTCCAAAACAAAGTTTTGCATTAAAATAAAGATTCTGATAAACCGTCAACTCTTCAAAAAGTAAATCATCTTGTGCTACATACCCAATTAGCCCTTCTATTTGGTTTCTTTCAGCATTTATATCAATTCCGTTAACCTTAACCGAACCATAAGTAGGAACATAACTCCCATTAAGTACATTAAGCATTGTGGTTTTTCCTGAACCACTCCCCCCCATTATACCTATAAGGTTACCCGATTCTTCTTTTATACTAAACCGATTCAATCCGATTTTACCACCTCGAAATTCATATAAAATATCTTCGGCCTTATAAATAATTTTATAATCTGATTCAAAAACATGATAAGCACTAACAATATCGGAATAATATATTGGCTGTAATTTGGAATCACGTAAAGCTGATCCATTCGATAAAAAATAAACTTTCCCTTGAGCTAAAAGATGTCCATTTAAATAGTATTCATGTTCTCCAAAATACCGAACCATATACATCTCAACATGAGTGGAATACATTACCCATATTTCATCGAGCATAGACTCCTGATGCATATGACGTACACCGGGTTTATTGGTAGTTTTATTGCCATCTATCAACAAAAGCCTTGCTGTTTCAGGCATTGAATTATTATTGGCGAGAATATAGTTTTTTAAAAGCTCATACTCTTCAATCGGATAATGAAAAATATCGCTTACTGTATATACAAATTCAAGTTCTTGTTCTGAAACCTCTTCGTCGGCGTTAATAAATTCCATTAACCTTACAAGAACAACAATTTTTTGTTTTTGAGTTAGTTCCTCATTAATTTGAGTACATATTTTAAGAACTTTTACAGAACTGAGTGAAAGGTTTTTCGCTTTTTTTGTCTGATTTGTCTGTTTTTTTTGATAAAGAGCATAAAAACCATCAAATAATTTCAGATAGTCTTCTATAAGCTCTTCATTTATTTGCTGTTTTAAAAAGTATTCAACAATATTTCTACCATTCCTGTTTGAGCTACGAGGTCCGGCAATTATGGCAAATAATTGCATTAAAGCTTTTAAAATCCTTTCGCTCATGCAACTCCTCCGTTGACAATTATTGTTTAAAACCTATTAACATTACTGCAAATCCTGAAGCCATATACTTTGTATCAAGTTTTGCTTCAATTGTACAATCTAGCGTGTTATCAAATTCAAAATCCCAATACTCAGCATTTTGAAAATCAGAATTTGAAAAAATTAAATTTCTCTCTTGATCATATAAAGAAAAAATCAGATTACCTGCATCTTTTCCACTATATCCTACTATTCTATATGTAGTTCCGCCATAAAAAGTAGCATAAAATTCAGCCGATTCTTCTCCGTTCAACAAAGCTGTATATGTTTGTCCATCTGATATAAACGGCAACTCGATATGAGAACGACATTTTGTTAATGTAGAATCTAATTGTGCATTCATACTATTGGCTACAAATAAAGCAATAAGTGTAACTATAGCTATGTATATATTCTTTTTCATTTTATAAGCTTTTTCAAAAAAATTACTCTATTTAACTACTTCCTCCCTGATTTTTTTAATGCCAATAGCGATTTTATTAAGAACTTCATCACTAACTACCACATCAGATTTTGATTTCACTTTTGTTAACTTATTATCTGCAATAACCTCAGGCTCAATATAAGTATACTCTGATTGAACCTCATCAAATTCATAAGAAAGATCTACTAAATTATCAATTAGTTTTGCCATCTCGTCTGATTCATGATAATATGGAGTCATTACTTTAATCAAACTGTTTAACGGCTGCTTATTTTCACCTAAACGCTTTATTAAATCTTTATTCTTTGTTTCAACAGCTAAATGTGACAATAAGTACATTGACTCAATCCAACCTCCAACAAGAATTAGTGCACCATCTTTTTGTCTTTGATTCTCTTTCAAGAAAAAGTCAACGTCAGCATAGGTATTCGATATAATATACATTAAAGAGTCCTTATTTGTTACATTATGCTCAATTCTATCAAATACATTCACATCAATTGCTGAAGTTAGCCCCAAATCTTGAGTCAATAATTTTATTACTGAAAAATATTTCACAGCAATAGGCGATTGTTCATAAGCATTGGCATAAGCTAAATCGGCTCCATATACACCCAAATTAATACTCTTTTTAAAAGTATTATTATATTGTGTATACCGAGTAGGTACATTAAGCAGCAATTCATTATATCCTGCTCCTATTTCCTTAACAAGAACCGACAACTGATAAGGAGATGGTATACTAAATAGAGTTTGTTCAAACTTTATAACCTTATCGGCTGTATCAATTGTTACTTCTAGTTTATCTTCAATAGCTTTTGATCTCTTTTTATCTTTTCCAGACTCACATGAAAAGAATAAAAAAGAAACCATTACACAAATAGAAAAAATTGTAGTTTTTTTCATATAAATACATTTGAATAATATCGTTATTTCTTGCTTATGCAAGTAATGAAAAAAAAAATAAATCTCAAAGCTATAAAACAATAATGATTATTGCTTTTTGAATCTATTAGTAAATCTATAAAAATTAAGGAAATAAAGAAAGAATGCTTCTGTTAATTAAATGAATTTAACATTTTTTTATATTCAGACCTGGATAAGTCTTGTACATAATAAGTAGCAGGATTAATTCTCTTATTGTTGTAAATTACTTCATAATGTAAATGAGGACCTGTTGAACGACCGGTATTTCCCAGTAAACCTACAACTTCACCACGTTTTACAGAATCACCAACATTAACCAAAATTTTATGAAGATGCGCATATCTTGATTTATATCCAAATCCATGATCAACTAAAACCATTCTTCCATATCCGCCATTCGATTCTGAAACCTGACATACAACCCCTTTTCCAGTTGAATACACATCTCTTCCTACTTCAGCTGAAATATCTACACCATCGTGCATATCCCAAACTTTTAAAATCGGATGAAATCTATATCCAAATTCTGATGTTATCCAATACTTGTCGGGGAAAATTGGAAAAATGCCCGGAACAGATAAGATGCTATCGTTTTTTGAATAAACTGCTTTACCAACAAGCTGATATGATTCTATCTGCACTTCCAACTGTTTAAGCAGTTGATCTCCTTTCCTATTCGATTCAATCAAAAATTCACCATTCTCGAACCCCCTAAGCTCCGTATAAGATTCAGTACCACCATAACCTGCTTTGCGCTCTGTCTCTGACAACTCTTCCATTTGAACTATTACTCTATACAGCTTATCGTCATTATCCTGAATATTCGACAATCTGTTTGAAATAGAATCAAATTTTTTATTAATATCGGTTAATTTGCTTATAAGCTTCTCATTTTTATAAGTTAACATAACCGTATCAAAAGAAAAGTCGAATACAAAATGAAAAACTCCCCAAACAAGTGAAGCCAACAATAAGCTACCTCCCAAATACTTAAATACCTTTACAGCAAGATGCTTAGCTGAAAGTTTTGAAGTTTCAAATTGTAAAGTTTCTTTATTTAATATTATGTTATTACGCATATTTTTATGTTTATAAAAGCAAATATATTTTTTTGAGCCTAAAAAACAATAGTATTAGTACATTTTTTTATCTAAAAAAAATATTATGTTATGTATTTTTACTAATAATGTTAATAAATGCCATTTTTACATTAGTTTTCAACATTTTGCGACAAATAATACATACTTATAAACTTATACGGACAAAAAGTCTTTAAGTTTACAAATGGCAAATTAATTGTGGTTGGTTATGTAAAAAACATTACGTCATGAACTACAATAATTTAACTATTAAAAGCCAAGAAGCTTTAGAAAAGGTTTTAAATATTGCTGTAAAACATGAACACCAAGCAATAGAACCTCTTCATATTTTAAAATCTATAATAGAAGTTGAGCAGGAAATAAGCAATTTCATTTTCAACAAACACAACATCAACTCTATTAAATTTAATGAAATTCTTGACTCTATTCTATCGTCGTACCCAAAAGTTTATGGTGGGTCTCCTTATTTATCGGAAGATAGTAATAAAGTTTTAGTAACAGCTCAAACGATATGTAATAAAAAAGGGGATCAATTTGTTACAACAGCCCATATATGGAGCGGCTTACTTGAAATAAAATCAGATGCCAGTAAGCTTTTAAACGATCAGGGAATTACAAAAAAGAGCTTAGAACAAACTATTGAACAATTAACTCAAGGTAAAAAAGTTAATTCGCAAACTGCTGAAGATTCATACAACTCTTTAAATAAATACTCCATTAATTTAAATGAACTCGCTGCAAACGGAAAGCTTGATCCGGTGATTGGTCGTGACGAAGAAATAAGAAGAATTCTTCAAATTTTAAGTAGGCGGACAAAAAATAATCCTATTGTGGTTGGTGAACCTGGTGTTGGAAAAACCGCCATTGCCGAAGGGATTGCACAACGCATAGTTAATGGAGATGTTCCGGAAAACTTAATTAATAAAAAAATATACTCACTTGATATGGGTGCCCTTATAGCAGGTGCTAAATACAAAGGTGAATTTGAAGAACGGCTTAAAAGTGTTGTTAATGAAGTTATAGAATCAAATGGTGATATTGTTTTGTTTATAGACGAAATACACACCATAGTTGGTGCAGGAAAAAGCGAAGGTGCCATGGATGCTGCAAATATTCTAAAACCGGCACTTGCCAGAGGTGAGCTAAGAGCTATTGGAGCAACAACATTAAACGAATACCAAAAGCATTTTGAAAAAGACAAAGCATTAGAACGTCGATTTCAAATGGTATTAGTAAATGAACCTGATAACTTAAGTACAATATCAATTCTAAGAGGAATAAAAGAGAAATATGAAACTCATCACAAAGTAAGAATACAAGACGATGCTATTATTGCTGCAGTTGAACTTTCTCAAAGATATATCAGCGATCGTTTTCTTCCCGATAAGGCTATTGACCTTATGGATGAAGCTGCATCGAAACTTCGCCTTGAAATAAACTCTGTGCCGGAAGAGATTGATGAACTAGAAAGACAAGTAAAGCAATTAGAAATAGAGAGAGAAGCAATAAAACGAGAAGGGAATACTATAAAACTTAGCAGCATTGCTGAAAAACTATCAATAATAAACGAAGAGCTTAAAGCAAAAAGAGCTAAATGGAAATCGGAAAAAAATATTATAGACAATTTGCAAGCTGCCAAACAGAATATTGAAAATTACAAACACGAAGCCGAAGTTGCAGAACGCTCGGGCAACTATGGTAAGGTTGCTGAAATTAGATATGGGAAAATTAAGGAAGAAGAAGAAAAAATAAGAGTTTTAGAATTGGAGCTTAAAGAAAAACAAATATCGGGTGCTTTAATAAAAGAAGAAGTAACTACTGAGGATATTGCAGAAGTTGTATCAAAATGGACTAAAATACCTGTCAAAAAAATGATTCAAGGAGAAAAAGAAAAGCTTCTGAATCTTGAAAATGAACTTCACAATCGGGTAGTTGGTCAACACAATGCAATTACATCAATTGCAGATGCTGTTAGAAGAAGCAGAGCCGGACTACAAGATGAAAACAGGCCAATAGGTTCATTTATATTTTTGGGTACTACCGGTGTTGGAAAAACAGAATTAGCAAAGGCTCTTGCAGAATTTTTATTTGATGATGAACATCAGATAACAAGAATTGATATGTCGGAATATCAGGAAAGACACTCTGTGTCGCGATTAATTGGAGCGCCTCCGGGATATATTGGCTATGACGAAGGTGGACAACTTACTGAAGCTGTTAGAAGAAAGCCATATTCTGTTATTTTACTCGATGAAATTGAGAAAGCCCATCCTGATGTATTCAATATATTACTTCAGGTTCTTGATGATGGACGTCTGACCGATAATAAAGGACGGATTGTAAATTTCAAAAACACTATAATTATAATGACATCAAATTTAGGTGCAGAAATAATAAAAGACTGGTTTGATAAATATGATGAATCAGAATATGAAAGCCACTTTGATTTACTTAATGAAAAAATGTTTGAAATGCTCAAAAAAAACATAAAACCTGAATTTTTGAACAGAATAGATGAAGCGATTACATTTAAACCTCTTTCTCATGAAAATATCAAGAAAATAGTTCTTTTACAAATTGACAGAGTAATAAAAAGACTTAACAAGCAGAACATTAAGCTTGATATATCTGAGAGTGCATTAGAATATCTTGCACAAAAGGGTTATGATCCTTCTTTTGGAGCAAGACCTGTTAAAAGAGTTATTCAAAATGAATTACTCAATAATTTAAGTAAAGAAATAATTTCCGATAAAATAAATATTAGTTCTACTCTAAGAGTAGACATGGTTGATAATAGAATTACGTTCTCTAATTAACATAAAAAAGGTTCAGACAAAGTACTGAACCTTTTTTATAACATACCTTTAAAATATCGATAAAGAACAATAGCAAAATAAATAGCTCTGCAGGGTTGAAAAACAACTTTTTTTTAGTAAAATAGCAGTATAAAATTAAACTGAAGCTATATGCAAATAAGGGCATCGATAAGAACAAAAATGTTAGTTTCAATTCTAACAACAGTTGTAATTATTTTCACTATATCAATTATTGTATCAAAAAAACAATATAACAAAGCAGCAACAGAAGAATCGAAGAGGCTAGCTTTGAACGTTGCAAAAGCAAACACTTCTGAAATTGAAAAAAAAATACAGCTCGCTGTTTCAAACATTACAACATTGGCATCGGCGTTCAGTAAAAAAGATGCAATACCCGAAAATCAATGGAAAAATATTTATTTGTCAATGTATCAGAAAGTATATTCCGACAACCCTATAATTCACAAATTATGGGACACATGGGAGTATTATGAATATGATACCATAAACAATAAAACTTATGAAAGATATGGTATTAGACTTTACAATAAAAACAATTTAGTACGACAAGATATTTTCCACAACAATACAAATGATGAAAATACTATATATTCTGAGTCAAGAGAAGCTTTAAAACCTCTTATTCACACACCTGTAAATATTAAAAACAACGAACTAATTAAACAAGTAGCTACTATTTCTGCTCCTATTATAATTAACAATGAGTTTGCGGGTATTATTGCTGCAGAAATACTTATTGAAGATATTCAAAAGATAGTAAAAGAGATTAGGCCATTTCCAAATACTCATGCTATTCTTACTGCAAATAATGGCTCAATAATATATCACAAAGACTCATCGCTAATAGGAAAAGATATTACAATTGCTTTTCCTGACCTTAGCGAAGAATTTACACTATCTGACAAAATAAAAAATGGAACAGAAGGAATATACTCCGGGAAGTATCAAAAAAAGGATATTACATTAACAATTACTCCAATTAATGCAAACTTTTCAAGCCAGCCATGGAGTCTTTGCCTTGTTATTCCAACAAAACATCTTACTTCGGTTACTAACAAAACCACTATTTATACAATAATTACAAATATTATTGGATTATTATTGGTAACAATTGTAATAATATTTATTGCCAAGTATATTAAAAACAATTTAAATAAAGCAAGTGAAACACTTGTGTTATTAGCTACCGGAAATATTGATAATGCTAAAGAAATAATTATTAAAACCGGAGATGCTATTGAAAATATTGCAGACTCTGTAAATAAACTAATAAAAGGGCTAAATACAACTTCTGAATTTGCAAAACAAATAGGTGAAGGTAATTTAAATGTAGAATACAAACCATTAAGCGATAAAGATTCATTAGGCAACTCTCTATTATATATGAGAGAAAATTTAAAAAAAGCTAATAAAGAAGCTGAAGAGAGAAAGCTATTGGAGAGCAAACAAAACTGGGCAACAAGTGGATTAGCCAAATTCAGCGATATTCTCCACGCCAATAACGATAACATTCATAAACTTTCATACCAAATTATGAGTAACCTGATAAATTATTTAGATGCAAATCAGGGAGCACTTTTCATTATTGAAGAAGACTATAACAAGAATAAAATTCTGAGCCTAAAATCTGCTATTGCTTATGGTAGAGAAAAGCATATGAAGAGAGAAATTGAAATTGGAGAAGATCTTGTGGGCAGATGCGCTTATGAAACTAAAACAATATATATAACCGATGTGCCCAATGACTATATAAATATAACATCGGGTTTAGGTACTGCAAATCCGGGATTTTTATTATTAGTACCTCTTTCATTAAATAACGAAATATTCGGAGTTATTGAAATAGCCTCATTCAATAATTTAGAAAAGCACCAAATAGAGTTTGTTGAGAAACTGGGCGAAAGTATCGCTTCTACTATTTCAAATGTAAAAATAAACGAACGCACTTCATCGCTATTAAAACAGTCGAAACAACAAACAGAAGAAATGGCGGCCCAGGAAGAAGAAATGCGCCAAAATCTTGAAGAACTTCAAGCTACTCAAGAAGAAGCTTCAAGAAGAGAACATGAACTGGAAGCTATGTTAAAAACACTTGGTGACTCAGCATTCATTGTAGAATATGATATGGATGGAAAAATTATTTATGCAAATGAAAAATATGCCGGTGTTTTAGGTATAGAACACGATAAAATTATTGGCATGAACCACGCTGATGGATTTGATTTTAACAAAACACAAACTGCCGGTTATGAATACTTTTGGAACGACCTAAAGAAAGGAATAAGCAAAAAAGAAAGAAATAAACTCATTATAAAAAATAAAGAGATTTGGATTGAAGAGTCATATACTCCTATTTTTGGCAAAGAGACAGACAAACCTTATAAAATACTAAAAATAGGTATTGATATTACTGCCGAAATAAAATACAATGAGTTGTTGACCAAGCTTAAAACAATGGAGGAAGCAATAACTTATGACAATAACAAAGACAATGTAATACTAATTGACAAAGGAAAAATTAATAATGATTTAATATCAGAAAAGAAAACTGATTTTAATACTACAAATGAACATATAACTACTCATAATAAAAAAACACAAGACAATAATGAACTTGATTCCAAAAATGTAGATTCTGAATTAGACTATTCCAAAGAAGATGAGTCATCACATGATATTATTACAGAAGATGGCAAACTTATATGCTGGCACGATAAATACGAAATCACAAATAATGAATTAAACGAACAACACAAACAACTAATTGAACTTGCAAATATCTTATATTCATCTGTTGCTAATGAAAAAAGCAAAAAGGAGATTAAAGATAACCTAAGAAACCTAACTGATTTTGCGGCATATCACTTTGGAAATGAAGAGTCATATTTAGAAGAAGCCGGATATAATAATATGACAATACAATTAGACAGTCACAAACAATTTATGACTTTACTTGAAAATATTTCTAAAGCACTAAAAAACAAGACAATAACAGATTACAGCAATATAATGAATGATATGAAAGTATGGCTTCACTTACATTTTTCTGACATTGACAAATTATACGATGGAATAGTATAAGACTAAAAACCGGTTTTAATTGAAACCATATCTTCAATTAATATGCCGATACAACCTTCATAATATATTGTATCGGCAGTACCGGCCGATGGTTTTGGAGCATTTAACTCAATTGATAAGTCTTGAGATTTCACACATGAAAATTCTACATGAAAGCTATAATCATTAGTACTATTATCATATAACAACTCACCATCATCTTTTATTAATCGAAATTGTATAACATTATCGAAAACATTGTCGGCACATATTGTAATTCGATAATCTTTTCCTGAAAAAATTGGTAAAGTAACAATTCTTTGTTCTCCAGATTTAAATTTAAAACTAACTGATGATTTATTGAGTGAATAAACAAACTTTGAATCGGGACTAATACATGATTTTCGATAATAATCGAAACAGTCCTGAGCTTTTAATGATAAACAAAGAGGCAAAAAAAACAATACCAATGACACAAAATATCTATAATTAGCCATAAAGCTAAAAACCTTTACTTGGTGTAATCATATGCTCAACAAGTACTCCAACGCAACCCATTTCCTGATCTTTGCGAACAAATATTAAATCTTCTGCTTCCTGATTTTTAATTAATTCGTTAGTTCCAGGTACCTTTATTTGAATATATACATCTCTTGATTGAGCAACTGTAAATTCAAATTCAGAAGCAAACTCATCGGTTGAGTTATCATACAATACATTATCGGTATCGGCATCTATAATTTTAAATTCCAACCTATTACCGAGATTGAAATCCCAACAAATAGAGATTCTATAATCACGCCCATTATAAATGGAAAGTGGAAAACGTGATGTTTGACCTTTTAAAAATAATGCGCTACGTGATTCTGAATTATATTTGTAATATATATTTCCACTATTAGGACAACTATCCCTTTCGTATTGAAAACATTTTCTTACTCTATAATCATTTGATTGAGCAAATGCGTTGTTAAATGTCAAAAACAATGACACAAATAATACGCTTATAAAAATTCTTTTTATCATTAAAACAACTAGTTAATTTGAAAAGACAACCTTTACTGTTTTTGTAGACGGTTCCGACTGCCTATTACTGCCCGAATATAAAACAATATCTTTTATGTAAAAAAACTTATACGAAACATCTTTGTTTTTTACAATCAAATTTTTCATTTCCTCTGTAATTCTACATCCATCGGATTGTAAAGTTATATTATTACCCAAACTTAATGCATTAAACTTGAAACTTACTACATTTAACCCTTTTTGGTTAACCAAAATAGTATCGGCCTCAAGTATTTGCTCTCGTGTAACCATAACCTTATCGGAATCTATTAATAAATTATTAATAACAATTAAGGTATCGTAATGACTATTATATTTTTTCTCATCATTTTCCTGACAAATAGCCATTGTAAAAAACAATAACATTATAAATGAAAAAAATAATTTCCTTATTGTCATATTAAAAATTATTATAAATCAAGCTCAAAAATATAAAATCCATTATAATTATTATCTCTTAGCTATAATTTTTTCTGTTATTCTATACTAAAAACTAATCCTGAAGCATTTCTAATATTTAACCAAATTCCTCTGTTTTTCAATTCCTCGTAACTTACAATAATTTCATTTGCATCAAACAATGCCGACTTTAATACTATTTGCTCATTTTCAGATAATCCCATTAATTCTAATGCATTGTCGGGTATTTTTAAAATTATCGGATAATTGTTATGCCTATCAAAATTTGTAACAACCAGCACCCTTTGAGTTACTGAATATCTCATAAAAGCATAAACAAAGTGCTTTGCTCCTGGATTTTCAAAAGAGTTACACCACATAAGATCATAGAAATCGCCTTTTGCTATTGCTTCATTCGAGATTGAATAATTAAGTATCTGCTTATATATATTTCTTAACTCTTTCTGCTCTGAACTTAAATCTCCACCATCGAATTTATGATTATTAACCCACTTAATATGTTCCGGTACATGAAAGTAATCAAATATAGTAGTTCGTCCATCGTCGCCGCTATATCCGGTTTCACCAAGTGCCGGCTCACCCACTTCCTGACCAAAATATGTCATTACAGGTCCCTGATGCAGCAATGCTGAAACTAACATTGCCGGTAATGTTAAATGTACATCACCGGTAAAGAAACGGCTTGCAAACCTTTGTTCATCATGATTTTCAAGAAACCGCAACATATGCTTATCAATTCCGTGAAGCGATTGCCAACAATTTGTAATTAAAGAAACCGGCGAACCATAACAAGTAATGGCTTTTATAGAATCGTACAGACCAACCTTATCGTACATATAATCGAATCCACCTTTATATATGTATGAATTATAAAGATTGGGATTATAAACCTCTGCATAAAATTTCACATCGGGATACTGTTTTTTAACTTTTGCTATTGCATATTCCCAAAACTCTACCGGTACCATTTCAACCATATCGCAACGAAAACCGTCAATATTTTTCGATGCCCAATACAACAATATATCAACCATTTTATTCCAAAGCGGAGGAGTTAAACTAAAATGACCATAGTTACCATTAGAATAATCTACACCATAATTCAGCTTAACTGTTTCGTACCAATCGTTCTTCTCGGGATATGCTGAGAATTGGTCATTACCTGTTGCCTTAGCCGGAAACTCATTATACTCAACAAAACCATCATTTGTCAAAATAGTACCAATATTATCGGGCAATACAAGATTATGTCCCGGTATATAATAGAAGTCATTTTTAGGTGAAAATGACTTAGTAACATCATCATTAATACCAAAATTCCTTTCAGGAAATATATCTGATTTATATTCACGCGCAACATGATTTGGAACAAAATCAATTATCACTTTCATTCCTGCGTTATGTGTTCGTTCAACCAATTGCTCAAACTCTTGCATTCTATTTTCCGGTTTTTCAGCAATATCAGGATTTATATCATAATAATCGGTTATAGCATATGGTGAACCCGCTCTACCCTTAATAATCTTAGGATTCCCGGCCGCAATTCCTATATCGCTATTACCTTCACATCGTGCGTGCTCAATAATACCTGTATACCAAATATGAGTAATACCCAGTTTTTTTATCTCGTATAAAGCTTTAGTTGTAAAATGCGACATTTTTCCAACTCCATTTTCAGAACTACTTCCATGTATTTTTCCTGTACTATTAGTATTTCCAAATAAACGAGTGAAAACCTGATATATTGAAATTTTTTCCATTGCTTTCTATGTTCGTTTTTTTCTTGCTCTTACACTTGGAACCGGCATTTTTTCAAGTACCAAAGCTGTTCGTGCGGGCAAATACAACATAAGGTGTTGAAATTTTCCATCAACTGTTGTTAAATGTGTATTATAATCTTGCTGAGGATCTATTCTATCATAACCTCCATTCTTTCCCTCGTCGGAACTAAATATATACTTATATCGTCCTTCCATAACAGGAATTGAGTAATCGGTATAACTCCTAGTTGCATGAAAGTTAAATACAAACAAATATTTAGAACGGGTAAAAGCGATGACTTTATCGCCTTCATTACACATTTGTTGGTGCATTGGAAAAATATCGAGAAAACTATCTTTTGAAATAAGTTCTATCATCTGTTGATCAAATTTATTTAAGAACTTATATTTAAGGTCTTCTCTATCTGTCAAACTCCATTGTCGGCGAGCATGTTTATAAGACCAACCATTACCTTCACGGGGAAAATCTATCCACTCCGGATGACCAAATTCATTTCCCATAAAATTGAGATAGCCTCCTCCGGCTGTTGCAACAGTAATAAGTCTAATCATTTTATGAAGTGCTATGCCACGGTCAATATCAAGGTTTTGATCATTAACCATCATATGGAAATACATTTCCTTATCCATTAACCTGAATGCTATTGTTTTATCACCAACCAAAGCCTGATCGTGAGATTCTACATACGATATAGTTTTTTCATCATCTCGCTTTGCTGTTAGCTCATGATATATTTGCCCCAAAATCCAATCTTCATCTAATCGTTCTTTAAGTGTTTTTATCCAAAAATCGGGTACACCCATAGCAAGCCTGTATGAAAAACCAACACCACCATCGGCTACTGAATTAGCAAGTCCGGGGTAGCCGCTCATTTCTTCAGCAATTGAAATTGGGTTACCGTCTAATTCCGACATTAAATCATTAGCAAGCATTAAGTAAGTTATTGCTTCTTCATCTTGTCCTCCATCGAAATAAAAATCGTATGAAGTAAAATCACGCCCTAACCCATGATCGAGATATAGCATACTTGTAACACCATCGAAACGATAACCGTCGAATTTATACTCTTCAATCCAAAATTTCACATTTGAAAGTAAAAAATGAAGCACTTCATTTTTTCCATAATTAAAACAATATGAATCCCACGCCGGGTGCTCTCCTCTGCCACCGGCATGAAAAAATTGATAACGTGTTCCATCAAGATTACCAAGACCTTCCATTTCATTTTTAACAGCATGAGAATGAACAATATCCATTATAACCTTAATTCCATTACCATGAGCCTCGTCAATTAAATGCTTCAGTTCTTCAGGAGTTCCAAAACGTGACGATACTGCAAAGAAATTTGACACATGATAACCAAATGAACCATAATAAGGGTGCTCTTGAATAGCCATTAGCTGAATAGTATTATACCCTAATTTTACAATTCGCGGTAAAATATTTTCACGAAACTCATTGAACGATGAGACTTTATGCTCCTCACCCCCCATTCCTATATGAGCCTCGTAAATAATTGGAGGATTCTGATTTTTAGGTTTTTCATACTTCCATTCATATGCACTGTCGGGCATCCATAATTGCGCATCGAAACCATGAGTATTTTCATCTTGCACAACACGTCGTACCCACGCCGGAATACGTTCCCCCTCGCCTCCATTCCAATATACTTTTAGTTTGTATTTTTGTTCATGAGATAGATTTTTCAACCTTAATTCCCAAAAACCATTTATTTGTTCAAACTTATATTCATCAACAGGATTCCAATTTGAAAAATCACCAATAAGAAATACGGAACTTGCATTTGGCAACCATTCTCTTATTACAAACTCGTCGCCTTGCTTAAAACAACCCAATGTTTCGTAACCAGATGCATATTCTTTAAGTGATTTAAACTGCTTTCCTAAAAGCTCTTTTTTCTTTGCTTCATAGAGTTTTATTCGTTTTTGGATAGTTTCAGTATGTGGTGATAACCACGGGTCCTTTTTTACAATTTTGGGTACAGACATAGTTTTTAACTTAATTTGATGCTATAAATGTACATTTTTTTGTTAATCATAACACAAGAATCGCAATGAATTCATTGCATAGTTCGAGTTTTCAATATATATTTAATGATTATTTAAAAAAACAGATATTTAAACGAAATAACTAATTGAAACATTAGATTCCAGAACCATAAAACCAACAAACTCAAAACCTCCATATATGGCGTTGACAAAAGAAAACATTGTTCAGTTATTGAAAGAAATTGATTTATTTTCTGAATTTAAAGACAAAACACTGCAACTATTTGCAAAGAATATGAATCGTGTTTTTCTTCACAAAGGTGACATACTATTCAGCAAAGGCGATATTGATAATTCGCTATACATAATAAGTGAAGGATGCGTTGAGATACACGACAAAAATTATGTTTTCACCACACTCACAAGCAAACAATACTTTGGAGAATACACCTTAATTGATTCAGCATGCAGGTCGGCAACCGTTACTGCAGTACACAACACTGAATTATATGAACTAAGTAAAGAAACATTTGAAGCTGTAACAAACAAGAATCCTGAGTTATGGAGGAACACACTTGTTGCAATGGTAAAACGTTTAAGAGATTACAATATTCTTGAAGAGAAGCTAACTTCGCGTACTATTGATGTTCAAAAAAAGAAATATCACATAGAAAAAGAAAAAGATTTTATTGACCAACAAAAGAAAAACCTAGAAGCAATAAATAATTCTAAAGACAAATTCTTAACAATAATAGCTCACGAACTAAAAAGCCCTCTATTTTCAATAAATGCATTAAGTGAAGACATTATTAGTCAATACGATAATATTGATAAAGAAAAGTGTCTGAACCAAATTGAGCAAATCAAAAAATATTCAACAAATGCCTCAAATCTTTTAGAAAACCTACTGCAATGGGCAAGATCGCAAGCCGGAAGTTTGAAGATAAATTTTAAAAGAACAAATATTAATGATATAATTGTAGAAGTTATTGAGTTATATGAAGCTATTTGCCAATCAAGAAACATAACTATTGTTAATAACATTGGTAATGAACACTTTGGTTATATTGATAGCGATATGATAAATACCGTTTTAAGGAATCTTATATCAAATGCAATACAATATTCATACGACAATAGTAAGATTGAACTCAATATTGAAGAGGTGGCCGATATGCTAAATATTTCAATACAAGATTATGGGATAGGCATAGAAAAAACAGTAAAAGATACTCTTTTCAGCATTGACCAAAGACCGGAAACAAATAATAAAGAAGAATCTTCCGGAATAGGGTTAGTTCTTTGTAAAGAGTTTGTTCTTAAAAATGGTGGAAGCATTTGGTTAGAAAGCACTCCTGGAAAAGGGACAACATTTAGTTTCAGCATTCCAAGAGCGTTATAAAATAAATAACATTAGCAAATAAAATATGGCAAATTTAGGTTTTGCAATAAAAGCAAGTTTAGGGTTAATTCCGGGAACAGAAAAAATTGAAGAAAAGAAGAAATTACTCGAAGAAGAATATCAGAAACTTCTTGATTATTCAATTTCAAACGAACTAAAAGAGTACAATGAACTTGATGCTTATATCAACTCATCAGCATTTAAAACAAAAAAGAATGAAATTCTTTCATTAAACTATAAAACAACCGAAGAATTTCAAAAAGAACAACGACTTGCAAAATTAAAAAAAGACAAAGGCATTATTAACTATTATAAAGTATTAGAATCATCAGATTTTAAACGCTTTACCAATATTGAAACATCAGCCGAATTAGAAGAGTTTAACAAACTGAATACATTAGTAAACTCAAAAGAACATAATTCAAAAAAAGAACAACTAGCGAATGTATTGGCAGAAGAAATAGCTAAAGAAAAAGAATTTACTACTCTTAAAAAAGATAAAGAACTTAAAAAGTATTTTAAATTCAAGGAATTAGCGTCATATAAAACTTTCCTTGAAATAGATGGCTCAGAAGAACTTGCTAATTACAAACAAGCAGAACAAGAAAACAACGATGAGTTCAAAACCCTTAAAAAAGAGAGCAGATTTAAAACTTACTTCAAGTTTAAAAATTCAAAACAGCTGCAACTTATCAACAATGTTGAATCGTCGGATAAGCTAGAAAAATTCCAAGAACTGGAAGTTTATATTACCTCTAATGAATTTACAAACAAAAAGGAATCGTTAAAATTTGAAAATTCAGAAGAATTTGAAAACGAAAAAAGATACAATGAATTAGCAAAATCTGATAATCTGAAATTTTTTAATAAATACGGAATTTCAAAGCAATTTAAACTATTTGCCCAAACCAAAGCAAGCTCTGAATTACAAGAATATATGAAGTTGGAAGAGTTTGTTAAAACTAAAGAATTTATCGCCTACAAAGAGTATATGCTCGATAAGAATAAGTATTCAAAAAGCGAAGAAGCTGAGAGAGAAAACAGATATAATGAACTAAAGAAAAGCGATAATATTAAGTGGTATTTATCAATTAAAGACTCTGATAAGTTCAATTCATTAAAAGAATGGAACTTAACATTTGAAGATAATTTTAATACAGGTAAAATTGATGAAACCAAATGGATGAACAGTTTCTTTTGGGGCGAAATGTTAATAAAAGACCATTATGTAATTGCCGGAGAGAAACAAGTATATACCAAGAATAAAAATGCTGTATTGAACGGTACAACAGTAAAACTTGTTACTAAAAACGAAAAATCGACCGGAAAGGTATGGCATCCTAAATATGGTTTTAATCAACAGGAATTTGACTATACATCGGGAATGCTAAGTACTGCAAATAGTTTCAGACAGCAATATGGAAAGTTTGAAGCAAAAATTAAAATAGACCCAACTTACCCGGTATATCAGGCGTTTTGGTTAAGAGGCGAAAAAATTGCTCCTGAAATTGATGTATTCAGATATAATATGTCAAAAAAGAATAAAATGGAATTTATAAACCATATTGACAGCAATTCAAAAAACTCAATTGCTTCAAACTTAGGAGCAGGTGCTCTTACCGGCAAATACTTCATTTACACTTTAGAATGGTCGCCCAAAGAGATAAAATGGCTAATAAACGGAATAGAAGTACATAAAACCACACAAAATATACCGTCGGAACCAATGTACGTTCTTCTTTCGACAGGAATAAAGCAAGATCCTAAAGGTGAAGCAATTAATTCAGAATTTGAAATAGATTGGGTACGCTGTTACGATAAAGCAGAATAAAAAAGAAAGAATTATATTTACAAGCCGGTTATTACAACCGGCTTTTTCTATTATAAAAAAGAAGCAAATGAATAATAAAGATAACTTCCGAATAGTATTTATGGGCACTCCCGACTTTGCAGTGGAAAGCCTTAAACAAATAATTAACAACAAATATAATGTTGTAGCAGTAGTTACAAGCCCCGATAAACCTGCCGGCCGAGGACAAAAAATTAGTGAATCGGCTGTGAAACAATATGCCATTGAAAAAGGATTAAATATACTGCAGCCTACCAATTTGAAAGATTCTGATTTTCAGCTAGAATTAAAAAAATTAAATGCTGACTTAAATGTAATAGTTGCATTCAGAATGTTACCTGAATCGGTATGGAATATGCCCCCGTTGGGTTCAATCAACCTTCATGCATCATTACTACCCCAGTACCGTGGTGCTGCTCCAATAAACTGGGCTGTAATAAACGGAGATAAAAAGACAGGAGCTACTACTTTCTTTTTAAAACATGAAATAGATACCGGCAATATACTATATCAAACTGAATTTGAAATTGGCGAAAATGATACAGCCGGAATAGTACATGATAAACTTATGGTTAATGGTGCTAATTTGCTTGTAGAAACGCTTGATAGAATACTTAGCGGAGATTACAAAGAAACGCCTCAGGATAATTTAATTGAAGGCGAACTAAAACATGCCCCAAAAATATTTAAAGAAGATTGTAAAATAAACTGGCATAAAACCGGTCAAGAGATTCACAATCTTATACGTGGTCTAAGCCCCTACCCTGCTGCATGGTGTGAGTTAATATCGGAAAATCAAGACCCAACAACAATGAAAATTTTCGAAACTATATATATTAAAGATACTCACAATGAAAAACCGGGAACAATATGCACTGATGGAAAAAGAGAACTTAAAGTATGCTGTCCTAACGGATATATTAAAATAAACGAACTTCAAATAGCCGGAAAAAGGAGAATGAAAACCGAAGATTTTCTAAGAGGATTCGGTCAAATAGATGAGTATACCGCTAAATAAACATAAAATTGATAAGTATTTAAAAATGCTGTAAAACAGCATTTTTATTCTGCGTTACATAGAATTATAGGGTATATTTAATTAATTAAACCCAAATTATTCAACCCGACAGTGTTAGTAATCAGTAACTATAATTTATTTCTGACACCGTTACTAAATGTAAAACAGATGAAAAAAACTATTCGTTCCCTTTGCTTAACAGCATTGATTCTTTTTGTTGTAATAAATATTTATGCAGAGAAATTACCGGAATTTAAGCCTGGTAACATTGCATTTACAGCATTTTGTGCCGATGGTAATGACCATTTTGCTATTGTAGCACTATCAGAACTACCGGCCGATACAGCAATATATTTTACCGACAATGAACCCGATGCTACGGGTGGACTAGCAGATACAAATGAAGGTATACTCAAATGGAATACAGGCAATAACAATATTGCATCAGGTACAATTATTGTATTTGACAGTATAACAGTAAGTAACAGAACTGTAAGCATTGGTTCGTTAACAAGTGTATCGGGTAATGTTAACTTAACGGCAACCGGCGATGCATTATTTGCATATATGGGTGCTTCGCCAACCGATATTAAAGTATGGCTTGCCGGTATTCAAAACTCGACAGGAAATGAAGGCGATTTAAAAATGACCGGGTTAACTCCCGGGTTAACTTTCATAAACTTTTACACTACCGGCAGCCCCGATGGTGGTTTTTACTCCGGAGCAAGAGATAATAAATTGAGTTATGCCGAATATCTTCCAGAACTAGCCAATAGTTCAAACTGGACTACTGAAACATCGGACGGTAATCTGATTTTGCCCATATCAACCAATGGTTTTTCATTAAATCCATATTTAATTGATGTAGTAACCACTGACAATAAAGAGTATACAGCCGGTGATACAATAGAAATAACATGGGTGGCAAAAGGGTTAGACAGTGTTTCTTTATTTGTATACATTCAAGCCGAAAAAACATGGTCGCCTCTTGGTAACTTTAAAAACCGTGGCCTAGATTCAATAATAATTCCTGATGATGCGAGCTATGGCAATATGTATCAAATTAAGGTATCGTCAATAATTGATACTACAATAAACGCCGTTTCAAATTATTTCGCCATATACGAAAAACCTTTAATATCATATAAAGCTTCAGAGATACTTAGGCCTTCAATAATGCTTGATGCTGACACAAATATTATTTACAACGAAGCTGACAGTATTTATATAACGGGAACAAACTTAACCGGAGATATAATAATAACTGCGCCAAACAAACTACTTCTTTCATTTAATATAAATGGAGAATTCAAAGATTCTTTAAAAATCAGCAATGGCGGAGGTACTGTGACCGACAAAAAGATATATATTAAAGTTAAAGATACCGATATTACATTTATTGAATTTGACTCTGTAAAAATAGAAAGCCCCAAAGCTTCAACCATATACAGAGCATTGTCGGCAACTAAAGTCTTCTTTTTACCCATTAAAAAAATACAAACCCCCATAACTGGAGGTTCATCGCCTTATGAAAATAAATATGTATACACGTACGGTAATGTTACTGCCACAAACAATGAAACATTTGTTATTCAGGATTATAACGAAAAAGCTCCTGAATATACAGGCATACACATTTATATGAATGAGAAAACAGTAAAAATTGAAGAAAATGATAACTTGTATGTTCTTGGACAAGTTAAAGAAATTAATGGATTAACAACAATCTCATACTTTTATCACGATATAAATACTGAAATACCTCAAAATAAAAATATTCCAAATATAACCAGTGCAACAGCTAATACTGAACCATTTGAAAGTGTATTAATAAGAATTGAGAATGCAGAGTGTACTGAACCAAAAGATATAAATAACGAATGGGTAGCAACTGATATTGATGGAAATATTATAATTAATGATAGTTTTTACAACTTCACCCCTATTCTTAATAAAGTATACAGTATTACCGGTATTGTAGAATATTCCAATAATGAATACTCACTAACCCCTCGCTATGCCATCGACATAGACGAAATAACTAACTCAGAAACATATATATACAATGACATAAAAATATACCCTATTCCGACAAAAGACATTGTAAATATTGAAACGTCTGAAATAATTAAAACAATACTTATTTACAATATGAATGGAACTCTCTTAGAAACTGTAATACCTAATAGCAGCATTACTCAAGTAAATATTGCAGAATATTACAGTGGAAAATACCTATTTTCTATACAAACAGAGCAAGAGATAAGAAATATTTGTGTAATTAAGTATTAACAATAATTCTCAAAAAAATATAAGAGACTACCCAAAAGGTAAGATTTTATTTC
Organism: Bacteroidota bacterium; assembly: GCA_003250355.1. Classification (GTDB taxonomy): domain Bacteria; phylum Bacteroidota; class Bacteroidia; order Bacteroidales; family SZUA-534; genus SZUA-534. The sequence continues at coordinate 107,752 of QKGS01000079.1, forward strand.
ATTCACGGGGTGAATTACTAATAGTCAGTAATATAACACTTGCGATTTCTAGCAAACACATTCACCCCGTGACTTTTTCGCCAACCTCTTTTGTTTTCATACTTAATAACTTGTCAATAACTGAAATGGATATGGTTTGCATTAATAGATGTTTCAAAGCTATTTTTGCAAAAAAAGATATTGATGAAAAAATATATTGTAACAATAACCTTAATTGCAACTCAAATTTTATTTGCAGCAAATAACGACAGACAACTTTATGTAGAAAAATACAAAGATATTGCTATAAAAGAGATGAAACGCTCGGGGATTCCTGCCAGCATTACACTTGCTCAAGGCATACTTGAGTCGGGTTGTGGAAAAAGTTCACTTGCTTTAAAATCGAACAACCATTTTGGCATAAAATGTCATGGAAACTGGAATGGCAAAACCACAAAACACGACGACGACCGACCCAATGAGTGCTTTAGAGTATATGACCACCCTGAACGTTCGTATCACGATCATTCGCAATTTTTACTAAAAAACACCCGATACAAGTTTCTGTTTGATTTGAAACCAACCGATTATAAAGGATGGGCTCATGGCCTTAAAAAAGCAGGATATGCTACTGCCAACGATTATGCTCACCTACTGATTAAGATAATTGAGGAAGAAAAGCTATACCGTTTCGATGAAAGAAGCTACAAACCGGAGCAAGATGTATATGAACCGGAGATTTATGCATCGGTAAATATTGATGATTACAAAATAACTCCATTTGGCGGAGAGGTAGTTAAAGAAAACCGTATTGAGTACACTGTTGCCCGCAAAGGCGATACTTATGAGAAAATTGCCGAAGAACAAGGTGTTATGCTTTGGCAAATATTGAAATATAACGAGCGTACAAAAGGGTATCCGGTTATTCCGGGTGAACCAATATACCTACAACCCAAGCGCAGAAAGGCTGATGTAAAATACAAAACTCACACAATTGAAAAAGGTGAAACGATGTATTCTATATCGCAAAAATACGGTATTAAAATTAAATACCTGTATATGAAAAATAACATAGAATTTGGCTCTGAACCAGAAGTTGGTACTGTTCTTAATTTACGTAAAAAGAAAAAGCCTGATGCATAATTAATTTATCACTATTCATCATGTTCTACTATCACAATTTTGTCTTCTCTTTGACGCTGCAAATCATTTTCGTATAAGTGTTCCTGACGAAGAAGGTCTGATAATGTTTTAACCGGATTAAATGTAATTACCGGAACTTCTACAAATATTGTAATCCAATCGGACATAGCCCCATTCCATAACCCCGGTAATTCGAGAGCCTTTAACGTTCTTCCCTGATATGATTTTTCGCTTATAAACCCGGCATTATGGTCAACAAATTGAGTAAGGTCGAATTTTTTTCCTTTATAGTCTTTAATATAACAAACCAAATCAACAGGGTTGAAATGGGTAGCTTTTTGCATTAATGGCTTATATTGTTCACTTATCTGAGGTTCTTCAACAATTTGCAGCGACTGTGTACCATCAGAATTCATAACCCAATAAGGGCCACCTCCAGGCTCACCTTGGTTGCGTACCATACCGCATACTCTAATTGGTCGGTTCAGTTTATTAATTAAAATATATCGTTGCTTTTCAATATCAAATGTATCAAAATTGGCGGGCATAACTATACAAAGCTTGCTCTTAGCAAATTGAACAATACCATCAATTAACTCCTTTTTAACCGATTTTTTATTTAACTTTTTCAAATAATCAGCTATTACTTCCCTATGCCAAAGTAATAGTCCGGCAAGAGCCTTTTTGTAAGTATATGTTTCACTTTTTAATCTATCCTGAACCACATTGTCGATGTTTTTGACAAAAACCAAATCGGCATCAAGTTCGTTTAGGTTTTGTATTAAAGCTCCATGTCCTCCGGGGCGGAATACTAAGTTATTATTCTCATCGCGGAATGGTTCATTGTTTTCATTGGCGGCAATTGTATCTGTTTCAGGCTTTTGGATACTAAAGTCAATTTCATATTTAACTTTATATTTTTTCTGATATAATTCTACAACTTCACCTATATGCTGTTTAAACAATTCCATATGTTGCGGTGATACTGTAAAATGAATTTTCACTTTCTTTCCTGTTAATGAATAGTTTGCACCTTCAACCAAATGCTCTTCGGCCGGAGTTCTGGTAACTCCCTGAGCTCCTTTATGAAACTTTAGCAAACCCTTTGGCAGATTACCGTAATTTAAACCCTCTTCTGTTAGAAGTTTTTTAAGCAATAAAACGTAATCTTTACTTTTTTCAACATCGTCAATTGATGAGCCGCCCGATTCTAATGAGTTACACAAGTCACGATATAAAGCCAACTTATCTATATTCTCATAGATATAATATGGTGAACCAAAATCCTTTTTAGCTGTTAATTTAAGGTATTCTTCTTCTGTCCCTTTATAACTGTTCATGAGTTCAAACAGCGATTTGAACATACGAGAAGCTGCACCCGATGCAGGAACAAATTTTATCCGTTTAATTTTTTTTGATGCTTTTTCGTAGTATCGAACATTGGCACTAAGCCTGCTTTCAGTCATACATTTAATACCGCCATTCTTAACGGTTGCTGGTTGAATAATTTCCAAATCAGGGAATCCTTGTTTAAACTGTTGAATCTGTTCTTCTACCTGTTTTTCGCTTATTCCTTTCGACTTTATATAGTCTTTATCGTTTACTGAAATCATAATGCTTTTCGGTTAAATTACTTTTGGCTTCTATATGTACATTGCATTTAATACTTTTTAATGTATTATATAGCAGTAATTCCAAACTTAATTTTTTTATCCAAGAAACACAATACCTAACTGTTATTATTTTAACCCGCATTGCATTAGGTTTTTCAAATTGACTTTAATCAATTTATATTATCATCGCCACGAAGCTTTCTAAAACGGTTCCGTGCTTCAACAGTATAAACACTTCCCTGATAATTTAGCAAGAGCTTTTTATAATATTCTAAAGCCTTTTCTTTATTGCCGGTTTCATTTTCGAAGATATATGCCAAAGCATATAACGATTTATCGGCAAGAACCTCATATTCAAAGTCGTTAACAACTTTCAAATAAGCCTCTTCGGCTTTGTCAAAGCGATTATTATCTTTATAAATCTGACCTTTCAAATACCAAGCATCATCAGCCAAAGCATGGTCGGCAAATTGAGTTGTAATAGAATCGAGAGTTGCTATTGCAAGTGAATCTTGCGACTGGTAGTATAGCAAATCGGCACGTGAATACATACCCATAGCTGTTTCGAGCGAATCGCCCCAACCGGTATTGTCATATATAAACAGCGATAACCTTGCAGCATCGTTGGCTATAAGTTTCGATGTACTCCCTTTCAATACATCGAGTTGTGCCATTGACCATTCATAATTACCTATATAATATGCCAGTTTTGCTTTACGATATTTTGCTTCAGCACCAACCGGATTGTTTTTATTTTTTTCTTCAACCCTTGCATATGTAAATGTGGCATCCCAAATATTTCCGGCTGCCAAATAAATGTCGGCAAGTTCGAGTTCAAAAAGAGCCTGCGAACGAGCATCTATTCTGGGCATAGTAACTACATCTTCGAGCAAAAATATAGCCTCGGCTGTTTTTCCTAAGTAAAATGCCTGAATATGAGCCAAATTCTTTATCATATCGGCAGTTTCGGAATTGGTTCCCAACTCTGTTAATGCATTAATATAACTTTGTTCCATTCTTACAAAATCTTCCCTTTTAGCATCTAACCCAAGGTCAATTCGCTTAAACATAACCTCAAGCATTTCATTGCGGGCGGCATAAAAATATTCAACGTTCCTCCCCTTTTCTATTACATATTCGTAAGCTTTTATGGCGGTTGAATAATCGTCGTTATCTGATGCTATTCGAGCCAGTGCTATTATTCGTTTGCCATCTTCTCCAAGCCGCAAGTCGAGTGCTCTTGCCTGAATAAATGCACTTTTAAAATCGCTATCCTGAATATATAGCCAAATGAGTAATTCGCTGAATACCGTAACTTCGGGCTTATCCTGAACTCTTGCCAATAACGCATCGTTCAATTTCTGTTTCAAACTGCCGTCAATATCGTTATATACAGCACTTTGGAGATTATTTTGAACCGATTGTATATATTGCTCATTTACTTCAAGCAAGTCGAGATACTGACTTATCATTTTATCGTAATTGCGCTGATAATAGTATAACCAAGCCAACTCAATATGAAAACCATAAGAATTGTTAATTTGCTTTTTTGCATCGAAATATGTTTGCTCTGCATATTCATACAAGCCCTTGTTTATAAATGCATTTGCAAGTGAAATAGCCTGATGCTGATTGGATTCAATTTTCTTTATTGCTGATAAATATGTTGATTTGGCTTTTGATTCATCGCCTTCGAGCTGATATATGTAACCCAACTCCACATAATTTCTTAAATCGAAACTATTGGCTTTCAAATGCAACTTTATAAGCTTTTCAGCTTCTTTATAATCTTTTAACTCTGTTAAACATTTTAAGTAGTAGGTGAAATATGTCTCAGTTTTTGTTTCGTAATACAACTTTCGGTAAATCTCAACTGCCTTTTCATATTCACCGTTTCTATAATACTGCAATGCTAACTGATTATCGCCTGCCAACTCACTTTTTTGAGCATTTACGCAAAGTGTGCCGATTAGCAATATTACAAATAACAAATTTCGTATTATATTTTTCACCTATATACAGTTTATATTTACCTTATTCTATCAACCGATTTTACAAGATTATCATCTTTTTTTATAGCACGCCATGCCAATATTAACAGAACTATTGTAATAACAGGAATAACTGCAAAAATAGTTGGCTTACCACTCAAATTACATAAATTCACTATTTGACTATAATAATATAGATAAGTAGCTATCCATAAAATATTTACGAAAATATTAACCTTATTAATCTTTATTTGTTTTGTTCTGTTTTTATAGCTTACAAGAACATAAAGCGATAAAATTGCAACAGCAAATGTAAAAAAAGTGAGAGGCATAACATTTATAAGTTCTGACATATCAGGTGTTGCTGTCAAATGACAATAGTACATTTTAACAATTTGTGCCGATGACTGAAATATACCTACCGAAAAAGCATTCGATACCAATGCCAATATTGCTGCAACTAGTAAATAAACCGATTGAATTCTTTGAATCATTTTTTATATATTTTCTTGTTTCACACTAAATAATTGCGAAAATACTATTTCCGGTTAAATAATACCACTCATAATAAAATATATAAAGCATTTTAAATAATCTCTTTTGGAACTTGAGCAATGTAACACTATTTTTGAGCGCACTATGAATAAGGAACTTTTTATAAATACAGCAAATGAATATGGAAAGCAAGGTATTGCCTTTCTTATGATTGCAAACTATGAACTAAATAAGTTCTTTATAAAACCATTAACCGAAATTGATAATACAAAAATTCTATATTCGGTAAACGGTATAAGCAACTTTTCGAAAAAGGCACAAGCTCCTGAAAAATATACTTTCGAAAAGTTACCAATTAGTTTCGCTGAGTTTGAAAAGTCATTTAACCACGTTGTTGAAAAACTTAATAAAGGATATAGCTACCTAACTAACTTAACCTGTGAAACACCTGTTAAAACAAATCTTTTGTTAAAAGATATTTTTTTCTCGGCCAATGCCAAATACCGTTTATTATTCAACGATGAGTTTGTTGTTTTTTCGCCTGAAATATTTATTCAAATAAAAAACGGCAATATTTATTCATTCCCAATGAAAGGAACCATTGATGCTTCAATTCCCGACGCCGACCGAATAATACTCGACAACGAGAAAGAAAAAGCTGAGCATGCTACTATCGTTGACCTGTTGAGAAACGACCTAAGCTGCGTGGCAACAAATGTACGTGTTGACAAATACAGGTACATAGATGTATTAAAAACAAATGAAGGTGAACTATTACAGATAAGTTCTCAAATAAGTGGCAAACTACCCCATAACTATAAAGAGAATATTGGGGATATTATTATAAAAATGTTGCCTGCCGGAAGTATATCGGGCGCCCCCAAACCTGCAACACTGGAAATAATAGATGAAGCAGAAACACACAATCGCAATTATTATACCGGTATAGTTGGAGTATTTGACGGTAATAATTTCGATTCGGGAGTAATGATTCGTTATATTGAAAAACGAAACGGACAACTATACTTTAAAAGCGGTGGTGGTATAACCAGCCAAAGTAATGCTGCAGATGAATACAATGAAATGATTAGAAAAGTGTACCTTCCGTTCTAAAATATTAGAACTCAGGACAAGGTAATTGCTTAAATTTTTTCTTTTTACTTACCTCAAACCTGTAAATCATTGATAGTTCATGTGCTCCACCGGTTGTAGTTACAAGTTGTGAAACTGTAAAATCGTAACTATACCCAAGAGTAATCATATCGAGTTTTGCACCAAGCATAATAATAATAGCATCGCGGTTAGAATTTTCTTTCATCAAAGGTAAATCGCGATACCAAATACCTAGAATTAATGGGTCATAGGTCCAATACAACCCTACATCGAACTGGTCGGCAGCCCCTTGGTGGCGGTATGTTCCTGCAACTGTTACCACCTGTTTTTTTGTCCCTACCAATCGTTCTACCTTACGAAAACGATAACCACCATACACGGTATACTTTACCGGTAAAGGTTCAGCCCTTTCGGTAAATGACACATTGGGTGCAAATAGATGGTCAAGAGTTACTCCAGCCCACAAATCGCGCGACAAAGCCAGTAACGATATTCCACCATCCATAGCATTGCGATTTTGCAGTTCACCAAGTGTCTGAGGTCTAACAGGCGACCCCGGATTGTCGGGGTTTAATGCATCTATCTCACTACTCAGTATCATACTATTTCGGTCAATAGCTTTTTGCAAATAATAAAAACCAATACCCGGACGCAGAAATAACCTGCGGTTTACTTTAACATTATATGAATATAATAATCCGGCCGACAGAGTAGATAAGGAATTAACTCCAATAACGTCGCGCATTACAATAAGCCCTAGTCCGCTGTTAATTTCCATAATATTAACATCAATACCGGTTGAAAATGTTTCAACCTTTCCCGGCATTTTAGGCCACTGGTTTCTATAATTAATTGTTCCCCTATATCCTTCCGATGTACCTGCAAACGATGGTGACTGGTACAATGGGTTAGAATAAAACTGCGAAAACTGCGGATCCTGAGCAAAGCCTGTTTTATATAAAAAAAATGTTAGGCTGCTTATAATAATTATTCTTATTGTCATTAACTCTATTTCCTTATTAGGGTTACATCACCTGCCAATTTAAATGCGTTACCATTATAATACTTACCGGTTGCTTTCCAAAAATACACACCTTGCGATAATGGCTGCCCTGTGTTGCTATAACGACCATTCCAACCTTCTCTAATATTAGTGGTAGTAAATACTTGTTCCCCCCAACGGTTGTAAACATACAAATTATACTCCATAACCTGAGAATAATGGGGGTGAAATACATCATTCTTTACATCGGGAAATTCGTATGCTCCATTAGCCGGGCTATCGTCGGAAGCAATAAATGTATTGGGGAAAGTTATATTACCAGCTCCGCTTACCTGAATTTGAGTGCCGTGAATTAAAGAATCGACACACCCTTTTTCCGATATAGCTTTAAGCATTATATCATAAAAACCTTCTTTGGTATACTGATATGATGGACTAACAAGGTTACTTATACTACCGTCGCCAAAATACCAAACATAGCTCTTTCCATTTTCGGTTAAGTTATAGAACTGTACTCGTTGGTCGGGTAGCATTACATATTCGGGTTCAAAACGATAATCGACTACCGGCAGAGGGTGTACTACTACTGCTATATAATCGTACCTTTCGCCACCATCGCCACTTACAGTAACTTTTACATTATATATACCATCTTTGGTAAATGTATGTACCGGTTCAAATTCGGTACTTGTTGTACCGTCGGCAAATTCCCAAACATAGCTGTTACCATATCGCGAAGATGCATCGAAGTTAACCGTTAACGGAACACAACCGTTGGGTTCGGGGTTCATAATTGTAATTTCAGGGTCGGGCGGTAACAAACGGAGCTTATGTGTTTTTGCAGTATCGCAATGTGTACCGTCAACCCTGAGTGTAACATAGTATGTATTGTCGAGAGCATTTGGTGCCCAACCGGTATATCGTATATCGAACGATTTAGCCTGCTCACTAAATTCAGGTGTCCCATCGCCTATTGTCCAGTAATAATTATAATCACCAACATCCGACAAGTTTGTAATGGTATACACTGTATCGGGATATATTTGCCACGGCTCTGTAATATCGAAATATGCTTTAGGGCTTGGGTATACTGTTACCTTATGGGTAGTATCCTTACTACATCCGTATTTGGAAGAACCCTTCAAATAAACTGTATAATTTTCAATAGAACCGGTGCGGTTATGGTATGTAAATACCGGATTTTTAATTACACTCGACTCTCCGCTATAGCCAAAATCCCAACTGTACAAACCAACGGCATTGTTACATAAATTGTTAAAATTAACTGTATGCGGACTACAACCTGCTTCATTCAGTGAGAAATCGACATCGACCTCGGGGTAAGCATGAACAGAATATACCACAGTATCTCTACATGGCAATATTGAATTTGTTTCAACAGCCAGCTCTATATCATAGGTATTTATTTTTTCGGAGTTGTTTCTGTTCTGGTATACATAATTGAGTGAACCGCCAACTGTTCCCGGATATATAAAACCATTGCCATCGTCGAGATTCCACATTAGACTGTATCCGCTCTTGGCAATTGAAGCATCGGTAAAGTTAACTGCAAGCGGTGCACACCCTTTCGATATATCGGGTACTATTCTTGCCAGTGGTTTGGGATATACTGTAATGGTTTTTGATGTATCATCGACACAACGATATTGTGTAGTAGCTGTTAGCTTAACTGTATAGACAGTATCGTTAGTATAACTGTAATTATTGAACAAATAATATGGGTTGCGCTCATTACTTGATGCTCCATCGCCATACTCCCAAAAATAGCTTGTATTTCTGTCGTCGACGGTTATATTGTCGAATGTAACAGGGTGCGGACTACAACCACCATATATTGCATTAAAATCGGGATTTGTACGAGGGTATACTTCAAGGTTTCTTGTGTCTTTTGAATTACAACCATGTAAATTTGTTACCTCCAGCGTAATTGTATAATCTTTATTTACCAGTGGGTTATCGTTACTTCCATTTACGTAAGTTTTACTAATAGGAGCCGGTTTATTGGGATAAGTATAACTACCGGTAGTACCTTCTCCAAAAATCCATTCCCACGTACCGTTTGTTACCGATGAATCGGTAATTACAACATTGAACGGTGTACAACCGCCAACTATTTCACCCGATGCTAACGAACCTTTCGAAAAACCGGCTTTTGTTAATCCAAATTTCGCATTTACGTAAGAATAAACAGTAATAGGTACAGTAGCACTATCTTTACAGCCAGTAACTTCCTGCTCTACAACTAACTTTGCTGTAAATACTTTGTCACTATTCTTAACATGACTAAACCTGTGAGCAGGGCTTTTGTCGGCCGACGATTGTCCATCGTTAAAATCCCAAACATACGAAAGCCTTCCGGTACTGTTATTAGTAAATTTTACATCAAGAGGGTTACAACCTTCGGTAACATCTTGTGTAAATGATACCACTACTCGCGGATAAACCTGATATACTTTACTTGTTGTATTTTTACAAAAATCGTTAGTAGCAGTTAATGTTACTGTAACATTATTAATATTTTCGGCAGTTAAGTTATCAAAAGCTTTATTTACAGCATTCTTATTATTTGTTGGAAAATCAGCTGCATCGCTAAACTGCCACAAATACGACGCTGCTCCGGTTGATATATTTCTTATAGGCTCAGTTTCTGGTGCACAGAATATATACTCGTCCGATTCTATTGCAGCTGTAACTTTCGGATACACACTTACCACCGATGAATATGTTTCGGTACAACCGTCGACTGTTAGTGTTAACGTAACTGTAAAGCTCTGTGGTGTAGTGTTATTGTTTTGAGTATTTAAAAACTGGTGCGAAGGGTTCTCAACATTACTTGTAGCTCCGTCGCCAAAATTCCAGCTAAATTGTGTTTTTGCCGAAGAATGTATTGCTGTATTGTTTTTATATATCGATGTATTGGTAAATTGAATATAATCAGCGTGGCATATTAAAGATTTATCGACAGCAAACTGAGGTGTTATTTCCGGTTTTACTGTAATAGTCTTCGAATATGTTTTTTCGCAACCTGCATGATTATTACCATTGGTTAATATTATGGTTGGGGTAAAATTGGCCGAACCCTGATTTACATACTGCACAGTAAACGGAAGAGTGTTATTTGCCACTCCGGTTCCGCCGTTAAAATTCCATACAAAATTCTTTGCTGAATTGGCTGATGTATTATTCTTTAAGTTTGCAATAAAAGGTGAACAACCGGTAGTATCCTGAACAGTAAACTTGGAGTCAACATGAGCATACACATTTACCGGAAGGGTAACACTATCGGAACAACCTATGGCATTGGTAATTTTCAATTCAACATTACGAACCACATCAAGTGGAGTTTTATTTATAAAATTATGGTTTAAAGAGTTACTACTGTTTATTTCAGTAGTACCATCGTTCCAGTCCCACTCTACAACAAGGCTGCTTAATGCACCACCGGTAGAACTATTGGTAAAAGTAACCGCCAATGGTTCACAACCTGCATTTACACTTGGAGTAAACTGTGGGTTCAACTCAGGGTATATTGTAAATTGTTTTGAAATAGTCCGCTCGCACTGACCATTTCGGGCAGTAAGTGTAAGTGTTTGTGTATTTATAGTATTTGAATTTGGCGGATTGGTAAACGTATGTGTTATATTGGTTGTATTATATGTAGTTCCGCTTGTAAAACGCCATGTATAACTCGACGCTCCAATACTGGTATTTTTAATATTAACAGTTATTGGTGTACATAGGGTATAACTATCGGCTGTAAACTGAGGTTTCATCTCGGGCAGCACAGTAACGGTTGCCGTTTGGGTATCGGTACAGCCATCGACAGTAATTGTAAGGGTAATAGTAAAAACCTTTTGAACAAGGTCGGTATTAACATATTTATGCCAACCTGTTTCGGTAGAGCTTAATGTGCCATCGCCAAAGTTCCATTCATAAGTTGCCATAGCACCTCTTATATCGGTACCATTTACAAATTCCGATAAATTAATATACTGAATAGAATCGCCGTGACAAATAATATTATCGTTTAATTGTATATCCGCTACTATTAATGGCTTTACTGTTAGTCTTTTTGTAAATGATTTATCGCACCCGGCATGACCGTTTCCGTTGGTTAAGGTTATTACCGGATTGGTATTGGCACTGTTATTATTGTCATAAGTTACATTGAACGGTACAGCATTCGATGGTACTCCGGTAGCTCCGACACCCAGATTCCACGCAAAATTCTTAGCCGAATTTACCGAAGTGTTATTTGTAATAGTTACAACCAATGGTGCACAACCAAAAGTATCGGGGGCTACGGTAAAGTTTGCTCCTACAAAAGCATATACATCCACATTTCGTGTTGGCGAAGTGTCGGTACATTCGTATTCGCTTGTAGCTATTACCCTTGCTGTATAAGTTTGATCGGTAGGTTTCAGGTGCGAATACTTTTTACTTCCCGGATCGGCAACACCCGATGATGTCCCATCGCCAAAATTCCAGTAGTATGTCATATTTGGCAGCGGGTTATTGAGTGTCGATGTGAAAGTAGCTGTATATGGATTACACCCCTGTTGGTTACCCTGATCTATTGTAACATTAAATTCGGGATACACCGTTATGGTATCTACCCCACAAGTGTCGTAACAGTGCGAACCATCGTCGTTTGTTTTATCTATAATAAGAAAAACATAGTACTCCAAAGGTGCATTTGTAGTATTAGTATAAGTTAAGGTAGTATCGCTCAGGTATGCATTATAATCGACCGGAGTACCTGATGAATTATTACCTGTTCTGAACCACCAGTTATAATCGACTATACCGTTAGAAAGGTTTGTAATGGTAACATCGAGCGGCGAACACCCTTTTTTATTGTTAATAGCGTAACGAGCACGTGCTACACCTGGCACTTCGACAGGAATTATTTTCGAGGTATCGGTACACCCTGTTAAGCTGTCTAATACTATTAAATACACATTATATATAGTATCGAAATTGGTTAAATTAGAAAATGAATGTGTAAAAGTATCAGTAGAGTCGGCAGCATCGAAGCTTTCCTGCCCTGTGCCATCGCCCCAATCCCAAATACCTGTTGTGTATGGCCCCGATGAACCTGTTGCATAAAAGTCTTGTGTTATATCCTGACGACACCCTGTTTTTGCCCCTTTTGAAGCCATTGCTCCTATTTCGGGGTGTACAGGCATTACCAAAGTATCAATATCGGGGCAGTTATATGTAAAACTGGAGTTTAAAACCAATGTAACATCTTTGGTACTGTTGGTTTTATTTGTAAATGTAAATACTCCCGGATCGGCTAATGTACTGGTTGTGGTTTTATTATACTCTATTATTTCCCATTCATACTGGTTTGAACCTTTACTCTTATTATTTATGTCGATAGTAACAGGGCTGCAACAACTGGGGGTTAGCATTACAGTATCTAATACTGCCTTAATTTCGGGATATCCAATAGCACTAACCTTAATAACAGTATCACGCTTTAACAACTCAGGATAACAAGCTCTGGTAATAGTTGCCTGGTAAAACATTTGCCCCACAGGCGGTGTTACCCTTGGAGTACTCAGGGTTGTTGGGTCTATAAATGTATTTGGATAAGGTGGATTGGTATTTACGTTCTCCCAACGGTATTTTACCCCACCGCGAGCTTGCAGCTGAACGGTATCGCCATAGCAATAAAAAAGGAAGTCGGTTTTTTCACCTCCAATTACCGCTTCACCAAGGTTGTCGTTAAAGTCGGAAAAATATCCATAGCGACAACCACTCGATGGTCCACCGTTAATTAAGGCAAGGTGAAACAAGCCTTCGGTATTTACAACCTTGGTTACTTTATTGACAGGTATTGCCGGAAAAGGACCATGTGCATTGGTAAATTCGTTATACGCTTTATCGAGAAAGTACCATTCGGTAGAGTCGAGCCCCAGTGCGGGATCCATTCCTGTACCGGGTATGCGTGTAAACCATGTTTTGGGTATCGGTATTGGAGCAGCCTGCCCATCGATATAAACAAGAAAATCGTCAATAAATTTCTCCTTTGTCATGATATTAAGGAAGAAACTTTCACCGGTTGAGCGGGTAAAACTAACTTCGGTAGAACCGGTACACCCTTTAATTGATGGTAATATAGCTGCCCCCTTTTCACACCCGAACCCGGCTACGTGAAAAACAGAAAATGTCTCTTCTCCTATTGACTTCATATGCAGTGCATCAATATTTTTATTCAGCTCGTTTAGCTGTATCTTCTGTATAGTTCCCGGAGCCCCGGTAGTAATATTGGCAGGAGTAACAGCCGTTGATGCTGCCGGTTTTACAATATTAAACTCTATTTCAACACCTGCCTTTAACGACATTATGTATACATACTCTTCAGTTCTGTTGCTATTTACTCCGTCGGGTGAACCCAACTGCCCCCGCATAACTACATATTCATTCCCTGCCACCTTGGTAGGAACAAGTTGGTCGCCAATTAAATCGCGACAGTTATTTCCTTTTACCGAATCGTCTTTCCATTGCACTACTATATTTTTACCACCTGTAGTCCATACCCGGGTTCCTCCCAAATGTGCACCTACTGTAAGAGTATCAGCTACTAAACACAAAGTTTCACCCCTCTTTAATGTAACTTTTTTAAGTCCCGATCCGTAACCTTTAACAACTTTTCCTGCCGGCGGAAGAAAATAAACCTCAGCATCTTCAACAGCAACTATATCAATAGAATATAATGGCATAGGTGTGTAATTACCATTTTCATCGGTAGTTTGCGAGGGTGCATAAAAATCGTCGCCATAAGCTGTTTTTCCTTTTAGCGCCCATATATCGGTATTATAAGGGTTATTACGCTCCAGATATGCTGTAATATAACTCGACGATTCAACTAAAACCCCCTTCTTAGTAGGTTTACCATAATCGCCCGGTAATCCTAATTCTAAAATATTTGACTGATTTGCACTACCATTGTCAACACCCGGAATATAAGCGGTACGTATATACCCGGTTAAGTCAACCTTTTGAGTTGTTTTTGCCGGCACAAAAACATCGATTGGAGTAAACAATGGTTGCTGGGGCATTGAAATTGTTACCACAGCATCGACATCGAGTGCAGACAAATGGAGGTATGTTGGCTCTCCATCTTGCGGTCTATGCCCATATGAAACCTCAGGTACAGCAAACCAAAACTCGGTATCGGTTTGTGAATAAATAATTCCCGACAGTAATATGGTTATTACAAATAGCAATTTCCTGACCATAACTCTATTATTAAAATATTACATAACCGATGCTTTAAACCGAAATAATTTCAATTTGTTTAAATCACCCTCTTATTGTTCAATACACCGTCGGTAAAAATAGAATAAACAAATTACCGCAACAAATTATTGGTCAAAATATATAGTTAATAAGTCTAAAGATTTTAAGTATTTACAGTTTTTTTCTTAATATGGTACGTTATTTAATTGTATTAGTTACAATTAATATAAAATTATTTTCATCAACTAAAACAGATTGTATAACAAACTAATTTGCTGTACATAATGTAATTGTGTACTTTTGGAAAATGTTTAATTAAATACTATTCATGTGAAAAAAATATTACTACTCATTGCTGTAATTACAAACATATTAGCTTACAGCCAGCAAGTATATTTCCAGGAAGGTTTTGAAAGCGAAAGCCGCAGAGCACTTTGGACACAAGAAATTCTTGAAGGGATAGCCGACTGGGACTATACAAACGGTGGAGTATTACCCCCGAATGCAACAAAAAAAATACCTGCACAAGCGGTAAATGGCAAATATAATGCCCGCTTCTTTAAGCAATCGCAAACTATACACCGTACATATTTGGTGTCGCCACCATTTAGCCTTGCTCTTTCACAAAAACCTCAACTAAGATTCTACTATGCACAGTACCCTAACGAAATACCGGGAGGTGATAAAGACAACTCAAAATTCACCCTTTGCTACCGAACACCCGACTATGGCAATAAATGGATTGAATTGAAAGACTATTTTTTGGCAACCGATGGGTGGATATTCGATTCACTTCCACTCCCCGACTCTGTAAAGTACTCTAATATTCAGTTAGGATTTCTTGGCATAAGTGCAACTGTTTCATATAGTTCATGTATTGACAGTATAATGATAGTTGAAACCGATACTATTGACAAAACTGTTGATAAAGTTTTTGCAACACACCCAAACCAGGATATTGTCCCTACCGGCTCAGAAGACAACCCAATATTAAAAATACACCTGCCTGTAAAAGGTAACAACGGCGAATTATTTTTAAAAAAACTTTTAGTAAATGCCAAGCTGGAAACAGAACTGCTTGTTCCGGCAAACGGAGTTCGTATATATATAACTCAAACTGAACATTTCACACGCAATACTCCACTTGGCGATACAGTAAGTTTTGTAAACGGAACAGCTACATTCTCAGGTTTAAATTATTCACTCCCGTTTGGCGATAATTATGTATGGGTAACCGTAGATGTTGCAGAAGATACACAACACAAATTTAAAGGGTGGAAACTCGATGCAAAAATACCTAAAAACGGTATTCAGCTTAACGACAAATTCTACGACAACGAATCAGAACTTGACCCTAACGGGTATCGCGAAGTAAACGAGTCGATATTCTACGACGATTTTGAGAACGCAATAAACTGGGATTTAGTTACCGAGTTTGAGATAGATTCAGCTTACGGCCTGGGCGGCGCTCAACAAAACCCTGACCCCGACTATGCTCCAAGCGGTTATAAAATAATGGGTACCGACCTTTCCGGACTTAATCTTGAACCCGGTGATTATGAACAACTTGTAGGCAATGGCAATGGTGATATTTATACTGCTACATCACCAAATTTTAACTGTGAATATTTCAAAGACCTTAACTTACAATTCTACCGTTGGTTAAATATTTCGGCCGACGATTATGTTAAAATTGATTATTCAACCAACAACGGAGTAAGCTGGACTAAACTATGGGATAATACTACCGAGGGTACAAAAGTTCTTGTAGCTGAATCGAATTGGAAGTTTATAAAATACAGCCTTAGCTCTACACTTGACAGAACATACAATGTAAAATTCCGTTTTTCACTTGGCCCAACAGGTATCGCAGCTACATATTCCGGTTGGAATATCGACAACTTTGCACTTACCGGCAACTATGTAAACAACGACGTAGGTATTTCTGAATTTATATCGCCATCGGGCGGTTCAGGACTTACAGCCTCCGAATTGGTTAAGGTAAAAATAAGAAACTACGGTTTTGACCCATCGAGCAATATAATACCGGTAGGATACTCTACGGACAACGGATACAGCTGGACAATGGATACACTAAAACAAGTACTGGCTCAAGACGAAGAGGTTTTATTTACATTCACAAAACCGCTTAACCTTTCAATTCCGGGCAAATACAGAATAATAGTAAGTACAATGCTAAGTACCGATGAAGATTCGAGAAACAACCTTAAAGACACTACAATATATTCAACAAAATATGCAACAGTTCCATTTGCCGACAACTTTGAGAACAATAACAGCAATGGTTGGCGTTCGGGAGGCACAAACCCTACATGGAAGCTTGGCACACCTGCCAAAACACAAATAAAATCGGCATATAGCGGCACTAAAGCATGGGTAACAAACCTTACGGGCAACTATGTAAACAATGACAACGCCTGGCTCGAAAGCCCTACCTTTAATTTTACCAATATTGACAAACCAATACTTGAGTGCAAACTATTTACCGCAGGCGAAGTAAACAAAGACGGACTTGCAGTATATTATACTATTAACGAAGGTAGCAGTTGGGTATTAATACCCGAACATACAGGTACATACAACTGGAACTGGTACAATAACAAAGGGACAATAGCGGCGCTTGGTCACGAAGGCTGGGATATAGCAGACAATAAATGGTTTATGGCACGCGAAGTATTACCTGCAGAAGTAGCAAATCAGCCAAAAGTTCGCTTCCGCTTTGTATTCAAATCCGACGCTTCGGGCACTAACGAAGGTTTTGCCATAGACGATGTAAGAGTGTACAACGCCCCTGTCGATGCAAGCATTGTTGCAATTACCGACCCTGTTTCCGACTGTATATTGTCTGACAAACAACCTATAACTGTAAGAATACGAAACCTTGGTATAAGACCAATTTATGCTACCGATTCATTATTTACATCAGTAACTATAAATAGTGAAACCACATTGAAAGATACATTTTTTGTTTCATCGCCATTGGCAATAGGACTCAATACAACATTTACTTTCGATGAAACATACAATATGTTCAAAAAAGGGAGCTATGCAATGACAGCTACAGTTAGCGCACGCGGCGATACATCGTTCTATAACACAAACAACAACACCAGAACAGCAACCGCTACCGTTTTGGGCGAACCGGAATACTCACTAGGCCCCGACATAGGAACACTTAACCCACAAAGTGTAACACTAGATGCCGGAGCCGGTTTTACTTCGTATGCATGGAAAAACCATTATAACGATTCTACTGCAACAGGCCAATTGTTTAATGTTTATGAATTTCCGACAGGTGTATATGAAACCAATTACTCAGTAATAGCTACCAAATCGAACGGATGCATTTCGTACGACACTATAAGGGTAATGAAATCGGTTGATGATTTGGGAGTAATAGCAGCAACCGGATTGTCGAACTCATGTTTCTACGGCAACACCGGTCAAAACCTTCAGGTTACTGTACAAAATTATTCAACCGATACAACATATCAGGTTGGAAATAAAATAGTAGTAGCCTGCGAACTCGACAATGAGAACATATTTTACGATACAGTAACACTAACAACTACACTTGGACTAAATGAAACCTTTGTACACAACTTTACTAAAAAAATTATGTATCCCGAAGGTAAAATTTATGAAGTAAAAACGTATCCTGTATTATATGGCGATCTCAATTTTTCAAACGACACAACATATCAAACTGTTAGCATATACGAATCGGCCAATATTGATTTTGGTCCCGATACTATATTTACCCTTAGAGCCGATACCATAACACTCGATGTAGGCGAAAACCTCACCGATATTCATTGGCTTGGCAATGCTACTGCCGGTATCAGAACATACAACATCGCAACAAACCATACTGCAAAATACTATGCTAATGCAATAGATATAAATGGTTGCTTCAGAGATTCTGACACCATACAAATAATTGGCGACAGTTGGGAACTAACATCGTTAACACCTAACGATATGTGTTTACCTTCGCCAATGGAACAGGTTACTTTATCGATTAAAAATAAGTCGAACAATTCATATACCGCCGGATCAAAAACCATAAGGGCTAAAGTAAACTTTGCAGGAAAAATAATGGAAGAAAATGTAGTAATACCTGCATTAGCTGCCGGCGCTTCTATGAATTACACATTTAGCCAAACGGTTAATATGTCGGAGACTAAAGCATATCCGGTTACTGCATCGATAATACCAAGTGCAGATATGAGTATAACCGATAATATAATAACAAAAGATATTCACATATGGGGTACCAAAGAAGTTAACCTGGGCGAAGATATAATAAGCAAAAGAGCCGATACTATAACTTTAAAACCGGGGGCTTTCTATAAAACATACCAATGGCAAGACGGAGCTACTTCGTCGACATACAAAATAACAAATGTAGGTTCAGCTATTTATTGGGTAGATGTAGAAGACTATAACAACTGCTACTCGTCGAGAGATTCCATAAAAGTATTTGCCAATGACATAAGTGTAGTAAATATACTTTCGCCAACTAAATCGTGCGATGTTCAAAATTTATCGTTATTGAAATTTACAATTGAAAATACCGGCAATGATCTTATTCCAGGTGGCGAAAACATAATAATATCATACAAAATAGATAACCGCCCAACCGAATATATTAACTATGTACTACCAAGCGATTTGGAAGTTGGGTATAAACAAAACATATCGGTAAATAAAGATTTCAACTTCGACAAAAACCTTACACACACATTTGCATTAAGCGCAAGGTCGGCTTTCGATTTCTTCCCTGAGAATGATTCGGCAGTATCGACAGTATTCCAAATGAATGTACCTGTTGTTGATTTGGGCGACAATATTGTATATACAACCCAAGCCGACTCAATGCTACTTAAAGCTCCTGCAGGATATGCAGCTTATCGTTGGCAAGACGGTTCACGACAAGAAACTTTCGATATAAGTTACAATGGATCATACCGATACTGGGTTAAAGTTACTAACGACGAAAACTGTACTTCAAGCGATACTGTAACAATTATTGCCGGCGATGTATTACTTAAAAATATAACAGGCATAAAACAAGACAGTTGCATAGGACCTAAATATTTAGACAGTTTATATGTTGAATATCCTCTTACCTATGAGGTTCAGATAACAGGTGCCGACACACTAAGAGCAGGGCAGTCAATAAAATTTTATTATTCGACCAACAACGGCTTTATCGAATACAAAAACATACTGTTGGCCGACAACTATTATGCAGGAAAAAACTATGTATACACATTTTCAAAGAAAATGGATCGAAGAATAGGGCGTTACGATTTTACCGGGTGGATTGATGTAAACAATGATTTTAATACTGCCAACAACAAGTATACAACATCGTTCAATATAGGCCCGTTCAATGTTGGTCTTATTGACTCTATCCTTTCAATTCAGGAATTTATAACGCTTAAAGCAAATAGCGGATTTAGTTCATATTTGTGGAGTACCGGTGCTGTATCCGATTCTATTAACGTGTTTTACAGTGGTAAATACTACATAGAGGCTATGCCTGAGTTCAATTGTCCTTCAAAAGACAGTACTGTAGTGGAATTTAGTGGCAACCGGGCAAAAACAGAGTTGGTTAACATTAACCTTTCGGAATGTAAAGATAATATTAGCATTAATCCGGAATTCAACTTCACTAATATTGGAGACAGTATATGGAAAGCCGGCCAATCGGTTAAATACATTTACCAGCTTAATAACGGAAGTCAGTATCAGGAATCAAAAACAATACTTAGTACGGTTAACCAAAACGGCACTATGAGTCATACATTGGGGCAAGCCATTTCGCTTGCTACATCCGGTACCAAAACCATTAGAATACGAGTTGACATAAACAACCAAACCGTAAGCGACAGAACATTTGCAATAGCAGTATCAGAGCCTCCGGTATTTTCATTCAGTGGCGATACTGTTTACACGGTATCGTACCCATTAGTACTTGACCCTGGAATAAACAATGTAACTTATTTGTGGAACACCGGCGCAACAACTAAAACAATTGAGGCTTACAGCGATACCACATTTACACTTACAGTTACAAATGCATCGGGTTGCTCATATACACAACAGGTAGCAGTTCGCTTTGGTATTCACGTTGATGAAACCCTCGACTTCAATGCTAAGATATACCCTAACCCTACCAATAGCCGACTTTACATATCACTATCACGTGAATTTAGAAACGTAAACGTTCAGGCAGTTGACATAAGCGGTCGTATAGTTATGGTTGACCAAATATCGAACAATGGAACAATGATAATTAATGTGAGCAATTGGGAACCCGGAGTATATCTGATAAGATTATATAATGAACACACATACAGCATTCACCGAATAGTTGTAAGCGAATAAAAACAGGGGGCATAAGCCTCCTTTTTTTATTAAAATATAAATAAAGAAAAAAATCTTTATTTATTATTTATCTCCCATATTTTGCTATACTTGCAGCAAATAACAAAACACCGGGGTTGAGCTTCTCAGTTCGTTTATATTTTGCAGACATTTGTTCTACACTATATTTTAATCCTGATTGTAACAAAAGTTGCACAGTTTTTGTTATATCCTTGAATCGTTAAAAAAATTATAATAAAATATGGCAAAAGTAAGAGGGGCTGTCGTTGTAGACACAGAAGCCTGTAAAGGCTGTTCGGTTTGCGTTGTATCGTGCCCCAAAAATGTTCTGCAACTAAACAAACAAGTAAACAGCAGAGGATACAACTACTCATATATGGCTAATGCCGATGAATGCATTGGTTGCGGTAATTGCGGACTTGTATGTCCCGACAGTGTTATTACTGTTTACAGGGCAAAAGAATAATACTAAAACATAAGGTTATAACCACGCATAATTTTATTTAAACCAAATAAAGCCAATTAGTGTTATAACTAAAACAAAATTCAAAAATGGGCGAATTAAAACTAATGAAAGGGAATGAGGTAATTGCAGAAGCAGCAATACGCTGCGGATGTGACGGATACTTTGGTTATCCTATTACACCTCAATCTGAAATAATGGAATACCTTGCTCTTCGCGAACCGTGGAAAGAAACCGGTATGGTTTTTTTACAAGCAGAAAGTGAAGTAGCAGCCATAAATATGATCTATGGAGGAGCATCGTGCGGTAAACGAGTAATGACCACATCGTCGAGTCCGGGCATGAGCCTGATGATGGAAGGCTTGTCGTACATAGCAGGAGCAGAATTGCCTTGTGTAATTGTAAATATTGTACGCGGAGGGCCGGGCTTAGGAACAATACAGCCAAGTCAGGCCGATTACAATCAGGCAACAAAAGGTGGTGGCCATGGCGACTACCAGTCAATAGTACTTGCCCCCGCAACAGTACAGGAAATGTACGATTTTGTTGAATTAAGCTTCGACTTGGCATTTAAGTACAGAATACCCGCAATAATTCTTTCCGATGGTGTTATTGGACAAATGATGGAAAAAGTAACACTTGGCGAATTTAAACCACGCTGGACAGCTGAACAAATTGAACAAATGAGCGGTTCGTGGGCAACAACCGGCATGAAGGGTCGCAAAATGAATGTTACCACTTCATTGCGTTTACAGTCGGAAGACCTTGAAAAACACAACAACAACTTACAGGCAAAATACAGAACCATAGAAAAAGAAGAAGTTCGTTTCGATGAATATATGACCGACGATGCAGAATACATACTTGTTGCATACGGTTCATCGGCTCGTATTTGTCATAAAACAGTTGAACTGGCTCGTGAAAAAGGTTTAAAAGTAGGGTTATTACGCCCTATTACAGTTTGGCCTTACCCAACAAAACGATTACAAGAACTTGCACAAAAAGCAAAAGGCATGATGGCAGTAGAGATGAGTGCCGGACAAATGTTCATAGACCTAAAACTTGCCGTAAACGGCAAAACACCAGTTGAATATTATGGCAGAATGGGAGGCATGGTTCCTTCACCATCGGAGGTACTTGGAGCTCTTGAAAAACAACTAATAGGAGGAGCAAACAATGAGTAACATAAACGATATTATAAAACCGGAAAACCTGGTTTATAAAAAAGCCGATGCACTATCGGACAATATAATGCACTACTGCCCCGGCTGTAGTCACGGAACGGTACACAAACTTATTGCCGAAACACTTGATGAACTAGGTATACAGGACAAAACCATAGGAGTATCTCCGGTAGGTTGTGGTGTATTTGCATACAACTACATAAACTGCGACTGGCAACAAGCTGCTCACGGACGTGCTCCGGCACTTGCCACAGGCACAAAACGGCTAATGCCCGACCATTATGTATTTACCTATCAAGGCGATGGTGACTTAGCATCAATTGGAACATCGGAAATAATGCACGCCGTAAACCGCGGCGAAAATATTACAGTTATTTTCATAAACAACGGAATATACGGAATGACAGGCGGTCAAATGGCTCCTACCACCTTGGTTGGAATGGAAACATCATCGTCGCCTTACGGAAGAGATATTTCCATTCACGGCTACCCTATAAAAATAACCGAAATACTGGCTCAGCTTCCGGGTGCTGCTTATGTAACACGCCAAAGCGTTCACAATGCAACAGCAGTACGCAAAGCTAAAAAAGCAGTAAAAAAAGCATTTGAAGTTCAGGGTAAGGCCATTGGAACATCTATTGTTGAAATAGTATCTACCTGCTCATCGGGTTGGAAAATGACACCAACCGGAGCAAACGAATGGATGACTGAGAATATGTTTCCAAACTATCCGCTTGGCGATATTGTTGACAAATCGAAACCAAAACAAGAAGACTTAGAACAGTTCCCATTAAAATAAAATAAAAATGACAGAAGAAATAATAATAGCAGGCTTCGGAGGTCAGGGTGTTTTATCAATGGGTAAAATACTTGCATACTCAGGAGTAATGCAAAACCAGGAAGTATCGTGGATGCCCGCTTACGGCCCCGAAATGCGTGGCGGAACAGCTAACGTAACCGTTATTTTAAGCGATGAAAAAGTTAGCTCTCCAATACTCCACGAATACGATACCGCTATTGTGCTTAACCAGCAATCGATGAATAAATTCGAGAAAGCTGTAAAACCGGGTGGCATACTACTGTTTGACCCCAATGGAATAACCACTCCGCCAACACGTACCGATATAAACATATATAAAATAGAAGGTACCGCCGAGGCTGCAAATATGGGTAACCCCAAAACATTCAACATGATAATTCTGGGTGCTTATTTGAAACTTAAGCCAATTATTAAAATGGAAAATGTTGAAAAAGGGCTACAAAACTCATTGCCCGAAAGGCATCATAAGCTAATACCACTTAACCTGAAAGCTATTGATATGGGTATGGAAAAAGTTGAAAAATTTTCGCTGCAATAAATAAAAAAGCTGCTCATTCGAAGCAGCTTTTTTATGTTATAATTTTTCGACAAAATGTAACTATTCTTTGACAAACAAAGTATAAAGCATTATAAAACACAAAAATTATGACTAGCATATACGAACTGGCAGGCACTAAAAAAACACCCTATATTAAATTCGACAAAAATATAGGGACGCTAGAAATTAAAGGTTGTTCACTACACTCCGATGCAGTAGGCTTTTATGACGACCTGAAACTACATATTGAAGAGTACATTAAAAACCCGGCCAATGTAACACAACTCAACTTTCAAATTGAATATATGAACACCAGTTCGTCGAAAGTTGTATTTATGATAATTACCATGTTTGAAAAAATACATGATATGGGTAAAAACATTGAATTTAACTGGTATGTTGAAGAAGATGACCCCGATATGCTTGAAATAGGTAATGAATATAGAAAAAGCTTAAAATTCAATACTAACGTTATTGAAATATCATTGTAATAAAATATAAAAAGCGAAATCACTCCCCCACTATTTCCTATTCTGAATAAAAAAACTATTTTTGCTGTCGTTATGATGAAACACAGCAAAATATTCAGAAATTATTCTTTAATAAAAGCATCTGCTTCAGTTGCCAATACTGCTGTTTTCACAACAACCACAACCCCCTAGGGGGGATTAATTATATATTTCAGCCACAGTTGTGATTACGACTTCTTATCGACAAAAAAATAGAGTAACACTTCATATAATGGTAAATTCCATTTGCTTTATTTTATCGCAACAAATTCACATACCTTTTTATCAATTAATTACTAAACTTTGAAAAAATGAAAATAATAAAGTTTGGAGGTACTTCGGTTGCCAATGCTCAAAGAATAGAACAAATAGCTAATATTATTAGCAACTATTATAAAAACGACAAACTGGTTATAGTAGTATCAGCACTATCGGGTGTTACAAACCTATTAGAAAAATGCGGCAACGATGCTTTAACAGGTGCAAATGCATATACCATTTCACTGAAAGAGATTGAAGAAAAGCATTTTGAAATAATATCAAAACTGGTAGAAGCAAAAAACAGGAGCGAAATAGCTGCAAAAATCAAAATGCTCTGCAACGAAGCCGAAGATATTTGCAATGGCATATCAATATTAGGCGAATATTCGGCACGTTCAAAGGCTAAACTTTTAAGTTTGGGTGAGCTTATGTCGTCGAACCTTATAAGTTGTGCACTTAACCACCTTGGCCATGATAACATTTGGCTCGACTCTCGCAATATAATTAAAACCGACAACACATACACATCGGCCAAAGTTGATTACACTACATCGGAAATAAACGCAAAAAAAGCATTTGAAAATATTACACGTATTACGCTAATGCCCGGTTTTATTGCAAGCAATGCAATAAACGAAACCACTACACTTGGCCGTGGAGGAAGCGACTTTACCGCTGCATTAATTGCCAATTTCATTAATGCTGAAAGAGTTGACATCTGGACCGATGTAAATGGTATGCTTACAGCATCGCCAAAAATTGTATCATCGGCTTATACTATTCCGTCAATATCGTACGAGGAAGCAATGGAACTTTCACATTTTGGTGCAAAAGTTATATATCCGCCTACTATTCAGCCGGCAATGGAAAAACGAATACCTATTATGATAAAAAACTCTTTTGACCCTGAACATACAGGAACACTTATATCCGAAACATCAGAGGCCGATGGTTCAAACATAAAGGGATTTTCATCGATTGATAATATTTCGCTTATAAACATTTCGGGCAGTGGCATGATAGGCATTCCCGGTTTTGCTATGAGAACCTTCAAAGCTTTAAGCGAAGCCGATATTAATGTTTATTTAATTACACAATCATCGTCGGAGCATACCATAAGCGTAGGTATTGCAAGCTGCGATGCTAATTCGGCAGTTCAAAAACTCAATGAAGAATTTGAAATAGAAATAAGCCGCCACAAGGTAAATAAGGCAACTTCCGAAAATAACCTTTCAATAGTTGCAATAGTTGGCGATAAAATGAAACATTCGGTTGGCATATCGGGCAGAGCATTCAAATTACTTGGCGACAACGGAATAAACGTTCGTGCAATAGCTCAAGGGGGAACAGAAAGAAACATATCGGTGGTTATTTCTGAAAAAGACACTAAAAAAGCTCTTAATGCTTTACACGATGGATTCTTCTTATCGAAATACCGCAAGGTTCACTTGTTTGCAATAGGTTTAGGTACTGTTGGTGGCACTATGCTCGACCAACTAAATGAGCAATTTGAATATTTACGCAACGAATACTCATTAGAAATACGTTTGGCAGGTATAGCCAACTCACGCAAAATGCTTTTCAATGAAGACGGAATAAATTTGGCTACATTCCGCAACGATTTGGAAAACAGTGACATTAAAATGGATTTGGGTAAATTTGTAGAAACAGTTAAAGAGATGAATTTACGTAACAGTATTTTCATGGATAATACAGCCTCGGCCGATATAGCTGAGATATACAAGCCCATGGTTGAATTAAAAATACCGGTAGTTGCAAGTAATAAAATAATGGCATCGTCGCCATTAGAAAAATACATTGCCTTTAAGCAAGCTGCAAAAAAGAACAATGTAATGTTTCTTAACGAAACCAACGTAGCTGCGGGGCTTCCTGTTCTAAAAACTATTGAAGACCTGGTTGCATCGGGCGATAAAATCACAAAAATACAAGCAGTACTTTCAGGTAGTTTGAACTATATATTCAATAATATAAGTGAAACTGTGTCATTCTCTGAAGCTGTGATAAAAGCGCGTGAATTGGGATTAACCGAGCCTGATCCGTCAATAGACCTTAGCGGGCTTGATGTTCGGAGAAAAATACTAATTCTTGCACGTACTTCGGGTTATAATATTGAGTTAAATGAAGTAGACAAAAACGATATAGTTCCCGAAAAAGAACTACAAGCAACCAATTTCGATGAACTATTGAAAAATTTGGAAGCCAACAACGCTCAAATTGAAAATATAAGAAAAGATGCTCATAACAGTGGCAAAAAACTTCGCTATGTTGCAGAATACAATAACGGCAAAGCTGTAACCGGCTTGCAGGCAGTTGATTCTACTCACCCGGCATATAACCTCGACGGAATGGATAACATTATACTGTTATACACACGACGATATAGCGAACAACCACTTGTAGTTAAAGGTGCAGGTGCCGGACCGGGAGTAACAGCATCAGGAGTTTTTGCCGATGTAATGCGACTAGCTAATAATTAAACATTTAAGCATTTTGTCGAAAGACGAAATAGGAGAAGTAAAAAACGTGATAAAAGAGACATATGTTGACTAAAGTTAAAGCTTTTGCGCCGGCGAGCGTTGCAAACGTTTCGTGCGGATTCGATATACTCGGTTTTCCTATTGATAATATAGGCGACACAATAGAAATAGAACGCAACAATACCGGAAAAATAACTATTAACCCCATAAAGGGACCCGGAACACTATCAACCGACCCCGATAAAAACGTATGTGGTGTAATAGCAAAAGCAATGCTTAAAGACTTAGGTAAAAGCGATGGTATTGTTATAAGCTTAACAAAAGGAATACTACCCGGCAGCGGACTTGGCAGCAGTGCTGCAAGTTCGGCAGTTACTGCATTTGCCGTTAATGCATTATATGGCAACCCCTTCGATGGCAAGAAACTTGTTGAGTATGCTATGCTTGGCGAAGAACTGGCATCGGGAACAAAACATGCCGACAATGTTGCTCCGGCTACACTGGGCGGTTTTATTGCAATACGCAGCTACGACCCTTTTGACTTAATTAACATTCCTGTACCTGAAAACTTATATTGTGCAGTAATACACCCAATGGTTGAAGTGCGCACTGAGCTTTCGCGAAATGTACTTAAAAAAAATGTTCCACTAAAAACAGCTATTAAACAATGGGGTAATGTGGCAGGGCTAATAGCCGGCTTATTTAGCTCCGATTATAATTTAATTGGTCGCTCACTGGAAGACCATATAGTTGAACCGGTTCGTTCATTACTCATTTCAGGATATGCCGAAATAAGAGAAGCAGCAAAAAATGCAGGAGCTTTAGGTGGTGGAATATCGGGTTCGGGACCTTCTATATTCAACCTTTGCGAAGGCGAAGAATCGGCTAAAGCAGTAGCTAATGCTATGGCAAAAGCCGCCGATGAACTTAAACTGCCTTATGAAGTTCATGTTTCAAAAATATCGACCACCGGCTGCCGATTTGTTGAATAAAATTAATTGTAACTTTGTAAAAAAAATGCTATGCTGTCGAAGGATACCGTAAAAAAAACAATGAATAACTTACCTGATTCATTTACTTTGGATGAACTTATAGACCAACTAATATTTGTTGAAAGAGTAGAATCAGGAATTAAACAAGCCGATAATAAAAAAACAGTTTCAAATGAAGATGTAAAAAGTATAATTGAAAAATGGTCAAGCTAGTTTGGACAGAATTATCAATAAATGACTTGGAAGATATATTCGATTATATTGCAAAAGACTCTCCCAAATATGCATCAATTACAATAAATGGAATATATGAAAAAGCTCAAGAAATAATTTTAAATAAAAATATTGGCAGAATTGTTCCTGAAATAAATGATATATCAATAAGAGAAGTTCTTAAAGGAAATTATCGCATTGTATATAAAAACTACTTAAACTATTCATCAGTTCTAAGAGTATATCATTCATATCGAAAATTAGATTATTCAAGCATCAACATAAAGTAAGAACATAAAATATCACATAAATGAAATTCTACTCTATTAAAGATAAAAGCCATAAGGTATCGTTTAAGCAAGCTATAATAAATGGCTTGGCTCCAAACTTCGGCCTTTATTTTCCGGAAGAAATACCACAATACTCAAAAGAGTTCTTTGATGGTATAAAAAATATGACTTTACCACAACTTGCTGAGCACGTATTATATCCATATGTTTCGGAAGACATTAATAAAGAGACACTTAAAACCATATGCGAAGATGTATTCAGTTTTGAAATTCCGTTAGTTGAAGTAGAAAAAGGAATTTACTCGTTAGAGTTATTTCATGGACCAACTTTGGCTTTTAAAGATGTAGGAGCTCGTTTCCTTGCCAAGAGTTTACAATACTTAAACAAAGATGCAAAAATACGTGTTCTGGTTGCAACTTCGGGCGATACCGGCAGTGCTGTTGCCAATGGTTTTTTAGGTGTTGAAGGAACCGATGTTGTAGTACTATATCCTAAAGGAAAAGTAAGTGAGCTTCAACGCAAGCAATTTACAACTTTGGGTCAAAATATTATCCCTATTGCAATAGACGGCACTTTCGACGATTGCCAGCGTTTGGTAAAACAAGCTTTTGCCGATACTGAAATGAAAGCTGCACAAAACCTTACATCTGCCAACTCAATTAATATTGCCCGCTGGATACCACAATCGGTTTACTATTACTGGGCAGTAGCTCAAGCTAAAAAAATATCTAAAACCAAGAAAATAATAATCTCTGTGCCAAGTGGTAACTTAGGCAACATAACTTCGGGTATGCTAGGTAAAGCCACCGGCCTGCCTGTTGACAGGTTTATAGCTGTTAGCAACAAAAACGACGTGGTTCCTAAGTATATAGAATCGGGTGAATATAACCCTATTACCACTATCCAAACTATTGCAAATGCTATGGATGTTGGCGACCCAAATAACTTTCCACGTTTGCTGGAGTTATATAACAACGACCATGCATTAATAAAAACTGAAGTGAGCGGAGCTGCATATAGCGACCAACAGATACGTGATATTATACGCAAATGCAAAGCAAAAACAGGCTATATTCTTGACCCCCATGGAGCTACCGGATATGGCTCACTGAAAGATTTGGGTGAAACTGAAGCTATTGGCATTTTCCTTGAAACTGCTCATCCGGGTAAGTTCGTTGAAGAAGTAGAAGCTACTCTTGACGAAAAAATTGAGCTACCTGAAAAGCTGCAAGAATTTGCAAAACGGACAATTTCAACTCATGAACTATCAGCCAACTTTGATGATTTTATGAAATTTCTAAAAATTAATTAGTTATAAAATTAAATAATATCAAATAAAAAACGCAAGGAGATTAATTCTTGCGTTTTTTATTACTAACTGTAGCCTATTTCGGTTCAATATAATTCTTCAAACTATTTACATAAGCTTCAAATGCCATAATTCCTTTTTCGGTAATTGAAAGCATAGTTTTAGGATAATTGTTCTGAAATGTTTTCTCTACCTCAACATATCCGGCTTCCTGCAGCTTCTTTATTTGTAAACTTATATTACCTGCAGCTGCTTTTGTTTCTTGCTTTATGTAAGTAAAATCTACTTTTTTTGAGCTTACCAGCATCGAAACTATTGCCAACCTTAATTGTGAATGTAAAATAGGATCTAAATCATTATACATGCTTACTCCTTTCCTGCAAATTTCAATAAATATCCCGGAATCAGATAACCACAAATCATTGATGCTGCCATTAGTAACGATACAAACTCATCATTTACAAATGTAGATGCTATACTAAAAATAAAAAACAAAAAACCTCCAATTATAAGTGGTTTAAACTTAAGCATAAACCCTGATGTTGCTGTTGCAATTCCGGCTATTAATAACATTATAGCAGGTGGGGCTATGCCTGTTCTAAGGCAAATAAATGAACCTACAACAAATGCTATGGCTGCCGATGACCAAAGGTATTTCATATAAATATCGATATGACTTTGTAATAATTTTTGCTTATTAATTTTTCGCATTGCAAAATAGAGCAGTACAAATCCGGCAGCACAAGCAATAACCCAATTACACAACATAAACACTCCTACATAGGACGATAGATTAGTTTCAGGCAAGTAGCGTATTATTAAAAACGATAATATACTCGCAATAATAAATACCCAACCCCATAACAAATAAACTACTGAATTTTCTTTATAGTTTACTCTAAAGTTTGAAATAGCTCTACTAATTATAGCTAAGCTTTCTTCCGGTGTTAAATCATTTTTATTCATTTTTATACTTATTAAATTAACTAACTCAATACAAATATAAACTAGTTAATTTTATTAACCAAATATTTGTAAAAATTTATTCAGTATATGTCAACATATATAAGAAAGGTATCGTGTAAAAAAACAAGTATTTATAAATATATACCAACATCGCAGATATGTTTCCAAAACATTAACATAAGCTTCATAAAATTCAAATATTATGCTCATTGCAAATATGCTTTAACAAACCTTCACAAGCATCTTCAAGTATATCAAGCACTTGCTCAAACCCATCGCTACCACCATAGTAAGGATCGGGAACATATCCGGGATTAGGCTTTGTGCAATAATCAGTCATCCGCTTTAACTTACCTGAATACATTGCCGATGGCATAAACAATTTTTCCAAATCGGTATAATTATCGTTATCCATCGCAATTATATAATCAAATTCATCGAAATCTGATTTTATAACCTGACGCGAAATACCGGTAAGATTGTAACTTCGCTTTTTAGCATGTCGCTGCATACGGCTATCTGCCGGTTCGCCTGCATGGTATGCAATGGTTCCTGCCGAATCGCATTTAATTTTATCAAACAAACCTGATTTACGAATATACGAGTTCATTACCGCTTCGCCGCTTGGCGAACGGCAAATATTGCCCATACATACAAACAACACTTTTACCTCTTTCTTATCGTTATCCATAATTATATTTTAGAATATTTTCAATTTACAACTTTATTACCAATGAATATTTTCATTTATAAAATGAATTAACACATTAGCAAGTTGCTGTTGTTCAGCAACATTCGGATGCCCCGGCGTATTTTTATACGGCACTATCAATGTATATACATTACTATCATTCAAGTGTTTAACTGCATCTTCCAACACATTAGCCCATTCCGAATTAACCTTAGTTATATCCATATTACCCAACATACATATAATGCTTGTATTTGGGTACTCACTGCGCAAAAGTTTTATAAAATTCACATAAGAATTTACAACATATTCAACCGATGGGGTACTGTTTTTGAAATAGTATCGGTATGTAAAATAATCGGGTTTATTAATTAACCAACTATCGTTCTGCATTAGGTTAATTACAACAATGCCGGGCTTATTTACTGAAAAATCCCATAACTTCGCATCATTATTTGGGTCTAACCTATTGTAAATATCGGTTATTAAAACAGGAAACCAACTAATAGTAACCCCTATCCCACTCCTGCTTATGCAAGTATAATTTGCATTAAAATTCCTTGCCGTAATTGCACTATACGACATATAATTATTTGTATAAATGCTATCGGGGCGGTCTAATCCGGTACTATCTTCAACCGCATATCCACACGTTATAGAGTTCCCGTAAAATTCTATACTACGCTCCTTCTTTAATTTATTTTCAATTACTTTTCCTCCTGCCGATATTACAAAACCGTAGAACTTTGTAGAGCCACAAGTATATTCGGTTCTTTTAAATATTTCAACACAGTGAATGCCTTGCGGCAAATTGGCAGCTAATTCGTATTGTATCTTCCCCGCCTTTAAACGTAACAGAGTTACACTATCCTCATCAATTATTACATTATAATAATTTGCGCCTGTATCGTCATTAAGTATTGCCGATACAGCAGTTCCTTCAAAATATATTTTAACCGACGACCCCGACCAATAAATTTCAGAATAATCGGCATTACTATAATTTACACGACCTGAATATTCTAAATATTCATTTTTTGAATCAATGAAAACAGTATTGTCATAACCTCCTTTGATACAAGAAGAACACACAATACATATTACAATTATTAAATATTTCATAACGGATAATAATAAATTATGACTATCGCATTTAATAAATTTTAAACTATTCAGCAGTATAACCTATCAACGTATCTCTATACCATTGTAAAGGATTATTTATGATATATCCCAATATTTTCATGTACGATTGCTCACTACTGATTATATATTATTAACAAAAAACCGGCTTGATAACTCAAACCGGTTATATAATTAATTGTGTAAAATAACCTATTTCAAAAATGAGGCTGGTACAATAGCTCTAAGTACCGAATCCATTTGACTTACTATTTGAGGATTTGCCTCTGCAACATTGTTTGACTCGCTAATATCGGTATCGAGATTATATAGTTTTACAACAGGTGACACGCCGCTTTCTATTTTCTTTTTATTATCAATCCACCCCGACCAACTGTTCGAAGCCGGAATATATTTCCAACTACCCATTCGTAACCCCATTGCAAAACTCTCTTCGAGCATAAACTCACGCCCTTGCTCATTTTTACCTAACCACGCATTAAGTAACGCTTTACTGTCAACCCCTTCGCCTTGTGTAAGTGGCTGACCAACAAGCTCGGCAACCGAAGCATAGATATCAATATGCGATAACAAAGCTTTACTCTCTTTAGGTGATATAGCTGATGGCCAATATGCAATAGTTGGCACTCTGGTTCCAGCCTCAAAGGTACTGTATTTACCACCTCGTAAAGAGCCTGCCGGCTTATGATTACCTAGCATTTCAATAGCTTTATCGTCGTATCCGTCGCTAAGTACCGGACCGTTATCGCTCGAAAATAATATCAATGTATTATTTGCAATACCTAACTCTTCAAGGCACTTAATAATTTCGCCGGTACACCAATCCATTTGTGCTATTGCATCGCCGCGAGGCCCCATAGTACTAGCACCAACAAAGCGTTGATGCGGAACACGAGGCACATGAATATCATGATACGCAAGGTATAAAAAGAATGGTTGGTCTTTACTGGCGGCAATAAAATCTTTCGATTTTTGAACCAATACATCGGGCATATCTTCATCGACCCACAGAGCAGCTTTACCCCCCGATTGGAAACCAATACGCGGAACACCGTTAGTTATTGTTCCGGCATGTTGTGTATCGGCTATTTGCTTACATAAATCGGGGCGTTCCAAACCGGTTGGCCAATCGCCTACTTTTACTTTATAGTTTACTTGTACCGGGTCGTTAGGGTCAAGGCCAACAATATTATAATTTTCAACATACACCGATGGTACTCTGTCGCCTGTAGCCGGAATTAAAAAACTATAATCGAAACCTATTTCAAGTGGCCCCGGTTTTATAGAATCGTTCCAGTTCAAATTACCACTACCTAAGCCAAGATGCCATTTTCCGACAACTCCGGTTTTATATCCTGCCCGTTTCAAAATATCGGGTAATGTAACTTTTGCAGTATCAATTAACAAAGGTGCATCACCATCGAGAATAGCAGCATTATTACGAAAAGCATATTCGCCCGTTAATAACGAATAGCGCGAAGGTGTACAGGTTGACGACGGACAGTGAGCATCGGTAAACTTAACGCCCCCCGCAGCAAGCTTGTCAATGTTTGGAGTTTCTACTCCTGTTGCTCCATAACAGCCTACATCGCCATAACCAAGGTCGTCGACATATACTATTATAATGTTTGGTTTTGGAGTTTTTGCAGACTCATCTGTACTTTTTTTATGCGTACACGAACTAAACGCCAAAGTAAAGGCTACTGCTAAAAATAAAAATCGAATCATTGTAGTTTAATTTTAAAAATAGTAAATAGTTCGGCTAATATACCTAATAATTAACAGTATGTAAACACTAAAACACCAATAATTGAATAGATTTGGGGATAATATACAGTACAAAAAACAATATTTAATTACAATTGTATTAAGACGACATAAACTAATACGATTGCGACACTATAACAAACTTATTCTATTGTGAAAAAATACTTATCTGAAGCCTTAGGAACCTATGGGTTAATATTTTTTGGAACCGGTGCTATGGTTATTAATGAACTAACAGGTTCACTTACTCACCCAGGAGTAGCAGTAGCGTGGGGGCTTATAGTAATGATTATGATTTACGGTTTTGGTCAAATTTCGGGTGCGCATATTAATCCTGCAGTTACAATAGCATTTTGGTTCTCGGGTAGGTTTGCGGGCAAAGAGGTGCTACCGTATATAATTGCCCAATCAATTGGAGCATTTTCGGCAAGCTTAAGCCTTATACTGCTTTTTCCCGAAAATACATCACTTGGAGTTACGCTACCTGCCAATGGAGTATGGCAAACATTTATAATAGAGATAATATTGGTACTACTGCAAATTTAGTGGAAATATTAACTTAGCGAAATGAATTTTACAGAAGATTTTTTCAATTTAGTTTTAGATTTTGGTGATGAATGGGTTGTAAAAAGCGTAGAAGCAGACCATAAGAAACTGCATATATATTTG
>QKGS01000024.1 GCA_003250355.1 Bacteroidota bacterium
GTGAAAGGAAGTAATACTTGCCGTTTTCAGCAAGTTGCAGAGCTTCGGGAGTTTTGTCTATATATACATAATTCTCCTTAGGGTCGCGTATATCGCGGAATGTTTGGATACCTATTGGTAATCTTTTTTTCTTGTACATTAACCATTGTTTTGCACAAAAATAGTAAAAAATGGAAATATAATGTTCTCCGATTTAAAGCCGCTAATTCGCAAATTATAACAAATTAAGGAGACCGAAGACCGAAGACTGAAAACGGAGACAGGAAATAGAACTTTCACCTTTCACCTTTTACTTTTTAGTCTCCCTGCAACCTGCAACTTGTAACCTGCAACCTATAACTTATAACCTATAACTTTTTTCACTTTGACAGTGAATTATACTAAGTTAATTGTAACAAAAACTTAATCCCGAAAATTATTTTAATAGTAATACAAACATTAAATTTACAATAGTTTAACATTCAATTAACATTTAAAGCGGAGGTTGTTATGAAACCGGCACGATATTATACACTAGCAGTTGCATTCACTATTATGAGTCTTACTATTAGTGGGCAAACAAATGCAACAGAGGTTCCTAAAGAGAGTAAATTATATAAGGAAATAGTTAAAACCAACAATGTTGAATTATGTAATATATATTTAGCGGAGTATCCTCAAAGTAAAAAGGTAGAGATGGTTAAATCAGTAAAAGAACGACAGGAGTTTATTACTGCATACTCGATTGCTGCCGAAAAGTTTTCCGATACTGCATTGCGTTCATATATTAATAACTATCCCGAAGGGACGTATAAGCAACAAGCTGTAGATGCTATTGAAGTTGCCGCGTGGCAAAATGCTTACTCAACAAATACAATAGATTCATATCAAAAGTATCTGAATGAGTATCCACAAGGTAAAGCCTCGAAACTGGCTAAAGATAAATTAGAACAATTGAAATAGCACTAATTTCAGATAATTACAGAAACCTTGCCTCTTAACTGATGCAAGGTTTTTTTATGAGAAAAATCAATTAACTGTTTGTTGTTTTTTTCTGTTTTTAAGAATCATAATTATTAATTTAGTCGTCTTGTTTTTTAATTTTTTTAAGAGTAAAAGTATTTTTAAGTAAATAAAAATGGCAAAGAAAAAGCAGCAAGATGATTGGAAAGATAGGTTGAATGTAGTTTATTCAACCAACCCCGATTTTAATTATGAAACCCAAAGCGAGTACGAAGAAGAGACCCTTGCGCCTGAGCAGCAGAATTTAAAAGTGCTGATAGACCGCAAACAGCGGAAGGGTAAGGCGGTTACACTTGTTGAAGGATTTGTTGGAACCGATAACGACTTGAAAGAATTGGCTAAAGCTATTAAAACCAAGTGTGGTGTTGGCGGTTCATCGAAAGATGGAGAAATAATTATTCAAGGTGAGTTTAAGCAAAAAGTTGCTGAAATACTTTCCGGAATGGGATACAAAGTAAAGCAGGTTGGTGGTTAGGTTATAGTATGTAGTGATATAGGAATGGTGAAAGAATTTATTTTAGCAATTACTGAGCACAGAAAGTTTGGAGCTTTGTTTACTTCATATATTATTACACCAGCTCAGGGTGAATCGTTTTACTCAAGTATTGAGCGAGCTAACCATATTAATATTAAGGAAGCCGATAACTATTGCGATGAGATAGATAAATTACAAGCCCTTATATATGAATACGACGATACTCAAATAGCTAATTTCTTTACAAAGAAAAAGGAAGATGCTGTAATTTTTATTAAAAATGTTGGTGTCGATTTGATAGAAAGCCGGATACGACCATTTATAGAGCGGAGATTACATAAAATTGTAAATATTTTAGAGCAAAAGGAGGTTCGAATATATTTTAAAGACAAAAAATACACTCAAATGTATTCGGCCGACAGGATATCTATCGTTGGTGATAAGGCCATGGCTGTTTTTAATTTCAATCGTACTAAAGAAGGTTTGCAATATTTTTTAAATATTCAAAATGGTTCGGAAACAGTTTCGTTGAAACACAAAAAGGCGTTAATATTGACTCAGGAACCATGTACACTATTTTTAAATAATAAAGTGTACAGGTTTAAATATATTGACGATAAAAAGCTAAAACCATTCTTCACAAAAGATTTTATAAGTATCCCCAAGCAAACGGAAGAGGCTTATTTTCAAAAATTTATATACAACTCCATTCTAAACTTTAAAGTAAATGCAAAGGGGTTCGATATAATTGATGAAAGTACAGAGCCTAAACCAATACTTTATTTGCAAAATAATATTGA
Source organism: Bacteroidota bacterium (assembly GCA_003250355.1). Lineage (GTDB taxonomy): Bacteria > Bacteroidota > Bacteroidia > Bacteroidales > SZUA-534 > SZUA-534. Next base: position 2,278 of record QKGS01000024.1, read on the forward strand.
CGGAAATCCGGCATTGTTACTGAAATTTGATTATGGTAATAAAATAATATTGCCTAATGCTGCAGAAAAAACTTTGCTCCGGCTCGATTATACACAAGAGAAAGTAACTTTTTATAAAATACTTCGCAATTTTGATTCTGAGAAAAGTTATTTGAATGCCTTAGGAAGTTGTGGTTTTACAAATGTAAATCAGTCATTTTTTACCACTCTTGGTAGTGATGGAAATCAGAGCACGATATACGAATTAATTAACCATATAAATCTGAATTACACAAAACTAAAGAATGCCGGGTTTGAGTTCAGACAGAATTTCTTCGACAAGCAGTATCATATTACTAACCTCGATCTTGAAGTGAAAGTAACAGAAGAGAATGATTGGTTCGATATTAGGGGAGTAGTTATTTTAGGTGAATTTAAAATCCCATTTATTAAGTTTCGTAAAAATATAATAAGAGATAATAGAGAATATGAACTCCCCGATGGTTCAATAGTTATACTGCCACTAGAGTGGTTTGCAAAATATAAGGAACTATTTACTTTTGCTGAACTAAATGCAAATGCGCTAAAACTGAATCGTATCCATTTTGTATTGGTTCAGGATAGTTTGGAAGGAACCGATTATAAAAAATATAAAAATATAAATGAGCTATTTAATAGCAATACAGGTGAAGAGTATTCTATTCCACAGGGGGTAATGGCCGAATTACGACCATACCAAAAAGTTGGATTTAATTGGATGAATAAGTTAAGGGAGAATAATTTTGGAGGTTGCCTTGCCGATGATATGGGGTTAGGCAAAACACTGCAAACTCTTACTTTTTTAATGGAAGTGTCGAAGTGCAAAATAAAAGTAGAAAAGCCACTATTGGCAACATCGGGGCAACAATTATCGCTTTTCGATATTGCAACAGAAACCGATGAAGTGTCGCCAACAAACTTAATTGTTATGCCGGCTTCACTTGTTCATAACTGGTATAGTGAAATACAAAAGTTTACTCCTCAATTAAAAACACTATGTCATACAGGAAACCAAAGAGCCGATAATACTACTGACTTTCACAATTATGATATTATTCTTACTACATATGGTGTAATTAGGAATGACTCAAAAATGCTCTCAAAATTCAGTTTCTTTTACCTGATACTCGATGAAAGTCAGGCTATTAAAAATTCCGACTCTAAGAATTACAAATCAGTAATGGAGTTGAGAGCTAACCATAGAATGGCTCTTACCGGAACCCCAATTGAAAACAGCTTAACCGATTTGTGGTCGCAAATAAATTTTGTTAATAGAGGGTTACTTGGCAACTTCAATTATTTTAAAAATGAATTTGTCACACCAATTGAAAAATTTAAAAACCAAAGTCAAAGTGAGAAACTCAAAAGCTTAATTCATCCATTTGTTCTGCGACGAACAAAAGACCAGGTAGCAAAAGACTTACCACCCAAAACAGAACAGTTTCGTATTTGCGAAATGGATGAAAAGCAACAAAAAATATATGAAGAAGAGAAGTCGGTTGTTCGCAATTCAATTATCGACTCTATGGAAAGCCAAGGTGTAGGCAAATCATCAATGCTTGTGTTAAAATCGTTAATGCGATTACGACAATTGGCTAATCACCCACAACTATTGGGGTTAAGTGCCAACTCAGGTAAGTTCGATGAAGTAACACGAATGCTTGAAAATGTATTGGCAGAAAAACATAAAGTACTCATTTTTAGTTCATTTGTTAAGCATTTGCGAATTTATGAAGAGTATTTGAATGAAAATGATATAAAATACTCAATATTAACGGGCGAAACCCGTGACAGAAAAGAGGTTATTGACAGTTTTCAGAATAGTGATGACAACATGGTATTTCTAATATCGCTTAAAGCAGGTGGTGTAGGGTTAAACCTTACTGCTGCTGACTATGTTTTTCTGCTCGACCCGTGGTGGAATCCGGCATCGGAGAATCAGGCAGTTAACAGGGCTCACCGTATTGGGCAAAACCAAAATGTATTTGTGTACCGGTTTATTTCAAAGGGAACCATTGAAGAGAAAATTGTACAGCTTCAGGAACGTAAAGCAGGGTTGGCCGATAAATTTATTAACAGCAACAACCCATTTAAATCTATGACAAAGCAGGAAATAGGAGAGTTGTTTGATTAGAGTATTAATAAATATGAAAATAGCTTTAAAAGCAGTATTGTATTACATTTCCAAATTTATACATTCTCAAATTCTCAAATTCTCAAATTTCCACATTTATAATTATTTTAATATAGTCTCAATTTCGGTTAATTCGGTTTCTGAAAATTCAATATTATTAACCGCTCCAATACTGTTCAACAATTGTTCGGAACTACTGGCACCTATAAGAACCGAAGTAACGGTGTCGTTTCTAAGCAACCAGCTTAAAGCCATTTGCGCAAGCGATTGGTTCCGTTTTTGTGCTACTATATTCAGCTTTTTAATTTTCAATAAAATATCTTCGGTTATATTCTCTTTATTCAGAAATCGACTGTTTTTATTTGCAGCCCGGCTTCCTTCAGGTATTCCATTAATATATTTATCGGTTAATAGTCCTTGAGCTAAAGGTGAAAATACAATTGCCCCCTTATTGTGTTTCTTCAATGTGTTAAGTAAACCATCTTCCGGAGTTCTTACAAACATTGAATATTTTGTCTGATGTATAAGGAATGGAGTTCCAAGTGAGTCAAGTATTTTTATTGCCTGTTCGGTTTTTTCGGGCGAATAATTCGATACTCCTGCATATAGAGCCTTACCTTGTCGAACCAGCTGGTCAAGAGCCATCATGGTTTCCTCCAATGGGGTTTCATTATCCATACGGTGCGAGTAAAATATGTCAACATACTCAATGCCCATTCGTTTAAGACTTTGTTCACAGCTAGATATCAGGTATTTGCGTGAGCCTCCAATTCCGTATGGGCCGGGCCACATATCGTATCCGGCTTTACTGCTTATAAGTAGTTCGTCGCGATAAGGCTTAAAGTTGTGTTTTAAAATACGCCCAAAGTTCTCTTCGGCCGAGCCATAAGGAGGGCCATAGTTATTTGCTAAGTCAAAATGGGTAATTCCATTGTCAAATGCAGTTAGTACTATATCGGTACTATTTTCAAAATTGTCGGTATTGCCAAAATTATGCCATAAGCCTAACGATACTGCCGGCAATAATACACCGCTGTTGCCACATCTTCTATAAGGTATTTTTTCGTATCGGTCAGCTGCCGGAAGGTATTTAGGTTTTATCATTTTTATAAATAATTAGTTTCTACGTTCTATAAAGTTTGTTTGTATACATTGCATTTAATGTATTATTCCTCAAAAATATATTTTACAACCATAATTTCATAGTCTGTTTTCATTTAAGAAAGAGTGCTTTTATAATAACATGACATTTGTTAATTTTTATTCGGGTTATTTTAATTAATTTCGATTTTATTTTAAAACTGAATATTATGGCTGATTTTTTTTATCAAAAACCATTTCCAATAAAAAAAGATGATACAGAATACAGGCTGCTAACAAAAGAATATGTTTCAACAGTTGATTTCGATGGGCGAAAAATTTTAAAAATAGACCCCAAAGGATTGGAATTACTGGCAAAGGAAGCATTTGCCGATGTTTCATTTTACTTGCGTCCTGCACATTTACAAAAGCTTGCCGATATACTTAAAGATAATGAAGCTTCAGATAACGACCGTTTTGTAGCACATACCATGTTGCTTAATCAGGTTGTATCTGCCGAAGGTGAATTACCAACCTGTCAGGATACAGGTACAGCAATAGTTATTGGTAAAAAAGGTGAAAATGTATATACCGGGGCAAACGATGCTGAGGAGTTATCGAAGGGGGTATTTGCAACATACAGTGAAAGGAATTTGCGTTATTCGCAAGTAGTTCCATATTCAATGTTTGATGAGAAAAATACAGGTAGTAACTTGCCTGCCCAAATTGATATTTATGCAGAACAGGGGAATAAATATGAATTCTTATTCATGACCAAAGGTGGAGGTTCAGGTAATAAAACATATTTGTATCAAATGACAAAGTCGTTGCTCACTGAGGAAAATTTAACTGCATTTGTTAAACAAAAGATTAAAGATTTGGGAACTTCGGCTTGTCCTCCTTATCATTTAGCTCTGGTAATAGGCGGTACATCGGCCGAGGCTACTTTGGCAACTGTAAAAAAGGCATCGGCAGGGTATCTCGATAATCTGCCAACCGAAGGTAACGACGGAGGCCAGGCATACCGGGATTTGGAGTGGGAAGCAAAGGTTCTGAAAATATGTCAGGAGAGTGAAATAGGAGCACAGTTTGGAGGGAAGTATTTTGTTCACGATGTTCGTGTAATCCGTTTGCCTCGCCATGCTGCATCGTGTCCGGTTGGTATGGGGGTAAGTTGTAGCGCCGACAGAAACATAAAGGCTAAAATAACAGAGGATGGAATTTTTATTGAGCAGCTTGAAAAAGATCCTAAAAAATTCTTACCGGCCAAAGCTCCGCACTTAGCTCCCGCTATTGATATTGACCTTGATCAACCAATGGAGAAAATTCGTGCAGAATTGAGCAAGTACCCTATAAAAACGCGATTGAACCTCAAAGGAACGTTAATAGTAGCTCGCGATATGGCTCATGCCCGATTAAAGCAGATGCTCGATGAAGGACTACCGTTACCCGATTATTTTAAGAATCACCCTGTATACTATGCCGGACCTGCAAAAACACCTAAGGGTATGGCATCGGGAAGTTTTGGTCCTACTACCGCCGGACGTATGGATCCGTATGTCGATATATTCCAAAAAAATGGAGGTAGTATGGTAATGCTGGCAAAAGGTAACCGTTCAAAACAAGTAACCGATGCTTGTAAAAATAATGGCGGATTCTACCTTGGCTCTATTGGCGGACCGGCTGCAATTTTGGCTAAAGATAGTATTAAATCTGTTGAAGTAATTGACTTTGAGGAGCTTGGAATGGAAGCGGTGCGTAAGATTAGAATAGAAAACTTTCCGGCATTTATTATAGTAGATGATAAAGGGAACGATTTTTTTGAAGGATTGTAGATGTTTTGTTAATAATACACAATAAAAAAAGCACCCCAAAGGTGCTTTTTTTATTGCTATTTATACTTATTGTAAAATTATGCACATTCCTTAACGGTATACTTAAATGTTGTGTTAGGAAGGTGGCGTGCTAATTCCTGACCAAACTCTAACATATCAGCATCGTCTTCGTCGCAATGCCAGTCAATAGTCAGGTTTGTAACTTTTTCACTTGAGTATAACATACTCATTAACCCGAATAGCGATTGGCTGTTTCCTGTGTTAATGTAAGGAATGTTAATTGACAACTCAACGTCTTGTGGAGCATTTTCAAGACACCATTTTTTTAAAACTTCATAAAATTCAACGTGGTCGTTGCCAATTGAATTTCCGCTGATTAAAAATTGTCCGTTTGTTTTAAAATCTACGAATGGATTCTTTTTTGTAGCTTCTATTAGTAAATCTCTCATCATGTAATAAATGTTTTAAAATAAATATAAAAAGCTTTTCCCCTTTAATTCAAACTTACAACGCAAACGTTTGTTAAGACAGATTGTTTCAATTTGTCATTATTAGTTCAAGCTTTAACCTGAATTTTGATACCTTTTATATTTATGGTTTATCCAATAAATAGTTCACGTCTAAACTAGATATAATATTTATATTTTCCTAAATAAATAAAAGTATTTTTTACACTAACTGACGAATATTCTACATTAATATGTCTAATGTAATGATAAGCGAAAGGATATATTTGGTATAATGAATTGAAAAACAAATAGTTGATTGTAAATATTAGATAGGGGAGTTGAGGGTTGAGTTTATTTTTTTTTCAATTAGGTTAATTCTCAGTTTTTTTGCATTTTTGCACTATACTTTTTAAGGGGTGCCCCTGCGGGCTGAGATTATACCCTATGAACCTGGGCGGGTAATGCTGCCAAGGGAAATTGATTCATCTCACCGTAATAGCACCTATAATAAGAATAATTAGTCTATAAATAGGTTTTGAAAGATACTTATATTATAGATTTTGCTCTATATGTAAGAATATAGTATCAAGTACATAGTACGAATTTGTTAAAGTCTTGATACTTGTCTCTTATAATCTTGATACTAATAAAAATGCTATGATTATAAATATTAATAACGAACAAGTTGAAGTGGAGCCGGGAATTGCTTTGCAAACCATTCTTGAGCAAAAAAACTTTGCAGAAAAGAAAGGGATAGCAGTTGCCTTGAATAGTTCCGTAGTTCCAAAGGCTAAATGGAATGAAATTACTCTTAATGAAAATGATAAAGTATTAATAATATCAGCTACTAAGGGAGGGTGACCAGTTGGCAGTCTTCAGTCCACAGTATACAGTCATTGCGAGGAGCAAGCCTTGCTGTCAGGCAGGCGATAGCGACGTGGCAAACTGAATCAATACAGAGTTGTAGTAACCAGATTGTATGCTGCATTATCTAATGACGATATTACTGTTGACTGCCGGCTGAGTACTGCCGACTTGTTAATAGAAAGCAGCGAAATAAAGAATAAGAAGAAAAAATATATTATGAATAAAGACATAACCAAGGGAAGCTTCCCTAATTCAAAAAAAGTTTACGTGCAGGGTAAAATCCACGATATAAAAGTGGCCATGCGCGAAATAGAGTTATCTGATACAAAAGATAAAGAAGGTAACATTTATAAAAATGAGCCTGTAACTGTTTACGACACTTCGGGGCCATTTACCGACGATAACATAGAAGTAAATGTAAAGAAAGGTCTGCCACGCTTGCGCGAAGAGTGGATTCGTGCACGCAAAGATGTTGAGGAGCTTTCTGAACTATCATCGGACTATGGTAAAATGCGCCATAACGACCCATCGCTCGATGTGTTACGATTTGAGCATGTAAACACAAAACCTTTGAGAGCAAAAGAAGGAAAGTGCGTATCTCAGTATTACTATGCTAAGCAAGGTATTATTACTCCCGAAATGGAGTATGTAGCTATTCGTGAAAATCAACGCATTGACGAAATAAAAGAGAAATACGCTCAGCACAAGGGTTGCCCAATGGGAGCAAATATACCTGCAACGCATATTACAGCTGAATTTGTACGTGACGAAATTGCCAGAGGACGAGCAATACTTCCGGCAAATATTAATCACCCCGAAAGTGAACCCATGATTATTGGTAGAAACTTTTTGGTTAAGATAAATGCTAATATCGGCAACTCGCCAACAACGTCCACTATTGATGAAGAGGTTGAGAAAGCAGTGTGGGCTTTCCGTTGGGGTGCCGATACCATTATGGATTTAAGTACAGGTGCCAATATTCATGAAACCCGCGAATGGATAATCCGTAATAGTCCGGTTCCTGTTGGTACAGTTCCCTTGTATCAGGCTTTGGAGAAAGTTAATGGTCTGGTTGAGAACTTAACTTGGGAAATATATAAAGATACTCTTATAGAGCAATGCGAGCAGGGAGTTGATTATTTCACTATCCATGCCGGATTACTTTGGAAGCATATTCCAAAAACTATCCACCGTACTACCGGAATTGTATCACGCGGTGGTGCAATTATGGCAAAATGGATGCTTCACAAGCACGAGGAAAGTTTCCTTTACACCCATTTTGAAGAAATATGTGAGATACTTGCCAAATACGATGTGGGTGTATCATTAGGTGACGGTTTACGTCCGGGCTCGTTAGCCGATGCCAATGATAAAGCGCAAATTGGTGAGCTTGAAGTATTAGGTGAGCTTACACAAATAGCTCGCAAGCATCATGTGCAAACAATTATTGAAGGTCCGGGACACGTACCAATGCACATGGTTAAGGAGAATATGGACTTACAATTAAAATATTGCGATGAAGCGCCATTCTATACATTAGGGCCATTGGTTTCTGATATTGCACCGGGATACGACCATATTACATCGGCTATAGGTGGAGCTATGATAGCATGGTACGGAACAGCAATGCTTTGCTATGTTACACAAAAAGAGCATTTGGGTTTACCTGATAAAAATGATGTAAAAGAAGGTGTAGTAACTTTCAAATTAGCAGCTCATGCAGCCGATTTAGCTAAAGGATTTCCGGGAGCTCAGTACAGAGACAATGCAATGAGCAAGGCTCGTTTTGAATTCCGTTGGAAAGACCAATTTGCCTTGGCACTCGACAGCGAAAAAGCTATGCGCTTTCACGATGAAACATTACCTGATGAAGGATATAAGTCGGAGCACTTTTGTTCTATGTGTGGTGAGCATTTCTGCTCAATGCGTGCCAGCATGGAAGTTCGCGACCTTGCCGAAAAGGTAGATGAGAAAAAGAAAGAGTTTGCCAAGTTTGGAAATGAAGTTTATAAATAAGTTACAGGTTACGAGTTGAGATGACTTGGATGTTTGTTGCGCTAGGTTACTAAGGTTATAAGTTCTAAGTTACAGGTAGAATTAAAGCCCCAATGGGGCGTAAGAAATAGCTAGGGCAACGCCCTGGGAATATTAGTGCGAATAAAAGCGGTGCAAGCAGTTAATTAGGTTTGAAATATAAATGATACCATGCACCGCAAATGAAATATTATTCACCCCTATAATCCCCTCAAGGGGATACTCACTCCGATTTGGCAGCACTGCTAAATGGGAATAGTCCTCCCTTGAGGGAGGTTAGGAGGGTGAACTGTAATAGTAAGAGTAGAGAAATGAAACTACACATAATATCATACCCAAAATTCTTTCAAGGCGAGAAGCCTTGGTTGTTGCCAATATTTTGGCAGAGGTAGATTGTGTATTTCATTTGCGCAAACCAGAAGCTGCAGACGAAGAATTTGATGACTTTTTAAGTAGGATACTAACTTCACTACACAAGAAAATTTATTTGCATAGTGCTTATCACTTACGTGAAAAGTACAATGTTGGGGGGGTACATTTTTCAACAGCAAAACGTTCTTTGGCAAAAAGTATAGAGACTGATTTACCTAAAAGTACTTCGTGCCATTCGATTGAAGAAGTAAAAGAAGTTGAGGCCGATTTTGACTCTTGCTTTTTAGCTCCTGTTTATCCGAGTATATCAAAAAAAGGATATTCAGGTGATTTAAAATTGGATGAGGTTGAAAGTTATCTGAAAACCAAACCTGAAATAAATTTTAGGAGGCATATCTACCGATAAACTTTTAGAAGTTCAACAAGCAGGATTCAGCGGAGCAGCAGTTCTTGGAACAGTATGGGGAGATAATCCGGAACAGAAAACGGATTTTCTAATTGAGGTTAAAAAGTTAGTTAATGTTTTGAATAGAATAAAGGACGAAAAGAAAATGTCAGTTTCGAGGCTTGCGAAGCCTTTAAATGCACAGTTTACTGATGTAAATGAGCAATTTGAAGGCAAGCGTAACGAAGAAAAAGGCATTTTGTTACGTCCGTACTGTTTATCAATTGCGGGGTTTGACCCATCAGCCGGAGCAGGAGTTCTTTCGGATATTAAGACTTTCGAATCAAACGGTTGCTACGGGCTTGGCGTGAATACAGCCAATACTTATCAGAACGATTCAGAGTTTGATGGTTTGGATTGGTGTAGTATTGATTCAATAAAAGCTCAGATTAAGCC